>NZ_CP072610.1:2400000-3084033 GCF_021029445.1 Pseudomonas wenzhouensis
GGGCTGGCGGGAATGTGCTCGGCGGCGGTCATCCCCAACAGGGGCTGCAACGCCTTCAATGTGATCGGCAACTCACCCTGGCTGCCCGCTTTTTGCGTGAAGTGAAAGGTCACGTCCGGCGAGGCATAGCGGTCTATCAGATCAGCCAGATGCTGCTGATTACCGGCATTGCATGGGCACGTGGGGTTCCAGAAATGCACGATACGGATGGGGCCAGGGCCGGCCATGTCGGCAGGTAACTGCAAGCTGGCACTGTCGAAGAGGGCGAGTTGATCGCTGAAGCTGCGCAGATAGCGCCCCTCGAACCACCAGAACGCATACAGCATGGCCACCCCCCACACAGCAAGCAGGAGGATTGCCAGGACAAGGTTTCGTCTGGGAGCTGTCATTGCCGACCTTCTGATCAATTGCCCCAGCTTGCCACCGTCGTCCTGAAAACAGAACGTCACCCTGCAGATATTCTGCAGGGCAATAGTGCAGGCTTGGGCATTCTGATCCGCCATCAGCAGTGGCGTGGCCAGCCAAGCCAACTTGCCTTGAATCTCAGGTGCAAGGAGATGCCCGATCCGCCGGACACCTCCTTGCAGGCTGCACTTAAGCGCCTGGCACCTTAGTTGCCACGGTATGTCGAAAAACCGTAAGGGCTGAGCAGCAGCGGGATGTGGTAATGCGGCACGGTGCCATCGACTTCGAAGATCACGGGGACTTCGGGGAAGAAGCTCTTCATGTCGTGCTTGGCGAACCACTCGCCGGTCTTGAACGTCACCCGATAGGTGCCCTTCTCCAGCGACTTGCCTTGCGGGTAGAGGGCAGTGATACGGCCCTGCTCGTTGGTGATGCCATCATTGAGCGTTTGCCAGCTCTGCCCGTCCTTTTTCTCCAGTGTCACGGTCACCGCAGGAGACGGCAGACCATCCTGCAGGTTGAGCACGTGAACGCTGAGTGGATTGCCATCTGCCAGGGCCAGGGACGACAGGCCACTGAGAATGGCACCGGCGAGAAGGGTTTTGAGCGTTTTCATGTTGTATCTCCGTTTCATTGATGGGTGGAAAGAATCTGTTCGATGGCCGTGCGCGCGCAGCGCTCGTCATTGGCCGCCCCGCCCGCCCCGGCAACGCCAATGGCACCAATGACCTGATCACCGACTTTCAGAGGCAGGCCACCGCCCAACAGCAGAAGCTCATCGAGGGTGTTGAGGTTTTCGGTATCCGGGGTATTGCGGGCGCGCTCGGCCAAGAGACCTGTTGCTGTTTTCGTCGACAGCGCGGTGAAGGCCTTGCGCTGTGCTGCTGCCGTGTTGTGCGGGCCAACGTTGTCGTCACGCTGCAGAGCAACCAGGTTGCCGCCACGATCGACCACCGCCGCGACCGCGCTGCGGCCATCGGCGTGGCAGGCAGACAGGGTTGCATCCAGCAGCTGATTGGCCAGCGGCAAGGTCACGTCCTGACGCATCGCGACTTGCTCGGCGGCCCATGAGCTGGATGCGAGGATCGACAGCGTCAGTGCTGACAAGGTGATGTGAAGCTTGAACATGCTGTTCTCCTGGTAAGGCTCGGCTGAGCGGATGCCGGCAATCTTGCCCAGCCATGACCGTCAGGCGGATTGCACCAGGATTACGAATTTGTAATGGGAGTCGGCAGCGGTTGCGCCTAGGCTATGCACAGATTCAGGAGAGAAAATGCGAATTCTGGTGGTTGAAGACGAAGTCAAAACGGCTGATTACCTGAGAAAGGGCTTGAGCGAATCAGGCTTCATGGTCGAGGTGGCGCTCAATGGTCTGGATGGTCAGCATCTGGCGCAGGAGTTCGAATTCGACCTGATCATTCTCGATGTCATGCTGCCGGGGCTCGATGGCTGGCAATTGCTGCAGATCATCCGGCGCAGGCACGACACTCCGGTGCTGTTTCTGACTGCGCGTGACGCCGTGGAAGACCGCGTCAAAGGGCTGGAGCTGGGAGCTGACGATTATCTGGTCAAGCCTTTCTCCTATGCCGAGTTGCTCGCCAGGGTTCGCACCCTGCTGCGGCGTGGGCCGTCGCGCGAAATCGAAAGCTTCCAGGTGGCCGACCTTGCACTCGATCTGCTCAAGCGCAAGGTCAGCCGTGCGGGGGATCGTCTCAACCTGACCAACAAGGAGTTCGCTCTGCTCCATCTCCTGCTCAGCCGCCAAGGTGAAGTGCTGTCACGCGCATTGATCGCCTCGCACGTCTGGCAGATGAATTTCGACAGTGACACCAACGTCGTGGACGTCGCCATTCGACGGCTACGGGCCAAGGTTGACGATCCCTACCCAGTGAAACTGATACATACCGTCAGGGGCATGGGCTATATGCTGGATCTCCAGCCATGAAGGTGTGGCCCAGAACGCTCAGCCTGCGCCTGGCACTGATGTTCGCATTCTCGAGCTGCCTGTTGCTCGGGGCGGTAGCCGTCTACCTGTATCACTCTCTGGAGCGGGAAATTCTCTGGCGAGACGATCAGGCTCTGCTCGGTCGCCTGCAGCACATGCAGGCCCTCCTGGATGACACCCAGAGCATTGAAGCCCTGCGCAATCGCCCTCAGCTTTACGAAAACATGTTGGGCAACCGGGATAGCTTCCTCTGGATAGTCGATGCGAATGGGCGCATGCTGATTGAGGTCAACCCAGCATCCTTGCAATTGCCCGACCTGGCGCCCGCCCCAGCTCCGCAGTTGGGCAATGACCCACACAACCCCTCACTGCGCCTGGCCTGGTTGGATGTAGCGCGCGCCGCAGGGGCTCTGAAGCTGATCGCAGGCAAGCGTTCGGATGAGCGCGAACAGATGCTCGGGGCCTATCGCAGCAAAATCTGGATGGCACTTGCAGCAGGTGTGCTGCTTGCATTCGCGCTCGGCTGGCTCATCAGCCAGCGAGGCCTGCGCCCGGTTAGAACGCTGGCCACACAGGCCGCAAGCATTGACCCCCGGCACATACATCTGCGCCTCGATGATTTCGCCGACACCGTCGAACTGGAAGTGCTCAGCCAGGCACTGAACCAGATGCTGGAAAGACTGGAACAGGGCTTCGCCCAGTTATCGCGCTTTTCTGAAGACCTGGCCCACGAGATGCGCACGCCTCTGACCAACCTCATGGGACAGAGCCAGCAACTGCTTGACCGCAGCCGCTCACAGGAGGAATACCAGAATGCGCTCGCCTCCAATCTGGAAGAGTACGAGCGGCTGGCGCGGATGATAGACAGCATGCTGTTCCTGGCCAGGAGCGAGCAGCCGAAGGCAACGCCTAAGCGCAAAGCGACCGATCTGCGCGCGCTGACTGAACAGCTGTGCGAGTACTTCGAGGGTATGGCAGCTGACCGCGGCATCACGCTGGTCAACCACAGTAATGCCAAGCTCCTGGCCGATCCCGAACTACTGCGCCGGGCGCTTGCCAACCTCATCGCCAATGCACTTCGTTACGGCGCAGCGAATAGCCCCGTCACCATCAGCACCCACACGACGGAAAGTACCCTGGAACTATCGGTTCACAACCTTGGCGACGTGATAGAACCCGGGCACATGCCGCATATTTTCGAAAGGTTCTATCGCTGCGACGCATCACGCAATCAACCTGGCGACTCCGGCGGTCTCGGCCTGGCCATCGTGCGCTCGATCATGCATGCACATGCAGGTGAAGTGAGGGTGACGAGCGACCACACTGGAACGACATTCAGGCTTGTCTTTGACACAACCAGAGCACAGAGTGAAGGCCTACCCGGCTGACCAGGGTCTGTAGGACAGTCGTCGCGCGCAAGTCAGGCAAGGCAAAAAGAGCAGAAAAGTCCCAGGCAGGACTGCCATTGCAAATGACTAATGGCGGGCTGGCAAGCCTTGCCCGGACTGACAAGGATGCAGTGGCATATCAGTAATTTTCCAATCTTGCGGAGACGTTAATGTTCAACAGTGCCCTTAAAAAAACGCTAGAAGAGCAGAGTGCAGAACTGTATCTACTGCGCCAGCAAGCTGAGCAGATGAATAGAAGCATGCTCGCCATCCGACTGGATGCACAATTCAATATCTGCGATTTCAACCCGAATTTTGCTGAAACACTGGGGTATAGCAATGATCTCCGGGGGCTCCCGCTGTCGGCCATCGTTCCACCTTACGTGAAGGACTTGCCCTGCTTTCGCTCATTCAATACTGCCATCTCGAAGTTCGAACCCGTCGCTGATGACTACCGCTATCTGCGAGCCGACGGGAGCCTGGCCTGGATCAGGCTGAATTGGTTCCCGATCAAAGACGAGAACGGAAAGCTGTCGCATGTTCAGGGCTATGGTAGCGAAATAACTCAGGCTCTCGAAAAAGCCAAGGAAAATGAAGCGTTCATTGAAGCCTTGATCCGCTCCACTGCCGTTATTCAATTTAATCTGGATGGCACGGTTATTACTGCCAATCAGCAATTTCTCAATGCCATGGGCTATTCACTGGGCCAGATTACCGGGAAACATCACCGCATTTTTTGTCTGCCTGAAGAGGTAAATACACCGGAATATGCAGCATTTTGGCAGACGCTCAACCGGGGTGAATACGTAGCCAATCGCTTCAAGCGGATCGACAGCAGAGGTAATGCGGTTTGGCTGGAGGCGACCTACAACCCTGTTCATGATGCCGAAGGCAAGTTATACAAAGTGGTGAAATTCGCCAGCGTCGTGACCGAGCAGGTGATCCGGGAGGCCCAGGTGCGCGAAGCTGCAGGGGTTGCCTATGACGTGTCTCGACAAACGGATGTGAGGGCCGTGCATGGGGCTGAAGTTGTGCAGCAAACGGTACAGACCATGCAGAACATTGCGGTAAAAATGCAGTCGGCGACGGAAAGCATCGAAGCGCTCGGCGAACAATCGCTGTTGATCAACTCAATCGTGCAGACGATTGGCGGCATTGCCTCCCAGACCAACTTGCTGGCACTCAATGCGGCCATTGAAGCGGCCCGTGCCGGTGAACATGGCCGCGGCTTCGCCGTGGTGGCCGATGAGGTGCGCAAGCTGGCTGGCCGAACCAGCGAAGCCACTGAAGAAATCGTCAGCGTGGTGCAGCAGAATCAGGCGCTGGCCGAGCGCGCCAGGCGGGAAATGTTCAGCAGCCGTGAGCAAGCCGAGCAAGGCCTGGCACTGGCCAACCAGGCAGGTAGCGTGATTGTGGAAATCCAGGAAGGTGCCAAACAGGTCGTGGGAGCCGTAGGACGCTTTACCGAAGAATTGCTGTAATGCTCTGCGGAACAGGCTGCGCGGCGAACGCCCTGATCAGCGTCCAGGCCGAATAATGGCGACCACATATCTGCAATGCCGACTCGAGCCCTTGTGCGCAAGCATTTTATGGCGCGTGCCATCGAGGCCGGGGCAATAACTGATATCGGCCAGGTAAGCCTGATCATTTTCACCTCATCCGATCCGGCCGGAATCAACCCTCAATACGGATGAAATGTGTGCGATTTCGCCCTTCATCCTTTGCCTGGTACAAGGCACGATCCGTAACCGCGATCAGTTCGGAAACGCTCAAGGGGTGATGCGCCTTCGCCCCCTGCAGCGAGTTACCGGTCAACATCCAACCGCTGCTGGCATGATCAAAGCTGGCGACTCCGACCGATACCGTGACATGCCCAAATGGACTTTCCCTGTGCTCCATCGCCTGCTGCTCGACATCAGCAACGATCCTGTTGGCCAGTTGCAGTGCGCCTTCGGCAGCGGTGTCTGGGAGTAACACCGCAAACTCCTCACCTCCATAGCGTGCAACCATATCAGTGGGCCGATGTATGCAGGCGCGGAGCGTCTCGGCAATCGTGATCAGGCACTGGTCACCTTGCACATGGCCATAACAGTCGTTGTAACGCTTGAAATAATCAACATCGAGTAACAGCAACGAGAACGGACGCTGATTGCGTAGAGCGCCCGACCAGTCACGCTCGATGCACTGATCAAACAGCCTGCGGTTGGCAATCCCGGTCAGCCCGTCGGTCTGCGCCAGTTGACTAAGACGATCCATCGCCAGTTTCAGGCGCAGGTGCGCTTGGGCACGGGCGTGAACAATCGCCGGCCGAATCGGCTTACCAATGAAATCGACTGCTCCCAGGGCAAGGCCAGCTTCTTCCATGCTGGCCTCGGTATGGCTGGTGATGAAAATAATAGGCACATCGGCCAAATGCGGATCGGCTTTGATGGCCTTGCAAACCTCGAAACCACTCATGCCGGGCATTTCAGCATCGAGCAGGACAAGGTCAGGCGGGTTTTCCCGAACCAGACGCAGTGCTTCATCGCCAGCCGTGGCAAAACGAATTTGCCCAAGGCCATTGAGGGCCTTACTCAAAATACGCAAGGTCGTGGTGTCATCATCGACGATTAACAGCGAGGGCTGATTATCCATGGAAGTGGCGTTCTTTCTTGAAAGTGAGGTCCAGTAACGTCAGCGCCTTTGGATAATCCAGCGCCTCTATGGCACGCCAGATCTGCTCGACCAGGACTGAATCGGCCTGAGCCAGCAGCGCGGGTGCAGCTAATTCGAACTGATCCAGTGCAGCAATATCCTGCTCGCGCAATTGTATGTAGAGCCGCTCGATGGCTGCAGGGTCAACATTGTCGGCACGCCCCTGCGGGACCAATGTCAGGGGTGCTTCGCAGTAAGGTTCGATCTGTTGACTCAGGCTGGCGTAGAGTCCGGAAAGCGTCTCGAGGATATCCGGGATGTGCTGGTCATTGGCATCGATACGCAGCAGGCGCTCCGCGCGGCTGGCCATTTCATGGACACCTTTGGCACCGATAACGCCCACAGCGCCCCGTAACTTATGCAGACGCGCCCGCAGAACATCCGGCTGATCATGCAAAAGCTCGAGCAAGGCAGCAGGCTTGGCAAACTCTGGAAATTCGGTGACGCAGTGACGAATCGCCCCCATGAAGACACTGCGGTCATGGCCTACATTGCGAGCTGCTTCGAGCAGATCGATACCGTCAAGTGCCGGCCAGTCAGCCAGTGCCGGTAGCTCACGCACTGCTGTCGAGACGTTGATTGGCATACCCCGCGTGCGCTCGACTGCCTTGCGCAAGGCACGGATCAACAATACGGGCTCCAGCGGTTTGGTCAGGAAATCATCCATACCGGCCTCTTCAGCCTGCCGCCGCTCCTCTGCCAGGGCACCTGCGGTGAGCGCGATGATTGGCAGCCTGGAAAGGCCCAAATCCTTACGAATGCGTCGGGTCGCTTCGTAACCGTCCATTTCCGGCATCTGAACATCCATCAACACCGCATCAAAGGCGTCAGGTTTGTCACGCAAGCGTTCCAGGACTTCGCGCCCATTGTCACAGGTGCACACTGTAGCGCCCTGCTGGCTCAGTAGCAGACTGCCCACCTCGCGATTGAGCTCGCAGTCATCAACCAGCAGCAATTTCAGGCCATCCAGCCAGCGTGCCGTGCCCGTATCCAACTCCGTCGCCTGCAGAACCCGCTCGGTGCTTCCCTGATGGCGTGCAACGCCGGTATTGACCGCATTGAAGAGGTCGGAAGCTTTGATTGGCTTCGATAGCACCTGATCGACGCACTTCTCGTAGCGGCCATCGACAAGATCCACCTTGTCATGGGATGACACGATCAGACTACTGGGCAAACGCTCCAGCCCCAGTTGGTTGGCAGCCTGTCTGAGCGCCTGCAGCCCATCGAGCTGCGGCATTTGCCAATCCACCAGCAGCGCATCGGGCAGCGCTATTCCCTGCTCCCGGCGAACCTCAAGCAGAGCCAGCATTTTTTCACCGGACTCAAGCATGGTCACTCGCCACCCCAGGCGCCGACATAGGCTCGCCAACTGTTCACGATCGGCCTGCTGATCATCGACCACCCACACCTCCAGCCCCTGGCTGGAGGTGCTCGCATCCCAATCGACAGGCGCAAGGCGCAGAGGTAGACGCAGCCAGAACTCACTGCCCTCCCCCAGTCGACTGTTAACGCCGACAGTGCCGCCCATCTGTTCGACCAGCCCACGCACCACCGACAGCCCCAGGCCTGTACCGCCATAGCGTCGTGTGGTCGAGGAATCTGCCTGGGTGAAAGGCGTGAACAAATGATCGATTACATCGGCTGCGATACCACAGCCGGTGTCGGTGACCGCAAAGCTCAGCCAGCAAAACCGCGATACCGACACCTCACAATTGGCCTGCACGGCAATGCTTCCGCGGGCCGTGAATTTCAGGGCATTGCCGATCAGGTTCATCAGTATCTGGTTGATCCGCAGGGCGTCGCCGATCACCCAGAGTGGCAGTGACTCGGCACCGTTGATGACGAAACTCAGCCCCTTCTCCTGCGCCTGCGGCCCGAAAAGCTCAGCCAGATCATCGAGTAACTGACGTGGACTGAACGGACGATTCTCAAGCCTCATTTCCCCGGCTTCGATCTTGGCTATATCGAGGATGTCGTTGATGATTCCCAGCAGCGAACGCCCTGCTATCTGCAATTTACGCAAAAGCCTGCGCTGCTCCTCGTCCATCTGCGTGGTTTGCAACAAGTGCGCAATGCCGATGACGGCATTCATCGGCGTACGAATTTCATGGCTCATATTCGCGAGAAAGAGGCTCTTGGCGGCATTTGCCGATTCCGCAGCCGCCTTTGCCTGGTGCAGTTCTGCGCTGATACGCAAACGCTCGGTAATGTCCTGGGCAATGCCCAGGTGCCCGATCAGTTCGCCCCCGCTGATGCGAATGGGGGTAATGACCATCCAGACCGGAACCCGCGAGCCGTCCTTGCGTACGTAAGTGCGGATTCCACGGTCATCTGGCCACCCATTCCATGAACATCTGACCACCGATTCCACGCTGATCCGGCCACCCATTCCACGCGCATCCGGCCACTGATTCCACGGCCATCCGGCCACTCAACCGGGCAGGCAGCTACGCAGGATTTCTTCACTACCATCGACCTCTTTTTCGAAGCAGAGAGGTCGTCGTGGAGCGTTTATCCATGCGTAAGATTCGCGAAGTACTACGTCTCAAGTTCGAGGTCGGACTATCAGCTCGCCAGATTGCGGTCAGCGTGCAGGTCGGTCGTGTCACCGTCGGCGACTACCTCAATCGTTTTGCCGCCAGTGGTCTCAGTTGGCCCTGTTCGTTGTCCGATGCCGAGTTGGAGCAGCAACTGTTCCCGCCGGCCCCGGCGGTTGTCAGCGAGAAGCGGCCTTTACCCGATTGGGCATGGGTGCATGCCGAACTGCGCCGCCCCGGGGTGACCCTGGCGCTGCTCTGGCAGGAGTACCGCCTGAGCCAGCCGCAGGGCTTTCAGTACAGCTGGTTCTGTGAGCATTACCGAGCCTGGCAGGGCAAGTTGGACGTGGTGATGCGTCAGGAGCACCGCGTCGGCGAGAAGCTGTTCGTCGACTATGCCGGCCAGACGGTGCCGGTTATCGATCGCCACAGCGGCGAGATCCGCCAGGCGCAGGTGTTCGTCGCAGTGCTCGGCGCGTCCAGCTACACCTTCGCCGAAGCCACCTGGTCGCAGCAGCTGCCGGACTGGCTAGGCTCCCATGCCCGCTGCTTTGCCTTCCTCGGCGGCGTGCCGGAGATCGTGGTGCCGGACAACCTGCGCAGCGCGGTAAGCAAGGCCCATCGTTACGAGCCGGACATCAACCCCAGCTACCGCGACCTGGCCAAGCACTACGGAGTGGCGGTGGTGCCGGCGCGGGCACGCAAACCGCGCGACAAGGCCAAGGCCGAAGTCGGCGTGCAGGTGGTCGAGCGTTGGATCCTCGCGGCCCTGCGCAACCGTCAGTTCTTCTCCTTGGACGAACTCAACAGCGCCATCTCCGTGTTGCTGGAGCGGCTCAACCAACGCCCGTTCAAGAAGCTGCCGGGCTCGCGCCAGACGGCCTTCGACAGCCTGGATCGTCCGGCGCTGCGCCCCCTGCCGGTGCAACCCTACGTCTACGCCGAGTGGAAGAAGGCGCGGGTGCACATCGACTACCACGTCGAGGTCGATGGGCATTACTACTCGGTGCCGTACCAACTGGTGAAGAAACAACTGGAAGTACGCCTGACAGCGCGCACGGTGGAGTGCTTCCACGCCAATCAGCGGGTGGCCAGCCACCTTCGCTCACCGCACAAGGGCCGGCACAGCACACAGGCCGAGCACATGCCCAAGAGCCATCGCGAGCACGCCGAGTGGACGCCACGACGGCTGATCCGCTGGGCTGAGCAGACCGGGCCGAACACGGCCGGCGTGATCAGCCACATCCTCGAACGGCGCATCCACCCAACCCAAGGCTACCGGGCCTGCCTGGGCATCCTGCGCCTGGGCAAGACCCATGGCGAAGTGCGCTTGGAGTTGGCCTGCCGTCGCGCCCTCAGCCTCGGTGCGTGCAGCTACAAGAGCCTCGAATCGATCCTGCGCCAGGGGCTGGAAAACCTGCCGCTGGCCCAGCAGCACCTGCCCCTGCTGCCGGACGACCACGCCAACCTTCGCGGCCCCGGCTACTACCACTGAACACAAGGAATCCCACCATGCTGCCCCATCCGACCCTGGACAAGCTCCAGACCCTGCGCCTGCACGGCATGCTCAAGGCACTCGCCGAGCAACTGAAAACCCCCGACATCGACAGCCTGAGCTTCGAGGAACGCCTCGGCCTGCTGGTCGACCGCGAACTGACCGAACGCGACGACAAGCGCCTCAGCAGCCGCCTGCGCCAGGCCCGGCTCAAGCACAACGCCTGTCTCGAAGACATCGACTACCGTGCCCCGCGCGGACTCGACAAGGCGCTGATCCTCCAGCTGAGCAGCGGTCAGTGGCTGCGCGACGGACTCAACCTGATTATCAACGGCCCGACTGGCGTCGGTAAAACCTGGCTGGCCTGCGCCCTGGCCCACCAGGCCTGCCGAGAGGGCTACAGCGTGCGTTACCTGCGCTTGCCGCGCCTACTGGAAGAGTTGGGCTTGGCCCATGGCGACGGGCGCTTCGCCAAGCTGATGAGTAGCTACGCCAAGACCGACCTGCTGATCCTTGATGACTGGGGCCTGGCCCCGTTCACCGCCGAACAGCGCCGCGACATGCTGGAGCTACTGGACGACCGCTACGGCCAGCGCTCGACCCTCGTGACCAGCCAAATGCCCGTGGACAACTGGCACGAACTGATCGGCGATCCAACCCTGGCCGATGCCATCCTCGACCGCCTGGTGCACAACGCTTATCGGATCAATCTGAAGGGTGAATCAATGCGCAAACGGACGCAGAAATTGACGACGCCAGCCAACCCGGACTAACAATGCCACCCCTGCGTCGCTGCGCTCCGACTGCCCGGCCGGATGGCCGTGGAACAGGTGGCCAGATGGCCGTGGAATGCCTGGCCAGATGAGAGCGGACTGGGTGGCCGGATGGCGTGGAATCCGCATACGTAAGTCCATTCGCGTGTCTCGGAGCCCTCAAGATCGGCCTTGTAGTGGAAGACATCAACGCCTTCGACAGCCGTTCCGTATTCGCGCGTCAGTTCAGCTGAGCGCGCCTCGATCTCGCCTTGCATATGAAATTCTTTGGGGCTGCCCTTGCCGATCATCTCCTCGGCACGATAGCCCAATAGCTGCTCGGCGCCTCGATTGAACACCATGACCTGCCCTTGCATGTCCGTGGCAATGATCGAGACCTCCGAAGAAGCATCCAGCACGGCCTGGAGCAAGCCTGCAACCCGCGTCAACTCGGCGGTACGCTGGCTGACCTGCTCTTCCAGCGCGATATTGAACTGCTTCAGGTAGTTTTCTGCACGCTTGCGATCACTGATGTCGTGCATCAACTTGGCCACCCCGAGGATGCAGCCATCAGGCTCGCGGATCAGGCTGCAGGTAATCGCGACATCGATCAGTCGGCCATCTCTGTGCAAACGCTGAGTTTCCATGGCCGAGCTGCGCTCACCTCTGGATGCCTGGGCAAGCATCGCCTGGTCTTCCTCCAGCCGTTCGGCGGGTACAAGCAAAGGCGCCAGTGGCTTGCCGAGTACGGCACTTTCGGGATAACCGAACATCTGCTCTGCCGCGTGGTTCCAGGTGATGATGCGGCCGTCCAGAGCCTCACCAATGATCGCGTCGCTGGAGTTTTCAACGATGGTGGCGAGGCGCGCCTGAGCGGCCAGACTTTCCTGGCGTCGATCACGTGACATCAGCAGCATCACTGTAATCAGCGCCAACAACGCACTGGCCAGACTTCCTGCTGCAAAAACCATCAGCGGCGATACGGGCTCCAGGCGCTCGAGGAAAATAGAATCGGCTGACACATCCATACGCCAGGTGCGGCCGAAAAATGCGCGCTCCAGAGTATAGGTCTGGATGCCGGCCTGGCCGCTGACAGTCTCGGACCTGTAGATGAGCTGCCCCTCAGGGGAGTCCGTTATATCGGTCAGCTGGAGTTGAAGGCCTTTGGGTGCAATATCGAGGAAAGCCATGACCTCGCTCATGGCGAGTGGCGCATAACTCCAGCCAAGCAGCTCAAATCTGCGCAGCTCAGGGGATTGTGGAATGACTGGATCGCGATAAACGGGCAGCAAAAACAGGAAGGAACTTTCTTCGAAGCCAGCAACCTGAACCAAATTGATCGGACTGGTCAGCGTCGCCTTACCGCTGGCGGCTGCCATCACCGCAGCATAGCGACGCTTGTGCTCGGAGGCGATGTCCAGACCTATTGCCTGGGCATTGCGTTCGGCAGGTTCGACATATTGAATGACGAATAGATCTCCGTTGTGCGGAGCCAACTGCCAGATCTGGAAATCGGGTCGGCCATCGGCCCTGGCATTGACCAGGAAAGCCTCCACCCGTGATCGCGGCACCTTGCGGATATATCCAAAGCCCCGCGCGCCGGGATACTCGAGGTCGAGATTGCGCGCCTGACCATAACGCTCGAACTGAGCACGACTGATTTTGCTCTCACCGATCATGTGAATAGCCCCACGGATACCACGCAGGCGATACTCATAGACCTTCAAACGCGCAGTCAGCGCTCTCTCAATCTCCAAAGTGGCCGTCGCCAGTTCTTCTTGCACGTGGTTGTGATTATTACGAGCTTGCTGCCAGCCGGCCAAGGCACTGAGAAAAATACATAGAAAAAACACCAGCGCGCCGCAAAGCATGTTGCGTGTCAGCAGCATTTTTAAAGCTCTCAAGAAAACCTCTTCTTAAATATTCTCGACCGTATGCGATATGTATTCGCAACCATCAGGCGTAAAGCCGCAACTTGGCGAAGTTGCTATACTCATGCCGCGCTAAAAAGAAAGTACAAATTATTCTTATCCTGCCGCGGGCAAAAAACGTTTGATCATTGCCCAGACGATAGCACCTGTGGCGAGCCAGGGAATAGCTGTCTGCCTGGTCAATTAATGGCGCTTTTCGGTCACGGCGGGCCATTGAGTATGTCGAAAATCGGCTGACCATTGCCTATCATCTGCACACCTTGGCACCACACCCAACCATGGACAGGGCTTTGCTCGGCAGGCGACCCGTAACGAGTCTTGACCAGGCTGACATTGCAGCCTGCTTTTAACCAGACATGACCGAGCAGGCACTTTTCATAGACTGTCGCCACATGCCTTGTATACCTCTTGAACTGTGCCAGCCCTGACAGCGAGGCGGCACACAATAGTCTTAAGCAAGTTGCGGCGCGCGGAACAATCGCTGCAAGGCATCAGCAAGGTGGTCGATACTATCCATCATGTGAACGAGCCGGAAATTGAGGCCGCAGAACAGCAGCGCCTGCCTGCCAGAGACGTTGCAAAGCGGGTTGATTCGCCTTTCCAAACCACCACAGCCGCAGATTTCACGGGTAAACGCATACGCAGGGTTATTAGCGCATGCTCCCGATGCTTTCCGGCCAGGACAAAAACAGCGAGCGCTGATAGCGCTCTCGGATATCGCCGTGCACTCACCTAGCGCTTACATAAAAAATCGCCGCCTTGCCTTGAACACCTGCGCTCTGGCGCTGCTACTCATGGCTTTAGCCTTGAGCCTGCCTCCCATTGCGATCCTCACTCAGCGCCCGGCCGATTACGTATCAGTGCACTTGCTGCTGGAAATGTTTGCCATCAGTGTCTCGCTGATGATCGTCACTATCGCCTGGAACACACTGCACCAGAGCGTAGAGCCAACTGCACAGACCATGATTTTCGGCTTCACCAGTGTCGCCGGCCTGGACATCTTGCACACCCTTTACTACGGCGGCATGCCAGGGCTGCTCGTGGATGGCAGTACCAATACAGCAATTTTCTTCTGGCTCAGCAGCCGTGCAGTCGAAGTTGCCGTTCTCTGCCTGGTAGCCTTGGCCGTTCGACTGCCCGGCAGCCGCAATCTCTGGCT
Organism: Pseudomonas wenzhouensis; assembly: GCF_021029445.1. Classification (NCBI taxonomy): domain Bacteria; kingdom Pseudomonadati; phylum Pseudomonadota; class Gammaproteobacteria; order Pseudomonadales; family Pseudomonadaceae; genus Pseudomonas; species Pseudomonas wenzhouensis. The sequence continues at coordinate 2,414,307 of NZ_CP072610.1, forward strand.
AATGGCAGGCATTGCCCTGGTCATAGCCCTGTTTGTGGTGGCGACTCAGCACCCGCAATTGCTACCGATAAGCTATATCCCTGGCAGCGGTCTGACGCCGTTGAAGCAGATCAGTGAGTACATACTGTGCGCTGCCAACCTCAGTCTGGCCTTGTGGTTTTTCCTGATGAGCCGCAAGACCCAAAATAGCCGAGACCTTTGGCTAGGCGTTGCCTGTTTCATCACCGCCATGGGCGCAGTGGCGTTTACCCAGTACCGGCAAGCCTCGGAATTCATAAATCTGTTTGGCCATCTTTACAAGGTAGCGGCCTACTGCTTCTTCTACCTGGCTGCCTTCCAGATAGCCGTGCGCAAACCCTATCGCTTGCTGGAAATGCGCGAGAAACACATTCGCGAACAGGAGGCTGAGTTAAACAACCTGCTGGACAATTTGCCGGTCGGCGTAGCCCGTATCGATGACTGCCTCAACCTGCGCTACGCCAACCCGAGCCTGATCCAAAGCCTGGATCGTCGGCCTGACAGTGTGATCGGCAAAAGCATCAATGATCTGTTGCTAAAGGACGTTGCCGAACAAATCAGGCCACATCTGCTCAAGGCAATCAGCGGAATACGTAGCGATCAGGACATTCAATACGTTCGCCCGGACGGCCAAAGCGCCTATGCCTCTTGTCTGGTGGTACCGGAACGCCAGGTTAGCGGCCGTGAGGCTGGAGTCGTGGCCATTTTCACCGACACCAGTGAGCGCGAACGCAGTCGTCAGAAGTTGATTGAATCACTGCGCGAAATCGCCGAAATCAAGGCCGCCCTCGACGCGCACGCCATCGTCGCCATTACCGATGCCCGCGGCGTAATCACTCAGGTCAACGACAAGTTCTGCGCCATTTCCCAGTACGCCCGCAGCGAACTGATCGGCCGCACCCACAAAATGATCAATTCCGGTCACCACCCACGCGAGTTCTTCCAGGATCTGTGGCGCACCATCAGCCGTGGCGAGGTATGGAGTGGTGAGGTGTGCAATCAAGCAAAGGACGGCTCGCTGTATTGGGTTCAGAGCACCATCATGCCGTTCATCGGCAAGGACGGCCTGCCCGAGCAGTACATTGCCATTCGCGCCGACATCACCAAGCGCAAGCTGATTGAAGAAGCCGCTCAGCGCCTGGCTCTACATGACTCGCTTACCGGCCTGGCCAACCGCCGCCTGATGAGCGAGCGCCTGATCTTTGCCCTGCAACACAGTCAGCGACACAGCCAGCATGGCGCCTTGCTGCTGATGGATTTGGATCACTTCAAGGAAATCAACGACACCCTCGGTCACCCTATCGGCGATCAACTGCTCAAGGAGGTGGCCGTGCGCCTGCAGGCCAACCTGCGCCAAAACGATACTGTTGCGCGTCTTGGTGGTGACGAATTTGTTGTCATTCTCGAGGAGCTTGGCAACGGTCAGGAAAGTGCTATGCATCATGCGAGCGATACCGGCGAGAAAATCCGCCAGGTTCTTTCCGCACCCTACCAACTGCATGAGCATATGGTGCAGATCAGCACGAGCATTGGTGTGGTGCTATTCGATGGCACACTGCAAAGCGCCGATGAGCTGATCAAACAGGCCGACATGGCGCTGTACAAGGCCAAAGATGCCGGACGCGACCAGTTATGCTTCTTCGACAACACATTGCAGAACGAGATCAATCAGCGCGCCCAGTTACAGCGAGAGTTGCGCCTGGCAATCGAGAAGGACGAGTTACGTCTGTTCTATCAACCCGTGGTCAATACTGACGAACAAATTCTTGGCTATGAAGCCCTGCTGCGCTGGCAAAGCCCACAGCGCGGAATGGTTTCCCCATTACAGTTCATCCCCCTCGCAGAAGAAAGTGGCCTGATCATTCCCATCGGCCAATGGGTAATGAGCACCGCCTGCCGTCAACTGGCCGAGTGGCAGCACGATCCTGTGCGCCAGGCTTGGACCATTGCCGTGAATATCAGTGCACGGCAGCTCAGCCAGCCCGATTTCGTCCAGCAAGTCCTAAACATCCTAGCCAGCACCAACGCACCGGCCAGACGCCTGCGCCTGGAGATCACCGAATCCATGCTGCAGCACGATCTGGCGGTCACCATCGGCAAGATGCAGGCACTTCGCCAAATCGGTGTACGGTTTTCGCTGGATGACTTTGGTACCGGCTATTCGTCCATGAGTTACCTCAAGCATATGCCGCTGGACCAACTGAAAATCGATAAGTCCTTTATCGACGACATTCTTGTGGACAATACCGACAGCGCCATCGCCAGTACCGTGGTCACTCTGGCGGATAATCTCGGCCTGGAGGTAGTAGCCGAAGGCGTGGAGCAGCGTAAACAGCTTGATTTGCTGGTATCGCTCGGCTGCCATGCATTCCAGGGATACCTGTTCGGAAAGCCGGGGCCACTGCCACCCGCGAAATAGGTCTAATCCGCAAAATCGCGCTACGAGAATGCTCTTAGGGTCTGTACGATAAGTCGCCCAGCGGAGGTCAGGCGATAGCGATGGCGGCCCCGCACAAGTAGAAACCGGCCAATAGCAGTCCTTCAATGAACAGCGCTCGAGTTGCCGCGCGTCACTTTCAAGGGCAAGTAAGCATATAGACTCCTTCCGTTGAGACGCAGGAACCACCATATGAAAACCAACGCTGATACGCCGATAGATGTCGTCATTATCGGGGGTGGGCAAGCCGCTTTAGCCACCGCATATTTCCTGCGTCGTACTGGTTTGTCATTCGTGATGCTCGATGCCGAGGACGGCCCAGGCGGTGCCTGGCGCCATGGCTGGAATTCCCTGCGACTGTTCTCCCCGGCAACCTGGAGTTCGATTCCCGGCTGGATGATGCCGCCAGCCGAAGATGGCTACCCGACACGCGATCACGTCGTCGATTACCTCGCGCGCTACGAGGATCGCTACCAGTTTAGAGTGCAGCGCCCCGTGCGGGTCACTTCGGTGGAACGCCGCGCAGGGTCGTTGCGCGTGCATGCCGCGCATCAGTATTGGGACGCCAGGGCGGTGGTCAGTGCCACCGGCACCTGGAGCCATCCCCATATTCCCCACTATCCAGGCAGCGAGCTGTTTGGCGGCGAGCAATTGCACTCGGCCCACTATGTCGAAGCGCAACCGTTCGCGGGTAAACGGGTGCTGGTGGTGGGCGGCGGCAACTCCGGGGCGCAGATTCTGGCAGAGGTGTCGAAAGTGGCCGACGCCACCTGGGTGACGCCCACCGAGCCGCTGTTCCTGCCCGACGATGTCGACGGTCGCGTACTGTTCGAGCGCGCCACCGAGCGCTGGAAAGCCCAGCAGGAAGGTCGCGTCATCGACCAACCGGTGGGCGGGCTCGGCGATGTGGTGATGGTACCGCCCGTGGTCGAGGCACGCGAGCGCGGCGTGCTGCACGCGGTACGCCCGTTCGAATGCTTCACCCGCGATGGCGTGCTCTGGCCAGATGGCACGCAGAGCGCAGTGGATGTGGTGATCTGGTGTACCGGTTTCAAACCTGCGCTGGACCACCTGGCCAGCCTGGGGCTGCTCACCGATGAAGGGCGAATCGAGGTCGAAGGCACCCGCGCCATCCACGAACCCAGGCTATGGCTGGTGGGCTACGGCGAATGGACGGGCTCGGCGTCGGCCACCCTGATCGGGGTGACTCGCACCGCGCGCAGCACCGCCGCCGAAATCGAGCAGTTCCTGAGCAAGGCGCAGGCCTGAACGCCTCGGCGGCTGAGCCGACAGTTCAGATTTGCCGAGCGGCATCGCGATGCCTAGGCAAGGCGATGGAAATCAGCGCGGCAGCCAGCACGAAGGCGCTGGACACCCACAGGCAGGCCTGTAGCCCATAAGCCTGGAAAACCCAGCCCGACAGCAGCGTGCCGATCAGCCGGCCCAGAGCGTTGGACATGTAGTAGAAGCCGACGTCCAGCGATACGCCGTCCTCCTTGGCGTAGCTGACGATCAGGTAGCTGTGCAACGAGGAATTCACCGCGAACAGCACGCCGAACAGCATCAGCCCGCCGAGCAAGACAACATGTGCCGACCAGCCAGTGCCCAGACCCAAGGCGATCAGCGCCGGCAGCCCCGCCAGCGATGTCGCCCAGAGGAATGCGGCGCGGCCGTCCGGCACATGCCCGCTTTGCTTGCCGGTGATACGCGGGGCAAGCGATTGCACGATGCCGTAGCCGATCACCCAACTGGCGAGAAAACCGCCCACCAGCCAGAACTCCCAGCCGAACACCGTGCTCAGGTAAACCGGCAGCGCCACCACGAACCAGACGTCGCGCGCACCGAACAGGAACAGCCGGGCGGCCGAGAGAATGTTGATCGCCCGGCTCTTGGACAGCATGTCGCGGAATTTCGGCTTGGCCTTGGCCTTGCCCAGATCCTTCTTCAGCAGCACCAGGCTGGCCAGCCAGATCAGCGCCAGCACAGCGGCCATGGCCAGCACCGCACCGGTGAAGCCGAGCACGGCGAGCAGCGCGCCACCGAGGAAGAAGCCGACGCCCTTGAGCGCATTCTTCGAGCCAGTGAGGATCGCCACCCACTTGTACAGGGTGCCCTGCTGACTGTCCGGCACCAGGAGCTTGATCGAGCTCTTGGCGCTCATCTTGTTCAGATCCTTGGCGATACCGGACAGCGCCTGGGCGCCCATGACCCAGGGCACGGTCAACCAGACAGCCGGCACGGTGAGCATCAACAGCGCCAGCACCTGCAGGCCGAGGCCAATGTTCATGGTGCGGTTGAGGCCCAGCCGCGCGCCCAGGTAGCCGCCCACCAGGTTGGTGACCACACCGAAGATTTCGTAGAACAGAAACAGCGCGGCAATCTGCAACGGCGTGTAGCCAAGGCTGTGAAAGTGCAGTACCACCAGCATGCGCAACGCGCCGTCGGTGAGGGTGAAAGCCCAGTAGTTGCCGGTCACCAGCAGGTACTGGCGCACCTCGGGGGCCAGACGGGATAAGGCATGCATAACAAATCCTGTGTAAACCGTGGGAGGGGCTTTAGCCGCGACAGCAGAGTGAGTGGATGACGCCTTTTTCATTCACCTTGGTTATCTGGTAGATGGATAAAGCGTCATCCACCACGGGTCAATCGGCTGCCCCGACCATGCGCGCCAGCTCCACCGCGCGGTTGGCGTAGCCCCACTCGTTGTCGTACCAGGCATAGATCTTCACCTGAGTGCCGGCCACCACCATGGTCGACAGCGCATCGACGATGGACGAGCGCGAATCGGTGCGGTAGTCGATGGACACCAGCGGGCGCTCCTCATAACCCAGGATGTTCTTCAGCGGGCCATCGGCGGCCGCCTTGAGCATCGCGTTGACTTCCTCGGCCGTGGTGGCGCGCTCCACCTCGAACACGCAGTCGGTCAGCGAGGCGTTGGCCAGCGGCACGCGTACGGCATGGCCGTTGAGCTTGCCGCGCAGCTCGGGGAAGATCTCGGCAATCGCCGTGGCCGAGCCGGTGGTGGTCGGAATCAGGCTCATGCTAGATGCGCGGGCGCGACGCAGATCTTTGTGCGGCTGGTCGAGGATGCTCTGGGTGTTGGTCAGGTCGTGGATGGTAGTGATCGAACCGTGACGGATGCCCAGCGCCTCGTGGATCACCTTGACCACCGGTGCCAGGCAGTTGGTGGTGCAGGACGCCGCGGTGACGATGCGGTGCTGCGCCGGGTCGAACAGGTGCTGGTTGACGCCCATCACCACGTTCAGCGCGCCCTGCTCCTTGACCGGCGCGCAGACCACCACGCGCTCCACGCCCTGGTCCAGATAACCCTGCAGCACGGCGACCGTCTTCATCTTGCCGCTGGCCTCGAGCACCAGATCGCAACCGCTCCAGTCGGTGTCAGCGATGGCCTTGTTGGCGCTGACTTTGATGCGCTTGCCATCGATCACCACGTAATCGCCGTCGCTGCTCGCCTCATGCTGCCAGCGGCCATGCACCGAGTCGAAATTGAGCAGGTGCGCGTGGGTGGCGGCGTCGCCAGCCGGGTCGTTGATCTGCACGAACTCCAGTTCGGGCCAGTTCCAGGCCGCGCGCAGGGCCAGACGGCCGATGCGGCCAAAACCGTTGATGCCTACCTTGATGGTCATGTCGATGCCTCTGTCAGTGGGTCGCGTCGAACTGGTTGATCCAGTTGACGTGGGCGGGATGCTGGATGGTCTTGGGCCGCAGTGCCTGCACCAGGGCGATGGCCTCATCGCGTGCGATGCCGGCTTCGATGAGGAGGCGCGCGGCGATCAGGCCGGTGCGCCCGGAGCCGCCCTTGCAGTGAATGGCCAGCGCTTGGCCGCCACGCAGGTGCTCGACAATCGCCAGGCGCGATGCCCGCCAGCCTTCGCCGAACGCCTCCAGCGGCACCTGCTCGTCGGCCACCGGCAGGTGATACCAGGCCAGGTCCAAGGCCTGGCACTGCTGGGCGATTTGCTCGGCGCCGTTGGCAGCAAGCTCGTTGTAGGGCATCAGCGTGATCACGCCCGCAGCCCCGGCCTGCTTCAACGCCAGCAGCGCTGCTTCGAGCGTGGTTTCACGGGTGCCCGGGCAAGGCGTGAAGATCAGCGCGCCGGCCAGGCCGGGCACCTTTAGTACGTCGTAGGGGTGAGTCATGGCGGGCAATTCCTTCGCTCAGATGGCGCGCTGATTGACGCGCTTGGACAGTTCTTCGGCCGACTCCTTGCGCTCGGAATAACGGTCGACCAGGTAGTCGGAGCGATCGCGCAGCAGCAGGGTGAACTTGACCAGTTCCTCCATCACGTCTACCAGGCGGTCGTAGAACGAGGACGGTTTCATCCGGCCATCCGCGTCGAACTCCATGAAGGCCTTGGGCACCGAGGACTGGTTGGGGATGGTGAACATGCGCATCCAGCGCCCCAGTACGCGCAACTGGTTGACCACGTTGAACGACTGCGAGCCACCGCAGACCTGCATCACCGCCAGGGTCTTGCCCTGGGTCGGGCGGACCGCGCCCATAGCCAGCGGCACCCAGTCGATCTGCGCCTTGAACACGGCAGTCATCGCGCCGTGACGCTCGGGAGAGCACCACACCTGGCCTTCCGACCACTGCATCAGCTCACGCAGCTCCTGCACCTTGGGATGACTGTCCGGGGCATCGTCCGGCAGCGGCAGGCCGCGCGGGTCGAAAATTCGCGTCTCGGCACCGAAGTGCTGCAACAGGCGCGCGGCCTCCTCGGTCAGCAGGCGGCTGAAGGACTTCTCGCGAGTGGAGCCATACAACAGCAGGATGCGCGGCGCGTGGGTCGAGGCAGGCTCGATGGTGAGCTTGTCCGAGGTCGGTAGATCGAGCAGTTGCCGATCGATGTTGGGCAGATCGTCTTGCATGGTGCCGCTCCAGAAAATGGCTCAGAACAGGGTCTTCACGAGGCTCGACTCTCAGTCACAAGCCGGCTTGCGCCCAGGGCGGTCACGCATCTGCCAGAGGCGCTGCACATCCGGGCGCAGCCACTCGGCATTGCTGTCCAGGGTGCGCTTGAGCACGTCCCTGACCCACTCGGGCAACTGCGGATGCAGGCGGTAGTACACCCACTGCCCGTTACGGCGGTCTTCCAGCAGACCGCTGCTGCGCAGTAACGCCAGGTGCCGGGAAATCTTCGGTTGCGCCTCTTCCAGCGCGGCGGTCAGCTCGCAGACGCACAGCTCCTGCTCCAGGGTGACGAGCATGGCGATACGCGCCCGCGTTTCATCGGCCAGGCACTTGAACAGCTCGGTAGGCGTCATGTCGTCATTGGCAGCACTGGCTGGCTTGCTCTTGATCAGCACGAACATCTTTATCCGCTCGTGGATCTCGTGCAGGGTCTTGCGATAGGCGTCCTTCTGCGAGTTGGTCGCCGGGTCTTCGAAGTTCCAGGCGATGTATTCACCGGTGCCAGGCAGCGCCAGACACTCCAGCGCAGACTTGTCGCATAGGGTGATCACATAGTCGAAAGGCTCGCCCGCCACCTGCTCGACGGACTTGCTGAACAGCCCTTCGGTAGAGACGCCCAACTGTTCCAACGCATTGCGCGTACGCGGGTCTACCTCGGTGGGCGCGGTGCCCGCACTGAAGGCTTCGAAGTGTTCGGAGTCGGTGTGGCGCAGCAGCGCTTCGGCCATCTGCGAGCGCGACGAGTTGGCCACGCAGAGGAACAGCACACGCTTTTTCTGGCTCATGTTGATTTCCGTCAAGGATGCACATGAGCGAATATATTATTTTTCGAATATACAGTAAAGCGAATATGTTTGATTCATTCGCCCATGATGAGGATAGGCAACCGATGACAAATGCGTGTGACACCGCCCTGAAACAATCTGCAGACGCACCCCTGGGGTTCTTCGAGCGTTACCTGACCCTGTGGGTGTTCCTCTGTATCGCGGCCGGTACGGTACTCGGTCTGCTCGCGCCGCAGGCTGCTCAGGCAGTGGGCGCCATGGAAGTTGCCCAGGTGAACATCCCGGTCGGCCTGCTGATCTGGGTGATGATCATCCCCATGCTGATGAAGATCGACTTCGGCTCGCTGCATGAAGTGCGCGGGCAGAAAGCCGGTATCGGCGTCACCCTGTTCGTCAACTGGGTGGTCAAGCCCTTCTCCATGGCCCTGATCGGCTGGCTGTTCATCAAGATCCTGTTCGCCGACTGGCTGCCGGCCGACCAGCTCGACAGCTATATGGCCGGGCTGATCCTGCTGGGCGCCGCGCCCTGCACGGCGATGGTGTTCGTGTGGAGTAACCTGTGCAACGGCAACGCCAACTTCACCATCAGCCAGGTGGCCCTCAACGATCTGGTGATGGTGTTCGCCTTCGCCCCCATCGTCGCCCTGCTGCTGGGCGTGTCGTCGATCCCGGTGCCGTGGGACACCCTGCTGCTATCGGTGGTGATGTACATCGTCATCCCCCTGGCCATCGCCCAGGCCGTGCGCGCCCACCTGCTCAAACGCGGCAAGCCCGCCTTCGAGGCGGCCCTGGCGAAAATCTCCCCCTTCTCCATCATCGCCCTGCTGGCCACCCTGGTGCTGCTGTTCTCCTTTCAGGGCCGAGCCATCGTCGAACAACCGCTGGTGATCGGCATTCTGGCCATGCCGATCCTGCTGCAGACGCTGCTGATCGCCGCGCTCGGCTACTGGCTCAACCGCTCGCTCAAGGTACGCCATGACGTGGCCGGCCCCTCGACCATGATCGGTGCGTCCAACTTCTTCGAGCTGGCCGTGGCGGTGGCTATCGTGCTCTACGGCTTCGACTCCGGCGCCGCGCTGGCCACCGTGGTCGGCGTGCTGATCGAGGTGCCGGTGATGCTCTGGCTGGTGCGCATGGTCAACAAGAGTCGTAACTGGTACGAGCGGGCCCTGCCATCGCGCTGAGGGGAGGATCCATGGAGATTTTCCAGTGGCTGAATGACCAGCTCCTGCGTATGGAATGGCTGGCCTATCTCGTCCAGTTGCTGGTGGAAGAGGTGTTTGGCCTGAGCATGAGCAGCCGCCTTGGTGGCAGCCTGCATTTCTTCATCTACGACGTGATCAAGATCTTCATCCTGCTGTCGGTGCTGATCTTCAGCATCTCCTGGGTGCAGAGCTATTTCCCGCCAGAGCGTACCCGCAAGATTCTGGGCGGCATGCGTGGCTTGCGTGCCAACCTCGTCGGTGCGCTGCTCGGTACGGTCACTCCCTTCTGCTCATGCTCATCGATCCCGCTGTTCATCGGCTTCACTAGCTCGGGACTGCCGTTGGGAGTGACCTTCTCTTTCCTGATTTCCTCGCCACTGGTCGACCTGGCCTCGATGATCCTGCTGGCGGGTGTCTTCAACTGGTCGATAGCCATCGCCTACGTGGTCGTCGGCATCGTGCTGGCGGTGCTTGGTGGCACACTGATTGGCCGGGCGCGAATGGAAGGCTACGTCGAGTCGTTCGTCACCCAGCACAAGGCGCTCGACCTCCCCCAGGAACAGCTGAGCCCGGGTGATCGCATGCGCTACGCTCGCGAGCAGGTTGCCGAGATCATCCAGCGCGTGTGGCTGTATATCCTGATCGGTGTGGGTATCGGCGCAGCGATTCACAACTGGATTCCACAGGATCTGATCAGCGCCCTGATCGGGCGCGACAACTGGTGGTCGGTGCCATTGGCGGCGCTGCTCGGCGTGCCCATGTATGCCGACATCTTCGGCACGCTGCCAATCGCCGAGGCACTGGTCGGTAAAGGCGTCGGCCTGGGTACCGTGCTGGCCTTCATGATGGCGGTGACCGCGCTGTCGCTGCCTTCGCTGATCATGCTCAAGAAGGTCGTCAAGGCTCCGCTGCTGGCGCTGTTCTTCGCCATCGTGGTCATCGGCATCATGCTGATCGGCTACCTGTTCAATAGCTTCGCCTACCTGTTTCTCTGATCCATCCTCCCCAGGAGAACCATCATGATCATCAAAATCCTCGGCACAGGCTGCAAGAAGTGCATCACCCTCACCGACAACACGCGGGCCGCATTGACCAACCTCGGTCGCGAGGCCGAGATCGTCAAGATCACGGATATCGCCGAGATAGCGGCCATGGGCGTGATGTCGACCCCGGCACTGGCCATCGACGACAAGGTGGTCTCGATGGGCAAGGTGCTCAGCCCCGCCGAGGTGGAAGCGTTGTTGAAGAAGAGCTGAGCGCGCCCAAATCTGCGGCAGATGTTAATCTGATACAAAACCTTACATATGCTTAGTCGCATATATGGACGATGTAATAAGCTCGTCATCCTTGATTCGCTAGGGTGTCTCCACCCAAACATCCCAGGGTGCACAACGATAGAAAAGATCGCTCTGACCGCCCTGATGCTCTCCAGCCTTTTCGCCGTTTCTGTGCTGGCCAGCCAGTACGACCGGCCTGGCTTCGCCAGTGAAATCCAGGAAGGCTGCCTGTGAGTATTGCGCCAGAACACTCAAAAGCTGAAGGACTTGAAGGCCACTGGCGAGCCAGCCAAGCAGCCCACTTACATCGGCAGTGGCCCGGATGCAATGACGGTCAAATCTGCTGATAAGCAGACCTTCAAGGACTACAAGTAGGCATTAGATAGGCGAGCGATCAAATACCTGGAGGGCCCCTCCAGCACCAGCAGCAGCCTTCTGGCGGCTTCTATTTTCAGCGTCAGGGCAAGCAACTCCATATGCAGCCCGATAGCGTCCGCGCGCAGATGTCATACAGCTGTTTCAAGTTGCTTGGATAATCTGCATCAGTAAACAACATCCGCTCGGTAACTGTGATACCGAGCAACTGCGGATACCTTTGAAGATGCCAGCCAACTCCACTGAACCACAGCTCAATAGAGTTCAACTGGTAGGCGCCATGGGTATTGGTCAGATACTGGCCTGGAGTTCAACCTACTATCTGCCTGCCGTGCTGGCCAACCCCATTTCCCAGACTACGGATTGGTCGATCACGCATGTGGTAATAGGGCTTTCCCTGGGCTTGCTGGTTGCAGGGGCATGCTCTCCTAAGATCGGGAGCATGATCGACCAATATGGTGGTCGCTCGATTCTAGCAACCAGTTCGATTCTCATGGCATTCGGCCTGTCTCTCATTGGCGCAGCCCAACATCTCGCGCTCTACTACCTTGCCTGGACGATTATCGGCTTCGCCATGGCAGCGGGCTTATATGACGCAGCGTTCGCCACACTGGGCCGTTTATTTTCCATCGAAAGGTTAAAACCACCGGCTTTCAGCCGGTGAGCTTTAGCGCCACCATGCGGGGCTGGAGGGCAAGCGCATGGATTACAGATACGGCAGTCATACGGTCTACCAGATCGAGTATCACTTTGTTTGGGTGACTAAGTACCGATACAAGGTGCTCAGCGGTGAGGTTGCTGAGCGAGTGCGAGAGCTGGTGAGACAGACGTGCGAAGCATTTGAAATTCGGATTGTGAAAGGTGTGGTGAGCAAGGATCACGTGCATATTCTGGTGAGCAGTCCGCCGAATTTGGCGCCGAGTGAGATCATGAGGCGGATCAAGGGGCGTACGGCGAGCAAGATTTTCGAGGAGTTTCCCCATCTGAAAAAGCGCTATTGGGGGCAGCATTTTTGGGCTCGCGGGTACTTTTGCGCGACGGTTGGGCAGATGACGGAAGAGATGATCAAGCAGTATCTGGAGCATCATTTTGAGCCGAGCCCGAACGATAATTTCAGGATGGAGCCTGACTGATCCGACGCGTCGTTCAGTCGACGCGTATCCGGACTTTCAGTCCGTAAGTCACTAACCCACCGACTTCAGTCGGTGGTTGTTGAGTGGGCTCGACAGCACGCCCGTCAATCAGCGGCCTGACGCTGCTCGGGGGCTTTGCCAGTACCGTGGGGTGGCCCTTGCTTGCCTACCTAGAGCATGAGCTGGGCTGGCGAGGCGCCTGTTTCGTAATGGCGGGAGCCCACCTACTGATAGGTATGCCGATTTATCTGTCTCTTGTACCCAGCATCCAGCCTGCCCAAGCCGTAGTTGCCGACACTACAAAGATAACCACTGGAAACATCCGACCGCCGACCTTTCGGCACCTCTTTCTTTTGCTCGCATTTCTGCTGACGCTCCAATCCCTGGTGACATCGAGTATTTCGGTACATCTGTTGGATATGCTCAAGCAACTCGGCATCGCGACCGCCACAGCCTTGGCTATCGGGATGGTAATGGGTCCAGCACAGGTTGCCGGACGTATCGTCGAATTCACCTGGGGCCAAGGGCTACATCCCACCCGGGCCACCCGAATAGGCATTCTGCTATGCCTGGCCGGAATAGCCCTGCTGATACCGGCTCAGCCTTGGTTGGCATTCGGCGCTATCGCCCTGTATGGCGCGGGTAACGGCATCCTGACGATCACACGAGGAACCTTGCCACTGGTGCTGTTCGGGTCTGTTGGTTATGGCGCGCGTATGGGTTTGCTGGCCAGACCGATGCTAATTGCACAGGCGGCAGGGCCGATTATTGCGGCGGCGATTCTTGATACATCAAGTGGGCATACATTATTGCTTCTGCTGGCTGGAATCGTACTAGTGGCGCTCCTGTCAAGCTGGCTATTACCCGTGCGGACAGCAGACGCGTAGTTCGAGACTTCGATAAAACGCCAAGCCTGCTGCGGGACGGCATCTACTGTTCATGTACTCCATGCTCTGCTGAACTTACCCGCCAACTGATGCAGTTTGCCGCGTTGTCCAATCCGCCTTAATACCCGCCGACAAGGTCTTTGTCCCCTTCTTACCAATGCCGAACCTCTCGCCTGCGGCACACCCGCGTGCCGTGCGTTCTGCCTGGGAGGTTCGATTCAGGAATGCAAGCGACAACGGTACTGTATGGCCAGGTGCTGGTGGTGCTGGCCATTACCCTCTCCGGAGTATGGGATGTCACGCAGTGGACGGCGGCCGCGCTCGGCTATCTCACAGATCAGCGCCCTGGTGACACGCTGCGACTAGACGAGCGAGATATTAGAGATGGCTACCTGCATGTCAGACAATCGAAAGCAGGGGACAAAGCGCCGTATCGAAGTCGCGGGGGAGTTGTCACAGCTGCTGGATAGAATCAAAGCTAGTTGTGGCCGAGGATGGCGCACCAAGGACGCAAGCAATGCTGCGTTCTCGCTTCGACAAGGCCAGAGAAGCCGCAGGCATTGAAAAAGCAGAGTTCCAACTACGCGATCTACGGGCTAAGGCAGGAACTGACAAAGCGGAATCCAGTGGCAACATCTTGCAAGCAAGAGACCAGCTAGGCCATACGGCAGTGGTTATGGCCGAGCACTACATCACAGATCGTCGAGGGAAAAACCACGCCAACACGATAAATTGCGGATCAAATCATACAGCCGCTAAAACACGTAAGTGCTTGATTTTAAATGGTGCCCGAAGCCGGACTCGAACCGGCACGCCCTTGCGAGCGAGAGATTTTAAGTCTCCTGCGTCTACCGATTTCGCCATTCGGGCGGTAGCGCTGTGCGAAGGGCGGACTATATACAGCCCTTCGCTTCCTCGCAAGGCATGTGGAACATGCCTGTAAGAATGAAAAAAGCCCCGTAAATCATGGATCTACGAGGCTTTTTAAATTGGAGGCTGAGGTCGGAATCGAACCGGCGTTCACGGATTTGCAATCCGGTGCATAACCACTCTGCAACTCAGCCATGAAGCAAACGAGTAGCTTTGGCGACTCGTATAAAACTGGAGCGGGAAACGAGACTCGAACTCGCGACCCCGACCTTGGCAAGGTCGTGCTCTACCAACTGAGCTATTCCCGCTTGTCTTGTCGACGAGCGCCATTCTATAGAATCGAATCGCGCAGTCAACCCTTTGATTCAAAAATACTTATTTCTTTTCCGAGGTCGTGCTGAGGTGCGGCCAGGCGGCCAACAGGTATTGCAGCATCGACCACAAGGTCAGCACCGCTGCGACCACAAGCAGAACGTATCCGAGCACGACCCAGAAGGTGAAAACCGGCGGATTGCCCAGCAGAATGACCAACGCCAGCATCTGTGCCGCGGTTTTCCACTTGCCAAGGTTGGACACGGCCACATGTGCCCGAGCCCCCAGTTCGGCCATCCATTCGCGCAGCGCAGAGACGACGATCTCGCGACCAATGATGATCGCCGCCGCCAGCGTCAGCCAGAGATTGGAGTGTTCGGCAGCCAGTAGCACCAAGGCTACAGCGACCATCAACTTATCCGCGACCGGATCGAGGAAGGCGCCGAAAGGCGTACCCTGCTCCCAGCGCCGTGCCAGGTAGCCATCTAGCCAATCAGTGACGGCAGCAACGGCAAAAATTCCGCTGGCTGCCCAGTAACTCCAGGCAAACGGCAGATAGAACAGGAGGATGAAAACCGGTATCAGTGCGACCCGGAGCACGGTAAGCAGGTTGGGGATATTCATCGGCACAACAAGGCTGCGAGGTGAGCGGGCATTCTACTCGCTGTGCAGAGTGTCATAAATCAACTCAGCGAGCTTTTTACTGATTCCAGGCGCTTTGGCAATTTCTTCAGCGCTGGCACGGGACAACTCCTGCAGGCCGCCGAAGTGATTGAGCAGTTCGCGCCGCCGCTTGGGACCAATGCCCGGCACTTCTTCCAATGTAGAGGTACGTCGGGTCTTGCCGCGTCGCGCACGGTGTCCGGTGATCGCGAAGCGGTGCGATTCGTCGCGGATCTGCTGAATCAGATGCAGTGCCGGGGAGTTGCCGGGCAAGGTGAACTCATGCTCGGCATCGTTCAGGTAAAGCACTTCCAGCCCCGGCTTGCGCGTCGTGCCCTTGGCCACGCCGAGCAGGATCAGATCCGGCACCGCCAGCTCCTGTAACACTTCGCGCGCCATGGTCAGTTGCCCCTTGCCGCCGTCCACCAGCAGCACGTCAGGCAGCTTGCCCTCGCCATCCTTGATCTTGCTGAAACGCCGCGTCAGCGCCTGGTGCATGGCCGCATAGTCATCGCCGGGCGTGACGCCCTCGATATTGAAGCGACGGTAATCGGATTTCAGCGGCCCTTCGGGGCCGAACACCACGCAGGAGGCGACCGTCGCCTCGCCGCTGGAGTGACTGATATCGAAACACTCCATGCGCTGCGGCGGCTCGTCCATTTCCAGCACAGCGGCCAACGCCTCGAAGCGTTCGGCCAGGTGCTGCCGATTGGCCAGACGTGCCGCCAGCGCCTGTTCGGCGTTGGTAACGGCCAATTGCTGCCAGCGGGCACGGGTGCCGCGTACACGCAAACTGATGCTCAGGCTGCGTCCACGCAATGATTCGATGGCTTCGATCAAGGTGGCGAAGTCTTCATGCTGCACGTTGACGATCAACTCGCTGGGCAGATCGCGCTCGGCATTACCCAGGTAGTACTGAGCGAGGAAGGCCATCAGCACATCGCCGCCCTCCTCCTCGATCGCCACCTGCGGGAAGAAATTCTTGCTACCCAGTACACGCCCACCACGCACGCTGATCAGGTGTACGCAGGCGCCACCCGGCGTGAGCATCACCGCGACCACATCGACGTCGCCGGTGCCGCCTTCCATGCTTTGTTGATCCTGCACACGGCGCAGCAGTGCAATTTGGTCGCGCAGCTCGGCGGCGCGCTCGAACTCCAGCGCCACGGATGCCTTTTCCATGGCGCTGGAAAGCTCCTCGCTCAAGGCATTGCTGCGGCCGTCGAGGAACATCACTGAATGGCGCACGTCTTCAGCGTATTCTTCAGGACTGACCAGACCAACGCAGGGGCCTTTGCAGCGTTTGATCTGGTACTGCAGGCAGGGGCGCGTGCGGTTTTTGTAGTAGCTGTCCTCACACTGGCGAACCAGGAAGGTCTTCTGTAGCAGGCTCAGGCTTTCACGAATCGCCAGGGCGCTGGGATAGGGGCCGAAGTAGCGCCCCTTGGCCTTCTTGGCACCACGATGGATGCCCAGACGCGGAAACTCGCCGTCGGAGAGAAACACATACGGGTAAGACTTATCGTCGCGCAGGAGGATGTTGTAGGGCGGCCGCCACTCCTTGATCAGCGTCTGCTCGAGCAGGAGCGCCTCGGTCTCGTTGGCGGTGATGGTGGTTTCGATCTGTGCGATACGCGCCACCAGCGCTGCAGTCTTGGGTGCCTGGCCGGTCTTGCGAAAATAACTGGAGAGACGCTTCTTGAGGTTCTTCGCCTTGCCGACATAAAGCAGACGGGCCTCGCTATCGAACATGCGATAGACGCCCGGGCGCCCACTACAGGTGGCCAGGAAGGCACTCGAATCGAACGGTACGGACATTATCAGCTGACGGCGTCAACCATGCCGTGGCGAACCGCAAGCAGAGCCAGCTCGACATCGCTGGTGATGGAAAGTTTTTCGAAAATGCGGTACCGGTAGGTGTTGACCGTTTTCGGCGACAGGCACAGCTTGTCGGAGATGGTTTGTACCTTGTGGCAGTTGGCGATCATCAGGGCAATCTGGATTTCACGCTCGGACAGCAAGTCGAACGGCGAGCCATTGGTCTGCGGCTGGAAGGATTTCAGCGCCAGTTGCTGAGCGATTTGCGGATCGATATAACGCTGGCCGGCGAACACCAGACGAATCGCCTGCACCATCTGCTCCAACGCCGCGCCCTTGGTCAGATAACCGGCGGCGCCCGCCTGCAGCAGACGCGTCGGGAAGGGATCTTCCTCGCACACGGTTACAGCAACGACCTTGATATCGGGATGGCTGCGCATCAGCTTGCGGGTGGCTTCCAGGCCGCCGATGCCGGGCATCTTGACGTCCATCAGAACGACATCGGGCCTGACTTCACGAACCTTGAGCAGGGCTTCCTCGCCGGTGCTGGCTTCACCCACCACCTGCAGGCCATCGATATCGGCCAGCATGCGGGTAATGCCCGTACGCACCAGATCGTGATCATCGACAACCAGGACCCTAATCAATCGCCACCTCGTTGCACCTTGTCAGCCACCGTGCAGCGACGGTGAAATTGAACCTGTCGGTCACCTTAGCAAAAAGCCGAGGACTGACCTAGCTTGCCGCACGACAGTCAAAAAGCAAGCGTCAAATTAAAAGTGGCAATCGCATCGGAGCAATTTGGGAGGAAATGGCGGAAGCGGTGAGATTCGAACTCACGGATAGTTGCCCATCGACGGTTTTCAAGACCGTTGCCTTAAACCACTCGGCCACGCTTCCAAACTTCGAGCACGGAGGACGTAAAAGCGGCCTCCGCTGTAGTGCGGGCAGCAATCTTACCGGAACGCAACACACTGTCAAACTCTATGTCTTGGCAGACCATCATGCTCTGTTATGATCCAGCACAGTTGAATTCGAAAGCCTCGTGCCAAAGGAGCGTCGCCATGCAAGAGCGAGATTATGCACTCAACCATTCTCAGGTTGAACAACAGGAAGTCAGCAGCGTTCTGCGCAACACTTATGGCCTTCTGGCCATCACGCTGGCCTTCAGCGGCCTGGTGGCGTTCCTGTCGCAGCGTGCCAACGTTGGCTATCCGAACATCTTCGTCGTATTGATAGGTTTCTACGGTCTGTTCTTCCTTACCGCCAAGCTGCGCAATTCGGCGTGGGGCCTGCTCTCTACCCTCGCCCTCACCGGTTTCATGGGTTACACCCTGGGCCCGATCCTCAACCGCTACCTGGGCATGGCCAACGGCGCTGAAGTCATCAGTTCCGCCTTCACCATGACTGCGCTGGTGTTCTTCGGCCTGTCCGCCTATGTGCTGACCACCCGCAAGGACATGAGCTTCCTCAGCGGCTTCATCACTGCAGGCTTCTTCGTGTTGCTGGGCGCCGTGGTTGCCAGCTTCTTCTTCCAGATCAGCGGCCTGCAACTGGCGATCAGCGCCGGCTTCGTGCTGTTCTCCTCGGTCTGCATCCTATATCAGACCAGCGCCATCATCCATGGCGGTGAGCGCAACTACATCATGGCCACCATCAGCCTGTACGTGTCGATCTACAACCTGTTCGTCAGCCTGCTGCAGATCTTCGGCATCATGGGCGGCGACGACTGATTGCTTTCGTCCCCCTTCGAGCCCGCTTCGGCGGGCTTTTTCTTGCGTGATCGCCTGACGCCTTTGTTTGCCGAGCACCCTGGCCTTATCATTGGCCCAGTTTTGCCTCGCCGGAAACACCATGAAGTTTGCCATCGTTCTGTTCGCTGCCCCTCATCAGCCCGCCTCACGTCGTGCTCTGCGTTTTGCCCAGGCGGCATTGGCCGGTGGTCACGAAATCGTTCGCCTGTTCTTTTATCAGGACGGCGTGCACAGCGCAGCCAGCAATGTGGTCAGCGCGCAGGATGAGCTTGATCTACCCCGGGAATGGCGTGAGTTCGTCACGACCAACGAGCTGGATGCAGTGGTGTGCATAGCCGCTGCCTTGCGTCGTGGCGTACTGAATAGCGAGGAGGCGCAGCGCTATGCTCGTCCCGCCGCCAATCTGCAGGCCCCATGGGAGCTTTCCGGCCTCGGCCAATTGCATGAAGCGGCGCAACAGGCCGACCGCCTGATCTGCTTCGGAGGCCACTAATGAGCAAGTCTTTGCTGATCATCAGCCGCCAGGCGCCATGGAGCGGCCCTGGAGCCCGTGAGGCGCTGGATATCGCCCTGGCCGGCGGCGCATTCGACCTGCCCATCGGCATGCTGTTTCTCGACGACGGTGTCTTCCAACTGAGCAAAACCCAGCAACCCGGCGCGCTGCAGCAGAAAGACCTCGGCGCCAACCTGCAGGCTCTGCCGATGTTCGGTGTCGAGCATCTCTACGCCAGCCAGCGCAGCCTGGCCGAACGCGGCCTGAGTGACAGCGAACTGAATCTGCCGGTAGAGCGCCTCGACGACAATGCGCTGACCAACCTCCTCGATCATTACGACCAGGTGATCACCCTCTGATGGCCACCCTGCACATCCTTTCCCACTCACCGTTCGCAGATAGCCGCCTGGCCAGTTGTCTGCGCCTGCTCGGCGCTGACGATGGCCTGCTGCTCACCGGCGATGCCGTCTATGCCCTGCAGCCTGACACCACTGGCCTGCAGGCGCTGCAACTGATGCCCGCCAGCGTCGCGCTCCACGCCCTGGAGGAAGACCTTGCCGCACGTGGTATGCAGCCCCCTGAGCGTGTGCAGGTGGTGGACTATCCAGGCTTCGTCGAACTCTGCACCCGCTACGCCAAGGTCAACAGTTGGCTATGAACACGCTAAACGTCGTCGGACGCGAAATCGCCCTGGACAAGGACGGCTACCTGGTCGACCTGCAGGACTGGTCGCGGCCGGTAGCCGAGGCGCTAGCCGCAACTGAAGAGCTGCAACTGAGTGACGATCACTGGGAAATTCTCGACCTGTTGCGCGCCTTTTACGCCGAGTTTCAGCTGTCGCCGGCCAACCGCCCACTGATCAAGTACGTGGCATTGAAGCTCGGCCCGGAGAAAGGCAACAGCCTGCATCTCAACCGCCTGTTCAAGGGCACGCCCGCCAAACTCGCCGCCAAGCTGGCCGGCCTGCCAAAACCGACCAATTGCCTATGAACCTGATCACCCCTGCCGAACACCCCTTCGCCCAGTTCGTGCGTATTCTCGGCAAGGGCAAGCGCGGCGCACGTGGCCTCACCCGCGAGGAAGCCCGCGAGGCCATGGGTCTGCTGCTCGACGGCAAGGTGGAGGACACTCAGCTCGGCGCTTTTCTGATGCTGCTGCGGCACAAGGAAGAAAGCGCCGAAGAACTGGCCGGCTTCACCGAGGCAATCCGTCAGCGCCTGCCCACGCCCAGCGCTGCAGTGGATCTGGATTGGCCCAGTTATGCCGGCAAGAAACGTCATCTGCCCTGGTATCTGCTGGCGGCCAAGGCGCTGGCCGCCAGCGGCACGCGCATTTTCATGCACGGTGGCGGTGCTCATACCGCAGGGCGGCTGTATACCGAACAACTGCTAAAGCAGCTGGATATAGCCTGCTGCGATGACTGGCAGGCCGTGGAAGAGGCACTCGACGCACACGGCCTGGCCTACAGCTACCTGGGCAACTGGATGCCGGCACTGCAGCGCATGATCGACCTGCGCAACACCCTTGGTCTGCGTTCGCCGATTCATTCCCTGGCACGAGTGATCAACCCACTGAACGCCCACTGCGGCCTGCAGAGCATTTTTCACCCCGGCTACCAGGCCGTGCACCGTGAAGCCAGCCGATTACTGGGCGATCATGCCATCGTGATCAAGGGCGAAGGTGGCGAGATCGAGGTCAACCCCGATGTCGCCTGCGATCTGTATGGCACCCGCGACGGCGAGGATTGGGACGAAGAATGGCCCGCGCTGTCGGCACAGCGTCACGTCAAACCCGAGCGGCTCGACCCGACCGTACTGGGCGCGTTCTGGCGCGGTGAACATGATGATGCCTACGGTCGCCTGGCCGTGATCGCGACCATGGCAACCGCGCTGCGTGGATTGGGCCTGAGCCGCGATGAGGCCATGCAACAGGCTCGACAACGCTGGGATGCACGCTTTCAATCCAATTGATCGATCAGTTAAGCCAGCTTTTTCCACCTTTCCATCGACCCCACAACGCTAGACTCCAGGTTCATTCAAGACGGAGGCACGTGTTATGGGCTTGTTGATCGATGGCCGCTGGCATGACCAGTGGTATGACACCGGCGACAGCGGCCGCTTCCAACGCGAAAGCGCACAACGGCGTAACTGGGTGACCGCCGATGGCAGTGCCGGCCCGAGTGGCAGCAGCGGCTTCAAGGCCGAGGCCGGGCGCTATCTCCTGTATGTTTCACTGGCCTGCCCCTGGGCTCACCGCACCCTGATCCTGCGCAAGCTCAAAGGTCTGGAATCGCTGATCGACGTCTCGGTGGTCAGTTGGCTGATGCGCGAGCAAGGCTGGACCTTCGACCGCAGCACAGGCTCCAGCGGCGATCACCTCGACAACCTGAGTTACATGCACCAGCGCTACACTGCCGATGACCAGCACTACACCGGGCGCGTGACCGTGCCTGTATTGTGGGACAAACAAACGGGCGGCATCGTCAGCAATGAATCGGCGGAAATCATCCGCATGCTCAACAGCGCCTTCGATGGCCTGACTGGCAACGCTCTGGATTTGTATCCTGAAGCCCTGCGCGAACGCATCGACTCACTCAATGAGCGCATCTACCCGGCGGTGAACAACGGTGTCTACCGCGCGGGGTTCGCCACCACCCAGGAAGCCTACGAAGAAGCCTTCGACGAGCTTTTCACCATGCTCGATGAGCTGGAAACACTCCTGAACAGCAATCGCTATCTGGCCGGTGAGTACCTGACCGAAGCGGACATTCGCCTGTTCACCACACTGATCCGCTTCGATGCCGTCTATCACGGGCACTTCAAGTGCAATCTGCGGCGCATCGAGGACTACCCGAATCTGTCCCACTGGCTGCGCGAACTGTATCAGTGGCCAGGGATCGCCGAGACGGTGGACTTCACCCACATCAAGTCGCACTACTACGCCAGCCACGCCACCATCAACCCGACCGGCGTGATTCCCAAGGGGCCGCAGCAGGATTTCACGCGCGCGCATGACCGCCAGCGCCTGGCGGGCAAGGGTATTTTCAAACGCTGAGCGTCATGACAGAAGCCTCGCAAAGAGGCTTCTGCGGGTCAGAGGCCGCCTTGAGCACCTTCGAACCAGGCCAGCTTTTCACGCAGATTGACCACTTCCCCGACGATTACCAGGGTCGGCGCATGTACTTCATGCGCTGCTACCAACTCCGGCAGGGTCGCCAGAGTGCCGGTAAACACGCGTTGATTCTGCGTCGTGCCCTGCTGCACCAAGGCCGCCGGCGTGGCGCCTGAACGGCCGTGTGCGATCAATTGCTCACAGATACCGGGCAGGCCAACCAGCCCCATGTAGAACACCAGGGTTTGCCCTGGCGCTACCAGGTCCTGCCAGGGCAGATTGCTGCTGCCATCCTTGAGGTGGCCGGTGACGAAACGTACGGACTGCGCATGATCGCGATGAGTCAGCGGAATCCCGGCATAGGCTGCGCATCCTGAAGCCGCGGTAATACCCGGCACCACCTGAAACGGAACGCCTTCGGCAGCCAGTTGCTCGATCTCCTCACCGCCCCGGCCGAAGATGAACGGATCACCGCCCTTCAGGCGCAGCACCCGCTTGCCCTGCTTCGCCAGATCGATCAACAGCTGATTGATCTGCTCCTGCGGTACGGCATGATCGGCGCGGCGCTTGCCGACGTAGATACGCTCAGCATCACGGCGGCACAAATCGATGATCGCCGGCGCCACCAGGCGGTCGTACAGCACCACGTCGGCCTGCTGCATCAGACGCAACGCCCGAAAAGTCAGCAGATCGGGGTCGCCAGGGCCAGCACCGACCAGATACACCTCACCCAGCGAACGTGGCGCGGCACCGGCCAGACGCGCCTCCAGCAGACGCTCAGCCTCTTCCGGCTTGCCAGCAAAAACGCTCTCGGCAACCTGCCCCTGGAACACGTCCTCCCAGAATACGCGGCGCTGCTGCACGTCGGGAAACAGCTGTTTGACCCGTTCACGAAAGCGCTTGCCCAGGTTAGCCAACTGGCCGTAGGAGGCGGGAATCCAGGTTTCGATCTTGGCGCGGATCAAGCGCGCCAGCACCGGTGCGTCACCGCCGCTGCTGACCGCGACGATCAGCGGCGAGCGGTCGACGATGGCTGGGAAGATCACGCTGCACAGTGCCGGCGCATCCACCACGTTGACCGGAATGCCCAACGCCTGCGCCTCGGCAGAGATTCGCGCATTGAGCGGCTCGTCGTCGGTGGCGGCGATCACCAGCCCGACGCCCTGCAGGTCGCCGCTGGCGTAACCGCGCAGAAACACGCCAACCTCTCCGGCCATGGCCTGCAGTTCGCTGCGGATCTCCGGAGCCACCACATGCAGGCGCGCCCCGGCCTCGGCCAGCAGACGCGCCTTGCGCAGCGCCACCTCACCACCGCCAACGACCAGCACTGGGCGGCCCTGCAGCTTGTGGAACAGCGGAAGGAATTGCATAAATCAGCCTCGCTTGAGGTGGGAAGACGAACGGCGGCTCGTAGGGTGCGCCGTGCGCACCGAACTACGCGGAAAGACCTTGGTGCGCACAGCACACCCTACGCGCGGCGACCATCGTCAGGCGTGCCGTTTGGAAACGGAGCGGTCGTGCCACCCCGCTGAACCGGCTTAGCCGATCACCTCGATACCGCCCATATAAGGCTTGAGCACTTCGGGCACACGAATACTGCCGTCAGCCTGCTGGTAATTCTCCAGTACCGCCACCAGGGTGCGACCGACTGCCAGGCCGGAGCCATTGAGGGTGTGTACCAGCTCCGGCTTGCCGGTTTCCGGATTGCGGTAGCGCGCCTGCATGCGACGCGCCTGGAAGTCGCCGCAGTTGGAGCAGGAAGAAATCTCGCGGTACTTGTCCTGGCTCGGCACCCAGACTTCCAGGTCGTAGGTCTTCACCGCGGAGAAGCCCATATCGCCGGTGCACAGGGCCAGCTTGCGGTACGGCAGTTCCAGCAGTTGCAGCACGCGCTCGGCGTTGGCGGTCATGCCCTCCAGCGCCTCGAAGGACTTGGACGGCTCGACGATCTGCACCATCTCCACCTTGTCGAACTGGTGCTGACGGATCATGCCGCGGGTGTCGCGGCCAGAGGCGCCCGCCTCGCTACGGAAGCACGGGGTATGGGCGACGAACTTCAGTGGCAGCTGCTTGGCATCGAGAATTTCGCCAGCGACGATATTGGTCAGCGAGACTTCGGCGGTCGGGATCAGGTACAGATCGGCCTGGTCTTCACGGGCGATCTTGAACAGGTCTTCCTCGAATTTCGGCAGTTGGCCGGTGCCCTGCAGCGCCGGGGCTTGCACCAGATACGGGGTGTAGGCCTCTTCGTAACCGTGCTCGCCGGTGTGCAGGTTGATCATGAACTGCGCCAGGGCACGATGCAGGCGGGCGATGGGGCCGCGCAACAGGGCAAAGCGCGCGCCAGACAGCTTGGCAGCGGTCTCGAAGTCCAGCCAGCCGTGCTGCTCGCCGAGGGCGACGTGATCCTTGATTTCGAAATCGAAGCTGCGCGGCGTGCCCCAGCGTGCTACCTCGACGTTGCCGTCTTCATCGGCGCCCACCGGCACGGACTCGTGCGGCAGGTTGGGAATGTTCAGCAGCAGGTTGTCCAGCTCGCCCTGGATGGCGTCCAGCTCACGCTTGCCGGCTTCCAGGTCGCTGCCCATCTGATCGACTTCCGCCAGCAGCGGCGCGATATCTTCGCCACGTGCCTTGGCCTGGCCGATGGACTTGGAGCGGCTGTTGCGCTCGGCCTGCAGTTGCTCGGTGCGAACCTGCACCGACTTGCGCTGACTCTCCAGGGCCTCGAAGTGGGCGACGTCGAGGGCAAAGCCACGGGTGGCGAGGCGCTCGGCGATTTCGGTGAGTTGCGTGCGGACAAGTTTGGAATCGAGCATGTTCGGGTCTCAATACATCGACGAAAAAAGGTAGCGGCCACCAGCGTGACGCGGGTTGCCGAGTGTAAAGCTTTAGCGGGTCAGGATGCCAATCGAGCCAGGCTCAAACCGGCCCAGGCGGCCAGTAGACCGCCGATGATACTCAATGCCAGGTAACCGAAGGCCTCGGGCGCGCGACCGCCCTCCAGCAGCTTCATGATTTCCAGGCTGAAGGACGAAAAGGTGGTGAAGCCACCCAAGACGCCTGTAATCAGCCCGGTGCGCAGCTCCAATGGCAGATCGGTACGCGTGAGGAACAGGCCGGAAAGCAGGCCAATCAGCAGGCAACCGATGATGTTTACCGCGAAAGTGCCCAGATAGAAATGCCGGGGCCAGTTGCCGGCCACCCAACTGGCGACCAGAAAACGCATGAGCGAACCCGCAGCGCCCCCTACCGCGACAGCCAGCGCTACACGAAACATCATGTTCTCCTCCGCTTCGGGCTGCTGGCATCCAGGCTGCGCAAATGTTGCAGCTTGTCGCGAATCTTCAGTTCCAGACCGCGCGGTACAGGCTCGTAATACTGGCGCGGCTGCAACGACTCGGGAAAATAGTCCTCACCGGCCGCATAGGCATCCGGCTCATCGTGCGCGTAGCGATATTCGTCACCGTAGCCGAGCTGCTTCATCAGCTTGGTCGGTGCGTTGCGCAGGTGCAGCGGCACCTCCTGCGAACCCTGCTCGGCGGCATCACGCATGGCCGCCTTGAAGGCCGCATACACCGCGTTGCTCTTCGGCGCACAGGCCAGATAAACGATGGCCTGAGCCACGGCCAGCTCGCCTTCCGGGCTGCCCAGGCGCTCCTGCACGTCCCAGGCATTGAGACACAGGGTCAGCGCGCGCGGGTCGGCGTTGCCGATATCCTCGCTGGCCATGCGCACCACACGGCGGGCGATGTACAGCGGGTCGCAGCCGCCATCGAGCATACGCGCGTACCAGTACAGCGCGCCGTCCGGGCTGGAGCCGCGTACCGATTTATGCAGCGCGGAAATCTGGTCGTAGAAGGCTTCGCCACCCTTGTCGAAACGGCGGCGGCTGTCGCCCAGCAGGTTCTGCAGCAGCTCCACCCCAATTTCGCCATCGTCCTCGGCCAGGTCTGCAGCGTTCTCGAGGAAGTTGAGCAAACGACGGCCATCGCCATCGGCGGCAGCCAGAAGGATCTGAAAGGCCTCGTCCGGCAGGCTGAGATGGCGCTCGCCCAGGCCTTTCGGGTCGGTCAACGCGCGATTGACCAGCTTGCGCATCGCCGCCTCGTCAAGGCTCTTGAGCACGTAGACGCGGGCCCGCGAGAGCAGCGCATTGTTCAGCTCGAACGAAGGATTCTCGGTGGTGGCACCAATGAAGATCAGCGTGCCGTCTTCCACATAGGGCAGGAAGGCGTCCTGCTGGCTCTTGTTGAAGCGGTGCACTTCGTCGACGAAGAGAATGGTGCGACGACCATACTGAGCCGCATGCTGCTGGGCCACTTCGACCGCCTGGCGAATCTCCTTGACCCCGGAGAGCACGGCCGAGATGGTCTCGAAATGCGCATCAGTGACCTTGGCCAGCAGGCGCGCCAGGGTGGTCTTGCCCACCCCGGGCGGTCCCCAGAAGATCATCGAGTGCAAGGCGCCCTGCTCCAGCGCCTCACGCAGCGGTTTGCCTGGCGCCAGCACATGCTCCTGGCCGACGTACTCGTCCAGGCTGGTAGCACGCAAACGCGCAGCCAGGGGCTGCGCGACGGGTTGGCGGCCGAACAGATCCACGCCTTACTCCTGGATGACGTCCGCGCCTTCGGGGATGTCGAAGGTGAACAGGTGGTCTTCGACCGGCTCGTTCATCTTCACATTGAGGAACAGGATGTTGGTGCGCTGACCGATGCTGTCGATCAGTTGCATGTCGTTGAGCACACGATTGCGGAACGACAGACGCAGGCTGTCGAACAGGCTGTCCTTGGCCTTGGGCTTGAGGATGAAGTCGACCACGCTGCCGCCTTCCTTGTAGTCGATCTCGAAATTCTCGCGAATCTGCGACACATCGCCGGACAGCAGCAATGCCGGGGTATGGGTCAGGCGCTGATCGAGTGTCTGAATGGTCACCTGCTCCAGATCCGGGTCGTACAGCCAGACCTTTTCGCCATTGGAGACCAGTAGCTGCTCCATGGGTTGATCGGTGTGCCAGCGGAACATGCCCGGACGCTTGAGCGCCAGTTGCCCTGCAGTTTCCTGCAATTGCGTGCCGCTGGCGTCGAGGGTCAGCTGCGAGAAGCGCGCACTGATGGTCTGGGCCTGGCCGAGCAGCTCGCTCAGCCGCTTGCTTGCCACCTCTTCATCGGCCTGTGCGTTCAGCAGGGTAAAACTCAGAGCAGCCAGCATCAGCAGGCGGATAACACGCATATAAACCCCTTGAGTCGAATGAGAACGGCGAAGCTACTGCAGGCCTCGCACTGCTCGGCAGCCCGTGCTGCCGTGAATCCTGTAGACCGCGAAATCAGCGGTTTATCCGTGACGGTAACACTCAGTCACGGGATGAACCGGGCGCCAGCACTTCGCGTGAGCCGTTGGTGTTCATCGAGCTGACCACGCCGGCCATTTCCATTGCCTCGATCATCCGCGCGGCGCGGTTGTAACCGATCTTCAACTTGCGCTGCACGGCGGAAATGGAAGCGCGACGGCTTTCCAGCACGAAGTTGACGGCCTCGTCGTACAGCGGATCTTCCTCGCTGCCTTCGCCGCCTTCACCACCACTGCCGCCTTCGAAACCACCGCCAGCCTCTTCGGCGCCGGCGAGAATGTCCTCGTTGTAATCCGGTGCGCCACGCAGCTTCCAGGCCTCAACCACGCGATGCACTTCATCGTCGGAGACAAAGGCGCCGTGAACACGAATAGGCAAGCTGGTGCCGGGCGGCATGTAGAGCATGTCACCGTGGCCAAGCAATTGCTCAGCACCGCCCTGGTCGATGATGGTGCGCGAGTCGATCTTGCTCGATACCTGGAACGCCATGCGGGTCGGGATATTGGCCTTGATCAGACCGGTGATCACGTCCACCGACGGGCGCTGGGTGGCGAGAATCAGGTGAATACCGGCCGCACGCGCCTTCTGCGCGATACGTGCGATCAGCTCTTCGACCTTCTTGCCAACGATCATCATCATGTCAGCAAATTCGTCGACCACCACCACGATGGTCGGCAGCGGCTTGAGCAGCGGCGCTTCGTCGTCCAGGTTTTCCCGGCGGAACAGCGGGTCAGTCAGCGGCTCGCCAGCCTCGATGGCATCCTTGACCTTGCGGTTGAAGCCCGCCAGGTTGCGCACGCCCATCTTCGACATCAGCTTGTAGCGACGCTCCATCTCGGCGACGCTCCAGCGCAGGGCGTTGGCCGCCTCCTTCATGTCGGTGACCACCGGGCACAGCAGGTGCGGAATGCCCTCGTAGATCGACAACTCGAGCATTTTCGGGTCGATCATGATCAGTTTGGCGTCTTCCGGGCTGGACTTGAACAGAATCGACAGAATCATCGCGTTCACACCCACCGACTTACCGGAACCGGTGGTGCCAGCCACCAGCAGGTGCGGCATCTTGGCCAGATCAGTGATCACCGGTTTGCCGCCGATGTCGTGCCCCAGTGCAAGGGTGACCGGTGACTTGGCCTCGTCATACTCGGGGGTCGACAGCACTTCGGAGAAACGCACGATCTGGCGGTTCTCGTTGGGAATCTCGATACCAACGGTGGTCTTGCCCGGAATGACCTCGACCACACGCACGCTGGTCACGGCCAGCGAACGCGCCAGATCCTTGGCCAGGTTGGCGATGCGACTGACCTTGACCCCGGCAGCCGGCTGAATTTCGTAGCGGGTGATCACCGGGCCCGGGTGGATCGAATCCACCGCGACCTCGACGCCGAACTCCTTGAGCTTGATTTCCAGCAGATGGCCGACGCCCTTGAGCGACTCCGGCGAATACTCGACCTTCTTGGCTTCCGCCGGGTCGAGCAGGGAAATCGGCGGCAAGGTGCCTTCCACCGCGCTGTCAACAAACAACGGCGCCTGTTTTTCCTTCTGCACGCGCTTGCTCGGCTCTGGCGCCTTGACCACTGGCGGCGTGGCGATGACCGGCGCAGGGCGTTTCTCGCGCTCGCTCATGTGCTTGCTCAGCGACTCTTCGCGCTCGAGCAGACGCTCCTTGACCCTGGCCTGCTCACGACGATCGGACACCACCGGCGCGGCCACCTCGATAACGCGTTCGTCCAGCTCGCGCAGCTGAATCTTCATCTGCTTGCGTTCGCTGCGGGCGTTCCACCAGCTGGTGATGGCACCGTGAATCAGCTCAAGCAGATCGAGGGTGATCTTGCCGGTCAGATCCATCACGCGGAACCAGGACAGGTCGGTGAATACGGTCAAACCGAACAGGAACAGCGCCAGAAAAATCAGCGTACTGCCTTGTACGTTCAGCGCATGCACGGCCAAATCGCCCAGGCTGGCACCCAGCATGCCGCCGCCGGAACCCTGCATGCCGGCCGCGGCGGCAAAATGAATGTCACCCAACGCTGCGCCGGAAAGAATCAGGAAGACCAGGCCGATGCTGTGCCAGGAAAACAGCCAGCCATTCCAGTGCCAGGGTTGATTACGGGTGCGAAACACCTGCCAGGTCTTGGCGGCCAGCAACAGGGGGAAGATGTAGGCGAAGTAACCCAGGGCGCCGAACAACGCGCTGGACAGCCAGGCGCCAATGCTGCCACCGGCATTGATGATGCGCTCGACCTGCACACTGTTGTCCCAGGCCGGGTCGGCCACGTTATAGGTCAGCAGTGCCATCAGCAGGTACAGGCACATCGCGCCCAGGGCGATCAACGCGCCTTCCTTCAGTCGGTACTGAAGCTTGTGGCGCCAGTCGGTAATCTGGGTGGTGGAATTCTTCAAAACAGCCATTTCCTGCGCCCTTGGCGCGTCCATCTGGTGGTTGATCACAAGCGGCTTATTGTAGGGCCAGCCTGACGCCGAGGCCAATTGCCAAGCTCCCGCACCCACCCTGCTTCGGTGTAGCATAGCCGCCAGCAGCTTCCATGCGGCTCAATTGGAGCACGCATTCTCTTTTGTGACAAAGGCTTATGGGGTTTTTTTATGAGCGAAGTCAAGCATTCCCGCCTGATCATCCTGGGTTCCGGCCCTGCCGGTTATAGCGCTGCCGTGTATGCCGCGCGCGCCAACCTGAAACCCGTCGTGATCACCGGCATCCAGCCTGGCGGTCAGCTCACCACCACCACCGAAGTGGACAACTGGCCGGGCGACGTCGAAGGCCTCACCGGCCCGGCGCTGATGGAGCGCATGCAGAAGCATGCCGAGCGCTTCGACACCGAGATCATCTACGACCACATCCATACCGCCGAGTTGCAGAGCCGTCCCTTCGTGCTCAAGGGTGACAGCGGCACTTACAGTTGCGATGCCCTGATCATTGCTACCGGCGCCAGTGCCCAGTACCTCGGCCTGCCATCGGAAGAGGCGTTTTCCGGCAAGGGTGTTTCGGCCTGCGCCACCTGCGACGGCTTCTTCTACCGCAATCAGGTGGTCGCCGTGATCGGCGGCGGCAATACCGCCGTCGAAGAGGCGCTGTACCTGTCGAACATCGCCAAGGAAGTGCACCTGGTGCACCGCCGCGACAAGCTCCGCTCGGAGAAGATCCTGCAGGACAAACTGTTCGACAAGGTCGAGAACGGCAACATGCGCCTGCACTGGAACCACACCCTGGATGAGGTGCTGGGCGACCAGAGCGGCGTAACTGGCGTACGCCTGAAAAGCACCCTCGACGGCAGCACCAAGGAGCTGGCCCTGGCCGGCGTGTTCATCGCCATCGGCCACAAACCCAATACCGAACTGTTCGTCGGCCAGCTGGACATGCATGACGGCTACCTGAAGATCAAAGGCGGTAGCGAAGGCAATGCCACTGCCACCAGCATCGAGGGCGTATTCGCCGCCGGCGATGTGGCCGACCACGTCTACCGCCAGGCCATTACCTCGGCCGGCGCCGGCTGCATGGCCGCACTGGACGTCGAGAAGTTTCTCGACGGCAACTGATGGACAAGGGCGAGCGCCCCCGCTCGCCCTCCCCTCCTCCGCTGGACAAGCGCACATGCTCACCTGGCTGCAACGTGACTCACTGCAGTTCCCGCCACTGGCTAAAGCCATGCGCGAGCCTAATGGCCTGCTGGCCGCCGGCGGCGATCTGAGCGCCGACCGCCTGATCAGCGCCTATCGACATGGCTGCTTTCCCTGGTTTCAGGATGGCCAGCCGATTCTCTGGTGGTCACCCGATCCACGCACGGTGTTGTTCCCCGAGGAACTGCATGTCTCCCGCAGCCTGGCCAAGCTGCTGCGCCAGCAGCGCTACCGCGTCACCTTCGATCAGGACTTCGCCGCTGTCATACAGGCCTGCGCCGAGCCGCGCACCTACGCCGATGGCACCTGGATTACCCGTAGCATGCAGGAGGCTTACCTGCAGCTGCATGAGCGCGGCATCGCCCACTCGGTGGAAGTCTGGCAGGAGGATCAACTGGTCGGCGGGCTTTACGGCCTGGCGATGGGGCAGCTGTTCTTCGGCGAATCCATGTTCAGCCGCGCCGACAATGCCTCGAAAGTCGGTTTCGCCACACTGGTCGGCAAACTTCGAGACTGGGGCTTTGTACTGATCGACTGCCAGATGCCGACGCAGCACCTGCACAGCTTCGGCGCCAGGGCCATACCCCGCGCCCGTTTCGCCGAATACCTGCAGCAGCATCTCGACCTGCCCAGCAAAGCAGACTGGCCTGCCTAGTCGAGCGGCCAAGCCTGGCATACACTCTCAACAAGGCTTTTTCGAGATTGCGCCATGACCGAGCTGGCCCGCCTGAAGTTCTATGCCACTCAACCTCATCCATGCAGCTATCTGCCGGAAGAACAGGCCACCACCCTGTTTCTCGACCCCAGCCAGCCCATGGATGCGCTGGTCTATGCCGAACTGTCGGAAATGGGCTTTCGCCGCAGTGGCGATCACCTCTACCGCCCGCATTGCCAACAGTGCACTGCCTGCATTCCGGCACGCATTCCAGCCGCGCACTTCAGCCCCAACCGGCAGCAACGACGCATTCTCAAGCGCAACGAAGACATCAGCGTGCGCTGCGTACGCCCGGTATTCACCGAAGAATATTACGACCTCTACGTACGCTACATCGAGCAGCGCCATGCCGATGGCGACATGTACCCACCCAGCCGCGATCAGTTTTCCACCTTCCTGGTGCGCGACCTGCCCTTTTCACGCTTCTACGAGTTCCGCCTGCAGGGCCGGTTGGTGGCGATTGCCGTCACCGACCTTCTGCCGAACGGCCTATCGGCGGTATATACCTTTTATGACCCGACCGAAGAGCGCCGTAGCCTGGGCCGCTTCGCCATTCTCTGGCAAATTGGCGAGACTGCACGCCAGGGGCTGCAGGCTGTCTATCTCGGCTACTGGATCAAGAATTGCCGCAAGATGAACTACAAGACCCAGTACCGCCCAATCGAACTCTTCGTAAACCAGCGCTGGACGCTGCTGACCTGACGCCTGCGTGGTATCCAACACGCCCCGCCCTCCAAGCCACTTGGCGCAGCCCCCTGTTTTCGGGCACAATGCACGCCGCTTTTGCCTGGCGCCAGTTGCACCGGGCCATTTCCTGGATACCGAGGGCTTTACTGCATGTCGAAAGAAGACAGCTTCGAAATGGAAGGCACTGTCGTCGACACCCTGCCCAACACCATGTTCCGCGTGGAGTTGGAAAACGGGCACGTCG
Organism: Pseudomonas wenzhouensis; assembly: GCF_021029445.1. Taxonomy (NCBI): domain Bacteria; kingdom Pseudomonadati; phylum Pseudomonadota; class Gammaproteobacteria; order Pseudomonadales; family Pseudomonadaceae; genus Pseudomonas; species Pseudomonas wenzhouensis. The sequence continues at coordinate 2,447,013 of NZ_CP072610.1, forward strand.
TTACCGCGCACATCTCCGGCAAGATGCGCAAGAACTACATCCGCATTCTCACTGGTGACAAGGTGCGCGTTGAGCTGACGCCTTATGATTTGAGCAAGGGCCGCATCACCTACCGCGCCCGTTAAGCCAAGCACCAAACGAAAACGCCCGGCATCTGCCGGGCGTTTTCGTTGGTGTACTGAAAGCCACCAGAGCTTTCAGTACACCTGAGGCCATTCGATCAGGCGACCTCTGCCGCCGTCTCGAACTCGAAGCTGGGCTCGCCATCCTTGATGTCGATGTGCACCACACCGCCATGCTCGGCCAGCTCGCCAAAGAGGATTTCCTCCGCCAGTGGACGCTTGATCTTGTCCTGGATCAAACGCGCCATCGGCCGCGCGCCCATCATCACATCGTAACCGCGCTCGGCCAGCCAGCTACGCGCCGCATCGCTGACTTCAAGCGTGACACGCTTGTCCTCCAGCTGCGCCTGCAGTTCGGTGAGGAACTTGTCGACGATGCTCTTGATCGTCTCGTGGCTAAGGCGGCCGAACTGGATGATGGTATCCAGACGGTTGCGGAACTCCGGCGTGAAGCTCTTCTTGATCACTTCCATGGCATCGGTGGAGTGATCCTGCTGAGTGAAGCCGATCGAGGCACGCGAGGCGGTTTCCGCGCCGGCGTTGGTGGTCATGATCAGGATCACGTTGCGGAAATCCGCCTTGCGCCCGTTGTTGTCGGTCAGCGTACCGTGATCCATCACTTGCAGCAGCAGGTTGAAGACTTCCGGATGCGCCTTCTCGATCTCATCGAGCAGCAGCACGCAATGCGGCTGCTTGGTAATCGCCTCGGTCAAAAGGCCGCCCTGATCGAAACCGACATAGCCAGGCGGCGCACCGATCAGGCGCGACACGGTATGGCGCTCCATGTACTCGGACATGTCGAAACGCACCAGCTCGATGCCCATGGCCTTGGCCAATTGCCGCGCTGCCTCGGTCTTGCCCACGCCGGTAGGCCCGGCGAACAGGAAGGAGCCGACCGGCTTGTCCGGCGCCTTGAGGCCGGCACGCGACAGCTTGATCGCGGTTGCCAGCGAATCGATGGCAGCATCCTGACCGAATACGGTGAGCTTGAGATCACGCTCCAGATTGCGAAGCAGCTCCTTGTCGGAGCTGGAGACGTGTTTCGGCGGAATCCGCGCGATCTTGGCGACGATATCCTCGACCTGTGCGACCTCGATACGCGCCACGCGCTTGTCTTCCGGCTGCAGACGCTGGTAGGCACCCGCTTCGTCGATGACATCGATGGCCTTGTCCGGCATGTGCCGATCATTGATGTAGCGCGCAGCCAGCTCGGCCGCTGCACGCAGGGCCTCGTCGCTGTACTCGATGTTGTGATGCTGCTCGAAGCGCGCCTTGAGCCCCTTAAGAATGCCGACGGTATCCTCTACCGACGGCTCGACCACATCGACCTTCTGGAAGCGCCGTGCCAGCGCACGGTCCTTCTCGAAGATGCCGCGAAATTCCTGGAAGGTGGTGGAACCAATGCAGCGAATCTCACCCGAGGACAACATCGGCTTGAGCAGGTTGGAGGCATCCATGACTCCGCCCGAGGCCGCACCGGCACCGATGATGGTGTGAATCTCGTCGATGAAGAGGATGGCGTGCGGGCGCTTGCGCAGCTCATTGAGCAGCGCTTTGAAGCGCTTCTCGAAGTCGCCGCGGTATTTGGTACCGGCCAGCAGTGCACCGAGATCCAGGGAATAGACCACACTGTCGGCCAGCAGATCAGGCACCTGCTCGTCGACGATACGCTTGGCCAAGCCTTCGGCGATGGCTGTCTTGCCGACACCGGCCTCGCCTACCAGTAGCGGGTTGTTCTTGCGCCGACGGGCGAGAATCTGCGCAACACGCTCGACTTCATGCTCGCGCCCTACCAGCGGGTCGATACGCCCCTGGCGCGCCAGTTCGTTGAGGTTGCTGGCGTAGGCATCAAGCGGATTGCTGGACGCGGAGGATTCTCCCCCCTCCTCATCCTGCATCTCCTGATCATTCTCATGGTGCTCGCCATGACCCGGCACCTTGGAAATGCCATGCGCGATGTAGTTGACCACATCGATACGAGCGACACTCTGCTGCTTGAGCAGAAATACCGCCTGGCTTTCTTGCTCGCTGAAGATCGCCACCAGCACGTTGGCGCCGGTGACTTCACGCTTGCCGGAGCTCTGAACATGGAATACCGCACGCTGCAGCACACGCTGAAAGCCTAGGGTCGGTTGGGTTTCGCGGTCTTCATCGTGCTGAGGAATCAATGGCGTGGTGGAGTCGATGAACTCCTGCAGATCATGGCGCAGCTTGTCGAGGTTGGCCCCACAGGCCCGCAGGACACTGGCAGCCGCTTCGTTGTCCAGCAGGGCGAGCAGCAGATGCTCGACCGTCATGAACTCATGACGCTTGGCACGGGCCTCCTTGAAAGCCAGATTGAGGGTGACTTCGAGCTCTCGATTCAACATAGCTTCACCTCATACCCAAGTGGCCGGCGTTAACCGTCCTTCTCTATTTCACAGAGTAGCGGATGCTGACATTCCCGCGCGTACTGATTGACCTGCATCGCCTTGGTCTCTGCAATATCACGGGTGTACACACCACATACCGCACGCCCTTCCGTATGGACGGCGAGCATGATCTTGGTCGCTAGCTCACGGTTCATACCGAAAAAGGTTTCGAGCACTTCGACGACGAAATCCATCGGGGTGTAGTCGTCATTGAATAAGACCACCTTGTACATCGGTGGTGCCTGCAATGCGGGCTTGGATTCCTGAACAGCAATACCAGAGGAATCATCCTCATGCTCTGCCGGGTGATCCTGATTGAATGTTAGTCGAATCTGGCTACTTGCATGCATGCTGAAATCAGAGGTTCAGGGCCGGGCGAACAGGGATACTAGAAGGAGTTTGACTGAGTTCTCAGCCATCCGCCGTATAGCCTTGACTAACGGCAAAAGGGTGTTACAACAAATGAGTACCCATACGCGGGTATCAGGGATTCCGCGCCTTCGCCCGGCCTGGTCGGTTATCGCGCGGAATGAAGTGGATGATACTCCAGAGATGGAGTCCTTTGCAGAGGGATATCAGCATGCTCAGCGGTAAGGTCAAGTGGTTCAACAACGCCAAAGGCTATGGATTCATCCTGGCCGACGGCCGAGATGAGGACCTGTTCGCCCACTACTCGGCCATCCAGATGGACGGTTATAAAACGCTCAAGGCCGGTCAGCCGGTCCGCTTCGAGATCGTGCAAGGCCCCAAAGGTCTGCATGCGGTCAATATCAGCGCAGCCAGCGCCACTCAGGATGCCCCCGTGGCAGCCACCCAGACGCAGAGTATCGCGAGCACTGCCGAAGTCTGAGCATCCTGACCCACAGCTTCATCGAATACGAAGCACATGGATGTGCTTAACACGAAAAGGCCGGTCATTTGACCGGCCTTTTTTTCACACCTTAATCAGCCTACATATGGCTGATCATCGCATCGCCGAACTCGGAGCACGACATCAGCTTCGCACCTTCCATCAAACGTTCGAAGTCATAGGTCACGGTCTTCGCAGCGATGGCGCCGTTGGTGCCCTTGATGATCAGATCGGCCGCCTCGGCCCAGCCCATGTGACGCAACATCATCTCGGCCGAGAGAATGACCGAGCCCGGATTGACCTTGTCCTGGCCGGCGTATTTCGGCGCCGTGCCGTGAGTCGCCTCGAACATCGCCACGGAGTCGGACAGGTTGGCACCCGGCGCGATACCGATGCCACCGACTTCGGCCGCCAGGGCGTCGGACAGATAGTCGCCATTGAGGTTGAGCGTGGCGATCACGTCATATTCGGCCGGACGCAGCAGGATCTGCTGGAGCATGGCGTCGGCAATCACGTCCTTGACCACGATATTCTTGCCGGTACGCGGATTCTTGAACTGCATCCAAGGGCCGCCATCGAGCAGCTCGGCACCGAATTCGTCACGCGCGATTTCGTAACCCCACTCCTTGAAGGCACCTTCGGTGAACTTCATGATGTTGCCCTTGTGCACCAGAGTCACCGAGCTGCGGTCGTTATCGACTGCGTACTGCAATGCCTTGCGCACCAGGCGCTTGGTGCCCGCTTCGGAGACCGGTTTGATGCCGATACCACACATTTCGGTGAAGCGGATCTTCTTGACGCCCATTTCCTCGGTGAGGAACTTGATGACTTTCTCGGCTTCAGGGCTGCCGGCCTTCCACTCGACGCCGGCATAGATGTCTTCGGAGTTCTCGCGGAAGATCACCATGTCCACGTCACCCGGTTTCTTCACCGGGCTGGGCACGCCCTCGAACCAGCGCACCGGGCGCAGGCAGACATAAAGGTCGAGCTCCTGGCGCAGGGCTACGTTCAATGAACGGATGCCGCCGCCTACGGGCGTGGTCAGCGGGCCTTTGATCGAGACCACGTAATCACGCACGGCCTCGAGGGTTTCTTTCGGCAGCCAGGTGTCCTGATCGTAAACCTGAGTGGCTTTCTCGCCGGCATAAACCTCCATCCAGGAGATCTTGCGGGCGCCGCCGTAGGCCTTCTCAACCGCAGCGTCGACCACCTTGATCATCACCGGGGAAATATCGACACCAATACCGTCACCCTCGATGAACGGGATGATCGGATTGTCTGGAACATTCAGCGACATATCGGCGTTGACGGTGATTTTGTCACCGCTGGCTGGCACCTGGATCTTTTGGTATCCCATGCTGGACTCCATCTTGTGGTTAGACAGTGTGCACTCCCGAGAGTAGCGCAAACCACGAACCACAGACACATGTGCAAAGGTCTTATTCAACAGGGCATTCTGCGACGAGGCGTCGCAGTGGTATACTGCTTAGGTGACTAACGAGTCATAAGGGGCAGCCTGCCTGAACCAGGCAGCAACCTCTTGCAACCGGTAAACGGCCACCACTGTTTAGCGGCTCGAATTGCTCGACACTCTACGGGTGCATCCAACATCACCGCGGCGAGTCCTCGACCCGGCTCCACCATCCTGGAGTTCGCGCCACACGCGCAGGTCGAGTTTCTATGCGCGCTCAGCAAAGAAGAGAGTTAACCCTAAATGTCCACCCCTTCGAAGATCATCTACACCTTCACCGACGAAGCTCCGGCCCTTGCCACCTATTCGCTTCTGCCAATAGTAGAAGCCTTTGCCGCATCGGCTGACATCTCCGTTGAAACCCGCGACATCTCTCTTGCTGGGCGGATCCTGGCAAGCTTTGCCGACCGCCTGGACGCCGACAAGCGCATCGACGACGACCTGGCCAAGCTGGCCGAGCTGACTCTGCAGCCGGACGCCAACATCATCAAGCTGCCGAACATCAGCGCCTCCGTACCGCAGCTCAAGGCCGCCATCGCCGAGCTGCAGGCCCAGGGCTACAACATCCCGGACTTCCCGGAAGACCCGCAAAGCGACGAAGACAAGGAAGTGCGCGCCCGTTACAGCAAGGTATTGGGTAGCGCCGTGAACCCGGTACTGCGTGAAGGCAACTCCGACCGCCGCGCCCCGGCCGCGGTCAAGGCCTACGCCCGCAAGCACCCGCACAGCATGGGCAAGTGGAGCATGGCTTCGCAGTCCCACGCCGACTACATGCGTGGCGGCGACTTCTTCTCCAGCGAACAGTCGATCACCATGGCCAAGGCCGGTGACGTGCGCATCGAGTTCGTCGGCAAGGACGGCAAGGTCGAAGTCAAGAAGCAACTCGCCCTGCAGGAAGGCGAAGTGCTCGACAGCATGTTCATGAGCTGCAACAAACTGCGCGACTTCTTCGAGAAGACCCTGCAGGACTGCAAAGAAACCGGCGTGATGTGGTCCCTGCACGTCAAGGCGACCATGATGAAGGTCTCCCACCCGATCGTCTTCGGTCACGCCGTCAGCGTTTACTACAAGGACGTGTTCGACAAGTACGGCGAGCTGTTCAAGGAACTGGGCGTCAACCCGAACAACGGCATCAGCAGCGTCTACGACAAGATCAAGGCCCTGCCGGCCTCGCAGCAGGAAGAAATCCTGCATGACATCCACGAGGTTTACGCCCATCGCCCGGAAATGGCCATGGTCGACTCGGTCAAGGGCATCACCAACCTACACATCCCGAGCGACGTGATCGTCGACGCCTCGATGCCGGCGATGATCCGCAACTCCGGTCAGATGTGGGGCAAGGACGGCAAGCAGAAAGACACCAAGGCCGTCATGCCTGAGAGCACCTACGCGCGCATCTATCAGGAAATGATCAACTTCTGCAAAACCAACGGCGCGTTCGATCCGACCACCATGGGCAGCGTACCGAACGTCGGTCTGATGGCGCAGAAGGCCGAGGAATACGGCTCCCACGACAAGACCTTCGAAATGACCGCAGACGGCACCATGCGCGTCGTCGCAGCCGATGGCACCGTGCTGATGCAGCACGAAGTCGAAGCCGGTGACATCTGGCGCGCCTGCCAGACCAAGGACGCGCCGATTCGCGACTGGGTCAAGCTGGCCGTTACCCGCGCCCGTCAGTCCAACACCCCGGCCATCTTCTGGCTAGACCCGGAGCGCGCCCACGACCGCGAACTGCAGAAGAAGGTCGAGCTGTACCTCAAGGACCACGACCTGACCGGTCTGGACATCCGCATGATGGGCTACAACGAAGCCATCCGCATGTCCATGGAACGCATGATCCGCGGCCAGGACACCATCTCGGTAACCGGCAACGTACTGCGTGACTACCTGACCGACCTGTTCCCGATCATGGAGCTGGGCACTTCGGCCAAGATGCTGTCCATCGTTCCGCTGATGGCGGGTGGCGGCATGTACGAAACCGGTGCCGGCGGCTCGGCTCCGAAACATGTACAACAGCTGGTCGAAGAGAACTACCTGCGCTGGGATTCCCTGGGCGAGTTCCTGGCCCTGGCCGTGTCGCTGGAAGAAACCGGCATCAAGACCAACAACGCCAAGGCCAAGGTACTGGGCAAGACCCTGGATCAGGCCACCGGCAAGCTGCTGGACAACAACAAGTCCCCGGCGCGCAAGGTCGGCGAGATCGACAACCGTGGCAGCCACTTCTACCTGGCGCTGTACTGGGCACAAGCTCTGGCCGAGCAGAATGACGATGCCGAGCTGAAAGCGCACTTCGCCCCGCTGGCCAAGCAACTGACCGAGCAGGAAGCGACCATCGTCAGCGAACTGGCCGCCGTACAGGGCAAGCCGGCTGACATCGGCGGCTACTACCGCTCCAACCCCGAGCTGACCAGCAAGGTGATGCGCCCCAGCGCCACCTTCAACGCTGCGCTGGCTGCACTGAATGCCTGATAAGGCTTGAGTGTCAAAAGAACCCCGGCCCTGCGCCGGGGTTCTTTTTTAAGCAGAACTTTCGCGAGCAGCACTCGCCGCCGCAAAATCCTGCTCATCGACCTTTTTCTGGAGCACCGAAATGGACTGGCAACCGCATATAACCGTGGCCACGGTGATCGAAGAGAATGGCCGTTTTCTGTTCGTCGAAGAATTCAAGGCTGGCCGTATGGTGCTCAACCAGCCGGCCGGACACCTTGAAGCCAACGAATCGCTGCGCGAAGCCGCACTGCGCGAAACCCTCGAGGAAACCGGCTGGGACGTGGAGCTGACTGCCCTGCTCGGCATCTATCTCTACACCGCACCAAGCAACGGCGTGACCTACCAGCGCGTGTGCTTCAGCGCCCGCCCCGTGCGCCATGACCCTGAACGCGAACTGGACAGCGACATCAGCGGCATCACCTGGCTGACCCGTGACGAGCTGGCCGCCCAGCCGGAGCGTTGGCGCAGCGAGCTGGTGCTGCGCTGCGTGGACGATTACCTGGCCGGCATACGAGGTTCTCTGGAACTGCTGCGTGACTAAGCGTAGCCCGGATGAAATCCGGGGGTGCTTGGCATGACCTTCCCGGACTTCATCCGAGCTACGGGCTGGCGCGCCCTACCTGGGCCGGGCTTTCTGGTAGACTCGACAACTTTTCAGGCTTCACTCGCAGATTCCCATGCAAGCACCCAACACCCAACGCGTGATCGTCGGCATGTCCGGCGGCGTCGACTCGTCCGTTTCCGCCCTGCTGCTAATCGAACAGGGTTACCAGGTCGAAGGCCTGTTCATGAAGAACTGGGACGAAGACGACGGCACCGAATACTGCACCGCCATGGATGACCTGGCCGACGCCCAGGCCGTATGCGACCGCATCGGTATCAAGCTGCACACCGCCAACTTTGCTGCGGAGTACTGGGACAACGTGTTCGAGCATTTCCTGGCCGAATACAAGGCCGGACGCACGCCGAACCCGGACATCCTGTGCAACCGCGAGATCAAGTTCAAAGCCTTCCTCGACTACGCCCTGAGCCTCGGCGCGGATCTGATCGCCACCGGTCACTACGTGCGTCGCCGCGACATCGATGGCCGCACCGAACTGCTCAAGGGCCTGGATCCGAACAAGGATCAGAGCTACTTCCTGCACGCTGTCGGCGGCGAACAGATCGCCAAGACCCTGTTCCCGGTCGGCGAACTGGAAAAGCCGCAAGTGCGCGCCATCGCCGAGAAATACGAGCTGGCCACGGCGAAGAAGAAGGATTCCACCGGCATCTGCTTCATCGGTGAGCGTCGTTTCAGCGATTTTCTCAAGCAGTACCTGCCGGCGCAGCCCGGGGATATCGAGACCACCGACGGTCAGGTCATTGGCCGTCACCACGGCCTGATGTACCACACCATCGGCCAGCGTCAGGGGCTCGGTATCGGCGGCCTCAAGGATGCCAGCGATGATCCCTGGTACGTACTGCGCAAGGATCTGACACGCAATGTGCTGATCGTCGGTCAGGGCAACGAGCACCCCTGGCTGTTCTCCCGCGCCCTGCTCGCCTCAGACATCTACTGGGTAAACCCCGTAGATCTGAGCACGCCGCGCCGCCTCACCGCCAAGGTGCGCTACCGCCAGAGCGACCAGGCCTGCACCCTGGAGAAAACCGAGAACGGCTATCGCGCCGTGTTCGACGCACCGCAACGCGCCGTCACTCCGGGTCAGTCCGTAGTGTTCTACGACGGCGAGGTGTGCCTCGGCGGCGGCGTGATCGAAACCGCAGAAGCCTGGTACGAGGACGCCCGATGAGCCCGATGCAGGAACAACTGGTTGCCCTGGGCGCCGTATTCGAAGCCGCCGTACTGGCCGACAAGATCGCCCGCACTGGCCAGGTCAGCGAAGCCTCGATGGGCTGCATGCTCGGCAGCCTGCTGGTGCGCGACCCGAAAAGCACTTTGGATGTATACGGTGGCGACGACCTCAACCTGCGTGATGGCTATCGCGCCCTGATCAGCTCGCTGGAACGCAATCCATCCGCCCTGCAGCGCGAGCCGTTGCGTTATTCGCTGGCGATGATCGGCCTGGAGCGGCAACTGGATAAACGCAGCGACATGCTGCAGATCATGGGCAGTCGGCTGGATCAGATCCAGCAACAGGTCGAACATTTCGGCCTGGTCCACGACAACGTCATCGCTGCCTGCGGCGGCCTCTATCAGGACACCATCAGCACCTTCCGCCAGCGCATCCAGGTGCATGGCGACATGCGCTTCCTGCAGCAGCCTAACAATGCGGCGAAAATTCGCGCGCTACTACTCGCCGGCATCCGCTCGGCGCGTCTGTGGCGTCAGCTCGGCGGCCACCGCTGGCAGTTGGTATTCAGTCGCGGCAAGCTGCTCAAAGCGCTCTACGACATGACGCGAAACTGACCATGGAGCCCGCCAGCCGCAACGTCAAACCCCTTCAGGGTGCCCTGCTGCTGGCGCTCTCGGCGCTGCTGTTTGCCTTCACCGGAGTCGGCATCCGCGAGATTTCCGTCAGCGTCAACAACGAGTCAGTGGTGTTCTTCCGCAACCTGGTCGGCGTGTTGTTCTTCCTGCCGCTGCTGCTGGTGCGCGGCATTCGCCCGTTGCGCACGACACGCCTGAAGTCCCATCTGTGGCGCACCACCTATGGCCTGGCGGCGATGTACTGCTTCTTTTATACCATCGCCCATCTGCCATTGGCCGACGCCATGCTGTTCACCTATTCGGCCCCCGTCTTCACTCCGCTGATCGCGCATATCTGGCTCAAGGAACCACTGACCCGACGCATGCTGATCAGCAGCCTGATTGGCTTGTGTGGCGTACTGCTGGTAGCCAAACCCAGCGCAGCATTATTCGAAGGGCCAGCCCTGGCCGGCCTGGCTGCCAGCCTGCTGGCGGCCTTTGCCTTCGTCTCCATTCGAGAGATGAGCGACAGCGAGCCGGCGACCCGCATCGTCTTCTATTTCTCGCTGTTTTCCGCGTTGTTTTCCGCCATCCCGCTGACCTGGAGCTGGCAGCCGCTGGACGCCAACCAGCTTGGCTGGCTGCTGGGCATCGGCCTGCTGGCCACCGCCAGCCAGGTGATCATGTCACGCGCCTACGGCCTGGCGCCGCCCGGACTGATCGGCCCGGTCGCCTACCTGGCCATCGTCTTCGCCGGCCTCATCGCCTGGCTGCTCTGGGGCGAAACACCAGACACCCTCTCGCTGTTCGGCGCGGCGCTGATTTTTGCCGCCAGTCTGTTATCGGTCGCAAGACGCAGGGCATAGGCGGCCAAGCGCCGGTTTTCATGTATGATATGCGCCCTTTTCGTCAGAGGTCGTCCAGGCACCTGAGCTAGCGCCCGCTTCATCGAAGCCGGCGCGATGCACAGCGATCCAGGATGACTTTTCAGCCCGACAGCTCGAGAACGCCTACATGCAGCTTTCCTCGCTCACCGCGGTTTCCCCCGTCGACGGCCGCTACGCCGGCAAAACCAGCGCCCTGCGCCCCATCTTCAGCGAATACGGCCTGATCCGCAGCCGCGTACTGGTCGAAGTGCGCTGGCTGCAGCGCCTGGCTGCCCACGAAGGTATTCCGGAAGTCGCGCCCTTCTCCGCCGAAGCCAATGCCCTGCTCAACGAGCTGGCCGAGAACTTCGCCGTCGAGCACGCCGAGCGCGTCAAGGAAATCGAGCGCACCACCAACCACGACGTCAAGGCCGTGGAATACCTGCTTAAGGAGCAGGCTGCCAAGCTGCCGGAGCTGGACAAGGTCAGCGAGTTCATCCACTTCGCCTGCACCAGCGAGGACATCAACAACCTGTCCCACGCCCTGATGCTGCGCGAAGGCCGCGACAACGTGCTGCTGCCGCTGATGCAGCAACTGGCAGGCGCCATCCGCGAGCTGGCGGTGAAGTTCGCCGACGTGCCGATGCTCTCGCGCACCCACGGCCAGCCGGCTTCGCCGACCACCCTGGGCAAGGAACTGGCCAACGTCGTCTACCGCCTGGAGCGGCAGATCGCTCAGGTCGCTGCCGTGCCGCTGCTGGGCAAGATCAACGGCGCCGTGGGCAACTACAATGCGCACCTGTCGGCCTACCCGAGCATCGACTGGGAAGCCAACGCCCGTCAGTTCATCGAAGGTGACCTGGGCCTGACCTTCAACCCCTACACCACCCAGATCGAGCCGCATGACTACATCGCCGAACTGTTCGACGCCATCGCGCGCTTCAACACCATCCTGATCGACTTCGACCGCGACGTCTGGGGCTATATATCCCTCGGCTACTTCAAGCAGAAGACCGTGGCCGGCGAAATCGGCTCCTCGACCATGCCGCACAAGGTCAACCCGATCGACTTCGAGAATTCCGAAGGCAACCTGGGCATCGCCAACGCGATCTTCCAGCACCTGGCCAGCAAGCTGCCGATCTCCCGCTGGCAGCGCGACCTGACCGACTCCACTGTGCTGCGCAACCTCGGCGTCGGCTTCGCTCACAGCGTCATCGCCTATGAAGCCAGCCTCAAGGGCATCGGCAAACTGGAATTGAACGAGCAGCGCATCGCCGCCGATCTGGACGCCTGCTGGGAAGTGCTTGCCGAGCCGATCCAGACCGTGATGCGCCGCTATGCCATCGAGAACCCCTACGAGAAGCTCAAAGAGCTGACCCGCGGCAAGGGCATCAGCCCAGAGGCTCTGTTGGCCTTCATCGATGGCCTGGACATGCCAGCCGCCGCCAAGGAAGAGCTCAAGCAACTGACCCCGGCGCGCTACATTGGTAACGCCGTGGCCCAGGCCAAGCGTATCTAAGCGCGACCAGCCTCGAGGACGCCCGGCTGAGCCGGGCGTTTTTGTTTTAAGGTTTTTATCTATTTCAAGGGCTTACTGATGAATCCTGATACTCCGCTGCAATTGCTGGGTGGCCTCACAGCCCGTGAATTCCTGCGCGACTACTGGCAGAAGAAGCCGCTGCTGGTGCGTCAGGCGATCCCGGACTTCGAAAGCCCGATCAGCCCGGACGAACTGGCTGGCCTGGCGCTGGAAGAAGAAGTCGAATCGCGCCTGGTGATCGAGCACGGCAAGCGCCCCTGGGAACTGCAGCGCGGCCCGTTCAACGAAGACACCTTCCAGGGCCTGCCCGAGCGCGACTGGACCCTGCTGGTGCAGGCCGTCGACCAGTTCGTCCCGGAAGTGGCCGAACTGCTGGAAGACTTCAAGTTCCTGCCCAAATGGCGCATCGACGACTTGATGATCAGCTTCGCCGCCCCCGGTGGCGGTGTCGGCCCGCATTTCGACAACTACGACGTATTCCTGCTGCAGGCCCACGGCCATCGCCGCTGGCAGATTGGCCAGATGTGCGATGCCGACAGCCCGCTGCTCCCCCACGCCGATCTGAAGATCCTGGCTGAATTTGAACCAACCGATGAATGGGTGCTGGCACCCGGCGACATGCTCTATCTGCCGCCCTGCCTCGCCCACTGTGGCACCGCTGAGGATGATTGCATGACCTATTCCGTGGGCTTCCGCGCGCCGAGCGCCGCTGAAGTACTGACCCATTTCACTGATTTCCTCGGCCAGTTCCTGCCCGACGAAGAGCGTTACAGCGATGCCGACATCCAGCCGAGCGAGGATCCCAACCAGATCCAGCGCGATGCCCTGGAACGCCTCAAGGCTCTGCTCAACGAGCACATGAGCGACGAACGCCTGCTGATGACCTGGTTCGGCCAGTTCATGACCGAACCCAAGTACCCCGAGCTGGTTGCCGGCATCGAGATCGAGGAAGAAGACTTCCTCGGCGCCCTGGAAGATGGCGCGATCCTGATCCGCAACCCCAGCGCGCGCATGGCCTGGTCGGAAGTCGGTGAAGATCTGGTGCTGTTCGCCAGTGGCCAGAGCCGCCTGGTTTCGGCCCACCTGCGTGAGCTATTGAAGCTGATCTGCAGCGCCGATGCGTTACATGTGGAAAACCTCGGCGCCTGGCTGGCCGACGACGAGGGGCGTACCCTGCTGTGGGAACTGGTCAAACAAGGCAGCCTGGGATTTGCCGATGAGTGAGATCTCCGTCCGAGTCGCGGACTGGCATAGGGACAATGCCGAGCTTCGTCGTATCCGCGACAGCGTATTCGTCGCCGAGCAATCGGTGCCGCCGGAACTGGAGTGGGACGCCGAAGATACCGAGGCCGTGCACTTTCTCGCAGAGGAAGGTGACTACCCGGTTGGCACCGCGCGCCTGCTGCCGGATGGCCATATCGGTCGTGTCTCGGTACTGAAGGACTGGCGCGGCCTCAAGGTCGGCGAGAAACTGATGCAGGCGGTGATCGCAGAAGCGGAAAAACGCGGCCTGCATCAGCAAATGCTCACCGCTCAGGTGCACGCGACGCCGTTCTATGAAAGGCTAGGCTTCAGGATTGTCAGCGAAGAGTACCTCGACGCCGGCATACCGCACGTGGATATGGTGCGCACCAGCCAATAGAGACCCAGATGAACGAAAAAGACGCCCCGGTCGACCCGATCGATACGCCAGTTCCCATTGAGCTGGCGGCCATCGAATTCGAGTCGCCGGGGCGTTTTGCCGTGCATAACCCCGAATCCGTCACGGCGGATGCGGCGCAATGGGAACCCGCCCCGTTCACCCTCGGCCAGCATGAGCACCTGGAGCGCTTCAGCAAACCGCAGGAAGCGCGCTCGCATGTCCTGGCACTGATACAGCAGGCCCAGCGCAACCTGTGCCTGTATACCGACGATCTTGAGCCCTGGCTTTATCACCACAGCAGCGTGCAGAAGGCCTGCACCCGCTTCCTGCTGAACAGCCCGCGGGCGCGCCTGCGTATCCTGCTGCGCGATCCAACCCGTGCGGTGAAGGAAGGCCATCGCCTGCTCGCCCTATCGCGTCGGCTGTCCTCCAATCTGCATATCCGCAAACTCAACCCGGACTACGCCAGTGATGAACTGGCCTTCCTGATCGCCGACGACAGAGGCTTGTTCTTGCGCCCAGAACTCGATCAGCAGTCCGGCTACACCCTGTACAACGATCCGGCGCGCGTGCGCCAGCGCCAGGCCCAGTTCGATCAGGCCTGGGACACCAGCATTACCGACCCTGACTTGCGGAGCTTCCTGCTATGACCTTGCGCACGCTGTTCGCCGCCCTGCTTCTCGGCCTGTGCCTGCCTTTGCAAGCCGCGACCGAGGTGATCCCGCTGAATTACCGCACCGCCGACGACGTGCTCGGCGTGGTGCAGTCGATGCTCGGCAACGAGGGCAAGGTTAGCGCCTACGGCAACCAGCTGATCGTCAACGCCTCACCGGCCAAGATCGGCGAGGTGCGCGTACTGTTGCAGCAACTCGACACCCGTCCGCGTCGCCTGCTGATCACCGTGGAGAGCGCCGACAGCCATTACCAGAACGATCGCGGCTATCGCGTCGATGGCACGCTCAGCGCCGGCAATGCCGAGGTGCAGGTCGGCCGCGGCGAAGTGAACGGTCGTGACCAGGTGCGCATCATTCGCCGCAGCACTGACAGCCGTGGCGGCGGTACCCAGCAAGTACAGGCCACCGAAGGTTATCCGGCGCTGATCCAGGTCGGCCAGAGCGTGCCACTGACCACCACCCGTACCGGCCCTTACGGCCAGGTTTACCAGGACACCCAGTACCGCGACGTCACCCGCGGCTTCTACGTGACGGCCAGCCTCACCGGCGAGTTGGTGCACGTTTCCATCAGTAGCCAGCGTGACCGCATGAATGACCACCGCCCCGGGGTGGTCGATGTGCAGAGCACCGACACGCGCGTTAGCGGGCGTCTAGGTGAGTGGATCACACTCGGCGGCGTCAGCGAGGAAACCAGTTCCAGCGGCCGCGATGTACTGCGCAGACACACTACCCAGGGCCGTGAAGACATGTCGCTACGCCTCAAGGTCGAAGCGCTCGACTAACGCTCCGACCAAAGTCGAATGCTCTTTAGCCCTAAGCATGATGGACAAGTCGCACAACCCGAAAACTGCTTGAAACGCCCGCCCCATGGGCTGCCTGGCATGACCAGGCAGTCGCCGAATGAATATGTAGTAGTTTAAAAAAACCACTACAAAACGTTTGACGAAGCATCTTCCCAGAGGCATGATGGCCTCGCTCCCGCTAGCCAGGGGTCCTGAAAAGGATCTCCAGACCGCCCGCGAAGTACTTCGCTACGGTCCGTGTCCCAACAGCCCATAAGGCCGTACGACGAGGTTGCGACTGGAACGAAGTTGTCCTGAGGGACGGGGAAGCGTTAAGTAACAGACAGCTCGCCAGGTTCAGCGCAGTGCCAAGGGTTTCCACGAGCCCGACGCCTGAAGCGACCAGCGATCTGCTCGCCTACATCCCCCTCTTCGCAGTACACCCTCGCCTTTCAGCCGTTTTCTCGCCGTCGAAGTGGTAGCCGCCCAGCCGCTGCATTCGTGCACGCTTTGCGTGGGTAGTCGGTGCTCAACCAACACATTTTCTGAAGGATTGACCATGTCCGCATATCAAAACGACATCAAGGCTGTAGCCGCTCTGAAAGAGAAGTTCGGCAGCAGCTGGAGCGCTATCAACCCCGAGTCCGTCGCCCGTATGCGCGCTCAGAACCGTTTCAAGACCGGTCTGGAAATCGCTCAGTACACCGCTGACATCATGCGCAAGGATATGGAAGAGTACGACGCCGACTCCTCCCTCTACACCCAGTCGCTGGGTTGCTGGCACGGCTTCATTGGTCAGCAGAAGCTGATCTCGATCAAGAAGCACCTGAAAACCACCAACAAGCGCTACCTCTACCTGTCCGGCTGGATGGTCGCCGCTCTGCGCTCCGACTTCGGCCCGCTGCCGGATCAGTCGATGCACGAGAAAACCGCCGTCTCCGACCTGATCGAAGAGCTGTACACCTTCCTGCGCCAGGCTGACAGCCGCGAACTGGACCTGCTGTTCACTGCCCTGGACGCCGCTCGTGACGCTGGCGACCACGCCAAGGCCGCCGAGATCCAGAACCAGATCGACAACTTCGAAACCCACATCGTCCCGATCATCGCCGACATCGACGCTGGCTTCGGTAACCCGGAAGCCACCTACCTGCTGGCCAAGCGCATGATTGAAGCAGGCGCCTGCTGCATCCAGATCGAGAACCAGGTTTCCGATGAGAAGCAGTGCGGCCACCAGGACGGTAAAGTGACCGTTCCTCATGCCGACTTCCTGGCCAAGATCGCTGCCGTGCGTTACGCCTTCCTGGAACTGGGTATCGACAACGGCGTGATCGTTGCCCGTACCGACTCCCTGGGTGCTGGCCTGACCAAGCAGATCGCCGTGACCAAAGAGCCGGGCGACCTGGGCGACCTGTACAACTCCTTCCTCGATTGCGAAGAAATCTCCGAAGCCGAACTGGGCAACGGCGATGTCGTGATCAAACGTGAAGGCAAGCTGCTGCGTCCGAAGCGCCTGCCGTCCAACCTGTTCCAGTTCCGTGCCGGCACCGGCGAAGACCGCTGCGTCCTGGACTGCATCACCAGCCTACAGAACGGCGCCGACCTGCTGTGGATCGAAACCGAGAAACCGCACGTTGGCCAGATCAAGGCCATGGTTGACCGTATCCGCGAAGTCATCCCGAATGCCAAGCTGGTCTACAACAACAGCCCGTCCTTCAACTGGACCCTGAACTTCCGCCAGCAAGTGTTCGATGCATTCGTTGCCGAAGGCAAGGACGTGTCCGCCTACGACCGCGCCAAGCTGATGAGCGTCGAGTACGACGAAACCGAACTGGCTCAGGTTGCCGACGAGAAGATCCGCACCTTCCAGCGCGACGGCTCGGCCCACGCCGGCATCTTCCACCACCTGATCACCCTGCCGACCTACCACACCGCCGCGCTGTCCACCGACAACCTGGCCAAGGGTTACTTCGCCGACCAGGGCATGCTGGCCTACGTGAAAGGCGTACAGCGTCAGGAACTGCGCCAGGGCATCGCCTGCGTCAAGCACCAGAACATGGCCGGCTCGGACATCGGCGACAACCACAAGGAGTACTTCGCAGGCGAAGCGGCTCTGAAGGCCAGCGGTAAAGACAACACCATGAACCAGTTCCACTAAGAACGGTTCAACCGCTGCGGGCCACGCACCCGCAGCGGCCGATTGCCTAATCCGCCCCGGCTTGCCGGGGCTTTTTTTACTTGCGCGATAAACCGCTTCAGCCAAACAGGGCTCAGCCTTGGCATATCCAAGACAGGATGGGCGAGTGAATGTCCCAAGGCCCGATAAACCTTGATGCAGAGCTGCAGGCGTAGAGATACATCAAGAGAATTTAAGTCAATGCCTGCTGCCGCCGCCCCAATACCAAAGTGGCAGGCAATTACTCATCTTGCCGAGGCGCATCACCCAGCAAAATGAGGCAGATTAGCCGGATGAATGGGCGCCACGGATTGCCAGAACAAAGCCATCAGCTATAGTCCAGAAGCGCCGACCTGCATGGCCTGCGGCGCAATTACAGCGATGCGACAATTCAGGCAAAAACCTGGCAATAGTGATGAAAATGCAGGAATAATTTTCTCTGAAAAATTTACTTACAGTCGGCATACACATAGTATTGTAAACACACTTTGCGTCAGCACCCTTGACGGTGCTGGTCAGCTAACCAAATAAAAGCCGTTCCTTGAGTTCCAGGAGTACCGGCATGCCTGATGCGGTAACCACCATGTCCCAGAACTGGGCCTTCGCTGTTTTCTTGCTGGGTGTCTGCGCGCTCATCGCCTTCATGCTCGGCCTTTCCAGCCTGCTCGGCAGCAAGGCCTGGGGACGCAGCAAGAACGAACCCTTCGAGTCGGGCATGCTTCCCACCGGCAGCGCGCGTCTGCGCCTGTCAGCCAAGTTCTATCTGGTCGCGATGCTCTTCGTGATCTTCGACGTTGAAGCCCTCTATCTCTTCGCTTGGGCAGTCTCGGTACGCGAAAGCGGCTGGGCGGGCCTGATCGAAGCTACAGTTTTCATAGCAATTCTGTTGGCAGGTCTTGTCTATCTTTGGCGTATCGGCGCGCTCGATTGGGCACCGCAGGGACGTCGTGAACGGCAGGCGAAGCTAAAACAATGAGGCTTTGGCGATGCAATACAAACTTACTCGGGTCGACCCGAATGCGCCCAATGAGGCGTATCCGATCGGCCAGCGGGAGGTCGTTTCCGACCCGCTGCTAGAGGATCAGGTTCACAAGAACATCTACATGGGCAAGCTCTCGGACGTGCTTAACGGCGCAGTCAATTGGGGGCGCAAGAATTCCTTGTGGCCGTACAACTTCGGCCTGTCCTGCTGCTATGTGGAAATGACCACCGCCTTCACCGCCCCGCATGACGTGGCGCGCTTCGGTGCGGAAGTCATTCGCGCATCACCCCGCCAGGCCGACTTCATGGTCATTGCCGGCACCTGCTTCATCAAGATGGCGCCGGTCATTCAGCGTCTCTACGAGCAGATGCTGGAGCCCAAGTGGGTCATTTCCATGGGTTCATGCGCCAACTCCGGCGGCATGTACGACATCTACTCGGTCGTTCAGGGCGTGGACAAGTTCCTCCCCGTGGACGTCTACATTCCCGGCTGCCCGCCCCGCCCCGAGGCGTTCCTGCAAGGCTTGATGCTGCTGCAGGAATCCATCGGCCAGGAGCGCCGCCCGCTATCCTGGGTCGTTGGCGATCAAGGCATCTACCGTGCCGAAATGCCTTCGCAGAAGGAACAGCGTCGCGAGCAGCGAATCGCCGTTACCAACCTGCGTAGCCCCGACGAAGTCTGAGCCGATGCTTGCCTGCGCAAGCGTCATGCCCACTTTCTACGTTGATCGACAGCGACCGAGACCATGACTCAAGACACCGTTGTGTCCATACCGCCTTACAAGGCTGACGACCAGGACGTCGTCGCCGAACTGCGCGCCCGTTTTGGCGACGACAGTTTCACCCTGCAAGCGACCCGCACCGGCATGCCGGTACTCTGGGTCGCCCGTGAGCGCCTTATTGAAGTGCTCACCTGCCTGCGCAACCTGCCGCGCCCCTACGTGATGCTCTACGACCTGCACGGCGTCGACGAGCGCCTGCGCACCCAGCGTCGCGGCCTGCCAGACGCCGACTTCACGGTGTTCTATCACCTGATGTCGCTGGAGCGTAATAGCGACGTGATGATCAAGGTCGCCTTGTCCGAGCGCGACCTCAAACTGCCCACCGCCACCGGCATCTGGCCCAACGCCAACTGGTACGAGCGCGAAGTCTGGGATCTGTACGGCATCACCTTTACCGGCCACCCGCACCTGAGTCGCATCATGATGCCGCCGACCTGGGAAGGCCACCCGCTGCGCAAGGACTACCCGGCGCGCGCCACCGAATTCGATCCGTTCAGCCTGACCCTGGCCAAGCAGCAGTTGGAAGAAGAAGCCGCGCGCTTCAAGCCTGAAGACTGGGGCATGAAACGCGGCGGCGAGCACGAGGACTACATGTTCCTCAACCTCGGCCCCAACCACCCCTCTGCCCACGGCGCCTTCCGCATCATCCTGCAGCTCGACGGCGAAGAGATCGTCGATTGCGTACCGGAGATCGGCTACCACCACCGTGGTGCCGAAAAGATGGCCGAACGCCAGAGCTGGCACAGCTTCATCCCCTACACCGACCGCATCGACTACCTCGGCGGGGTGATGAACAACCTGCCCTACGTGCTCTCGGTGGAGAAACTCGCCGGTATCAAGGTGCCGGCCCGGGTCGACTTCATCCGCGTGATGCTCGCCGAGTTCTTCCGCATCACCAGCCACCTGCTGTTCCTCGGTACCTATATCCAGGATGTCGGCGCCATGACCCCGGTGTTCTTCACCTTCACCGATCGCCAGCGCGCCTACAAGGTGATCGAAGCCATCACCGGCTTCCGCCTGCATCCGGCCTGGTATCGCATCGGTGGCGTCGCCCACGACCTGCCGCGCGGTTGGGACAAGCTGGTCAAGGAATTCGTCGACTGGCTGCCCAAGCGCCTCGACGAATACGAGAAGGCGGCGCTGAAGAACAGCATCCTCAAGGCCCGTACCATCGGTGTGGCGCAGTACAACACCAAGGAAGCGCTGGAATGGGGCACCACCGGCGCCGGCCTGCGCGCCACCGGCTGCGACTTCGACCTGCGCAAGGCGCGCCCGTACTCCGGCTACGAGCACTTCGAGTTCGAGGTGCCACTGGCGGCCAATGGCGACGCCTATGACCGCTGCATGGTGCGCGTAGAGGAGATGCGCCAGAGCATCCGCATCATCGACCAGTGCCTGAAGAACATGCCGGAAGGCCCGTACAAGGCCGATCACCCGCTGACCACGCCGCCGCCGAAAGAACGCACGCTGCAGCACATCGAAACCCTGATCACCCACTTCCTGCAGGTTTCCTGGGGCCCGGTCATGCCGGCCAACGAAGCCTTCCAGATGATCGAGGCGACCAAGGGCATCAACAGCTACTACCTGACGAGCGACGGCAGCACCATGAGCTACCGCACCCGGATTCGCACCCCCAGCTTCGCCCACCTGCAGCAGATCCCTTCGGTGATTCGCGGCAGCATGGTGGCGGATCTGATCGCCTACCTGGGCAGTATCGACTTCGTCATGGCCGATGTGGACCGCTGACATGAGCACGCTAATTCAGACCGACCGTTTCACCCTCAGCGAAACCGAGCGCTCGGCCATCGAGCACGAGATGCATCACTACGAAGACCCTCGCGCTGCCAGCATCGAAGCGCTGAAGATCGTGCAGAAGCAGCGCGGCTGGGTGCCCGACGGCGCCGCCGATGCCATTGGCGAAATTCTCGGCATCCCGGCCAGCGACGTCGAGGGCGTGGCCACCTTCTACAGCCAGATATTCCGCCAGCCGGTTGGTCGTCATGTGATTCGCGTGTGCGACAGCATGACCTGCTACATCGGCGGCCATGAGTCGGTGGTCAGTGAGATGCAGAAGCAGCTTGGCATCGGCCTTGGCCAGACCACCAGCGATGAGCGCTTCACCCTGCTGCCGGTGTGCTGCCTGGGCAACTGCGACAAGGCCCCGGCGCTGATGATCGACGACGACACCTTCGGCGATGTCCAGCCTGACGGCGTCGCCAAGCTGCTGGAGGCCTACAAATGAAGACCCTCACCTCCATCGGCCCAGCCAACCGCATCGCCCGCAGCGAAGAAACCCACCCGCTGACCTGGCGCCTGCGTGACGACGCCCAGCCGGTATGGCTGCAGGAATACCAGCAGAAGAACGGCTACGCGGCCGCACGCAAGGCACTGACCGAGATGGCCCAGGCCGACATCGTGCAGACCGTCAAGGAATCCGGCCTCAAGGGTCGCGGCGGCGCAGGCTTCCCCACCGGGGTGAAGTGGGGCCTGATGCCGGCCGACGAATCCATGAACATCCGCTACCTGCTGTGCAATGCGGACGAAATGGAGCCCAACACCTGGAAAGACCGCATGCTGATGGAACAGCTGCCACACCTGTTGGTGGAAGGCATGCTGATCTCGGCGCGTGCGCTCAAGGCCTACCGCGGCTACATCTTCCTGCGCGGCGAATACGTCGACGCCGCCGCCAACCTCAACCGCGCCATCGAGGAAGCCAAGGCCGCAGGCCTCTTGGGCAAGAACATCTTCGGCTCAGGCTTCGATTTCGAGCTGTTCGTGCACACTGGCGCTGGCCGCTACATCTGCGGCGAAGAAACCGCGCTGATCAACTCGCTGGAAGGCCGCCGCGCCAACCCGCGCGCCAAGCCGCCCTTCCCGGCTGCCGTCGGCGTCTGGGGCAAGCCGACCTGCGTCAACAACGTCGAAACCCTGTGCAACGTGCCGGCCATCATTGGCCAGGGCGTGGACTGGTACAAGAGCCTCGCCCGCCCCGGCAGCGAAGACCACGGCACCAAGCTGATGGGCTTCTCCGGCAAGGTGAAGAACCCCGGCCTGTGGGAACTGCCGTTCGGCATCAGCGCCCGCGAGCTGTTCGAGGACTACGCCGGCGGCATGCGTGACGGCTACAGGCTCAAATGCTGGCAGCCTGGCGGCGCCGGTACCGGCTTCCTGCTGCCCGAGCACCTCGAGGCGCAGATGTACGCCGGCGGTATCGCCAAGGTCGGCACGCGCATGGGCACCGGCCTGGCGCTGGCGGTGGACGACTCGATCAACATGGTGTCCTTGCTGCGCAATATGGAAGAGTTCTTCGCCCGCGAGTCCTGTGGCTGGTGCACGCCGTGCCGCGACGGCCTGCCGTGGAGCGTAAAGATCCTCCGCGCCCTGGAACGCGGCGAAGGCACCCGCGAGGACATCGCCACCCTGCTCGGCCTGGTCAACTTCCTCGGCCCGGGCAAGACCTTCTGTGCTCACGCGCCGGGTGCCGTGGAGCCGTTGGGCAGTGCGATCAAGTATTTCCGCGACGAGTTCGAGGCCGGTGTGGCCCAGGTGGCGAATACGCCCCGCACGCCGGTGACTGCGAGCTGAACAGACGAATTCCCTTAGCCAGCCGCTTTAACCAGCGGGTAAACGAAGACTTGAAGAAATGGCCACTATCCACGTAGACGGCAAAGATTTCGAAGTCGATGGTGCAGACAACCTCCTGCAGGCCTGCCTGTCCCTCGGACTCGATATCCCCTACTTCTGCTGGCACCCGGCGCTAGGCAGCGTCGGCGCGTGCCGGCAGTGCGCGGTCAAGCAGTACAACGACGAGAACGACACCCGTGGTCGTATCGTCATGTCCTGCATGACGCCAGCCACCGACAACACCTGGATCAGCATTGACGACGAGGAATCCAAGGCGTTCCGCGCCAGTGTCGTCGAATGGCTGATGACCAACCACCCACATGACTGTCCAGTCTGTGAAGAGGGCGGTAACTGCCACCTGCAAGATATGACGGTGATGACCGGGCACAACGCCCGTCGCTACCGCTTCACCAAGCGCACCCACCAGAACCAGGAGCTCGGCCCGTTCATCGCCCACGAGATGAACCGCTGCATCGCCTGCTATCGCTGCGTGCGCTACTACAAGGACTACGCCGGCGGCACCGACCTCGGCGTCTACGGCGCGCACGACAACGTGTACTTCGGCCGCGTCGAGGACGGCACGCTGGAAAGTGAATTTTCTGGCAACTTAGTCGAAGTCTGCCCGACAGGGGTATTTACTGACAAAACCCACTCTGAGCGCTATAACCGCAAGTGGGACATGCAGTTCGCCCCAAGCATCTGCCACGGCTGCTCCAGCGGCTGCAACATCAGCCCCGGTGAGCGCTACGGCGAACTGCGCCGTATCGAGAACCGCTTCAACGGCTCGGTGAACCAGTACTTCCTCTGTGACCGTGGCCGCTTCGGCTATGGCTACGTCAACAATGCGGATCGCCCGCGTCAGCCGTTGCTGGCTGGCCAGGCCATCGGCATCGATGCCGCGCTGGACAAGGCCGCCGAGCTGCTCAAGGGCAAGCGTGTGATCGGCATTGGCTCGCCGCGTGCCAGCCTCGAATCCAACTTCGCCCTGCGCGAACTGGTGGGCGCCGACAACTTCTATAGTGGTATTGCGGCCAGCGAACTGGCCAATATCCGCCTGATCCGCGACATCCTGCAAAACGGCCCGTTGCCGACGCCGACCCTGCGCGATATCGAGCTGCACGACGCCATCTTCGTTCTTGGCGAAGACCTGACCCAGACCGCCGCACGCCTGGCCCTGGCCCTGCGTCAAGCGGTCAAGGGCAAGGCCACCGAAATCGCTGCCGGTGCGCGCATTCAGGACTGGCACATGGCGGCCGTGCAGAATGTTGCGCAGCACGCGCGGCATCCGCTGTTTATCGCCAGCGTTGCGGAAACCCACCTGGACGACGTGGCTGCCGAAAGCGTGCAGGCCGCCCCGGCCGACCTGGCTCGCATCGGTTTCGCCGTGGCTCACGCCATCGACCCGAGCGCACCGGCGGTCGACGGTCTGGAAGCCGAGACCCGAGAGCTGGTACAGCGCATCGCCGATGCCCTGCTGACAGCCCAACGCCCGCTGATCGTCTCCGGCGCCTCGCTGGGCGACAAAGCCCTGCTCGAAGCCGCCGCCAATATCGCCAGCGCGCTGAAAAACCGTGAGAAGAATGGCTCGCTGAGCCTGGTGGTGCCCGAGGCCAACAGCCTGGGCTTGGCACTGCTGGGCGGCGAGTCCGTCGATGCCGCGCTCGATGCGCTGAGCAACGGCCAGGCCGATGCCGTGATCGTGCTGGAAAACGACCTGTACCGCCGCGCCGATGCGGCCAAGGTCGATGCAGCGCTCAGCGCCGCTCAGACAGTGATCGTCGCCGATCACCAACGCACCGCCACCAGCGAACGCGCCCACCTGCTGTTGCCGGTGGCGAGCTTCGCCGAAGGCGACGGCACCCTGGTCAGCCTGGAAGGCCGCGCCCAGCGCTTCTTCCAGGTCTATGAGCCGAGCTACTACGACGCGGGCATTCTGATCCGCGAAGGCTGGCGCTGGCTGCACGCGCTGCACAGCACCCTGCAAGGCAAGGCCGTGGACTGGACGCAGCTGGATCAGGTCACCGCAGCCTGCGCCGCCAGCAATACGTTGCTGGCCGGGATCAAGGACGCCGCGCCGAGCGCCTCGTTCCGCATCAAGGGTCTCAAGCTGGCCCGCGAGCCGCACCGCTACAGTGGCCGCACCGCCATGCGCGCCAATATCAGCGTGCACGAGCCGCGTCAGCCGCAGGATCAGGACAGCGCCTTCGCCTTCTCCATGGAAGGCTACGCCGGCAGCAAGGAAGATCGGCAGCAGATTCCATTCGCCTGGTCGCCGGGCTGGAACTCGCCGCAGGCCTGGAACAAGTTCCAGGACGAGGTCGGTGGTCACCTGCGCGCCGGCGACCCCGGCGTGCGCCTGCTCGAAGCCGCCGGTAACGCCCTGCCCTGGTTCGCCGTCAATGCTGCGTTCAACCCGGTAGCCGGCACCTGGCAGGTGGCGCCACTGCACCACCTGTTCGGCAGCGAGGAAAACTCCGCGCGTGCCAAACCGATCCAGGAACGCATCCCCGAACCCTACGTGGCCCTGGCCCGCGATGAAGCGGCTCGCCTTGGGGTGAACGACGGTGCACTGCTGGCCCTGAGCGTCAACGGCCAGGCGCTGCGCCTGCCGCTGCAGGTGCGTGATGATCTGGCCGTCGGTCTGGTCGGTCTGCCGGTTGGCCTGCCGGGCATTCCGGCAGCAGTCGCCGGTGCCAGCGTGACCCTGCTGCAGGAGGCCGCGCAATGAACTGGTTGACGCCCGAACTGATCGAGATCGTCATCGCGGTACTCAAGGCCATCGTCATCCTGCTGGTGGTGGTGGTATGCGGCGCACTGCTGAGCTTCGTCGAACGCCGTCTGCTCGGCTGGTGGCAGGATCGCTACGGCCCCAACCGTGTGGGGCCGTTCGGCATGTTTCAGATCGCCGCCGACATGATCAAGATGTTCTTCAAGGAGGACTGGACGCCGCCGTTCGCCGACAAGTTCATCTTCATCCTGGCGCCGATGATCGCCTTTTCGGCGATGCTGATGGCCTTCGCCATCATCCCCATCACCCCGAACTGGGGCGTGGCGGACTTGAACATCGGCATCCTGTTCTTCTTCGCAATGGCGGGCTTGTCGGTGTATGCGGTGCTGTTCGCTGGCTGGGCAAGCAACAACAAGTTCGCCCTGCTCGGTGCCCTGCGTGCTTCGGCACAGACGGTGTCCTACGAAGTGTTCCTGGCCCTGGCTCTAATGGGCGTGGTGGCGCAGGTCGGCTCGTTCAACATGCGCGACATCGTCGATTACCAGGCGCAGAACCTGTGGTTCATCATTCCGCAGTTCTTCGGCTTCTGTACCTTCTTCATCGCTGCCGTGGCCGTGACCCACCGTCACCCGTTCGACCAGCCGGAAGCCGAGCAGGAGCTGGCCGACGGTTACCACATCGAATACGCCGGGATGAAATGGGGCATGTTCTTCGTCGGCGAATACGTGGCCATCGTCACCGTGTCGGCGCTGCTGGTAACCCTGTTCTTCGGTGGCTGGCACGGCCCGTTCGGCATCCTGCCGCAGATTCCGTTCTTCTGGTTCGCGCTGAAAACGGCCTTCTTCATCATGATCTTCATCCTGCTGCGCGCGTCGATCCCACGCCCGCGCTATGACCAGGTCATGGCCTTCAGTTGGAAGTTCTGCCTGCCGCTGACCCTGATCAACCTGCTGGTGACCGGCGCCGTCGTGCTGGCCACGGCCCAGTAAGGAGAAAAGCAATGTTCAAGTACATCTGGGACGTGCTGGTCGGTACCGGCACCCAACTGCGCAGCCTGGTCATGGTGTTCAGCCACGGCTTTCGCAAGCGCGACACCCTGCAATACCCGGAAGAGGCGGTCTACCTGCCGCCGCGCTACCGTGGCCGCATCGTCCTGACCCGCGACCCCGACGGCGAGGAACGCTGCGTGGCCTGCAACCTGTGCGCCGTGGCCTGCCCGGTGGGCTGCATCTCGTTGCAGAAGGCCGAGACCGACGACGGGCGCTGGTACCCGGAGTTCTTCCGCATCAACTTCTCGCGCTGCATTTTCTGCGGCCTGTGCGAGGAAGCCTGCCCGACCACTGCGATCCAGCTCACTCCCGATTTCGAGATGGGCGAGTTCAAGCGCCAGGATCTGGTGTACGAGAAGGAAGACCTGCTGATCAGCGGCCCCGGCAAGAACCCGGACTACAACTTCTACCGCGTTGCCGGTATGGCCATCGCCGGCAAGCCCAAGGGTGCCGCGCAGAACGAGGCCGAGCCGATCAACGTCAAGAGCCTGCTGCCATGACTCGTTCTTACCCTCTCCCCCAGTCCCTCTCCCGCATGCGGGAGAGGGGTGCAATGAGGAGCATCTGATGGAATTCGCGTTCTACTTTTCCGCCGGTGTGGCGGTGGCATCGACGGTTGGGGTGGTCACCAACACCAACCCGGTGCATGCCCTGCTCTATCTCATCGTCTCGCTGCTGGCGGTGTCGATGGTGTTCTTCGCCCTCGGTGCGCCCTTTGCCGGCGCGCTGGAAATCATCGTCTACGCCGGCGCCATCATGGTGCTGTTCGTCTTCGTGGTAATGATGCTCAACCTTGGCCCGGCTGCTGCCGAGCAGGAGCGCAAATGGCTGACGCCCGGCATCTGGGTCGGCCCGGCGATTCTCAGCGCGCTGCTGCTCGGTCAGTTGCTCTATGTGCTGCTGAACCACGTCAGCGACGCCCACATCGGCCACACCACGGTCGAAGCCAAGGCTGTCGGCATCAGCCTGTTCGGGCCTTATCTGCTGGCGGTAGAGCTGGCCTCCATGCTGCTGCTCGCTGCACTGGTCGCTGCCTACCACCTGGGCCGCCATGACGCCAAGGAGCCCACCGTATGACCGGCATCCCACTCGAACACGGCCTGGCCCTGGCCGGCGTGCTGTTCTGCATCGGCCTGGTCGGCCTGATGGTGCGGCGCAACATCCTGTTCATCCTGATGAGCCTGGAAGTGATGATGAACGCCGCTGCACTGGCCTTCGTCGTGGTTGGTGCCCGTTGGGGCGCGGCTGACGGCCAGGTGATGTTCATTCTGGTGATCACCCTGGCAGCCGCCGAGGCCAGCATCGGCCTGGCGATCCTGCTGCAGCTGTATCGCCGCTTCAATACCCTGGATATCGACGCTGCCAGCGAGATGCGCGGATGAACCTTCTAGCCCTGACTCTATTCTTCCCGCTGCTCGGCTGGCTGCTGCTGGCCTTCTCGCGCGGACGCTTCTCGGAAAACACCAGCGCGGTGATCGGCGTTGGCTCCATCGGCCTGGCCGCTGCCAGCGCTGCCTGGGTCATCGCCGCCTTTCTCGGCAATCCGCCGGCCGGTGGCGCCTACAGCCTGACCCTGTGGCAGTGGATGAGCGTCGAAGGCCTGGCGCCGAGCTTCACCCTGCATCTGGATGGTCTGTCGGCCACCATGCTCGGCGTAGTCACCGGCGTGGGTTTTCTGATCCACCTGTTCGCCAGCTGGTATATGCGTGGCGAGGAAGGTTACTCACGTTTCTTCGCTTACACCAACCTGTTCATCTTCAGCATGTTGCTGCTGGTACTCGGCGACAACCTGCTGGTGTTGTTCTTCGGCTGGGAAGGCGTGGGCCTGTGCTCGTACCTGCTGATCGGCTTCTACTACAAGCACGTGCCCAACGGTAACGCGGCGCTCAAGGCCTTCATCGTCACCCGCGTCGGCGACGTGTTCCTGATGATCGGTATGTTCCTGCTGTTCATCAACCTCGGCACTCTGAACATTCAGGAGCTGATGGTGCTGGCGCCGCAAAAATACGTGGCCGGCGATACCTGGCTGTGGGTTGCCACGCTGATGCTGCTCGGCGGCGCGGTGGGCAAGTCCGCCCAGTTGCCGCTGCAGACCTGGCTGGCCGACGCCATGGCCGGCCCGACGCCGGTGTCGGCGCTGATCCACGCGGCGACCATGGTGACTGCAGGCGTCTACCTGATCGCCCGTACCCACGGCCTGTTCCTACTGACCCCGGAGATTCTCGAGCTGGTCGGCGTCGTTGGCGGCGTGACCCTGGTGCTGGCCGGTTTCGCTGCACTGGTACAAACCGACATCAAGCGCATCCTCGCCTACTCGACCATGAGCCAGATCGGCTACATGTTCCTGGCCCTGGGCGTCGGTGCCTGGGATGCGGCAATCTTCCACCTGATGACCCACGCCTTCTTCAAGGCCCTGCTGTTCCTCGCATCCGGTGCGGTGATCCATGCCTGCCACCACGAGCAGAACATCTTCAAGATGGGTGGGCTGTGGAAGAAGCTGCCGCTGGCCTATGCCAGCTTCATCGTCGGTGGTTCCGCGCTGGCTGCCCTGCCGTTGCTGACCGCCGGCTTCTACTCCAAGGACGAGATCCTCTGGGAAGCCTTCGCCAGCGGTCATAGCGAGCTGCTCTACGCGGGCCTGGTCGGCGCCTTCCTGACCTCGATCTACACCTTCCGCCTAATCTTCATCGCCTTCCACGGCGAGCAGAAGACCGAGGCGCACGCCGGTCATGGCATCGCCCACAACCTGCCGCTGATGGTGCTGATCGTGCTGTCCACCTTCATCGGTGCCTGGATCACCCCGCCGCTGGCCGGCGTGCTGCCGCAAAGCGTCGGCCATGCCGGTGGCGAGGCCAAGCACAGCCTGGAACTGCTGTCGGGGCTGATCGCGGTGAGCGGTATCGTCATCGCCGCCCTACTCTTCCTCGGCCAGCGTCGCGTCGCATCTGCCGTGGCGCAGAGCACGCCGGGTCGCCTGCTGAGCGCCCTGTGGTTCGCTGCCTGGGGCTTCGACTGGCTCTACGACAAGCTGTTCGTACGCCCTTATCTGGCGCTCTGCCACCTGCTGCGCCGCGACCCCATCGACCGCAGCATCGGCCTGATTCCGCTGCTCGCGCGTGGCGGCAACGCCGCACTGGTACGCAGCGAAACCGGCCAGGTGCGCTGGTACGCCGCTTCGATCGCCGGGGGCGCCGTGCTGGTGCTCGCCGCCATCCTCTTTCTTGGTGGGGTCTATTGATGTTTCGCACACGGCCGCGCCGGAGCCCGTTTTTGCGCGGGGCAAGGCACGAGGAGAGAAGTTTGGTCGCTCCAAATGAACGACGAGTAACGCAGCAGCGCGCAAAAACGGGCCCGGCCCTTCGGGTTGCGCGCCAAATAGCGCCATGCTGCGTTGCAGGACTTGGCAAGGGAACACCATTACCGGCGTCCTACGCCTTGCCTGGCGCTATTTCGCGCAGCAACGCGGCTCGTGTCGAAACGTCAATAGACCCCAAGGAAAACAGCCTGTCATGATTCTGCCCTGGCTAATCCTGATTCCCTTCATCGGCGGCCTGCTGTGCTGGCAAGGCGAGCGTTTTGGCTCCGTGCTGCCGCGCTGGATCGCCCTGATCACCATGGGCCTACTGTTCGGCCTGAGCTTGTGGCTGTGGGTCAGCGGTGATTTCACCCTGGCACCGGCCCCGGACAGCGGCCCGCGCTGGGCCCATGAGTTCGTCATCGACTGGATCCCGCGGATGGGCATCACCATCCACCTGGCGATGGACGGCCTGTCGGTGCTGATGGTGGTGCTCACCGGCCTGCTCGGTGTGCTCTCGGTACTGTGCTCGTGGAACGAGATCCAGCATCGCGTCGGCTTCTTCCACCTCAACCTGATGTGGATTCTCGGTGGCGTGGTCGGCGTATTCCTCGCCGTCGACCTGTTCCTGTTCTTCTTTTTCTGGGAAATGATGCTGGTGCCGATGTACTTCCTCATCGCGCTCTGGGGTCATAGCGGCAGTGACGGTCGCACCCGTATCACCGCTGCCACCAAGTTCTTCATCTTCACCCAGGCCAGCGGTTTGATCATGCTGCTGGCGATCCTGGCCCTGGTGTTCGTGCACTTCAACCAGACCGGTGTACTGACCTTCAATTACGCCGACCTGCTGAAGACCGAACTGGCGCCCGGCACCGAATACCTGCTGATGCTCGGTTTCTTCGTCGCCTTCGCGGTGAAGTTCCCGGTGGTGCCTGTGCATTCCTGGCTGCCGGACGCCCACGCCCAGGCACCGACCGCAGGCTCCGTGGACCTGGCCGGTATCCTGCTGAAGACCGCCGCCTACGGCCTGTTGCGCTTCGCCCTGCCGCTGTTCCCCAATGCCTCGGCGGAGTTCGCGCCCATCGCCCAGTGGCTCGGTGTGTTCGCCATCATCTACGGCGCCCTGCTGTCGTTCGCACAGACCGACATCAAGCGCCTGGTGGCCTACTCCAGCGTCTCGCACATGGGCTTCGTGCTGATCGCCATCTATTCGGGCAGCCAGATCGCCCTGCAGGGTGCGGTGGTGCAAATGGTCGCCCACGGTCTGTCTGCCGCTGCGCTGTTCATCCTCTGCGGCCAGCTCTACGAGCGCCTGCACACCCGCGACCTGCGCCAGATGGGCGGAATCTGGGCACGCATGCCCTGGCTGCCGGCCATCAGCCTGTTCTTCGCCGCCGCCGCGCTCGGCCTGCCGGGTACCGGCAACTTCGTCGGCGAATTCCTCATTCTGATCGGTAGCTTCCCCAGCGCGCCCTGGGTCGTGGTGCTCGCCGCCAGCGGCCTGGTGCTCGGCTCGGTATACGCCCTGGCGATGATCCATCGCGCCTACTTCGGCCCGGTGCAGCAGGAAGCGCCGCTGCCGGGGCTGAAAGCTCGCGAGATGGCCATGGTGCTCGGCCTCGGCGTGCTGCTGATTCTGCTTGGCGTTTACCCGCAACCGGTGCTCGACACCTCCGCTGCCAGCATGCATGGCGTGCAGCAGTGGATGGCTGGCGCCCTCGATCAACTCGCCTCGGGCCGGTAAGGGTAAGGATTAGAGACTCATGGAACATCACGCTGTCGAATTCACCGTGCAACATCTGATCGCCCTGCTGCCATTGCTGGTAACCAGCCTTACCGTGGTGGTGGTGATGCTGGCAATCGCCGTCAGGCGCAATCACGGCCTGACCTTCTTGCTTTCGGTGGTCGGTCTGAATCTGGCGCTGCTGTCGCTCATTCCAACCCTGGAGGTGGCCCCGCTGCAGGTTACCCCGCTGCTGCTGATCGACAACTTCGCCTGCTACTACATGGCACTGGTACTGGCCGCCAGCCTGGCCTGCATCACCCTGATCCATGCCTATCTGGGCGGCGAATCCGGCAAGGGTTACCCGGGCAACCGCGAGGAGCTGTACCTGCTGGTGTTGCTGTCCGCCGCTGGCGGCCTGGTACTGGTCAGTGCCCAGCACCTGGCCGGGCTGTTCATCGGCCTGGAACTGCTGTCGGTGCCGACCTACGGCATGATCGCCTACGCCTTTTTCAACAAGCGCTCGCTGGAGGCCGGCATCAAGTACATGGTGCTTTCGGCTGCCGGCAGCGCCTTCCTACTGTTCGGCATGGCGCTGCTGTACGCCGAGTCCGGCAACCTGGGCTTCGCCGATATCGGTGCCACTCTGATGCGCGAGAGCAGCCAATTGGTGCAGATCGGCATCGGCATGATGCTGATCGGCCTGGCTTTCAAACTGTCGCTGGTGCCCTTCCACCTGTGGACGCCGGATGTCTACGAAGGCGCCCCGGCGCCAGTGGCGGCCTTTCTCGCCACCGCCAGCAAGGTAGCGGTGTTCGCCGTGCTGCTGCGACTGTACCAGATATCCCCGGCCATGAGCGGCGGCTGGCTGAGCGACCTGCTGACCCTGATCGCCATCGCCTCGATCCTGTTCGGCAATCTGCTGGCGCTGCTGCAGAACAACCTCAAGCGCCTGCTGGGTTACTCGTCCATCGCCCACTTCGGTTACCTGCTGGTGGCATTGGTGGCGAGCAAGGGGCTCGCGGTGGAAGCCGTGGGCGTGTACCTGGCCACCTACGTGCTGACCAGCCTCGGTGCGTTCGGTGTGATCACCCTGATGTCCACCCCCTACAGCGGCCGCGATGCCGATGCGCTGTACGAATACCGTGGCCTGTTCTGGCGCCGCCCGTACCTGACCGCCGTGCTCACGGTGATGATGCTGTCGCTGGCCGGCATTCCGCTGACGGCCGGCTTCATCGGCAAGTTCTACGTGATCGCCGCCGGTGTCGAAGCGCAACTGTGGTGGCTGCTCGGCGCCATGGTGCTGGGCAGCGCCATCGGCGTGTTCTATTACCTGCGGGTGATGGTCACCCTGTTCATGCGCGAACCCAACATGCATCGCCACGATGCGCCCTTCGACTGGGGCCAGGGCGCCGGCGGCATCATGCTGCTGGTAGTCGCTCTGCTCGTCTTCGTTCTCGGCGTATACCCGCAGCCGTTGCTGGAACTGGTGCAGCACGCCGGCCTGGTTGCCCTGGCGCAATGAAGCACAAGCCCCGCTAACTGCGGGGCCTGTTCTTTTAAAGGTCGCGGCTGAAGCCCCTCCCACAAGTCATCATGAACTCCGTGGGAGGGGCTTTAGCCGCGACAGACCTGCCCCGGATTGCATCCGGGCTACCGCCGAGCCACCAGAAACAGACGCGGAAACGGCAACAACACCCGGCCATCGGCCTGCGCCGGATAGGCCTCGGCAATCGCCGCCTGGTAGCGCTCGAGGAAAGCTGCCTGCTGCTCGGCCTCCAGCGGCTGCAAAAACGGCAGCAACGCCGTGGATTTGAACCACTCCACCACCGCTGCGGCATTCTCCAGTACGTGGAAGTAAGTGGTGCGCCAGATATCCAGCTCACTGGCCTGAGTGCTAAGGATGTCGTAGTAAGCCTGCGCGCTGTGCCGCTCGGTATGGCGCACCTCGCAGATCTGCGCTGCCCATGGTCCATCTGCCGCCACCTCACGAGCCAGGCGATGCGCAGGTTCCTGCAAGTTGTCCGGGGTCTGGATCGCCAGCCAGCCACCGGGCGCCAGTTGCGCGAGCAATCTCGGATACAGCCGAGCATGGTCCGGCAACCACTGCAGCGAGGCATTGGCCAGGATCAGTTGCGGCGCGTGCTCGGCTTGCCAGTGCTGGATATCCATCAGTTGAAAGGTCACCTGGGGCAGCCGCTCACGCGCTGCGCGCAGCATGTCTGCGCTGCTGTCGATAGCGATCACCCGTGCCTTGGGCACATGCGCCTGCAACACGGCAGTGGAGTTGCCGAGACCACAGCCGAGATCGACGGCCAACTCGATACCCTCACGTGGCACCGCCGCCAGCACGTCATGGACCGGGCGCGTGCGCTGGCGTTCGAACAGGGAATATTGTCGGGCAGACCAACTCATCGGCACCTCCGCAGCACAATCGACTGGCGCAGAGTAACAGGCGACAAGAGACTCGGCGCATCAGCAATTTTCCGCTGCATGGACGCACATACCTGGCGGTTTTCCGCCATGCGCTGTGCGCCATTTCACAGTGCTTTTCTCAGCCCTGAAAGCCTGGCGGGAATTCGCCATACTGGCACAAGCCTTGCGGTAACAAGGCACGCTCTAAACTGTCGACGCGGCTGGCCATAGCCCTCCAGCAGAACCGTGGAGCAACCAACACGAGGCACCCACGGGTGTCGCAACCGACAAGAACAAAAGGAAGCAGTATGTTCAATTCAGCCCGCGCCCTGGCCGCTTGTGCCCTGGCGATAGCCTCTTTCGGTACCAACCTCGCACTGGCCGATGAACCTATCCTGATCAAGTTTTCCCATGTTGTCGCCGACACCACCCCGAAGGGTCAGGGCGCACTGCTGTTCCAGCAACTGGTCGAGGAGCGCCTGGGCGGCAAGGTCAAGGTCGAGGTTTACCCCAACTCCAGCCTCTACGGCGACGCCAACGAACTGGAAGCACTGCGCAACAACGAGGTGCAATTACTGGCGCCGTCCCTGGCCAAGTTCGACCAGTACACCAAACAGTTGCAGGTGTTCGACCTGCCGTTCCTGTTCGATGATCTCGAAGCAGTCAATCGCTTCCAGAAGCGCGCCAAGGGCCGCCAACTGCTGCGCTCGATGGAAGATCACAATATCGTCGGCCTGGCTTACTGGCACAACGGCATGAAGCAACTGTCTGCCACCCGCGCCTTGCACAGCCCAGGCGATGCCAATGGTCTGAACTTCCGTATCCAGCCGTCAGCGGTGCTGGAGGCGCAATTCCGGCAAGTTGGCGCAAATAGTCAGAAACTGCCCTTCTCGGAAGTATTCAAGGCCCTGCAGAGCGGTCAGGTACAGGGTGCGGAAAATCCCTGGTCGAATATCTACAGCCAGAAACTGCACGAAGTGCAGCCTTTCATCAGCGAAACCAACCATGGCGTACTGGACTACATGCTGGTGAGCAACTCTCGCTTCTGGTACGGCATTCCGCATCAGGTTCGTGTGGAGCTGGAAGCCATCATCGATGAAGTCACCTACATGGTGAACAAGCAGGCAGAAGCGGCCAATCAGACCGACCGTCAGCGCATCATCGACTCCGGCAAATCCCAGCTCATCACCCTCACCCCAGAGCAACGTCAGGCCTGGCGTGATGCCATGCGCCCAGTGTGGGCACAGTTCGAGGGACAGATTGGTTCGGACGTACTCAAGGCAGCCGAAGCGGTCAATCGCAAGAAACGCCAATAAGCCATGGCCGGTATGGCGAAAACCGCCATGCCGGCGCTGTACCAGCCTCAGGGTTCTTGCTGACGCAACTGCTCCTGCTGCCACCCGCCACCCAGCGCAGCAATCAACTGCACACTGGCTGTCAGCCGGCTACCCAGCAGGGTGAGGTTGGTACGTTCGTTGTTCAGCGCGGTGGCCTGTACGGTAACCACGCTGTTGTAGTCGACGGTACCGGCGCGGTACTGGTTCTCGATCAGACGCAGCGACTCGCGCGCCGCATCCAACGCCTCCTGCTGCACCCCGCTCTCCTGCTCCAGCACGCGCAGCTGCACCAGGTAGTCCTCCACTTCGCGGAAGCTGTCCAGCACCGCCTGGCGGTATTGCGTCACAGTCTGATCATAGGCGGCTTCGCTGCGCTCCACCTCCGCGCGGCGCGCACCGCCGTCGAACAGCGTCAGCGCCAGTTGCGGGCCGAGTGACCAGAAGCGGTTGGGTACCTCGATCCAGTCGGCGAAGCTGCTGCCGCGATACCCCCCGCTGGCCGAGATCGTCAGATCGGGGAACCACGCAGCCTCGGCTACGCCTATCTGCGCGTTGGCCGCCATCACCCGGCGCTCGGCGGCGGCAACGTCAGGGCGGCGCTCGAGCAGCTGCGAAGGCAGCGCCACGGGCACCTCGGGCAATGCCGGCAGGCTTTCGCGCGGTGCGATGGACAGCTCGGCCGGGCTGACGCCGACCAGCACGGCAATGGCATGTTCGAGCTGCGCGCGCTGCCACTCGAGATCAATCGCCTGCGCCTGCGTGCTCTTGAGCTGAGTGGTGGCCTGGGTCACGTCGGACTTGGGCACGATGCCGGCTCGATACTGGTTCTCGGTCAGGCGCAGCGAGCGTGCGTAAGCGGCCACTGTCGCGTCGAGCAGGCGCTTCTGTTCGTCGAGAATGCGCAGTTGCAGGTAGTTCTGCACCAGTTCGCTCTGCAGGCTCAGGCGCGCAGCGGCAAGGTCGGCGGCGCTGGCCTCGAATTCGGCGCGGCTGGCCTCCAGGCCCCGGCGCAGCTTGCCCCAGAGATCCAGCTCCCAGGCTGCATTGAGGCTGAGATCGTAGCTCTTGGAAATGCTCGAGGCACCGGAGCCACCAACAGTGACGCCATCGGCGGTACGGATGGTGCTGTCACCGCCACCCTGCCCGGCCCGCGTCACCCCGGCGCTACCGGACAGGGTCGGGTAGAAGCTGGCACGCGCACCGCGCACCAGTGCGCGCGCCTGACGGTACTGGGCCTCGGCAGCCGCCAGGTTCTGGTTGGACACATGCAGGCGCTCGACCAGGGCATCGAGTTCGACATCGCCATACAGTGCCCACCAATTGCCACGCTCCAGCGCGTCAGCAGGGGCCGCACTCTTCCAGCCCTCGACCTGCTTGAACTGCGCAGGCGCCGCCAGATCGGGGCGCTGATAGTCAGGCCCGAGGGTGCAGCCACCCAGTACGCCGGCCAGCAGCAGGGAGACGAATGTTCGGGCAAAGGGAGCTCGGGTCATAGCGGAGTTTCCAACGAGGCATCGGTACGCACGCCGCGCCAGCGGTTGACGCGATGGCGCAGGCGGTCGAAGTAGAGGTAGACCACCGGAGTGGTGTAAAGCGTCAGCACCTGGCTCAGCACCAGACCACCGACGATGGTGATACCCAGCGGCTGGCGCATTTCCGAACCTTCGGCACTGCCCAGCACCAGCGGCAAGGCACCGAGAATCGCAGCCAGAGTGGTCATCAGGATTGGCCTGAAGCGCAACAGACAGGCCTGACGAATGGATTCCTGCGGGCTCAGGCGCTCGCCGCGCTCCAGTTGCAGGGCCAGATCGACCATCAGGATGGCGTTCTTCTTGACGATACCGATCAGCAGGAACAGGCCCAGCAGCGAGATCAGGCTGAACTCCATGCCTACCAGCTGCAGCGCCAGCAAGGCGCCAACGCCGGCCGACGGCAAGGTCGAAAGAATGGTCAGCGGATGTACGTAGCTCTCGTAGAGCACGCCCAACACGATATACACCACCACCAGTGCCAGCAGGATCATCAGCGGCTGATTGCCCTGGGTCTGCTGGAAGGCCGCACCGGTGCCGCCCAGCATGCCCTGCACTTCGGTGGGCAGGCCGACCCGCGCCACGGAGTTGTCGATGGCGCGGCTGGCCTGATCCAGGCTGACTCCTTCGGCCAGGGAGAAACCGATGTTCTCGGCGGCGAACTGGCCCTGATGGTTGACTCGATCTTCCTCCAGGCTGCGCTCCCAATGGGCGAAGGTGGACAGCGGCACCCGTGCGCCATCGGCGGTGATCAGCTGAATCTGGTCCAGCGCCTCGGGATGCTGGGCATAGAGCGGGTTGATTTCCATCACCACGCTGTACTGGTTCAGCGCTTCATAGATGGTGGAAACCTGGCGCTGACTGAAGGCGTTGTTGAGCACCGCGGTGATCATGCTCATGTCCACGCCCAGGCGCTGCGCAGCCTCGCGATCCACCACCAGGCGAATCTGCTGGGCACCACTGTTCTCGCGGGCGTCGATATCGGTCAGTTCGGGCAACGCGCGCAGCGCTTCACGCACCTTGGGCAGCCACTCACGCAGGGCATCGAGGTCGCCCGAGAGCAGCATGTACTCGTTTTCCGAACTGCGCCCCTCGCGCCCACCGATTTGCAGGTCCTGATCCGGCATGAGGAACATGCGCCCACCGGGCACCTTCGGCACGCTGGCGCGCAGGCGGTTGATCACCTGTTGCGATGACACGCCACGCTCGCTGATGGGCTTCAGGCGCACGATCATGAAGGCATTGTTGATGCCGCCAGCACCGCCGATGAAGCCTGCGACGCTGTCTACCGCCGGATCGGCCAGTACCGCCTTGCGGAAAATTTCCATCTTCGGCTGCATGACCTGGAACGACAGGCCATCGTCGCCGCGGATAAAACCGATCAGTTGGCCGGTGTCCTGTTGCGGCATGAAGGTCTTGGGAATGCTGACGAACAGATAGACGTTCAACGCGATGGTCGCCAGCAGGCTGATGACCATCAGCAACGAATGACGTAACGCCCAGTCCAGCGAACGCCCGTAGATAGCCAGCACCCGCGTCTGCAGGCGATCACCCCATTGCTGCAGGCGGCCGCGCGGCTGTTCGTCCTCAGCCTTGAGCCAGCGCGCGCAAAGCATCGGCGTCAAGGTCAACGACACCAGCAGGGAAATCACCACCGCCACGGCCAGGGTGATGGAAAACTCGCGAAACAGCCGCTCGACGATGCCGCCCATGAACAGGATGGAGATGAACACCGCCACCAGCGACAGGTTCATCGACAACAGGGTGAAGCCTACCTCGCGCGTGCCTTTGAACGCCGCCGCCATTGGCTTCTCGCCGTTATGGATATGCCGGGCGATGTTCTCCAGCACCACAATGGCATCGTCCACCACCAGCCCGGTGGCGATGATCAGCGCCATCAGCGACAGGTTGTTCAGCGAGAAACCCAGCAGGTACATGGCGGCGAAACTACCGATCAGCGACACCGGCACCGCCAGCGCTGGAATCAGCGCTGCGCGCCAACGCCCGAGAAACGCCAGCACCACCAGGATCACCAGACCCACGGCAATCAGCAGCGTCTGCTCGGCCTCGTGCAGGGTGGCGCGGATTACCGGCGAGCGATCCATCGCCACCTCCAGCTCGACGCTGGCAGGAATCACCTCACGCAGGGCTGGCAGCTCGGCACGGATGTCGCTGATGGTCTGCAGGATATTCGCCCCGCTCTGCCGATTGATCACCAGCAGCACCGCTTCCTTGTCGTTGTAGAAGCCGCTGTTGTAGCGGTCTTCGACGCCATCGGTAACCGTGGCCACGTCACCCAGGCGTACGGCAGCGCCGTCCTGGTAGCGGATGATCATCGGTAGATAATCGGCAGCCTTGGCCAACTGGTCGCTGGCCTGTACCTGCCAGCGGCGCTGCTCGTCCTCGACCGCCCCCTTGGGACGCAGGGCGTTGCTGGCTGCGATGGTCTGGCGCACTTCGTCCAGGGCGATGCCATAGTGATCGAGTAGGCGCGGTTCGAGGGAAACACGCACAGCCGGCAGCGAACTACCACCGACCTGCACCTCACCCACGCCACCGACCTGGGACAGTTTCTGCGCCAGGATGGTCGAGGCCACGTCGTACAGCTGGCCCTTGTTCAGCGTGGCACTGGTCAGCGACAGCACCATGATCGGTGCCTGCGAGGGGTTGATCTTGCGGTAGCTGGGCATGGTGCGCATGCCGCTGGGCAGCAGTTCACGCGCCGCATTGATCGCCGCCTGCACCTCGCGCGCAGCGGTGTTGATGTCCTTGTCCAGGTCGAACTGGATCATGATCCGCGTGCTGCCCTGGCTGCTGCGGCTGTTCATCTGGCTGACCCCAGCGATCGAGCCGAGCGAGCGTTCCAGCGGCGTGGCCACGGTCGAGGCCATGATCTGCGGGCTGGCACCAGGCAGGCTGGCCTGCACGGTGATGGTGGGGAAATCCATCTGTGGCAACGGCGCCACCGGCAGCAGGCCGAAGCTGACGCCGCCGAGCAGCATGATCGCCAGGCTCAGCAGCAGCGTGGCCACCGGACGGCGGATAAAGGGGGCGGAGAGGTTCACCGTCCTTCTCCCTCTGGGAGAAGGTGGCGCGCAGCGCCGGATGAGGGTTGCGACGGCGCCCCGATTGAAGTTCGGGCAACCTTCATACCCTCACCCCCAGCCCCTCTCCCGAAGGGAGAGGGGAGTAAAAGCGCTGCGCCGCTCATACCGCCACCCCCGCTGCACTTCGCCCGCTGACGCGGCGCGACAGGCGATCGAAGTACAGGTAGATCACCGGTGTGGTGAACAGCGTCAGCACCTGGCTGACCAGCAGGCCGCCGACCATCACCAGGCCCAGCGGCTGGCGCAGCTCGGCGCCGGAGCCCGAGGCGAGCATCAGCGGAATGGCACCGAACAGCGCCGCCAGGGTGGTCATCAGGATCGGCCGAAAGCGCAGCAGCGCCGCCTGATAGATCGCCGCCTCAGGCGCCATGCCCTGGTTGCGCTCGGCCTCGAGGGCGAAGTCGATCATCATGATCGCGTTCTTCTTGACGATGCCGATCAACAGGATGATGCCGATGATGGCGATCAGCCCCAGGTCTTTGCCCGTCAGCAGCAACGCCAGCAGCGCACCAACGCCCGCCGACGGCAGCGTGGACAAAATGGTGATCGGGTGGATGTAGCTCTCGTAGAGCACGCCCAGCACGATGTACATGGTGACGATGGCCGCCAGGATCAGCAGCAAGGTCGACGACAACGACGCACGGAACGCCTCGGCAGCGCCCTGGAACTGGGTATTGATGCCACCCGGCAGACCGATCTCCTGCTCGACCCGCTCGATCACCGCCACTGCCTCGCCCAGCGACACGCCAGGCGCCAGGTTGAACGACAGGGTCACCGCCGGGAACTGACCGATATGGTTGATCAGCAAACTGGCGGGCCGCTCCTCGATATGCGCCA
The DNA here is from genome assembly GCF_021029445.1 of Pseudomonas wenzhouensis. Taxonomy (NCBI): domain Bacteria; kingdom Pseudomonadati; phylum Pseudomonadota; class Gammaproteobacteria; order Pseudomonadales; family Pseudomonadaceae; genus Pseudomonas; species Pseudomonas wenzhouensis. Next base: position 2,487,851 of record NZ_CP072610.1, read on the forward strand.
GGGATGACAGCGGCACCTGCTGGCCATCACCGGTGGCTACGTGAATCTGACGCAACGCGGCCAGGCCGATACGCCCGCCATCGCGGCTCTCCAGCACCACGCGGTACTGGCTGGCCTGGGTGTAGATGGTGCTGATCTGGCGCTGGCCAAAAGCGTCATACAAAGCATCGTCGATAGTGCCGACGTTGATGCCCAGACGCGCCGCGGCGTCACGGTCGATATCCAGGAACACCTGCAGACCGCGGTTCTGCAGGTCGCTGGCCACGTCGGTCAGCTCCGGCTGCTCGCGCAGCGCCTCGACCAGACGCGGCGTCCAGGTTTCCAACAACTGGCTGTCAGGCGACTCCAGGGTGAACTGGAACTGGGTGCGGCTGATGCGATCCTCGATGGTCAGGTCCTGTACCGGCTGCATGAACAACTCGATACCGGGAACCTTCGCCAGCTCCGGACGCAGGCGTTCGATCACCTCGCTGGCGGTGACATCGCGTTCGGCGTGGGTTTTCAGGTTGATCAGCAGACGGCCGCTGTTGAGCGTGGGGTTATCGCCATCCACACCAATCGACGAGGACAGACTCGCCACCGCCGGATCACGCAGGATCACGTCGGCCAGGCGTTGTTGGCGCTCGCTCATGGCGCTGAAGGAAATCGACTGCGGCGCCTCGGAAATGCCCTGGATCACACCGGTGTCCTGCACCGGGAAAAATCCCTTGGGCACCGCCATATACAGCAGCACGGTCAGGCCCAGCGTAGCCACCGCCACCAGCAGGGTCAGCGGTTGGTGACGCAGCACCCACTGCAGCCACACGCCATAGCGTTCGATCATGGCGTCGATAGCGCCACCGGCAGCGTGGTAGAAGCGCCCTTCCGACTCGGGCTTTTCGGCCTTGAGCAGGCGCGCGCACATCATCGGCGTGAGGGTCAGCGACACCACCAGGGAAATCAGGATCGCCACCGCCAGGGTGATGGCGAACTCACGGAACAGCCGCCCCACCACATCGGCCATGAACAGCAGCGGGATCAACACGGCGATCAGCGACAGGGTCAGCGAGACCAGAGTGAAGCCGATTTGCCGGGCGCCCTTGAGCGCAGCGTTGAGCGGCGTTTCGCCCTCCTCCAGATGGCGGGCGATGTTCTCCAGCATGACGATGGCGTCGTCGACCACGAAACCGGTGGCAATGGTCAGCGCCATCAATGTCAGGTTGTTGATGGTGAAACCGGCCAGGTACATCACGCCGAAGGTGCCGATCAGCGACAGCGGCACGACGATGGACGGAATCAGGGTCGCCGACAACTTGCGCAGGAACAGGAAGGTCACCATCACCACCAGGGCGATGGCCAGTAGTAGCTCGTGCTGCACATCGCGCACTGCAGCGCGGATGGTCTGCGTGCGATCGGTGAGCACCTTGACCTCGACGCTGGCCGGCAGGCCTTCGGTCAGGTGTGGCAGCAGGGTCTGGATGCGGTCGACCACATCGATGACGTTGGCGCCGGGTTGGCGCTGCACGTTCACCAGCACCGCCTGGTTGCGATTGGCCCAGGCGGCCAGGCGCTCGTTCTCGGCGCCGTCGATGATCTCGGCGACATCCTTCAGGCGCAGCGCGGCACCATTCTGATAACTGAGGATCAGCTCGCGATATTCCTCGACCGACTTCAACTGGTCGTTGGCATCGAGCTGGGAAACCCGTGTCGGCCCGTCGAAGTTGCCCTTGGGCTGGTTGACGTTGCTGGCCGTGATCAGGCTGCGCACGTCGGCCAGGCTCAGGCCATAAGACGCGAGCGCCTCCGGGTTGACGCGAATGCGCACGGCCGGACGTTGCCCACCAGCCAGGGTCACCAAGCCGACGCCACTGGTTTGCGCCAGCTTCTGCGCCAAGCGGGTATCGACCAGGTCGTTGACCTGCGGCAGCGGCAGCGTCTTTGAGCTCACCGCCAGGGTCAGCACCGGCGTATCGGCCGGGTTGACCTTGTTGTACACCGGCGGCGCCGGCAAATCAGCGGGTAGCAGGTTGCTCGCTGCGTTGATCGCCGCCTGCACCTCCTGCTCGGCCACCGCCAGCGACACATCCAGATTGAAGCGCAGGGTGATCACCGAGGCGCCGCCAGAACTGGTCGAGGACATCTGCTTGAGCCCGGCCATCTGCCCGAACTGGCGTTCCAGCGGGGCGGTCACCGCGCTGGTCATCACATCCGGGCTGGCGCCTGGATACAAAGTCAGCACGCGGATGGTCGGATAATCCACCTCCGGCAGCGCCGACACCGGCAGCAGACGATAGGCGATCACACCGCTGAGAAAGATCGCCACCATCAACAGCGTGGTGGCAACCGGCCGCAGAATGAAGGGGCGGGAAATATTCATGCGTCGTTCCGCGCCGCAGTCTCGGATTGCGGCTCGACCACCTCGACTTCGCTGCCATCACGCAAACGGTCGGTCCCCTCCAGCACCAGTCGCTCGCCCTGGCGTACGCCCTCGCTGACCAGGCTACGCTCAGCGTCACTGGACGCAATGGTCACCGGCCGGATACTCACCTTGTTCTCGCCGTCAACCACGTAAACGAAAGTGCCCTGAGTGCCGAACTGCACCGCAGCGGACGGAATGATGGTGGCCGCCTCGCGGGTTTCCACGCGCAAGCGCACGTTGACGAACTGGTTTGGGAAGAGCATCTGCTCGGCGTTGTCGAAGCGCGCCTTGAGCTTGACCGTGCCGGTGGTGGTGTCGATCTGGTTATCCAGGCTTTCCAGCACGCCTTCGGCCAGCTTCAGGCGTTCACCCCGGTCCCAGGCCTCGACCGCCAGCGTTGCGCCAGCGCGGCGGCGTTGCAACACCGCCGGCAAATCGCCTTCGGGAATGGTGAAGATCACCGCAATCGGGTCGGCCTGGGTAATCACCACCAGCGGCGTGGTATCGCCACTGCTGACCAGGTTGCCGACGTCCAGCTGACGCAGGCCCAGACGTCCGGCGATGGGCGCGCGAATCTGGGTGAAGTCGAGGTTGAGCCTGGCCGTGGCGACATCGGCCTGATTGCTCTGCAGGCTGCCTCGGTACTGGTTGACCAGCGCCTGCTGGGTATCGAGGGTCTGCCTGGCGATGCTGTCTTCGGCGTAGAGCCCCTTGTAGCGCTGCAGATCCAGCTCGGCATTCTTCAGTTGCGCCTGATTTTCCTGCAGCGCACCCTGCGCCTGCTGCAGGGCCACCTGATAGGGGCGCGGATCGATCACTGCCAGGAGATCACCGGCCTTGACCTGCTGACCTTCCTCGAACAGCACCTTGACCAGCTCGCCGTCGACCCGCGAGCGCACGTTGACCGTGTTGTAGGCAGTTACCGTGCCGAGCGCCTTGAGCTCGATGGCGAACTCGCCCTGCTCGACCTCGGCCACACGCACCGGCACCGGCCCCATATCACCAAAGCGGCCACGACCCATCTGCTGAGATTCTGGCTCGCCCGGCCAGAACCACCACAGCAGCAGAAGCAACACGGCGAGCAGTGTCAGGCCGATCAGCCATTGACGGGAGGTATTCGGGGAGGACGGGGAGACATTCGACATGGCGGGCGCAAGGTCACTTTTTCAGGGAGTCGGAACGATAAGCACTGGCCCGCGTCAAGCAAAGCCCATTTACCCGCTTTTTACGCTCTCCTTACGTTACTAACTGTTTGAGTCAGCGATAAATTCCGGGTCAGGCAAGAGACTCTCGAGGTGCCCGGACGTTCGCTCGGCCGACCAATAAAAACGGCCTGCACAGCAGGCCGTCTGGTTTTAGCGGATGCTTACTTGAGTACAGCGAGGGCTGCGGCGTAGTCAGGCTCGTCGGCAATTTCACCAACCAGCTCGCTGTGCAACACCTTGTCGTTTTCATCCAGCACCACCACGGCACGCGCGGCCAGGCCGGTCAGCGGGCCACTGGCGATGGCCACACCGTAGTGCTTGAGGAACTCGCCACCACGCAGGGTGGACAGGTTGACCACCTTTTCCAGGCCTTCGGCACCGCAGAAGCGTGCCTGGGCGAACGGCAGGTCGGCGGAGATGCACAGCACCACGGTGTTGTTCAACTGGCTGGCTTCAGCGTTGAACTTGCGCACGGAAGTGGCGCAGGTCGGCGTGTCGACGCTGGGGAAGATGTTCAGCACCTTGCGCTTGCCGGCCAGGCTGGCCAGGGTGACGTCGCTCAGGTTGCCCGCGACCAGGCTGAACGCCGGCGCCTGCTGACCAGCCTGCGGCAGTTGACCATCGACCTGTACCGGATTGCCTTTGAGAGTGACTTGCGCCATGGGAGTTTCCTTATCGTTCAGGGAGTTGAAGGGCAAATATGTGACACGGGCTTCGCCGCAGCGAATGCCCCATCGAATGGCAGGTCACGGCCCGACCATGCGTCCAGACTAGCGCAGAAGCGACGCCGATACACCGGAGACCGAGTAGGGATTTTAGCCAATGAACCTTTTGCCATCAGAAATCGCGCCGGTAGAACAGGTCGAGCGAACTGGCCAGGCCGCTGGCGGCCTCCAGATACAAGCGCCGGCTCAACTGGTAGCGCAGGGCCATGGTATTGGCCGGCTCGAACACCCCGACGCCATAGCGCAGACTGAGGCGCTCGGTGATATTGCCGCTGGCCACCACGCTGGTGGTCACCCCGCTGCCTTCGGTGTCGAGTTGAAAATCCTGAATACCCAGGCTGTTGGCCAGGCCGGTGGTGATCGAACTGCTGCCGGCCAACCCCAGCGCCAGCGCCGCCTGGCCCAGCATATTGTTGTCGCCACTGCCTTGCCCCAGCGGACGCCCCAGTACCAGGTAGGACAGCGCCTGCTCCTGGCTCATGGCCGGCTCGGCGAAGACCGTGGTGCTGGGCTGCTCGGCACTGCCGGACAGACGAATACCGGCGACCACCGTATCGACCCGGCGAATCGCCTCGACATCGAGAAACGGCTGATCGATGGGGCCAGTGAACAACAACCGTGCGCGGCGGATGGTCAGACGCTGGCCGTAGGCACGATAGCGGCCATTGGCCAGATCCAGCTCGCCACGGGTGTCGAGGTTATCGCCGATATGCACGCGCCCACGCAGGTCGGCGCTCAGGCCAAAACCGCTGAACGCCAGCTTGTCCTGACCGACCTCGACCTCGACATCCATGGCGACGCCGAGCCCCTCTTCGGCCTCTGGCACTTCACGCCCGACCACCTGCGCATCGCCGGAGACTTTCACCGTTGACGGTGGCAGCTCACGTACGCTGATCAGCCCGCGTGGCACGCCGACTTGACCGCTGATGGCCAGGCGCTGAGCACGTAGCTGCAATTGCAGGTCAGGTTCGACTTCCAGTTCGGCGTAAGGCTCGACCTTCACCGGCAGACGCCGGCCCTGCAGGGCCAGGTCGCCGCGCAGGCCTTCGGCCCAGGCAATTTCGCCACGCAGGTTGCCCTGGCCCTGCTCGCCACTGCGCCAGTTGCCGGCAAGCTGCACCCGCTCACCTGCGATCAGCGCCTGCAGCTGCAAGCCCTCCAGGCTCACCGGCAACTCGCTGCCGGACAGCTCGCCGCCCTCCAACCGCAGCTGGCCGTTGATCTGCGGCGCCATCAGCTGGCCACCGATAGTGCCACTGCCCTGCAGCTTGCCTTCGAGGGTGTCCGCCATTGCCACGAAGGGGCGCAAGACGGCGAGGTCGAAACCACTCAGACGAAACTCGCCGTTGACCGGCTTGTACGCCGGGCGCGGATCGATCTGCGCCTGCAGTGCCAGCTCACCGAGGCGTGCGCTGACGAAACGCAGTTGGCTGTCCACCCGCTGCGGACGCAACGTGCTGCTCAGACGCAGACTGTCATAGGGGAAATCCAGCCACTGCTGGTCATCTGCCTGACGAATGCGCAGGTTGCCGCTACCGGCGTCGAGCGTGATCTGGCCATTGGGGCCACTGTCCGGCAACTCGACCTTGAGCTGACCCTCCAAGCGACCCTGCCAGGCGAAATCCTCGGGCAACCAGGGCTGCAGGCTGGCCAGCGGGAAGTTCTCCAGGCGCCAGTCCAGGCTGGGCTGCGGCATCAGCCGTTGCTGCCCGCCACACAGACTGGCATCGCCGGACTGCCAGCAATGCGCGCCCAGGTTGAGCCGGCCACTGGCCAGACGCTCCAGGCTCGCCGCCTGCTGCAACTGCCAGTCCTGACCACCGCTCTGCACCCGGCCGCTGGCGATGCGCCCGCGCCAGTCGCCTTGTTCGCTCAAGTTGCCGTCCAGAGCCAGCGCCAGCTGCAGCAGCGGCCCTTGCAAATCGATAGTCAGCGCCTGACGACGCTGATCGCCACGGCCATCGGCCTGCAAGCGCCCGAGGTAGGTGTCGCCGATACGAATACCGCGCAGATTCAAACCCAGGCGCGCCTGCTGGCGAGCATCCAGCGTCGCGTCCAGTTGCAGGCGACGCAGACTGGGGTCGCCAAAGGCCAGGCGCTCACCACTGAGCGCCAGCTGGCCTTGCGGCGCCTGCAGGGTACCGGCCATGGACAACTGGCCCTGTATCTGCCCTTGCAAGCCAGGCCAGAGTTGCCCCAGGCGCGGCAACGCCAACTCCAGCTGACCACGCAAACGCTGATCCAGCGCGCCCTGGCCGCTGACCCGGTTGTCGCCCAGGCGTACCAGCAGTCGCTGTAACTGCCACTGCTCGCCGCTACCGCCGCCCTGCACCTGCAATTGCGCCGGTTGGCCGCGCAGGCGGCCATTGAGATCGATATCGGCTTGCGCCTGCAACGCCCCGGCGTTGAAGCTGCCGGAGGTGTTCAGCGGGCCGGCCAGATTTCCCGGCATCTGCGCCAACCAATAACCGGGGTCGAGCGCGCTGAGCTGCAACATGGCCTGCCAGTCGATGCCCTCGGCAAAACCGACCTTGACCACCCCCTCGGCACGCCCCTGGCCGGCCACCAGCTGCAATTGCGGCAGGCTGAACTGAGCGAGATCGCCACTGACCGGGCTGCTAAGGCTGAAGTCACCCGCAGGTCCCTGCAACTGCGCAGCGAAGTTACCCAGGAAATTGCCTTCGCTATAGCTGACTTCGGCCTGCAGTTGTTGCAGTGCCACGGGTGGCGGCTCGTCCAGCGGGTACAGGCGCTGCCAGGGAAAATCCAGCCAGTCCAGCCTGGCATCGACGCTGAACACTTCGCGCCAGGCCAGCGTGCCCTCGAGTTGCACATGTTGCGCTTCGGCCTCGATACGTAACAGCTCTATATCCGCACCGGCAGCATCGACACGCCCCCGCAGTTGCAGCGGCATCGGCGCCTGCTCGGCCGGCAGATTGGCCGTGCCTTCAATGCGGTAGCCACTGGCCAGATCACCCTGAGCCTTGAGTTGCAGCGCTTGCAAACGCAGGGTTGGCGGCAAGGCACTGCTGGCCTGAAAAGCGTCGCTGGTCAGACGCAACTCGGCCGGCAGGTGCTCGGCCAGCGCCTGCACCGAGCCCTGCAAGCGGGCGTCGAGATAGCCTGTGCTATCGGCCTCGACCTCCAGGCTGCGCTGCAATTCGCCGCCCACCTGCAGCGCCACCTGCCAGGGTTTGCCATCGACCTCGGGCAACTGCAGGCGCCCGCTCAAGGCCAGCGGCCAGCCACCCTGCGGCGTCAGACGACCGCTGACCTCCAGGCGCAGTTCATCACGCTGCAGGGCAAAACGTTGCAGGTCGACGCCCTGCTCGTTCCAACTGGCAATCAGTGCGACATCGCGCACCTGCGGCTGGCCGTCCAGAGTCAGCTCGCCCAGCTGGATATCGCCCAATTGCAGGCGCAGTGGCAGTTTTACATTGGGCAGACTGAGCGGTTCGCTGCCCGATTCGGCACCGGCCGGCAAGGTCACGGCCACCCGCTGCAGATGCAGGCGATCCAGGCACAGCGTCAGGCGCAGCAGGCACGACGGCGACCAGGTCATGTCCAGCTGCTGCAGCTCCACGCGCATCTCGTCCTGCTGCCAGATCAGCGCATCGGCCTGCCAGGCACCGCCCAGACGGCCTACGAAGTTGTCGACCTGCAAGCCTGGCACCTGGGCCAGCAGCGAACGGCTACCGCCCTGGGTACCGAGCAGCGTCCACAAAACGGCTACGAGCAGCAACAGCAGAGCGAACAGACCTCCGGCCAGCCATTTCAGCAGGCGCCGGGTCATAGTTCAGGCCCCATGGAGAAATGCAGGCGCACGCCACCCTCGTCGTCCAGCGCGTGGGCCAGATCCAGGCGCAGCGGGCCAACCGGCGAAACCCAACGCACACCGAAACCAACGCCGGTCTTGAGGGTGGGGAAATCCAGCGAGTCGAACGAATTGCCCTGGTCGATGAAGGTCGCCAGGCGCCACTTGTCGGTCAGGCTGTACTGGTACTCGGCGCTGGCAGCGAACAGGTAACGGCCGCCGATCTTGTCACCGCGATTGTTCTCCGGCGACAGGCTCTGGTAGTCGTAGCCGCGTACGCTCTGATCGCCACCGGCAAAGAAGCGCAGCGACGGCGGCACGGCAGAGAAACCATTGGTTTCGGTGCCGCCAAACTGTACGCGCCCCAGCAGGCGGTGATGGTCGAATACGGTGGTCAAGCCCTTGAGCATGACATTGCCATGCAACACGTTGGCATCGGACAACAGGCCATCGACGGCGCCACGCAGGTCGAACTGCAGGCGATAGCCCTGATTCGGATCGAGGCGGTTATCGCTGCGCAGCAGCGAGTAATTGACGCCCGGCATAAGCAAGGTGCTCAACCCGGAATCGTCGCCCAGGCGATATTCCTCGTGCTGCCATTTCACCGACAGCACGCGCTGCCAGCCGCCAGGGCGCTGGCTGTGCCATTCCGGGCCCAGGGTGAGCAGACGGCTGAGGCTGTCCTTGCTGGCCAGTTCTTCGTACTGATAGCCGCCAGCCAGACGCAGCTTATCGGTCAGCGGTGGATCACCAGGGATGTCGTACCACAGACCGACGTTCTGCCTTGGCGCCGACAGTTCGGTTTCCACCCCGTAGCTATGCCCCTGCGGGTTGCGCCAGTGGCGTGTCCAGTTGGCACGCAGGCGCGGCCCGACATCGGTGGAAAAGCCCAGCCCCAGGCCCATGGTGCGCGGCTCGCGAACCTGCAGCGTCACCGCAACCGGAATGCGCAACTGCTCGGCCTGGGCAGGGATGGCGTCGACCCTCACCGACTCGAAATAGCCGCTGGATTGCAGCGCCTGGTACAGCTCGGCGATCAGCTCGGAATCGTAGGGGGTGTCCGGCTCGAACGGCACCATACGCCGCAGCAGCGCTTTATCGAACGGGAAATCACCGCCGAAGGCTATATCGCCCAGGCTGTAGCGCGGCCCACTGGCGAAAACCAGTTCGATATCGGCCACCCCGGCAGCGGGGTCGACCTGCAAGCGCTGGCGGGTGAATCGGCCATCGAAGAAGCCGTAGCGCGAGGCCTGATTCTGAATCAGCCGCTTGGCATCCTCGTAGCGCCCGTGATTGAGCACCGAACCCGGTTGCAGACGGCTGGCACTGGGGATGCGAAAAGCCGACAGTTCGCTGGCCGGCCCTTCGATGCGAATGTCGACATGGCGCAGGCGAACGCGCTCACCGGGCTCGACTTCGAGTACCAGGCGCGGTGTTTCGCCCTCTTCGATACGGCTGCGAATACGCGCCTGGTAGTAACCCAGGGCCTGAGCAGCCTTGTCGGCCTCACCCTCGGCGATGCGCCGCAGGCGTCGCAATGACTGCGCGTCGCGTCCGTCGAGGCTGCCGACATAACCTTCGATATTGGCCTTGAGAGCCGAATTGCTCGGGGTAATTCGTACGTCCAGCTCGCCTGCGGCGAAGGCACCCGTACCGATCAGCAGCAGCACCAGGCTGCGCTGAAGATGTCCATATACGCTCATGGCGAGGGATGCTACCACGGACTAGCGCCCGAGCCAGAGGCGTTACACCTGAACCCGACAGTCGCAGTTCAGGCGCTGGCACGCACCACCGGCTGTGGGTTGGGATGGAAGAACACATGCTCGACCACCGGGCCGATGGCCAACTCACCAACCTCCTCGTAGCCCTGGCGCCGGTAGAACTCCAGGTAGCGCGCATTGCCGGTGTCCAGCACCACCCCTTGCGAGCCGCTGTCCTGCGCACACCAGTCGTGCAGGGCCTCGAGCAACTGTTCGCCGCGATGCTGCCCCTGGAACTCGGGGTGAATACCCAGTAGCGGCAGCACGTGGTAAGGCCCAGGCGGCAAACTGGCCAGCACCGCATCGTGGTATTCCAGATAACGTTTGGTGCAGCCGAAGCCGGTGCTCAGCAACATGCGCAGGCGCCAGCCCCAGCTTTCGGTGATGTCCAGGCGCCGTTGCGGTGGAGCGATCAGTGCCGCGCCGATCAGACGGTCATCGATCAGCAGACCGATGGCCGGCAAGTCCTCGGCGAAATGCTGCTGCACCAGTTCGCGAATCGTGGCGCGCACCCGCTGGTCGAAACCAGGGCGCTCGGCCTCGAATAGATAGGCGAAGGTCGGCTCATGACGATAGGCATGGTAAAGCAGCGAACGCACCTCACGGGCGTAACCACCATTGAGCATGCGCACTTCTGCGGGGGCGTTATGGGGCATGGTGGACCTCTGTTGTTATAGATTGTGGGTCAGGTGCGGTATAGCCAACTTAGCACCGCCGCACGCCCCCTGCCAGGCGCTGGCCGCCAGCGTCGAGGATCGGCTAGCATCGCCGTTTAATCTGAAAGTCGCGCAGCGACATCCTCTTATAGCCTTCTCCTGCCGCGAGAAGGTGGCGCGAAGCGTCGGATGAGAGAGGCATGCTGCGAAGGCTTTCATCATTCCGGATGCCTCTCGTGGCATGCCCGTTAGCCCAGGACCGCTGCCCATGAAAATCGTCTCCTTCAATATCAATGGCCTGCGTGCGCGCCCACATCAGTTGCAAGCCTTGATCGAGAAGCACCAACCAGATGTGATCGGCCTGCAGGAAACCAAAGTAGCCGACGAGCAGTTCCCCGAAGCCGAGATCCGCCAGCTCGGCTACCACGTGCATTACCACGGCCAGAAAGGCCACTACGGCGTCGCCCTGCTCTCGCGCCAGGCGCCGCTGAGCCTGCACAAGGGCCTCCCCGGTGATGACGAAGAGTCTCAGCGGCGCTTTATTTACGGCACCTTCGCCGATGCCAGTGGCAACCCCATCACCGTGATGAACGGCTACTTTCCTCAAGGTGAGAGCCGCGACCATCCCGTGAAATTCCCGGCCAAGCAGCGCTTCTATGCCGATCTGCAGCAGCTGCTGGTGGAGCGCTTCGACCCGCAGCAGGCGCTGGTGGTGATGGGCGACATCAACATCAGCCCGGAAGATTGCGACATCGGCATCGGCGAGCCCAATCGTCTGCGCTGGCTGAAAACCGGCAAGTGCAGCTTTCTGCCGGAAGAGCGCGAGTGGCTGGCGACCCTGAAGAACTGGGGCCTGGTGGACAGCTTCCGCCACCTCAACCCCGAGGTGAATGACCGTTTCAGCTGGTTCGACTACCGCAGCCGTGGCTTCGAAGACGAGCCCAAACGTGGTCTTCGCATCGACGTGATCCTCGCCAGCCAGCCGCTGCAGGCGCGCTTCAAGGACGCCGGCATCGACTACGAATTACGCGGCATGGACAAGCCATCCGATCATGCGCCGATCTGGCTGGAGTTGGAGTGAAATACCAATGCGTGACGAGCAGACGCCCCGTCACAAGACTGCAACCTGACTGACTTAATCTGCGCGGCACCTTATCCCACCCACTAGAAGGTGCCTGCCGCATGCCGCGCGCCCTGTCCGCTGATCGCGACCTCTGGGGTCGTACGCTGTCGCTGTTGCTGATCGGTTTCATCTGCTACACCCTGCCGCTTTCCGTCTTCGCTACGGCACTGCCAGCGTCGGAGGATAACCAGCCGCTGCTGCGCATTGAGGGTTCCAACACCATCGGTGCCAGGCTGGCGCCGGAACTGGTCAAGGGGCTGTTCGAGGCACAAGGCCTGCTGGACATCCATAGCGAGGACGGTACCCGGGCAAACGAGCAGCGTGTGCTGGCACGCCAGGCCGATGGCAGGGCGGTGGTTGTCGAAATTGCCGCTCATGGCTCGGGCACCGGCTTTACTGCACTCAGCGATGGCAGCGCCGATCTGGCCGCTTCATCGCGGCCGATCAAGGACAGCGAAGCCGCCAGCTTGGCCGCCCTGGGTGATCTGCGCAGCCCGCAAAGCGAACAGGTCATCGCCATCGACGGGTTGGCGATCATCGTCCACCCGTCCAACCCTGTCGCAGCGCTCAGCGTGGAGCAGATCGCGCAGCTGTTTTCCGGCGATATCGACGACTGGGCCACACTGGGCGGCAGGCCTGGCCAGGTGCGCCCCTACGCACGCGATGACAATTCCGGCACCTATGACACCTTCAAGGAGCTGGTGCTGGCCCCAGGCGGACGTACACTTGCGCCCCGCGCGCAACGCTTCGAGTCCAGCAGCCAACTGTCCGACGCGGTGAGCAGCGATCCCAATGGCATCGGCTTCATTGGCCTGCCCTACATCCGTCAGGCCAAAGCGGTCTCGGTCGCGTCTGGCGACTCCCAGCCAATGCCGCCGAGCACCACACTGATCGCCACCGAAGACTACCCCCTGGCACGCCGTCTGTTTCTCTACAACGCACCGCAACAGAGCAATCCCTGGGCCCGCGCGCTGATCGACTTCGCTCACAGCCCGCGCGGCCAGGCCATCGTCGACAGCAGCGGCTTCATCGCCCAGACCGTGCAGGCGGTGAAGGTCAACACAGATACTCAGATGCCCGCGGAGTACCGGCAACTGGCAAAACAGGGGCAACGCCTGTCGGTGAACTTCCGTTTCCAGGAAGGCAGCGCGACGCTGGACAACAAGGCCCATCGTGATGTGCGACGGGTGCTGGACTACCTCAAACAGCACGACAAGTTGCAAAACAAGGTGGTGCTGGTCGGCTTTGGCGACCCGAAAAGCGACCCCGAGCGCGCCGAGTTGCTGTCGAAGCTGCGCGCCATGGCCGTGCGCCGCGAACTGGCCAGGGAGGGCGTACTGCTGCGTGAAGTCACCGGCCTGGGCAGCGAGCTGCCGGTGGCAGCCAATGATCAGAACAATGGCCGCATCCGCAATCGCCGCGTGGAAGTCTGGGTCTACTGAGACCAGTAAATATTTTCTTACAAAGGCTTGGCAGCGCGACGACTCGACGCTAATCTTCGCCGCGCGTGACGCCGGGCCCCTCTGGCGGTGAGTTTTCTCACCGTGATGTCGGAGTCACTGAGTAGATATCTTTCAACTCAGGCAGACATAAGGGAGGGCTCATGGACGCTCTACTTGCCTTTTTGACATCCCCCATCTTCGGTACTCCAGGCTGGTTCTGGCTGGCCTTTCTGGTACTGATCATCACCCTTCTGGTGCTCGACCTCGGCGTGCTGCATCGCGATCAGCATGAAATCGAGATGCGCGAGAGCCTGTTGCTGTATTCCGGCTACTTCAGCGTCGGCGTCGCCTTCGGCGGCTGGATCTGGTGGCAGCTCGGCGGCACCAAGGCGATGGAGTACTACACCGGCTTTCTGGTCGAGCAATCGCTGTCGATGGACAACGTCTTCGTCATGGCGATGATCCTCGGTTACTTCAATATCCCGCGTAAGTACCAGCATCGCGTGCTGTTCTGGGGCATTCTCGGGGTGATCGTGCTGCGCGCGATCATGATCGGCCTGGGCACGGCACTGGTGCAGCAGTTCGACTGGATTCTCTACATCTTCGGTGCCTTCCTGCTCTTCAGCGGCATCAAGATGCTGCGCAGCAACGATACCGAAGCCCACCCGGACCTGGCGCAAAACCCGGTGATCCGCTTCGTGCGCAAGCACATCCGCGTAACCGACGACCTGCACGAAGGCAAGTTCCTGGTACGCCTGCAGGACAAGGTCAGCGGCAAGCCGCTGCTGTATGCCACTCCGCTGCTGCTGGCACTGGTGCTGATCGAGTTGGCCGACCTGGTGTTCGCCGTCGATAGCGTGCCGGCGGTGCTGGCCATCTCGCAGGACCCGTTCATCGTCTACACCTCGAACATCTTCGCCATTCTCGGCCTGCGTGCGCTGTACTTCGCCCTGGCCGCACTGATGCACCGTTTCATCTACCTGAAGTACGCTTTGGCGCTGGTGCTGATGTATATCGGTGGCAAGATTTTCCTGCATGACCTGATCAAGGTACCTGCCCTGCTCTCGCTTGCCGTTACCCTGGGCCTGCTGGCTGGTGGTGTGCTGCTGTCACTGCTGAAGACGCGCGACCAGAGCGCTCCGCAGCACTGATAAAGCCTCCAGCACCCATCAATGACAAGGCCCGCATCTGCGGGCCTTGTCATTTGCCTGATCAGCGACTGGCTTTCATCACGTCACGCGGCACATATTTACCGATTTCGTACTTGCCGATGGCGGCGCGGTGCACTTCATCCGGGCCGTCGGCCAGGCGCAGGGTGCGCTGCATGGCGTACCAGTAGGCCAGCGGGAAGTCGTTGGAAACCCCGGCACCGCCGTGCATCTGGATCGCCCGGTCGATCACCTTCAGCGCGACGTTGGGCGCCACTACCTTGATCTGGGCGATTTCGCTGGCAGCGATCTTGTTGCCCACGGTATCCATCATGTAGGCCGCGTTCAGGGTCAGTAGACGCGCCTGGTTGATCTCCATGCGCGAATCGGCGATGTGGTCGATGTTGCCGCCCAGGCGTGCCAGCGGCTTGCCAAAGGCGGTACGGCTCACGGCGCGTTTGCACATCAGTTCCAGGGCACGTTCGGCCATGCCGATCGAGCGCATGCAGTGGTGGATACGGCCCGGGCCAAGGCGACCCTGGGCGATCTCGAAACCACGGCCCTCACCCAGCAGCACGTTCTCGTAAGGCACGCGCACATTCTCGAACAGCACCTCGGCATGGCCATGCGGCGCGTCGTCGTAGCCGAACACCGGCAGCGGACGCAACACGCTGACGCCGGGGGCATCCATCGGCACCAGAATCATCGAATGCTGCTGGTGACGCGGCGCATCCGGATTGGTCAGGCCCATGAAGATCATGATCTTGCAGCGCGGGTCACAGGCGCCCGACGTCCACCATTTGCGGCCGTTGATCACCCACTCATCACCTTCACGGCGGGCATTGGCCTGCATGTTGGTGGCGTCGCTGGAGGCCACGCCCGGCTCGGTCATGGCGAAGGCGGAACGAATCTCGCCAGACAGCAGCGGCTCCAGCCATTGCTGTTTCTGCGCCTCGTTGCCGTAACGTACCAGCACCTCCATGTTGCCGGTATCCGGCGCGGCGCAGTTGAACGGCTCCGGGCCAATCAGCGAGCGGCCCATGATCTCGGCCAGCGGCGCGTATTCGGTATTGCTCAGGCCGGCGCCATAGTCCGACTCAGGCAGGAACAGGTTCCACAGCCCCTCGGCCTTGGCCTTGTTCTTCAGTTCTTCCATGATTGCGGTCGGCTGCCAGCGGTCGCCCTCGGCCACTTGCTGCTCGAACACCGCTTCGGCCGGGTAGACATAAGCCTCCATGAACGCGGTAACACGCTCACGCAGCTCTTGAACCTTGGGGGAATAGGCGAAATCCATGGAGATACCTGTTTGTGACAAAGGGTGAGAGGTTGTGGAAATGATGCTAGAACAGCGCTTAAGATTTATCGAACCTATTTTCAGCGTGTATGAACATTCATAACCGATATATGATCGATTGATATCGACGCCCCTGGAGCACTGCCGGCATGAACCTGACCAAGGTGGACCTGAACCTCTTCATCGTCTTCGACGCCATCTACACCGAGGCCAACCTGACCCGTGCCGGACAGATCGTCGGCATCACCCAGCCGGCGGTTTCCAACGCCCTCGCCCGTCTGCGCGAAACCTTCAACGACCCGCTGTTCGTGCGCACTGCCCAGGGCATGGTGCCCACGCCCATGGCGCAGAACATCATCGGCCCGGTGCGTAACGCCCTGCAGTTGCTGCGTGTCTCCGTGCAGGAGAGCCGCACCTTCAACCCGCAGCAGGCCGGCAAGACCTACCGCATCAGCATGACCGACCTCTCCGAGCAGATTCTCCTGCCGCCGCTGTTCCAGCGCCTGCGCCGTCTG
The DNA here is from genome assembly GCF_021029445.1 of Pseudomonas wenzhouensis. NCBI lineage: Bacteria > Pseudomonadati > Pseudomonadota > Gammaproteobacteria > Pseudomonadales > Pseudomonadaceae > Pseudomonas > Pseudomonas wenzhouensis. Next base: position 2,503,931 of record NZ_CP072610.1, read on the forward strand.
GCGCCTAGCGTGTGCATCGAGAGTTTCCTGGCCAAGCGCCGCGAAACCACCAAGGAGCTGGCTGCCGGCCGCCTCGATTTTGCCGTCGATGCACCGCTCAACACCGACCCGCAGGTGCGTCACGTCAAACTGCTGGATGATCGTTACGTCTGCGCCATGCGCCCCGGTCACCCACTGGCCAAGGAAAAGATCAGCCTCGATGAGTACCTGTCACTGAGCCACATCCACATCTCCAGCCGCCGCAGTGGTCTCGGTTATGTGGATCTGGCCCTGGGCAAGATGGGCATCCAGCGCAAGATTGCCCTGCGCTCGCAGCATTACCTGATGGCCAGCAGCGTGCTGCAGCAGACCGATATGGTGATGACCGTGCCGGAGCGCTTCGCCCGCCGCCACAACCTGCATCATGTGACCTTACCGGTCGGTGATGTGCCGGCGCTGGAAACGCACCTGTATTGGCATGAGAGTACCGACCAGGACCCGGCCAACCGCTGGATGCGCGAGCAGATGATCGAACTGGCGCAGCAGGTCATTGCACAGGAAAAGAAAGCTGATCAGGCCGCTACCGCCTGACCGTTCGGCGCTTGATGCAAGAAGGCCCGCATGTGCGGGCCTTCTTGCTGGTAGCTGATCAATCAGCGCGCGAGCTTGCCATCGACCGACAGCTTGCCGGCACCTTCGAACACCAGCGCTACGCTGATGGCCAGCAGCGCCAGGGCGAACTCGTAGCCGTTGTTGCTCATGAAGAAACCGTTGGCCAGGTGCACGGTGACGATCGCCACCAGCATGGTTACCGCCAGCACCGCTGCCGCCGGGCGCACCAGCAGGCCGATGATCAGCGCCACGCCACCGAAGAACTCAGCGCTACCGGCAGCCAATGCCATCAGGTAACCCGGCGCCAGGCCAATGCTCTCCATCCACTGTGCGACGCCCGCCAGGCCATAGCCGCCAAACCAGCCAAACAGCTTCTGTGCGCCATGAGCGGCGAAGGTGATACCGGCGATGATGCGCAAAATGGTGATGCCGAAACCGGCCTGGCTGGCCGTGATGCTTTTGATCAGGGTGTTCATGAGGAGATTTCCTTTTGCAGTGTGGGGTAGATGGCGCACAGAATATCCAAATTAATCGATCTTAAAATCGCAAAATATGCCTAATAGTGATCGATTAATTTGATATTTATCTGACCATCAGCCGCTGACTACTGCGGCTCCAGCAGATAGCGCTCACGGTCATAAGCCAGGTAATACTTGTTGACCGCATTCACATAGCTCACCACCCCCATGCCCATCTGTTCCATGGCCACACGTTCGACCTGAAAGAACCACTGATTGGGGTTGAGGCCACGCCTGCGGGCCTCGGCACGCAGGCTCTGCACCCGTTGCGGGCCCAGGTTGTAACCGGCCAGGATAAAGGCCATGCGCTCGCGCTCGTTAAGCAGTGGGCTATTGAAGAAATTGCGCCGGATCATCGCCAGGTACTTGCTGCTGGCCTGCACATTGCCATCGATATTCTGGATGTTGCTCACGCCGACAGTGCGCGCGGCGGCCGGGGTAATCTGCATCAGCCCGGTCGCCCCGCTGGCGCCACGCGCCGAGGGGTTGAGCGTCGACTCCTTGAAGGCCAGCGCTGCCAGCATCAGCCAATCGAAGCCCTGCTGCTCGGCATGCTGCTGCAGCACCGGACGTACCCGTTCCAGACGCTGGCGCTCGGTACGACCAAAGGGAGAATGCACCTTGTACAGCCGGCGATAGACGCGCTGAAACGCAGCATCCTGATCTGCCGGGCTCCTGTAGCTGCTGAAGAAGCGATCGATGCTGGCGCGCAGCATTGGCGCATCGGGGCGTACGAACCACTTCATATCGCCGTCACGGGCCAGTACCAGATGCCTGTCGACACGTAACCTGGGCATCACCTTGGCCCAGCGCTCGGCAATCGGCAGCTCCACCGCCGTACGTTCGAAGATGCCGGCCTGAACCATCTCCAGCACATCCTCGACGGCCAGGCTGGGGTCGACCCACTCGACCACCATCGGCGGCAACTTGCGATCCGCCAGTTGCTGGTTGATCAGGCGCAACGCCTCGCCCACGGCACTGCCCGCCGGCAATGAGAGGCTGCGCCCGGCCAGTTGCTCAAGGTTGCGGTAGTGCCTGTTGCCCTGCTTCGAGACCACCACCAGCGGCACTTCACGGCGAATTGCCGTACTGGCGCTGACCTCATGCCCCGTGCGCACATTGAGCAACTCGCCCGGCGCGACCAGATCACCCTCGCCACGCTGCAGCGCACCGAGCAGTTGATCCTTGGCCTTGGGAATGATCTTCAACTTGAGGCTGCGCCCATCGCGGGCATTGCGATTGAGGTACTGCTCAAAGGCGCGCAGGCGGTGATACTCGACGCCAATGCTCTGGCCCTTCACCAATCCCGAGCTGTTGCGGCTCTGGTTGACCAGCACGCGCAGTTCGCCACTGCTGCGAATAGCTGGCAGATCACGCGCGCTGCGGGCCTGCCCACCGACCTCTGGCGGGCCAGCCAGGCGTGCGCTGACCGGCAGCGGCAGCATGGCCAGCAGACACAGGATCAGCAGCAATCGCGACATCGATTCTCCAGAAAAGACGGTTGGCCGCCGAAACTTCGTCGTGGGCCTGCTGCTCGCCGATGCGCGACAGACGGCGTCAGACCCTGAGCTCGCAGAACAAGTTCCCAAGCCGGACAGGGGCGCGGAGATTGGCACAGGCGAGCGCTCCGGCGCCACCCCACAACCTTGCATGAACCTTAAAAACAGCGAACAAGTTGTTGTTTTAAATCGACTTCCTGACGAATGGACGGCTTCTGCTATTCTGCTCTTTCGCGTTCAACAGGTGGCACCATGCAACTCATCGATATTGCCGTCAATCTCACCCACCCCAGCCTCGCCGTGCAGGCCGAAGCACTGCTCGAGCGCGCCTACGCAGCCGATGTGTGCCAGATGGTGCTGACCGGCACCAGTCTGAACGAAAGCGAGGCAAGCCTGACACTTTGCCGACAACTGGACGACAGCGGCCAGCGCCTGTTCAGCACGGCCGGGGTTCACCCCCACGCAGCCAGCACCTGGGATGCCAGCAGCGGCAACACCCTCAAGGCCTTGTTACAGGAAGCACAGGTGCGCGCCGTCGGTGAATGCGGGCTGGATTTCGACCGTGACTTCTCACCACGCCCCGCGCAGGAGAAGGCGCTGGAAGAACAGCTGGCACTGGCTGTCGAGTTACAGATGCCGGTGTTTCTTCACGAGCGTGAAGCCAGCCAGCGCATGCTGGAGATCCTGCGCGACTATCGCGACCGGCTACCGGCAGCCGTGATCCACTGCTTCACCGGCGAACGCCGTGCACTTTATGCCTATCTCGATCTCGACCTGCACATCGGCATCACCGGCTGGGTTTGCGACGAGCGCCGTGGCACGCACCTGCACCCGCTACTCAGAGATATTCCCGACGAGCGCCTGATGCTCGAGACCGACGCGCCCTTTCTGCTGCCACGTACCCTGCGACCCAAGCCCAAGAGCGGGCGTAACGAACCGGCCTTCCTCGGCGAGGTGCTGCGTGAGGTGGCGCTGCACCGAGGTCAGCCCGAAGACAGCCTGGCGGCACAGACCACGCGCAACGCGCGGCTGTTCTTCGGCTTACCGGTCATACTGGATGGGCCACCACCAGAGTCTTGATTGACGTCAAGACTCCGGCTTTTTCCCAAGGCATACTGCTGGCACTTAGCCAACAGCGAATGCAGCGAGATGGATAATCAAAGCATGGGTGCCTGGATCAGCAACCTTTCTCTCAAGTACAAATTCTGGGCAGTCAACGCCGTTGCCTTCGTCATCAGCCTGATGCTGGTGCTGTTCGCCCTGCAGACCGAGCAGCAGGCACGCAGTGGCGATGCCCGGCAAGCGGCAATCGAGCAGGCGCGTCTGCTCCAGCAATGGCCAGCGCAGGCGGCATTGCCCACTTCGAGCAACGTTCAGCTACTGCAGGGCGACAGCCTGCCGGGCGCGCAAGGCACCCCGGACGCCAGCGGCTGGCAGACACTGGCACACGATGCCTGGTTCGCCGACTCGCCCCTGATCGGCGCCCAGCGTGTCACCCTCGGCGATGGACGCACCCTGGCGATCCTGGCGCGCGCGCCCAGCCTGCTCGATCTGTTCACCCAGCATGCCCTCACCTACGCCGTCGCTGTCGCCGTGCTGATGCTGTTGCTGCTGGCTGCCTCGCAGTTGTTGATCCGCTTTCTGCTCAGCCACCTCAATACCCTCAAGGATGTCATGTTGCAGGCCGAGCGCAGCGGCGACCTGTCTCTGCGAGTGCCGCTGGACGGCCGCGACGAGGTCGGCCAGATGGCCGCCGCCTTCAACGCCATGCAGGCAGGTTATCAGCGTGTGGTCGGCACCGTCGGCCAGGTCGCCAGTGAGCTGAACAGCGGCACCCGCGACATGGCCGAGCGCATGGGTGCAGTGCGCCAGGGCATGCTCAGCCAGCAAAGCGAAACCGACCAGGCCGCCACCGCGATCAACGAAATGTCGGCGACCGTGCAACACATTGCCGAGCATGCCGGCACCACCCGCGATCAATCCCAGAGTGCCGATCAACTGGCCCGCGCCGGTCAGCACGTGGTCGAGCGCGTCGAACAATCCATCGCCGCCCTGTCGCAGGGGGTGCGCCAGAGCGCTGCCAGCATCGAGCGGCTGGCCGAAGACAGCCAGCACATCAACCGCGTGGTCGGCGTGATTCACGGCATCGCCGAACAGACCAACCTGCTTGCACTCAATGCCGCCATCGAGGCTGCTCGCGCCGGTGAAATGGGTCGTGGCTTCGCCGTGGTCGCCGATGAGGTGCGTAACCTGGCCAAGCGCGTGCAGGACTCCACCGATGAAATCACCCAGATGATCGGCAGTCTGCAGGGCGGCACCCGCGACGCTGTGGAATTCATGCGTGAAAGCTCGGAGAGTGCCAACCAATGCGTCCAACTGGCGCAAGAAGCGGGCGAGTCTCTGGCCGCGATCACCGCCGCCGTGGCGCTGATGCGTGAGAGCAATACGCAGATCGCCGTGGCCGCAACGCAGCAAAGCCAGGTCGCCGAAGAGATGAGCCGCTCGGTGGTGGGCATCCGCGACGTCACCGAGCAGACGGTCGGTCAGACCCTCGAATCGGCCGCCACCAGCCAGCAACTGGCGCAGTTGGCCGGCGAACTGAACAAGGCCATCGGCCAGCTGCGGCTGTAATCGGCAGCCCCAGGATGAATCTATCCCAGCCATAGCCAAGAGCAATTCGTCGCTCGCTCCTGGCGGTTCTAGACTCGCTCTATCGAGTCGAGGACCGCATCATGAACAAGCGCCTTCCCAACCTGCTGAGCAGGCAGTGGCGTCACTACGCCGACCAGCACCAGCATCCGACCAACCTGCTGCTGCACCTGCTCGCCGTGCCGCTGTTTCTGCTGTCGCTGGCGCTGCTGCTGATCGGCCTCTGGCAACCGGGTTTCGTACCACTGGTGCTTGGCGCCATCGGCCTGTATGCCGCCCTGGCCCTGCAGGCGCGGGGGCATCGTCTGGAGCAGAATCAACCGGAACCCTTCCGTGGCCGGCGCGACGCCTGCAAGCACCTGTTGCTGGAACAGTGCGTCACCTTTCCGCGCTTCGTGCTCAGCGGCGGCTGGTGGCGCACCTGGCGCAAGCGCAAGTAGCCTGCGCCCAGCCGACGCGCACGCTCAGGCAAATACCGTGACGGTCTGCCGGCTCAGGGCAATCAGCTCGCCCGCCGGGCTCCATATCGCCGCCGCCACATGGCCATAGCCATCGCGGGCATGTTCGATATCGGCACGGTACAGGCACCAGTCGTCACTGTTGAGAGTGCGTAGCGGCTGGACGAATTCGATGGTCCAGGTCAGTGAGCTGCCCGGCGCCGGGCTTTTCAGATAAGGCAGCACCGCAGGCGGCCAGGCATCGACCAGTGCCAGCAGATGCGCTTCGCTCATCGCCTGTGGCACGCTCTCGCCGCGCAGCCGCACCCAGCCGCCCATCTGCCGTGAGGGCGTATTGCTGAACGGCATACCGCCAATGCCCCAGCGCATGGCCAGAAAGCGGGTGAATTCCGGTGTGACGTTACGCACGTAGGGCAGCTCCTGGCACTGCTCGGCCGGCGTGATCTGTGGTGCGGCCAGCGCCTCCACGGCAACCGATGAGGGACGAGAGGCGCCAAAGCTGCCCTGAACCACGGTCATCACCTGGCCATCCTGAACCGCACGCAGGAACATCTGGCTGACCGCCTTGCCCTCGCGCAGCACTTCGGCCTGAAAACTCACCGGGACATCCGGCGCCACCGGGCCGACGAAGGTAATGGCCAATGAACGCAGCGGCCGGTTCTCGGGCACCTTGGCGCGCATCGCCTCGAATGCCAGTGCGGCGACCAGCCCACCGAAACTGGCGCGCCCCTGGCCCCACTCCGGCGGAATCACCACGGCATGAGGATCGCGGCGTACCGCTTCGAGCATTTCGGAGAAGATCATAAGCACCTCGGCATTCATCGATGGCGACGATCTTAGGGGATGCCGGCCGCGCAACGATAGCCCGGGAGGATGGCTAGTCGGTCATATTGGCGGCGAAAATGACACCCTATTTCGCCTTGGGAAAATCGCCATAGAGCGCCAGCAGGGCGTCATCCGCACGCCGTTCGGCCGCCCACTGGGCCTGTAACCAGGCAGCCCGACAAGGCTGTAACGCTTCGCTTGCTTCGGCCTGTGCCAACCACTGCAGATGATCATGCCAGTCACCGAGTGCACTCTGCGCACGCTTGAGCCTGAGCTGCGCCGCCTTGCTCAGGCCACTGTGCTGCGGATAGGTTTCAGCAGCGTAGCGCACACGTTTGATCAGCAGGCGCAGGCGATGACGGTCATGGGCGGGATCACGCAGCGCATCGGCCAGCTGCCGTTGCTGGCGGCGCAGGCGCCGGCGAATACGCCGGCCCAGATCACTCAACAGCCCCTGACGGGCGGCCTCACGCCAACTTGCCGGCCAACGGTCGAGCAGATGCAGGACATCCATCAGCTCACGGGAGGTCGCAAGCATGGCGTAGCCTGCCGCACGTGATGGCGCATCAAGCGGTAGCAGGTGTGACAGCTGTCTGCCGGTCAACTCGGCCAGTAATACCTCGCGGTCACGCAACGGGCCGCTGAGACGCCCCAGTACGGCCGCGCCCTGCTCCAGGGCATCCACACCCGGCAAACCACGCAGCGGACGCAACAGGCTGCGCAGTTGACGCAGGGCAATACGCAAATCATGTAGCGCTTCGCTATCGGTGCAGTCGGCCAAGCGGGCCTGGCAGGCATACAGGCGTACCTGCAGGGCCAGGACGCGGTACAGGCAATGTTCGCTCAAATCACTCATGCGGACTCCCAGAGCAAGATACCTCTGCACTGTATCACTGGCGCGACAGGCGCCAGGGCAAAGCCTTGCGTACCTGCCTCAGCGCGTGCACCAGGGCGGTACGCGAAGCGGGCTGCAATGCATAGCGCTGCTGTTCGAAACAATGCGCGAAAGCCTCGATCTGCTCAGCCTGTGCCGGCAGTTCGCGGGCAGCCCGCAAGGCGAATGAGCGTGCGCCCTCGCCCGTTTCGCGGCGTACGCCATGGCGCGCCAGCACACGCTCGAACTGGCGGAAAATCTGACGCTGTGGATCAGCCCGTTGCTGCCAGGGCTTGAGCAAGCACAGCGCCAGCAGGCCAATCAACAGCGCACCGGTGCCCACCAGGGCGAGCGCCAGACGCTGCCAGTCGAGGCTGCCGAACCAGTTCTGCAGCAGTTTCAGCTGCTGCTCACCCTGATACCCCAGCACCCAGCGCTGCCAGCCGTAGTTGAGGTTTTCCCAGCTCAAACGCAGCTGATTGAGCCAGGTCAGCTCGCGGTAGCGCAGCGGCGAGAACGGCTGATCCTCGAGAAAACCATCCTCTTCGGCCAACGCCTCCTCCAAGCCCTGCTCGATACGCTCGGGGGCAAACTGGAAGGTCGGATCCACGCTGCGCCAGCCCTGCCCCGGCTGCCAGTACTCGACCCAGGCATGCGCATCGAACTGGCGCACTTGGACGTAGTTGCCAGCAGGATTGAGCTCACCGCCCTGGTAGCCGGCCACGACCCGCGCCGGAATACCCGCTGCACGCAGCACGAAGGTCATGGCGCCGGCATAGTGCGCACAGAACCCGCGCCGCGTGTCGAACAGGAACTCATCGATGCTGTCAGCACCCAGCGGCTGCGGACGCAGGGTATAGACATAGGGCTCGCGATTGAAATGCTGCAGTATGGCCGCCACCAGCGCATCGCTCTGTGGATACTGCGCCTTCAGCTCGGCTGCCCAGGCGCGGCTACGCGGATCGCCCTGCGGCGGCAACTGCAGCGCCTGGCGCAATCCAGGCGGCTCGCCCTGCGCCTCGCGCACAGCCTCTGGCCAGGAGCGCACCTGGTACAGCAGTGGCCGATCCGCCGGGCGCAGCCGCTGCCAGCGAAAGTCACTCATCATCCGTGCGCCGTCCTGGGTCATCTCGCCAACGTCGAGGGCGAACAGCCAGCGCTTGCCACTGGGCTGCATGATGATGCTGTAGTCGAGCGGGTCTCCGGCCTTGCTCCACTGCGCGGACATCGGTACATCCGCGTAAGCGGACTGCGACCAGCGCCGGCCATCGAAACGCTCCAGCGTCAGGGCACGCCAGTACAGTTGTTCGCGCGGCGGCACGTCACCTTCGAAGCTGGCGCGAAAGGCCAAGGCCGGGGAGCGACTGAGTTCGGCGATATCGGCCGGTTCCATGCTGTCCGACAGGCCGGTGACGCCCTTGTCGCTGGGCAGTGGCAGCGACCACAACGGTCCCATGCGCGGGAAGAAGACGAACAGCAGCACCATCAGCGGTATCGCCTGCAACAGCAGCCCACCGGCCAGGCGCAGGGTCGGCCAGGGGCGCTCGGCGAAACCACTGTGCTGCAAACCAACCAGGGCAGCCAGCAAGGCAGCGACCGGCAACAGACTGTAGAGCGCTGAGAGGATGCCGTCCTCGAACAGGTAGGCGGTCACCACGCAGAAGAAACCGAGGAAGATCAGTACCAGCGCATCACGTCGCGTGCGCATCTCCAGCAACTTCAGAACGAAGGTGGCGATCAGCAGCACCACGGCGGCATCCAGCCCGACCAACGTGCCACGCGACAGCAGGATACCGGCCAGCACCAGCAGCATCAGCCCGCCCTTGACCCAGCCACCGGGATAAGGGGCACGCATGCGAAAGATCTGTACGCGCCAACCGGCAGCGCCCAGCCATAGCGCGATCATCCACAGCGGCAGATGCACCAGGTGCGGCACGATCACCAGCACCTGGGCGACCAGCAACCAGGTCAGGGCGATCCTCGGGATACCCGGCAGGCTGCTCATGCGCGTGCTCCGAACAACGCCAGGGCACGCAGGCAGGCATCGCGGTGGCCCTCGCCATAATCCGGGGCAATCACCTGCCCCGGCAGTTGCAGACCGAAGGCCTGCTGACGCTGAGATAACTGCAGCACCCAATGACAGAGCAGCGAAAGGCGCGTTTCACTGTCGCCTCCCAGACTGTCGAAATCCAGCCACAGGTCACGCCCGCTGAGCATGGCGAAATCCTTGACCAACAGGCCCTGGCCGCGCGAATAGGCCTTCCAGTCCAGGCGCCTTTTCGAGTCACCCGGCTGATACTCGCGCAAGCCCTGAAAATCATCGGCGCCCTGGCCAAGGGCGCGCAGGCCTTCTTCCTGCTCGTCACCGAGGCCTGCTGACAAAGGCAGATCGCCTTCCAGCGGCTGCGGGTAGACCAGCACGGCCTGATCCAGATCGACCCAACTCCAGGCCACCAGCAAACCCAGAGGGAAACGACTTTCCACACGCAGGCGCTCAGGCCTGAGCCAGCCACGTCGCGTCGCCGGCAGACTCAGCTCCACCTCGCTCTGCCCTTTTCGCGGCACATCACGCAGCATCAGTTCGGCTGGCGGCCAACCGAGCGCGATGGCCTGGTGCTCGCGCTCGCGGCTTTCCAGGCGCACGCGAAAACGCGCCTGCTCGCCGACGAACACCGCAGCGCCGCCACCCGCCTTGAGCACCAGCCCGGCCAGGTTGCGGTAGGTGTGCAGAATGGTGACGACGAACACCGCCATCAGTAGAAAAGTCAGGCCATAGGCCAGGCTGTTCTGGTAATTGATGCCCACCAGCAGCATCAGCAGCAGTGCCACGGCAAATGCGCCCCCCACGCGGCTGGGCAGGATGAAGATACGCCGCTGGTTCAAACGCACGCTGGCCGCTGGCGGAATGCGCCTGGCCAGCCAGCGCTGCCAGAGCGGCTTCAACGCGGCACGCATCAGAGCGCCGGCACTTCACGCAGCAGCCATTGCACCAGGCCGCCGCCGCCATGGCCAGCCGGGTCGGCGCGCTCGCGCAGGCGATGGCCAACCACCGAGGGCAGTACGGCCTGCACGTCTTCGGGAATCACATAATCACGCTCGGCCAGCAAGGCCCAGGCCCGTGCCGCCGCCAACAGCGCCAGACTGGCACGCGGCGACAGGCCCCAGGCGAACTGCGGCTGGCTACGCGTGGCCTCGACCAAACGTAGCACATAGTCGACCAGGGCATCGCTGGCGCGTACCTTCGGCACCTGCGCCTGCAGGCGCGCCAGCTCGGCGTGATCGAGGATCGGCTGCAAACGCGGCAGCAGGTCGCGCCGCGCATCACCCAGCAGCAGCGCACGCTCTGCAGCCTGCGCCGGATAGCCCAGCGAAAGACGCATGAGAAAGCGGTCAAGCTGCGATTCCGGCAAGGCAAAGGTGCCGCCGCTGCTGACCGGGTTCTGCGTGGCGATCACGAAGAATGGCTCGGGTAACGGCCGGGTCGCGCCCTCGATGGTCACCTGCCCCTCCTCCATGGCTTCGAGCAACGCACTCTGGCTCTTGGGCGTGGCACGGTTGATCTCATCGGCCAATACCAGCTCAGCGAAGATCGGTCCGGGATGGAAGACGAACTGGCCGCTGTCCTTGTCGAATACCGAGGTGCCGAGAATATCCCCGGGAAGCAGGTCGGAGGTGAACTGAATACGCTGGAAACTCAGCCCCAGCACGCGCGCCAGGGCATGGCTGAGGGTGGTCTTGCCCATGCCCGGCAGGTCTTCGATCAGCAGGTGTCCGCGTGCCAGCAGGCAGGTCAGCGCCAGACGCACCTGCGCCTCCTTGCCCAACACCACCTGATTGACCGCGTCGAGACAGGCATCGAGTTTGCTTCGCATCGTTCACTCCTTATGCAGAGGGTCGATGCTACTGGGGCGCAGGCATGCGGCATAGCGCCATGACATTTTTGCTCACGAAACTGTGAGGCCCGCCGCTATACCAGGTGAAATTGCCCAGCCATTCCCTGCAGCTCGCGCCCCAGCTCGGCCAACTGAATGCTCGAGGCAGCGGTTTCGCCCATGGCCTCCAGGGCGGTCTCGGCCTGGTTCGCGGCGCCAACCTTCAGGCAAGCCAGGCTGGCACTCTGCTGCATATCCAGCAGCGCCAACAGCCCGGTTACGATCACCAGAACGTTCGGAAGCAGTATCAGGGCCGCTGCATCTGGAACAGATCGAGCGTGCGGCAATAGGCACTGCCACCCAGGCGCCCGACCAGATCGAGCTTGAGTGGATCGAGACGGCCCTGCTCGTTGAGCACGGCATCATCGATATGCGCCAGCAGCACTTCGGCGAAGATCAGGTGACAATTGGGCTGCTGCGGCGGATAGGGCTGAATCTGCGCCACGCGGCACTCGAAGGTCACCGCTGCGCCACTGACACGCGGCACGTCGATACGCTCGCAGGGCTGGCTGGCAATGGCGCAGTGGGCGAACTCGCTGACCTCATGCGGCAGCAGCGCGGCACTGGCATTCATTGCCTCGGCCTGGGCGAAGCTGACTAGTTGAATCGCCAGCTCGCCGCTGGCCTGGGCATTGTGCAGGGTATCCTTGAGGCTGCCGTCATCACGGGTGTTGACGTTGACCAGCACGGTCGGCGGGTTGTCGCTGATCACCTGAAAGAAGCTGAACGGCGCGAGGTTGGCCACGCCCTCGGCCGAGCGGGTCGACACCCAGGCGATGGGCCGTGGCGTGACACTGGACGCCAGCCAGCGATAAGTCTCGAGCGGGCTCAGATCAGCGAAATCGATCTGCATCAGCGCCCCGCTCGCGATTCGCGGATGTAGAAACGCGCACGTTCGGCCTTGCTGACACAGCCTTCATAGGCCTCGAACTGCTGCTGAGTCTTGGCGGCGGTGAGCAGCGAAAGCGCCTTGGAATAGCTCACGGTGCCGGCGAAACCTTCGGCCTCGGCGATGCTCAGCTCCTTCCAGGCGGCATCCAGCTGGTTGGCGCAGGTCTCGCGGTAAACGGTCTTGCCGGCACAGCCGGTGAGCATCACCGCCAGCAGCGGCAAACAGATCCAATGTTTCATCGACCACACTCCTCGGGAGGGACAGGACTACAGGTTGGCTCATCTATGACGCCTCGCCTGCGCGAAAGTGCCCGGCTCAACCGCCGTTTCGTTCACGGAGGTATTGCACCACAGCCTCTTGTTCGCCAGCGAATTCTATACGCCCGGACTTGCTCTCGCGCTGGAACACATACATGGGATCGTAGTATTCGACCAGCAAGGCCTCGATCCAGCCGCGATGGGTGTCCACCTGGCCATCGGCCTGCTGCTCCTGCAACGCCTGATCCATGATCGCGGCCAAACGCTGGTAACGCTCGCCACCCAGACGCCGGGTGATATTGGCCAGGCTCTCGCGCAAGCGCGCAGCGAAGGCACTGAAACCCTCTTGCTCGCCCTGCAGTGCAACGAACTCGGCACACAGCTCGACCACGTAAGCCTGCAGGATACGCTCGACCCGATTGGCCACGCTGTCTTCCAGCCAGACCAGCGGGTAGTGCTGCATGGCTTGGTGCAGCGGCAATGGCAGGGAGCAGCGACCGATCAGGCGCGCTTCGTCTTCCAGCACGAATTGCTGCTGCCCTGCCGCGCGGCGCTTGAGCAAGTCGATGGCCAGGGCATTCTCGAAATCGATCTGCGCCGGCTGGGCACTGGCGCGCTTGCCAAAACTGGAGCCACGATGATTGGCATGCGCCTCCAGGTCCAGGCTGTTGCCAAGCTGGCTGAGCACCTCGGTCTTGCCGGTGCCGGTCATGCCGCCCACCAGCACGAAATCGCACGCGGCAATGGCGTCGTCCGTACTCTGCAGGAGGAAGGTGCGCATGGCCTTGTAGCCACCGACCACGCGCGGATAGTCGATCCCCGCCTCGCTTTTCAGCCATTGCTGGACGATCTGCGAACGCAGGCCACCGCGAAAGCAGTACAGGTAACCCTCAGGGTTGGCCTTGGCAAAGGCCGCCCAGGCTTCGATGCGCTCGGCCTTGGTATGGCCGCTGACCAGTTGATGGCCCAGCTCGATGGCCGCCTGCTGGCCTTGCTGCTTGTAGCAGGTGCCGACCTTCTGCCGCTCGATGTCGTTCATCAGCGGCAAGTTGATCACGCCGGGAAAGGCGCCCTTGAGAAACTCGACCGGCGCACGGGTGTCCATCAGCGGCCGGTCATGCAGGAACAGGTCGCGGTAGTCGGTGCAGTTGTCGCGCATCATAACACCTCGACCGCGTAATGCTGTCGCTCGACCATCTCGCCGATGGGCGCCAGCGTCAGCCCCAGTTCGGCGGCAACGGCGAGAAACTCGGCCTCACCTTCCGCCGCCACGGCAATCAGCAAGCCGCCGCTGGTCTGCGGGTCGCACAGCAGCAGCTTGGCCAGCTCCGGCAGCGGTGCGATCTTGTCGCCATAGCTGTCGAAGTTGCGCAAGGTGCCACCGGGTATGCAGCCCTGCTCCAGATAGTGTTCGACACTCTCCAGACGCGGCACGCGGGCGAACTCGACACGGGCGCTGAGGCCACTACCATCAGCCATTTCCACCAGATGACCGAGCAGGCCGAAGCCGGTGACATCGGTCATCGCGCGCACGCCGGCGAGCTTGCCAAAGCGGCTGCCGGGCTTGTTCAGGGTGCACATCCAGTCACGCGCCAGGCCAATGTCGGCCTCACGCAGCTTGGCCTTCTTCTCCGCCGTGGTGAGGATGCCAATGCCCAGTGGTTTGCTCAGGTACAGCTTGCAACCGGCCGTGGCGGTGTCGTTGCGCTTCATGTTGGCCTTGCTCACCAGACCGGTCACGGCCAGGCCGAAAATCGGCTCCGGGGCATCGATCGAGTGCCCGCCTGCCAGCGGGATGCCGGCTTCGTCGCACACGGCGCGGCCACCGCGGATCACTTCGCGCGCCACTTCCGGCGCCAGCACATTGACCGGCCAGCCAAGAATGGCGATGGCCATCAGTGGATCGCCGCCCATGGCGTAAATATCGCTGATGGCATTGGTGGCGGCGATACGGCCAAAATCGTAAGGGTCATCGACGATCGGCATGAAGAAATCGGTGGTGGACACCACACCGCGCTCTTCGTCGATGGCATACACCGCCGCATCATCGCGCGAGGCATTGCCGACCCAGAGGCTGGGGTCGAGATTCTGCGCCCCGCTGCCCGCGAGAATCACTTCGAGCACCTTGGGCGAAATCTTGCAACCGCAACCGGCGCCGTGGCTGTACTGGGTCAAACGAATGGGTTCGCTCATGCTTTTCTCTCACCGCGATGACTGGCGGCGGATTCTAGCAAAGACTGCATTGCCTGCCTTGGCTCAACGCTGGTGTGCGAGTAAGGTCAAAGCTTCAACGGGGGAACCATCGATGAGCAAGAAAGTGGCGCTGGTGCTGGGCTCGGGGGGCGCGCGTGGCTATGCGCATATCGGCGTGATCGAGGAGCTGCAGGCGCGCGGCTATGAAATCGGCTGTATCGCCGGCTGTTCGATGGGTGCGGTGGTCGGCGGCATCTTCGCGGCGGGCAAGCTGCCGGAGTACCGCGAGTGGACGGAAAGCCTGGATTATCTCGACGTACTGCGCCTGCTCGACGTCAGCTTCCGCCTGGGCGCCATTCGCGGTGAGCGGGTGTTCGGGCGGATTCAGGACATCGTCGGCGACGTGGATATCGAGAACCTCAACATCCCCTTCACCGCCGTCGCCACGGACCTCACCAACCAGCAGGAAATCTGGTTCCAGGAGGGCTGTCTGCACCAGGCGATGCGTGCCTCGGCGGCGATCCCCAGCCTGTTCACCCCGGTCATTCAGGGTAAGCGCATGCTGGTCGATGGGGGCCTGCTCAACCCGCTGCCGATCGTCCCGGTGGTGTCCAGCCACTGCGATCTGATCGTCGCGGTCAACCTCAACGCCACCAACCAGAATCACTACCAGTTGCCGCTGATCGAACGTCCGGCAGCGCTCAAGGGCCGCATCGATCAGTTGATGAGCAACCTCGGCTCGCGCCTGCCGAACTTTCGCCGCAAGGGCGATGACGAAACGCTGCTGCTCGGCAGCGCACAGCATCCGGGCGACGAGATCGCTCCGGCGGCAGCCCCGAACCGCAAGGAAGATGGCGCAGCGCCCCGATCCGCCAGTGGCTCGCGTATTGCCGAATTCAGCGGGCCAGGCTCGCTGTTGGAGCTGGTCAACCAGAGCTTCGAGGTGATGCAGACCTCCCTGGCGCAATACAAGATCGCCGGTTACCCGCCGGATATCCTGATCAATGTGCCCAAGCGCGTCTGCCGCTTCTTCGAGTTTTACAAGGCGCCGGAGCTGATCATGCTGGGCCGGCAGATCGCCCGCGATACCCTCGACAAGTACGAAAGCGAGCGCGGCTGATCAGCCACGCGTTTGCTCACCCGGCAGCGGTTTGTCCACTGTCGTTTCGGCGGCTGGCGCCTTGTCCGCCACCCAATCGCTGAGCAGGCTATAGGCCACCGCCAGCAGGGTCGGCCCCAGGAACAGGCCCATGAAGCCAAACGCCAGGATGCCGCCGAACACACCGAGCAGCACCACCACCAGCGGCAGGTTGCCGCCACGGCTGATCAGGTACGGTTTGAGAATATTGTCCACACCGCTGATGACGAAGAAGCCCCAGACCCCCAGGAAGATCGCCATGCCGATCTCCCCCTGCCACACCAGCCAGGCCACGGACGGCCCCCAGATCAGCGGCGGGATCATGATGAAACTGCAGGCGAAGGTCAGCAGGGCCAGCACCAGCGCCCCCGGCACGCCGGCGATGGCAAAACCGATATAGGCCAGTACGGCCTGCGCGGCAGCGGTACCGATCACGCCGTTGACCACGCGCTGCACGGTGCCGGCGACCAGCTCCAGGTAATGGTCGGCGCGTACGCCGATCAGCCGCTCCAGCAAACTGTGCACGAATACCGCCAGGCGTGGCCCGTCACGATAGAAGAAGAACACCAGCACCAGGCTCAGGGCCAGCTCGACCATACCCGTGCCGATTTTCGCGCTGCGCGCCATCAGCCAGTTACCGACCTGGCCCAGATAGGGCCGTACGGTATCGAAGAGCGCCGCGCCTTGCTGATCGACGGTGCGCCACAACTCCACCAAACGTTCGCCAACCAGCGGAATGCCGGCCAGCCAGCTCGGCGGCGGCGGCAGGCCTTTCACTTGCAGATCTCTGACCAGCGCGTTGGCATCCTTGATGTGATCGGCCAGGTTGAAGCCCAGCCAGACCAGGGGTACTGCCACCAGAACGACCCAGACACCCGTGAGGATGCCTGCCGCGAGCGACATACGGCCATTGAGCAACTGCGTCAGCAGACGCATCAGCGGCCAACTGGCAAAGGCCAGCACGGCCGCCCAGAACAATGCCGACCAGAATGGCGCCAGTACCCAGAGACTGGCGGCCAGCAGACCGAGCAAAAGAATCTGCACCAGCAGACGATCATTGTTGGCCATCGAGCGAAACTCCCTTCGGCGAAACGACAAAGCGCCCTTACGGGCGCTCTGTATAGGCGATTGCGAGCGCTAGCTTAACGCAACAGACGCATGCTCAGGGCACCATCGGCAGCATCGCCAAGCTCCAGGCGCGCTTCACGTACACGTTGCGCGATCAACGCCTCACGCCAGGCCTCGGCCTGACTGCCGGCAAGGGTAACACGCAAGGTGCTGTCGAGATTCAGGCTGCGCGCCAGCACTTCCACCCAGCCGCTGTCAGCCTTGGCTTCATCAGGCAGCTTCAGTTGCCCATCGCTGCGCAACTGCCGCAGCAGAGTCGCGGGTGTCGGCAACAGTTCGCCCAAGGGCGCACCGGCATCCAGTTGCTCGGCATGCAGATAGGCGCGGCGATTACCCCGGGTGATGCTGTACAGCGCCAGCAGGCTTTCGTGATTCGGCTCGGCCAGGCGCAACAGCGCGTAGGCCTGCTGGTCGTCGGAACCATACAGCGTGGCATTGCCGAACACCGAGTTGGCCCACAGGCTGCTGGCGCCGCACTCGCGGCCCTGGCACCAGTAAAGCAATTCGGCGCCCTGCTGCAGCAGCGTTTCCCGTGCGGCGGTGAATACCTGATCAGCGCTGTGGGTGCGTGGCAATTCGTAGGTCACCGCACGGTGCTGGCCCTGCACGAGAATCTCGCGCTCGTAACGCAAGCGTCCGCTGATACGGCGAATCGAGCCCTGCGGATAGATGCGCTCGACGTCCGGCGCCTCCTTGAACGCCACGATCAGACTGGCGGGAAAACGCGGCAAAACCTCAAGATCGCGGCTGCCTGGCAGATCGGCCGCCAGCACGGCAGCACTGCAAAAGGTAACCAGCGCTGCGCACAACAGCTTCGTATACCCCTTCATTGACTGCAGACCTGTTGCAGGCCAAGGGCAAACGAACGTGCAAAGCAGTGGGTGACGACTTTTGACGGGTCGATCATGCGATCCTCCATGGCAGACCGCCACACCTTTCCCCAGGGACGCAGGCAAGTCAAGGCAAGCGCAGGAATGGATTGAAACAATCCGCTACGAGCTGCGCGCCAGTCTCGTCATCCAGATGCAGATGATGCCCGCCAGGCAGACGATGTACCTCGAACGGTACGTGCTGGAGCAGAGCCTGCACCGCCGGCTGTGCGCTCATCATGCCTTGCTCGGCCAGCACCAGACTGACCGGGCATTGCAGCGCATGGACGAACGCCTGGGCATGGGCCCAGCTCAGGCGCAGCGGCGATGGCAAGGTCAGGCGGCTGTCGGTGCGCCAGGTGTAGCCGCCAGGCACCGGCATCAGCCCGCGCTGGGCCAACAATTCGGCCGCCTCACGGCTGACCGCACCGACGCCCTTCATGCGTGCCTCGACTGCGCGCGCCACCTCGGCATACACCGGCTTGCGCTTGTCGGTGAGTTTCTGCCTGGCGCGCAATGCCTCACCGAGTTTTTCCGGGGCCTGTTCGGCCTCACCGGTATAGGGCACCAGGCCGTCGATCAACGCCAGGCGCGCAATGCGCTCGGGCATCGCCCCGGCCAGCAACACTGCAGTGATCGCGCCCATGGAGTGGCCGAGGATGGAAAACCGCTGCCAGCCAAACTGTTCGGCGACCTGCAGCACGTCATAGGCGTAGTCCCATAACGCATAACCTGCGCCTGCTGCACGATGCTCGGAATGGCCGTGACCGGCAAAATCCAGTGCAACGATGCGTAGCCCATCAAGTTTCGGTGCCAGCCGCGCGAAGCTCGCGGCATTATCCAGCCAGCCGTGCAGGGCCAATACCGGCAAACCCTCTTCGGGGCCATAGAGATGCGCCGCCAGCTCGATATGCGGCAGGCTCAGACGAACTTCCTCGACACCCATGCTCATGCGTCTTGCTCCTGATGACCGGCCCAGCGGCTGAACAGCTGACGCAGCAACTCGGCTGTGGCCTGCGGCCGCTCCAGCGGGAACATATGGCCGCCAGGCAAATGGTGATATTCCGCACGCGGCATGCGCTTGAGCAGACGCGCATGATGCGGCAGCACGACGCGACTGTGGCGCCCCCGAACCATGGCCAGAGGTACGGCAAGCTGCTGCGGCCGACCCGGCGCGGTGTGCGGCACGCTGCGGTAGATGCTGATCTCGGTGGCAGGGTCGAACTTCAAACGCAAACCCTGCGCTCCCGCCTGCAGACCGTGGCTGACATAAGCATCCAGACATTCGGGATCGAAACGCCGGAACAAGCTCTTGCCGGCAAAATAATTACGCGCTTCGAGCAAGTCGGCGAATGCTTCACGGCGCCCCAGGGTGCGCCCGGCCGGGGTGATGCGGTCGATGAAGCCGAAGCGTTTGGCGGCGCGGATCACCATGCGGTCGGCCAGGGTCAGCAGCGGCGAGTCGAGCATCACCACGCCGCGATACAACTCGGGGCGGAGCAAAGCTGCGTGATAGTGCAACACACCGCCGAGCGAATGACCGACGCCCCAGACCGGCTCGTCACCACCCTCGAGGTGATGGATCAGCTCATCGACCAGATTCGACCAGTTGTCATTGACCGGAAAACGCGGGTCGTGGCCGTGCTGCTCCAGGTGCTGCACTTGAGAGTCCGGCGCCAGCGCGGCGAACAGCTTGCCGTAGGTGGCCGACGGAAAACCGTTGGCATGGGCGAAAAAAACGGACTGCGACATGCATTAAACCCGAAATCCAGTGGTGTCGGGATTCTCCGGCAGCCGTCAGCCTGGGGCAACGACTGTAACGGCCATTGATGACGGTGCAATGGTCAGGGCTATGCCTGCCGGCGCCCAAGGTGGGCCTCTGTATTCACTGATGCTGCGTTGACAACGGACTGGAACGCCAGCCCATTTACAGCGCCTTGACTCGGGGGCGAGCCCAATCCGCGCCCCGCCCCTTTCCGGGGTCGCCCTGGGATCGCCAGAACCTCGCTCGACGACTTTTCGTACGAACCCGGCCAGGCTTGAAAAACCGCCGGATATGCTCGGCCCATCACCCCCTCACTGGGTATGCCAGGCTCGCAGCAGCCCCCATGTGCAGCATCACACCTTGGCAGGCTGCTCACCCAACGGCACGATGGCCATGGTCAGACGCGAAATGCAGCTGGACTTGCCATCGTCACCGCTGAGGCGAATGTCCCAGACATGCGTGGTTCGCCCCAGATGCACCGCCCGCGCCACCGCCTGCACACGTCCGCTACGCAAGCCGCGTAGGTGGTTGGCATTGATCTCCAGACCGACGCAATAGAAGCGGCTGGTGTCGATGCACAGGTAGCTGGCGGTCGAGCCAAGGGTTTCCGCCAGCACCACCGAGGCACCGCCATGCAGCAGGCCATAAGGCTGGTGGGTGCGCGAATCGATCACCATACTGGCGCTGAGCGATTCGTCATCGAATGCCTCGAAACGAATGTCCAGCACCTCGCCGATGGTGTTTTTCAAGGTTGCGTTAAGTGCATCGATATCCGGCGTTCGTTGCCACAGCCCCATAAATAGCGCTCCTGGAAGGTTGAAGTAAGGGCCGGTCGCCCCGGCCCGCTCAGGCTCAATCGTGCCAGAGCACCGCTTCGCTGCGCTGCTGCCACTCGGCAAACCGCTCGCCATAGGTGCCTTCGATCACCGCGCGCTTGATCTTCAGGGTTGGTGTGAGAAAACCGTTCTCCACCGCCCAGACCTCCTTGACCAGCACCAGGCCCTGCAAACGTTCATGTTGATCGAGGCGACCATTGACCTCGGCAAGCAATGCCTTGAGGCTGCTTTCCAGATCGTTGCGGCTGTCGTTGGCCGCTTCCTGGCGCCCCACATCAGACAATACGCATAGCGCGATGGGCTGTGGCAGACCGTCCCCAACCACACAGACCTGCTCGATGCGCGAGTGCTCACCGAGACGGTTTTCGATCGGCGCCGGTGCTACGTACTTGCCCTTGCTGGTCTTGAAGATCTCCTTGATGCGCCCGGTCAGGCGCAGGTTGCCCTCGGCATCCTGCTCGCCCTTGTCGCCCGTACGCAGAAAACCGTCGTCGGTCAGCGCTTCGGCGGTCTTGAGCGGGTCCTTGTAGTACCCCTGCATGGTTGCGCCACTACGTACCTGAACTTCACCGTCTTCAGCAATACGCACCTCGACACCCGGGTTGTTCTGGCCAATCCAGCCCTGCTTGAACCTGCCGGGCAGGCAGACGTGGGAATAACCGCAGTTCTCGGTCATGCCATAGACCTCCTGGATCTCCATGCCCAGACGCCGATACCAGTTGAGCAGCGCCTCGGGCACCGGAGCGGCCCCGGACAGCGCATAGCGGATGGCATCCAGGCCAAGCCCGGCGAGCACCTTACGGCCGATGAAGCGACCGATGATGGGTAAACGCAGCAGGCGGTCGAGCTTGTGCGCCGGCATCTTGCTGTACACGCCCATCTGGAACTTGGTCCAGATGCGCGGCACACCGAACATCACCGTCGGCCGCGCGCGCTTGAGGTCTGCAAGGAAGGTATCCAGGCTCTCGGCGAAGAAGATGGTGTGTCCGGCATAGAGTGACGCCAGTTCGATGAACATGCGCTCGGCGACATGACACAGCGGCAGGTAGGAGATCAGTCGATCATCCTCACCGACGCCAAACAGCTTGATGGCATTACTGGCGGCGAAGCCGAGGTTGGAGAAGTTGTGCATCACGCCCTTGGGCATGCCGGTGGTGCCGGAGGTATAGATGATGGTGGCCAGCTGGTTGGCCGCAGGCTTGGGATCGTCCTGAATCGGTGCACTGCGCTGCAGGTCATCCCAACTGAAGTCGAAGCGGCCCTGCGGGTGCAGTGGCAGGCTGATGGTCGCCACCCCTGGCGGCAGGCCTGGCGCCATCGAAGCCCAGTCATCGAGCTTGCCGATGAAGGCCAGTGTCGCCTCGGAATGCTCCAGTACCTGACGCATGGAGTCGGCGGTGAGGTTGGGATACAGCGGCACCGAGACGCAGCCCGCCATCCAGATCGCCAGATCGGCGATGATCCAGTGCGCGCAGTTCTTGGAAACGATGGCGACACGACTGCCCGGTGGCAGTTCGCGGCTGCGCAACCAACTGGCCGCACGTCGGGCCTGTTCCCCGACCTCGGCCCAACTCAGCTCCAGCAGTTGACCGCCACCGAGAGGTTGAACCATGTAGCGTTTGTTCGGGTGCCTTGCTTCACGTTCGTAAAACAGCTCGAGCGGCAAACGGATTGCATCAGCCACAGGGCTTCCTCCTTTGTTGTTTTTGTAGGAATCAACCAAGCACTTGCTTGGTTGACTATTCCACGTGAACAAAAGAGGTGCAAGTTAAGAAATGTTTCGCAACTGGAACATTCGCCTTCAGACGCCCTGGAACGGGCATCAGGCGCGTGCTGCAAGGTGCGCAGCGCCTCAGGGCAAAGGCTCAGCGCGGGTGAATCAATGCCAGCAGCTCCATCAGCCCGGCTGCCGGAATATCACCTTCCAGCTCAGCCAGGCTGGCAGTACGCATCGGCAGCGGCTCCTGGCGATGACCATGCACCAGCAGACCACCCAGTGCGCCGATCAGCGGCTGATGGCTGACCAGCAGTACCTCGGCACGCTCGCGTTCATCGAGGTACTTCAGCGCATCGCGCGGGTCGCTGTCCGGCGTCAGCCAGGACACCGTCTGTACCGAGCCGCTGAACCCTAGCTCAAGGCGTACCAACTCGGCCGTCTGCTGAGCGCGCACGTAAGGGCTGGCCATGATAGCGGTCAGCGGGCGACCAAGCAGTTGCGCGGCAGCCTGTTGCACTTCCTGGCGACCATGGGCGGTCAGTTCGCGGGCCGCATCGCTGGCGGCCTGAGGCTCGGCCTGACCATGACGCAACAGCCATAACCTCACAGCTTGGGCTCCTCGTCACGCACCGGATGCGGCGCCGGCGGAATACTGTGTGCGGTCTCGCCTTCAGGTGCTCGCGGCGTCGGCCAATCGGCGAACGGCCAGGGTTTTTCATCGGTATTAAAGGTGCCGAAACGACCGATCTGCGCCAGGTACTGGCTGAGGCTGTCGCCAAAACCCAGCAGGCTGGCATTGGGCGCGCCGTAGAACAGGCGGTAACCCAGTTGCAGCAGCACCACGGCGCCGAGCAGCAATTCGGCCAGTTGCCAGACGATGACGAAGATCACCATCCACAGAATGCGCAGCAGAATCGACTCACGTTCCAGTTCCTGCTTTTCATCGCTCATGACGCAACTCCTTGATTGACTACCGGGTTCAGAAGCCGGCAGTGGGGATGAAATCGACATCGGTCTTGGGTTCACCGCGCATCAACAGTTCGATGACCTGCGCCAGCGTACGCCCCTCGAAAAGAATGGCATGCAGACCGGCAACCAGCGGCATGTAGACGTCCAGCTCCTCGGCACGCGCCTTGAGTACCTTCAGCGTGTTGACCCCTTCGGCAACCTCACCCAGACGCTGCACCGCCTCCTCCAGGCTCAAGCCCTCGCCCAGGGCGTAACCCACCTGATAATTGCGGCTTTTCGGTGACGAACAGGTGACGATCAGATCGCCGACGCCGGCCAGGCCAAGGAAGGTCATGGGATTGGCACCAAGCTTGACCGCGAAACGGGTCATTTCCGCCAGGGCGCGGGTGATCAGCATGCTCTTGGTGTTCTCGCCCATGCCCAGCGCCGCCGCCATGCCGGACATGATGGCGTAGACGTTCTTCAACGCACCGCCGAGTTCGACACCAAAACGGTCGGCACTGGCATAGACGCGGAAGGTTCGACCATGCAGCGCCTGCTGCACGCGCAGGCACAGTGCTTCATCCTCACTGGCGATGACCGTGGCAGTCAGTGCGTGATCAGCCACTTCCTTGGCCAGATTCGGCCCGGACAGCACGCCGATACGCGCATCAGGCGCGATCTCTTCGAGAATCTGGCTCATCAGCTTGAAGGTTCTGGCTTCGATGCCCTTGGTGGTGCTGATCAACATCTTGCCGGCCAGCAGCGCAGCGACCGGTTGCAGGGCATCGCGCAGGGCACTGGAGGGCAAGGCCACCAGCACCAGTTCGGCCTGCTGCAGTACGCCGCTCAGATCGCTGGTCGGCTCGATGCCGGGATGCAGCTTGACGCCTTTCAGGTAGCGCGGGTTTTCCCCGCTCTGGCGCATCTGCTCGGCCTGCTCGGGATCACGCATCCACTGCAGGACGCGCTGGCCGTTCTCCGCCAGCAAATTGGCCAGTGCGGTACCGAAACTACCGCCACCGAGTACGGCAATGGGTTGAAGCTGTGTCATAGGTCTTCCGAATGAGGCCATGCGTGATGGCGGTCTGCGGGCATTATACGGAGCCGAGAGTAGCTGGTCAGGGCAAAAGTTCAGTAATGCCCCTGCGCGGGCAGGCGCAAACGAGAATTGGCGCAGAGTGCACACGCCTGAGACTGGCAAAGCGCGACGGCTCGGTTACCATGAGCGACCAACGTTAATTGCCAAGGACGACTCGTGCCCACAGGCAGCCCCTCGCCCCCTTCCGGCGCCGCCGAGCAACCAGCGGCAAATCCCCGGCCAATGCCTGGCGGTAAAGCTCATGCTCAGCGCCGCGGCTGGAACATCCACACCCGCACCCAGCTGATCAGTGTCGGCCCGGCATTGTTGTTGACGTTGCTGCTGACCGGCTTTCTCACCTTTACTCGCCTGCAGGATTTGCGCCAGGAGCAGGGACACACCGGCCAATTGATCGCCAATCAACTGGCGCCGGCCACCGAATATGGTGTGATCAACGGCAAGCTGGATATCCTGGAAATACTGCTGCGTGCCACGCTGAGCACTCCCGATGTCCGCTTCGCCGAAGTTCGCGACCGTGACGACAACATCCTCGTGTATGTCGAGCGGCCCAAGGAACAGGGCCACAGCACACCTCAGGTGGAAATCTTCCAGGCGCCGATTCGCCTGCAGGCGCTGTCGGCGCAGGAACGGATACCGGTGCAGGGTAAATCGCTCGGCGACGGCTATCTGGGGCGGGTCGTCGTCGGCATTTCCAACGACACCTTCAACACCCGCCAGCAGGAAATACTGCTCAAGGCCGGCGTTCTGGCCCTGTTCGCCCTGCTCCTGACCTTCCTGCTCGCCAGGCGCCTGGCCAGGCGCCTGGCGCAACCACTCAGCGCCATGGGCAAAGCCCTCGAACGCATCCAGCGTGGCGACTACAGTCCAGCACTGATCGAACGTGGCAATGACGAGTTGACCGACCTGGCCCGACACATCAACGACCTGGCCAGCGCACTCGAACAGAGCGGCCAGCAACAGCAGCGGGCGATGGCCGAACTGATTCAGGCACGCGAGGAGTCCGAGCAGGCCAACCGTGCCAAGTCGGACTTCCTGGCCATGATGAGCCATGAACTGCGCACCCCCATGAACGGCGTACTGGGCATGCTGCAGCTGCTGGAAACCACCAGCCTGAACGACGAACAGGCGGAGTATGCAGCCCTGGCCACCGAATCCACCGAGCACCTGCTCAAGGTGATCAACGATATCCTCGATTTCTCGCGGATCGAACGTGGCGCCCTGGAACTCGAAGCCATCCCCTTCAACCTTACCGAGCTGTTGCAGGGCTCGGTCCAGGTATTTCAGCACAGCGCCCAGCAACGCGGCCTGCAATTGCTGCTGGAAACTCAGCCCGGCCTGGAGCGCCTGGAAGTACGCGGTGACCCCACACGCATCCGACAGATTCTGGTCAACCTGATCGGCAACGCACTGAAATTCACCGAAGAAGGCCAGATACGGGTACAAACCCAGTGGCAAACGCTGGACGAACAGGTGCTGTGGTTCACATGTGCAGTGCACGACAGCGGTATCGGCATCGATGACGAGCGTCTGGAACATATGTTCGATGCCTTCCAGCAGGCCGACACCTCTATCTCCAGGCGCTACGGCGGCACCGGCCTCGGCCTGCCGATTGCACGTACCCTTGCCGAGCGCATGGGTGGCACCCTGCATGCGCAGAGTGAGCTGGGAACGGGCTCGGTATTCACCCTGGAAATTCCCCTGCCATTTCGCCCCTGCAGCACGCAGGTACCCGACCGTGACGGTCAACCGCTGGCCGGCGGCAACGGTCAGGCCGTGCTGCTGGTCGAGGACAACCCGGTCAACCAGACCGTGATCGAAGCCATGCTGCGCAGCCTGGGCTACCAAGTCAGCCTGGTCGGCGACGGTCAACAGGCCGTACAGAACTGCCGCGCACAGGATTACGCCGCCATCCTCATGGACTGCAGGCTACCGCTGATGGACGGTTACGAGGCAACGCGGCAAATTCGCCAGCTCGAGGGCAGGCAACAACTGCCCATCATCGCCCTCACCGCCAATGCCCTGCAGGGCGACCGCGAAGCCTGCCTGGCCGCCGGAATGAACGATTACCTGGCAAAACCATTCAAACGTGCCGACCTGCAACGTATCCTGCAGCGCTGGCTGCCATCGCGACCTTAGTCAACTGGCGCCCATGACAAACCGGCGTTACAAGGGGAAACTGCTGCAGCTGTGACAACATGGAAGCAGCAGAGTACAACTGTACTCACTGCGCTGTGACTTTCACCACAACGCAACAGTCTATGACTAGGCTGCCGGCGCCCGATCTGATTTTCCAGACGCGCCGGCCAGGACGATTCGCCCAGCCTTAGAAGCATGGGGACAATTGAGGAGCTCGCATGACAAAACCAAACGCCTACTCTCGGGAAGACCTGCTCGCCTGCAGCCGCGGCGAACTGTTCGGCCCCGGGAACGCGCAACTGCCCGCCCCGAACATGCTGATGATCGATCGCATCGCACACATCAGCGAAACCGGCGGCAAGTACGGCAAGGGCGAAATCGTCGCTGAGCTCGACATCAATCCGGATCTGTGGTTCTTCGGCTGCCACTTCGAGGGTGATCCGGTCATGCCCGGCTGCCTTGGCCTCGACGCCATGTGGCAACTGGTCGGTTTTTATCTGGGCTGGCAAGGCAACCCGGGGCGCGGCCGTGCGCTGGGTAGCGGTGAAGTGAAATTCTTCGGTCAGGTGCTGCCGACCGCCAAGAAAGTCACCTACAACATCCACATCAAGCGCACCATCAACCGCTCGCTGGTGCTCGGCATCGCCGATGGTACCGTGGCCGTGGACGGCCGCGAAATCTACAGTGCCGAAGGCCTGCGTGTTGGCCTGTTCACCTCCACTGACAGTTTCTGAAGGACTTGCACATGCGTCGTGTAGTGATCACCGGTCTGGGCATCGTTTCCTGCCTGGGCACTGACAAAGAAGCCGTGGCCGCCAGCCTGCGTGCAGGCAAGTCGGGCATCCGCTTCAATCCGTCCTACGCCGAAATGGGCCTGCGCAGCCATGTTTCCGGCTCGGTCGACCTGAATCTGGAAGAGCTGATCGACCGCAAGCTGTTCCGCTTCATGGGCGACGCGGCAGCCTACGCCTACCTGTCGATGGAGCAGGCGATCAAGGACTCCGGCCTCAGCGAAGAGCAGGTTTCCAACCCGCGCACCGGCCTGATCGCCGGCAGCGGTGGCGCCTCCACCATCAACCAGATGGAAGCCATCGACACCCTGCGCGAAAAAGGCGTCAAGCGCATCGGCCCATACCGTGTCACCCGCACCATGGGCAGCACCGTATCGGCCTGCCTGGCCACGCCGTTCAAGATCAAGGGCGTGAACTTCTCCATCTCCTCTGCTTGCGCCACCAGCGCACATTGCATCGGTCAGGCCATGGAGCAGATCCAGCTGGGCAAGCAGGATGTCGTCTTCGCCGGCGGCGGTGAAGAAGAGCACTGGAGCCAGAGCTGCCTGTTCGACGCCATGGGCGCCCTCTCCACCCAATACAACGAGACACCGGAAAAGGCTTCGCGCGCCTACGACGCCAAGCGTGACGGCTTCGTCATCGCCGGCGGTGGCGGCATGGTCGTGGTCGAGGAGCTGGAACATGCCCTGGCCCGTGGTGCGAAGATCTACGCCGAAATCGTCGGTTACGGCGCCACCAGCGACGGCTACGACATGGTGGCCCCGAGCGGTGAAGGTGCCGTGCGCTGCATGCAGCAGGCGCTGGCCACCGTCGACACCCCGATCGACTACCTCAACACCCATGGCACCTCGACGCCGGTCGGCGACGTCGCCGAAATTCGTGGCGTGCGTGAAGTATTTGGCGACAAGGCACCGGCCATCAGCTCGACCAAGAGCCTGTCCGGTCACAGCCTGGGCGCAGCCGGTGTGCAGGAAGCGATCTATTGCATGCTGATGATGGAAGGCAACTTCATCGCTGCCTCGGCCAACATCGACGAGCTCGACCCGGAAGTGGCCGACATGCCGATCCAGCTGACCACCGTCGAGAATGCCAAGCTCGATACCGTGATGAGCAACAGCTTCGGTTTCGGCGGCACCAATGCCACCCTGGTGCTCAAGCGCTGGGCCGGCAAGTAATCGCTGCTGCGGTACAGATAACGGCGCCCTCGGGCGCCGTTATCGTTTGCGGCCTGCCTCAGACCTTGAAGCGCGCCACCAGCCCGTTCAGATCCACGGCCAGACGCGACAGCTCCTGACTCGCCGCACTGGTTTGATTGGCACCGGCCGAGGTCTGCAGCGACAGGTCACGGATGTTGACCAGGTTGCGATCCACCTCGCGCGCGACCTGCGCCTGCTCCTCGGAAGCGCTGGCGATCACCAGGTTGCGCTCGTTGATCGAAGAGATCGCCTGAGTGATCTGCTCCAGCGCCACACCAGCCGCCTGCGCCACCTCCAGGGTCGAACGCGTGCGGCCATTGCTGCTCTGCATGGCAGTCACGGCGCGTTCCGTACCACTCTGGATGCCGCCGATCATCTGCTCGATTTCCTGAGTCGACTGCTGCGTACGATGCGCCAGCGCCCTCACCTCATCGGCCACTACGGCAAAACCGCGCCCGGCATCACCGGCCCGCGCGGCCTCGATGGCGGCGTTGAGCGCGAGCAGGTTGGTCTGCTCGGCGATGGAGCGGATGACATCGAGCACCTTGCTGATTTCGTGCACCCGCTGCGCCAGTTGCTCAACCTCGCCGGCCGTGCTGGTCACGTCAGTGGCCAACTGGCCGATGGACTCCACCGTCTGCCGCACCTGCTCGCGCCCCTGCTGTGCGGTCACGGTAGAGGCGCGCGACGCTTCCGAGGTGCTCACCGCATTACGCGCCACCTCCTCGACGGCGGCGGTCATTTCGTTGACCGCCGTAGCGGCCTGCTCGATCTCGGTGTTCTGCTGGTGCAGGCCACGCGTGGAATCTTCGGTGACCGCATGCAGCTCTTCCGAGGCCGAGGCCAACTGATTGGAGGAGTCGGCAATGCTCTGGATGGTGCCTCGCAGGTTGCTCTGCATGTTCTTCAGGGCAGCCAGCAGGCGCGCCGGCTCGTCCGTACCGTACGCATCGATGGCCTGCGTCAGATCGCCCGAAGCAACGACCTCAGCCACGCGCACGGCCTCGGCCAGCGGTGCAACGATGCTGCGCGTCAACAGTATCGCCAGAATGATGGTGGTCAGGGCGGCCAGCACCATCATCGTGATCACCCAGATCAGGGCGGAGTCGAATACCCGTTCAGCTTCACGGGCTGCGGCAGAGGCCCCTTCCCTGTTGATCTCGGCAAGATCACGCAGTGCTCTCGTCATATTGTCGGCATACTCATTGAGCGGGCCACGCGATACAGCAACGGCCCCGTCGAAATTGCCCTGACGAACAAACTCGACAATCTTGCCCTGCTCCTGCAGATAACTTGCTTCGGCCTGGCGGAAGACGTCATAGGCTGCGCGCTCCTCAGGACTCGAGATCAGCTCCCGGAACACCGATTCGGCCTGAAGCACTTCATTGCGTAACTCATCTGCCAGACGCAAGTTGGTCTGCACATCGGCAGGATCACGGTTGAGCATGAGGCGCAAGGTAATGGCCCGCAGGCGCAGGATATCCTGACTCACTTCCCCGAGCGTTACGACGCTGGGTAGCCAGTTATTGTCGATTGCTTCGGATTGTTTGCGCATCTCCAGCATCTGGAAAAGAGAGAAAGCGCCAAGCAATAGCACCAGCAAAGCCACCAGGCCGAACCCCAAAGAAGCACGCGGAGCAATCGAAAGGTTACGCAGCGACATGTTGTGGAACTCCCATACGCGCAGAAGTCGAGACACCTTCAACCCATACCTGGTCGAAGATCAGGTGAGATTGCGCTGATCCCGGACTGTTTATCGGCGACTTCGCTGCACGCTTGATAGCGAACACGAAATTTCAGCAACACCTTGCGCCGGGCCTGATCGGCCCGGAACGCTCTCCGCTGGTTAGGTGCGACAAAGACAAACGGACTTTATGGGAAAAGTGCCTGCGCTTGAGGGGGCGGCATTAACAACAGGCTCACGCGCGAGCCCGAACAGAACGGGCTTTCACTGCGTTTCTCAGCTGTTTGCAGGGCGTCATCGCCATGGCCGGTTTAGCTCGACGCGCCCGTAAACGGAGCCTGACTCCGGCAGGGCTGAGGGATGACAACTCAGCGCACGGAGAAACGCTGTTCGGCCAACTTGCGGTCGCCCTGATAGACGATGAAGTGCCACTCACCGGGCACCACCTCATGGTGTTCGGTGAACTCGAAAGCCATGACGTCCTGCGCCGCACCGGGCACCAGCTGCTGCTGCACTTCGAACTTGTCATGACGCTGACCATCGGGCGTCATCACACCCGGCGTGAGGTACAGCAGCGTCAGCGGCACATCGCCTTCGCGCTTACCCGCCAGGCGGTAGCGCATGCCGAACTTGGTGCCGAGCCTGGCGGGAATCTGCTCGGTGCGCTGGATCGCCTGATTGCTGCGGGTCAGTACCCGCTCGCCCGGCTGAAAATCCTGATAGTTACTGCTGAAGATGCCGTATTCCACCGGCCCATCGATACGGACGTCAGCCTGGCTCAGCCCTGCCCAGAGCAATAGACCGGCCATCACGGCCATTCGGGTGTCACGCATGATGCGCTCCTCGTTGAAGTGAGCGCGAGGCTATGACGTCCGGGTGACAGCCTGATGACAGCCATGCTGACGGGCACAGCACGCGCATAATCGCAGCGCGATTTCCACCCTAGCGATCCAGTTCGGCCTGCACCCGGCGCGGCAATACCGACAGGAAGTTGTCACGCGCGACCTTGTGCGCAACGTCCTCGGGCAAAGCATCGAGAAACGGCTCGAAGCCTTTCATGTACTCGCCCAGATTACCGAAGCGCCCGACCACGTCGGAACCGAGCATGAAGCGATCTGGATAGCTGCTGACCAGATGCGCCCATTTATCGTCTGGCTGACCGTTCTCGTCCAGCAGATAGGGCTGCAGCATGGTCCAGGACAGGTCGATATACAGATTCGGGTACTGGCCGAGCATGCGCTCGATCGTCTCCAGAAGGAAATTCAGCTTCTCCTGATGGCGATGAATTTCGGCACTGGTGCCGGCATGCGCCCAGATGAAGCGAACGTGTGGATGGTTGCGCAGCGGCGCCTCGATTTCTTCCAAATAGATCGGCTCGCGCTCACGTTTGGAGGTGATGTTCGAGTGCAACATCACCGGCAGATCGTATTCGGCGGCCAGATGAAAGACGCGCGCCAGCGCCTCGTTGTTGGCGCGCGGCGCGCTGCCGTGGATCAGCGCGGTAAGGTCATCATGGCGGGTGAAGACCTCACCGATACCCTGCCACAGACCAGGATCGAGTTCGAGCATGCGACGGATATGCGCATCGGCATTCTTGTCATTGGGGTTGAAACCGGACAGGAACGGGTGGAAGCGCTTGCGCTGCTCGGCCGGCAGGCGTTTGTAGGCGTCGGCAATGAATACATCGGTGGCACTGTACCAGTAGGCGTTGGCGTCATCACCGGCATAGTAACGTGGGCGCTTGGGCTCGTCCTCGTCCCACTTCTTGGCCACCGGAATGCCGGAGAACATCACATGATCGACGTTGTTTTCCGCCATCTTTTCCAGCAACTCGTCCATGCCGGCACTCTCCTGAAAGAAATCCACGTAGTGCAGATGAGCGTCGCTGTAACGGTATTCGCGAGCCTGGACGCTGCAGGTAATAGCAGCACTGAGTGCAAGTATCCATGGCATTGATCGGCAATTGAGCAAGGCGAGTCCTCCTGACGGCTAGAGCAGCATAGACCGCCGGGCGGCCTGGCAAGTTCGATTACGCCCTGCAGCGCCCCGCACGCCGGACTTCTGGTGCATTGGCGCCTACCTGGGCTAGGCTCAGCGCATTGCCGGCTCATGACGAAGGGCGCCTGATGATTCGTATCCATAACAGCAAGGGTCTGCAGCAGCAGATCGAAATCGGCTCACACCAGTTGCTTGGCGACGTTTCCCCCGAGCTGGGTGGTGACGGCGCCGGCCCCGATCCGCACGACCTGTTCGACGCCGCGCTCGGCACCTGCAAGGCCATGACCCTGCTGATCTACGCACGCCAGCGCGGGTTGCCGCTGGCAGGTATCGACGTCAACGTCGAGCGTGATGACAGCGAAGAGCGCGCCGGCAACTATCGCCTGATCGTCGAACTGTCGCTCAAGGGACCGCTGGATGACACCCAGCGCCAGCAACTGCTGCGCATCGCCGACAAGTGCCCGATTCACAAGCTGATGACCAGCAGCGACATCCAGGTCGAAACCCGCCTGGCGGGAACACCGGCATGAGTGAGCTGCAGCTGATCCACCCACGCGCCGAGGACATCTCAGGCCAGCCCATTCTGCGCCCACTGCCCTCGGCACGCTTTCGCAGCATCGGTCCCTTCGTGTTTTTCGATCACATGCTCGAGCAGGACTACCCCGCCGGCAGCGGCATGAATATCGCCCAACATCCGCATATCGGCCTGTCGACACTCACCTACCTGTTCGAGGGTCAGCTGCAACACAAGGACAGCCTGGGCTCGGACCAACGGGTCGAACCGGGTGATGTCAGCTGGATGACCGCTGGCCGTGGCGTCGCGCATGTCGAACGCAGCCCAGCCGAACTGCTCGAGAAAAACAAGCGGCTACACGGCCTGCAAGTGTGGCTGGCGCAGCCGCAAGCCGATGAGCAGGGCGAACCGGCTTACAGCCATCACCCCGCGGCTTCGCTACCCCGCAGCGAAGCCATGGGCGTACGGATCACCCTGATCGCTGGCCGTGGTTTCTGCCTCGAATCACCCGTACCGGTACACTCACCGACCCTGTATGCCGAGCTGCGTCTGAGCGCCGGGGCCAGCCTGCTGATCCCGGCCGAACACAGCGAGCGCGCCCTGTACGTGATCGATGGCGAAGCGGAACTGGATGGCGAGACGCTGCCCAGGCACACCATGGCCGTGATCTCGGCAGGTGAAACGCCTCTGCTCAGCGCCTGCGGTGAGTGCCACCTGACCCTGATCGGCGGCGAGCCCATCGGCCCGCGGCGTATGAACTGGAACTTCGTCGCCAGCACCGCGGAGCTGATCGAACAGGCGCGCCAGCGCTGGGCCGCCGGCGACTGGCCACAGGTGCCAGGCGAGAGCACGCGCATCGAATTGCCGCGCTGAAACCCGTGCCGGCGACTTTTTGTTACCGGTGCGTGATCCAGAAGCGCAGTGGCCGGGTATAAGCTGCATGCGGATTTCTCAGGCCAACGGATGACCCATGGCAGATCGCGAGTTCGACTACGAAAGTACCCTGGAAGCCTGCGCGCGCGGCGACGAACGTGCCTTCCAGGCGCTTTACCGGCAAGAAGCAGGGCAATTGCTCGGTCTGGCCATCAGCATGCTGGGCCGGCGCGATATGGCCGAGGATTGTCTGCACGACGCCTTCGTGCGTATCTGGCAGCACGCGGCGCGTTATCGGCGCGAACTAGGCAACGGCCGTGCCTGGGTGCACAGCATACTGCGTTACCGCGTGCTCAATGCCCTGCGCAGCAGCGGCCGGCATGTCGAGGTGGACGATGACTTCATCGAGCGGGTGCTGGACGACAGCCCACAGGCTGAAGCCAAGGCGCTGGAGCAAGCCGAGCAGCGCCTGCTGCGCAACTGCCTGCAGCGCCTGGAAAAGCCGCGCCGTCACCCGATTCTGCTGGCCTTCTACCGGGGGCTGACCCACGAGCAGATCGCCAGCCGCCTGAGCACCCCGCTGGGCACCATCAAAGGCCGTATCCGCGCCGGCCTGCGCGCGCTGCAGGAGTGTCTGCAAGCATGATTCCGCACGAACCCGAAGAACGTCGCGCCCTGATTGGCGAATACCTGCTGGGCTTGCTCGATGAGCATGAAGCGGCCGAGGTGCGCCAGTTGCTCGAAGACGATGAAAATGCCGCCCGTATGGCCCTGGAATGGGAACGACACTTTCTCGAACTCAGCGACCAGCTACCGGAACAAGCCCCCTCCCCGGCCCTGTGGTCACGTATTCGGCAGAGTCTGGGCCTGCATGATGAGCCGCGCCCGAACCCGCTGGGCAACTGGTGGAACAGCCTGCTGACCTGGCGCCTGACCGCAGCCGCGCTGGCCATGGCGCTGCTGGTTGCCGTGCTGCTGCCGCTGCTGCGCGCCCCGGATAGCGCCGGCGAACGCTATACCGTGGTGCTGCAGCAGCCGGGCGAAGCGGCCAAACCGGGCTGGGTGATCCAGATCAGCAGCGATGGCACCCTGCAACTCGATCCACTGGTCGCCGACCAGGTGCCTGAAGGTCGCGCCTTGCAGTTCTGGACGTTGATCGATCCGGCCGACGGCCCACGCTCGCTGGGCCTGGTCGAAGCGGGCCAACCGCTGCGCCTGCCAGCTGAGCAAATCGGCGCGGTGCAAGCCGGCCAGCTGTTCGAGCTGACGCTCGAGCCAGCCGGTGGTTCGCCCTACGACCAACCCAGCGGGCCGGTGCTGTATATCGGCCGCGCCGTGCTGGCCAGCGCCAACTGAGCAGGTTGCCGGCCGCTCGGCCGGCACCTTTACAAGCAGGCGATACCCCGCCGAAAAAATATTTTCGTCCGCCGACATCCAAACCCGTTCCTCGCGGGTATAGCTCACAGGTGTTTCGTCGAGGCACCTGCGAAGCCGGCCAGCCGGCTTCGTCTCGATGCTGAAACCTTTATGAGGAACAACCATGCAACGCATCACTACCCTTTGCACCGCCGGCCTGCTGACCCTGAGTGCAGGTGCCGCCAGCGCCACCGAACTGCTCGCACTGGGCGCCGATGGCCAGCTGTTCAAGGTCGATGTCGCCAGCCTCAAGGTCACCGCCAGCATGGCGGTCAGCGGCGCCAGCGATCTGCGTGGCCTGGACGTGCGTCCGGCCAGTGGTCAGCTCTATGCCCTTGGCGGCAACGATCAGCTCTACATCCTGGACACTGCCAGCGGCAAGGCAACGGCAGGTAGCAAGCTGCAAACTGCGCTGTCCGGCAGCGGCCAGGCCGTGGTCGATTTCAACCCGGTGGCCGACCGCCTGCGCCTGCTCGGCCCGGACGGCACCAGCCTGCGGGTAAACGTCGATACCGGTGAAGTCGCCGTAGACGGCAAGGTTGCCTACGCAGCCGACGGCCCCTACACCGGCAAGCACGCCAAAGTGGTCGCCGGCGCCTACACCAATGCCTATGCCGGTACCCAGAGCACCGCGCTGTACAACATCGATCTGGCCAGCAGCAGCCTGATGCTGCAGAACCCGCCAAACGATGGCGTGCAGCAACTGGTCGGCAAGGTCGCCGATGGCCTCAAGGCCGCTGCGTTGGATATCGCCAGTGACGGCAAGGGCGGCAACACCGCCTACGTGCTGACCGGCAAGACCCTGCATCAGCTGGATCTGGCCAGCGGCAAGCCCACCACCCTAGGTGACGTCGCCGATCTGCCGGACGGCATCATCGACATTGCCGTGCTGCCGGTGAAATAAAAGAAAAAGGCTGCGCCCAATGGGCGCAGCCTTTCGTTGAACGCGTACACAACCCTGGCGTTACTGCTCGGCGAAGACCTCATCGAACAGATCGTTCATCGCTTTGAATGCTCGTGCAGCAACCACCGGATGGTATTCGTTGCGACCCGGCACGTTGGCCTTGGGGTTGGTAAACGAGTGCACTGCGCCACCGTAGCTCACCAGTTGCCAATCGGTCTTGGCCGCCTTCATCTCGGCGATGAAGCCGTCGACCTGCTCTTGCGGTACGGCTGGATCATCCGCGCCATGCAGCACCAATACCGGCGCCTTGATGTTCTGCGCATCGGCGGGATTGGGCGTATCCAGGTTGCCATGGAAAGAGACGAAGCCCTTCAGCGGTGCGCCCGCACGGGCCAGTTCCAGCACCGTACCGCCACCGAAGCAGAAGCCAATGGCACCGAGCTTATCGAGGTCCAGTGCCACCGCGCTGCCCTGCGCCTTGAGCACATCGACCGCTGCCTGAGCACGCTTGCGCATCAGCGGACGGTCAGCGCGCACGGCAGTGGCCGCAGCACGCGCTTCTTCAGGGTTGCTGGGGCGAATGGATTTGCCATACATATCGGCAAGGAACACCACGTACTTGTCACCCGCGGCACGCGCGGCCTTGGCCACGGTGTCCTCGTTCACCCCCGTCCAGTTGGGAACGGCGAGCAGGCCCGGGCGCGGCGTGGTGACCGAATCGTCGTAGACCAGCACACCTTCGAATGTTTCACCGTCGATTTCGTAGGGAATCGTCTTGGTCACGACCGCCGCATCGGCAAGACCAGCGAACGCGGCGCACAGCAACGGAATCAGTTTCTTCTGCATGATGAGGCCTGTACTCGGTAAAGGTAGACTCCTGACAATAGCCTTCTCCACGGCAATCACCAAGCGGGCAGAAGGCAGGTTTTACACAGAAGATTTCAGCTGGCCGGCTGCTCGGCCCAGCGTTCCTTGATGCGCAGAATTTCCGGCAGACAGTCGATGAACAGCTCGACCAGGCGCGGATCGAAGTGACGACCACTCTGTTCACGCAGGAAAGCCACGGCATCCTCCACGGACCAGGCCTGCTTGTAGGGCCGCACGCTGGTCAGGGCATCGAACACATCGGCAATGGCAACGATGCGCCCTTCCAGAGGGATATCCTCCCCCCTCAGGCCATTGGGGTAACCGCTGCCATCCCACTTCTCATGGTGCGACAGGGCAATACGATGCGCCGTGCGCAGCAGCCCAGAGCTATGCTCGCCGATGATCCGCGCACCGATTTCTACGTGCTGACGCATCACCTGCCACTCCTCTTCGTCGAGCTTGCCCGGCTTGCGCAGCACCGCATCGGGAATGCCGATCTTGCCGACATCGTGCATCGGCGCGGCGTTGAGCAGCTCCTCGGCCGTGCTTTCGCTGAAGCCGGCCGCCAGCGCCAGCACCCTGGAGAAATGACTCATGCGAATCACGTGCAGACCCGTTTCATTATCCTTGTACTCGGCAGCCATACCCAGGCGCTGAACGATCTGCAGGCGGGTCTGCCTGAGCTCGTCGACACGCACCAGCGACAGATGCGTGCGCACCCGCGCCCGCACGATGGGTGGGCTGACCGGTTTGGTGATGTAGTCCACCGCACCGACTTCGAAGCCGCGCGTCTCATCCTCGACGTCGCCAAGGGCGCTGACGAAGATCACGGGAATGGCCTTCAGCTCAGGGCTGGCCTTGAGCTGCTCGCACACCTCGTAGCCGGTCATGCCGGGCATCATCACGTCGAGCAGGATCAGATCGGGCCGCTCGCGCTCGGCCATTTCCAGCGCGCGCATGCCCTCCTTGGCGAACAGCAGGCGGTAGTCCTCCTGCAGGATATGGCGCAGCACCTGCAGGTTGGTGGGTTCGTCATCGACCAGCAACAGCAGCGGACGGGTATCGGCAGCCTGATTCATGATGGAGTCGTTTCCTCGTCTTGCAGTTGCAGCAACAGTTGATCGAGCACCAGCAGTGCCTGATCGAAATCGAAGTCATCGAGCGCCTGACGCAGGCTGCTCAGGGTGCTGGCGTGGGCGCTGCCGCTTGCAGCCCGCTCGATGGCCTGCAGTGCCTCATCGTCGAGGCTGCCACGCACCAGGGCGCTACGCAGTTGCATCGCATGGCTGAGCAACACCTGCGGATCAATGCTCGAACCGAGCACATCGGCGCTGGCCTGCGGCACCTGCGGCAGGTTCTCGCGGATGGCCTGCAGGGCTCGCTCGAGGTCGCGCAGCAGCCTGCCCAGCGTGGCTTGGTCATGTGCGACGAACGCCTGCTCGATTTCCCGGCCGAGGCTGCTCAGATGGTTCAAGGCCAAATTGGCGGCCGCACCGTGCATGCGATGTGCAAGTGCCCGCCCGTTTTCCCAGTCGTGCGCCTGCACCGACTGCTGCAAGCGCATGCTCAGGTCAGCCTGCTCGGTGATGAACACGCTGATCGCCTGTGCCATGCGTAACGGCCCACCCCATAAGCGGCTGCCACGCACCCAGTCGAACAAGCTGTCGTCGGCAACTTGGGTGGCACTGACGACGGCGCCGGGCACATCGGTCAGACCCAGCAGACGGGCAACTTCCCAAAGCAGTGCGTTGAGATCCAAAGGCTTCGAGGCGAAACCATTCATCCCCGAGTCCAACGCTGCCTGACGGTCCTGATCAAGTACGCTGGCGGTCAGAGCAATGATCGGAATCGGCTCTCGCGCCTCGGCGGCCTCCAGCTGGCGGATTCGTCGCGACGCTTCCAGGCCGTCAACACCCGGCATCTGCACATCCATCAGGATCAGATCGAAACGCTGCTGGGTGAACGCCTGTAGTGCGCCTTCACCATCGGCGACGCAGTGTACGCGATGGCCGAAATGCTCCAGGGTCAGTTGCAACAATTCGAGGTTCTGCGGCACGTCATCGGCCGCCAGAATATTCAGCCGCCCCAGTTCAGGCAGCACGGCGCGTTGCTGCGACGCCAAGCGCTTGCCGGCGCGCAGCGGCAATTCGATGCTGAAGCAACTGCCCTGCCCTTCTGTACTTTCGACCCGCAAGCGCCCCCCCATCAACTCGACCAATTGCCGAGAGATGGTGGTACCGAGTCCGGTACCACCGAAACGTCGACTCATCGACGCATCGGCCTGAGCAAACGGCTCGAAGATCTTCTCCAGGCGGTCGGCTGCGATACCAATGCCGGTGTCTTTCACCGCCAGACGCATCGCGCCCGGCTCACCCGTCACTTTCAGGCGAACCTCGCCGTGCAGGGTGAACTTGACCGCATTACCGAGCAGGTTGGTCAGCACTTGTTGCAATCGCAGTGGGTCCCCGCAGAAGAACTCGTTGGTCGTTGCCGGGAAATCCAGATGCAGTTGCAGGCCTTTGCTTTCGGCCGTCAGGCGCTGCGTTGCGAGCACCTGCTCGCACAGTTCGCGCAGGGAGAAATCCAGTTGCTCCAGCTCGATGGCGCCCCGGTCGAGCTTGGCCGTGTCGAGGATGTCATTGAGCAAGCCCAATAATGAACGCGACGAATGCTGCACGGTACTCAGATGGCGACGCTGTTCACTGGAAAGCGGGGTTTCCAGCAGCAGGTCGGTAAAACCGATGATGGCATTCATCGGCGTACGAATTTCATGACTCATATTGGCCAGGAAGCTGCTGCGCGCGGCAGCGGCGGTCTCGGCACGATCACGGGCAGCCCGCAGATCCTGTTCCATGACGCGGCGCGGGGTCAGGTCGGTTGCCAACTTGACGACCTTGAACGGCTTGCCGTCGGTGTCGAGGATTGGGTTGTAGCTGGCCTGAATCCAGACATCCCGTCCGCCCTTACCAAAGCGGTGGTATTCGCCTGCACGAAAATGACCTGCACGCAGATCCATCCAACCCTGGCGATAGGCATCGCTTGCTACCAGCTCAGGAGCGCAGAACATACCGTGATGGCGCCCTACCACTTCCTCCTTTTCATAA
Organism: Pseudomonas wenzhouensis; assembly: GCF_021029445.1. NCBI lineage: Bacteria > Pseudomonadati > Pseudomonadota > Gammaproteobacteria > Pseudomonadales > Pseudomonadaceae > Pseudomonas > Pseudomonas wenzhouensis. The sequence continues at coordinate 2,543,605 of NZ_CP072610.1, forward strand.
CCAAACAACGCCAACGCATTGTCATTGACCTCTAGGATATTGCCGTCGAGGTCGAACTCGATCAGTGCCATCGCCTTGCTGATCGCGGTGACCTTGCCCTCGTACTCTGCATTGCGCCGTTTGGTTTCGGTCTGGTCGAGCAACACGCCGTCGATCCAGCGCGGCATACCATTCTCGTCGCAAACCGGGCTACCACTTTCCCATATCCAGAGCTCGGTTCCGCTACGATCAAAGAGACGATATTCGACGGTATAGTTGCACCCTTGCTCAACGGCCTGAACGACCTCGTCAACGACCCGCTGGTAGTCGTCCGGGTGATACATATCAGCAATCGAACAGCGGCGACTGATGAAGTCGTCCGCGCTCCACCCCGTGAGGGTCTGCACCGCATCGCTGATAAATATCATGGTCCAGTCCCGGTCCAGCATGCAGCGAAACGACACACCAGGAATGTTGCTGATCAACGAGCGGTACTGCTGCTCGCTGTCACGCAGGGCTCTCTCCATGGCCTGTCTTTCGCTGATGTCGGCGACGAATACCACGAACAGCGGCCGGCTGCCTGAATGGGTAACGCCAACGCTGATGCGCACAGGTTTTTCTTCACCCTCTCGGGTCAGGCACACCAGCTCCTGCTCGCCCGCCGGCATCGTCAGGCGTCCGGTTCTGAGGTAGCTCTCCAGCAGTGCCTCCACCTGTTCGACATGGCTGGCAGGCATCAGCGAGCGCATGTGCATGCCCACCAGCTCGTGCGGTGACCAGCCGAATAGGCGCGAAACCGCACGATTGGCCGAGCGCACAGTGCCGGTGTGATCAACGGTGACGATGGCATCCAGCGCGGTATCGAAGATCGAGCGCAGATGCTGTTCGCTGGCCTTGAGCTGGAGGCTCATGCGGCGATAGCGCAGCAGCGTGTTGGCCGCCACCACGAAGACGGTCAGAGTGACGGTCAGCAGCGTGATGGCAATCGCGATATAACCACTGTCGACCACTGCCATCGGCACCTCGGACTCAGGCGTACCGACAAAACGCGCCGCGGCCATACCGGTGTAGTGCATGCTACTGATCGCCAGCCCCATCACCAGGGCGCTGAGCAGAAGCGCCCAAAGCGTCGGCAAACGCCCCTCCAGACCGAAGCGTACCCACAACGCCAGGATGGCCAGGGCAACGGCGACAACGATGGACAGGGCGAACATCCAGGGGTCATAGCGCAGCAGAGGCGCCATCTGCATCGCCGCCATACCGCTGTAGTGCATGGCACCTATACCGGCCCCGACCAGCACACCCCCAACACAGAGTTGCAGCAGGCTCAAGTCGCGCCGCGCCAGCAGAGTAAGTGCGACCCACGAAGCAGCCAGGCTCGGCAGCATCGATAACAGCGTGATGCCCGGATCGAATCGCACTGCCGCACACAGTTCGAAGGCGAGCATGCCGAGCACATGCATGGACCAGATGCCGCCGCCGAGGGCGAGTGAGCCGGTGAAAATGGTGATCTGTCGGGCGACCGGATGCGAATTGACGCGCGCTTCGCCGGCCAGCTGCAGCGCCATGCCGGCGGCGAATACGGCAATGGCCAGCGACAACAGTACCAACTGCGGGTCGTAACGACTGAGCACGAGGACACCGGGATCCGCGCCCATGATGAAAAAAAGCTCGAGAATCGACATACAACCCCAGGACGCGACAGACCGCCAGCTAATTGCCAGCATCTGAAACGACGGGGCCTCGCTTGTCAATTAAAGCCGATCAATCACCCCCATAGAAAAGCCCGCCGAAGCGGGCTTGTCCTATTGCCAGATAGATCAGGCGGAGAGCTCCACCAGCAGCTTGTTCAGGCGCTGCACGTAAGCGGCTGGATCCTTCAGGCTGTCGCCTGCGGCCAAAGCGGCCTGGTCGAAGAGGATGTGCGAGAGATCGGTGAAGCGATCCTCGTCCGGCTCGGCATCCAGGCGCTCGATCAGCGGGTGCGCAGGGTTGAACTCGAAGATCGGCTTGGCATCTGGCACTTTCTGTCCGCTGGCCTCGAGAATCTGGCGCATCTGCAGGCCCAGATCCTGTTCGCCAATGGCAAGAATCGCCGGCGAATCAGTCAGGCGGTGGGAGACGCGCACTTCGGCCACCTGCTCTCCCAGCGCGCCCTTGAGCCGCTCGATCAGCCCTTCCTTGGCCTTGGCGACTTCTTCCTGGGCCTTCTTGTCTTCTTCAGAGTCCAGTTTGCCCAGATCCAGGTCGCCACGCGCCACGTCGACGAACTGCTTGCCGTCGAACTCGGTCAGGTAGCTCATCAGCCACTCGTCGATGCGGTCGGTAAGCAGCAGCACCTCGATGCCTTTCTTGCGGAAGACTTCCAGGTGTGGGCTGTTCTTGATCTGCGCGTAGGACTCGCCGGTGAGGTAGTAGATCTTGTCCTGACCTTCCTTGACCCGACCGAGGTAGTCGGCCAGCGCGACGGACTGCTCGTCGCCCTCGCCTGCAGTGGAGGCGAAACGCAGCAGACCGGCGATCTTCTCCTTGTTGGCGAAGTCTTCCGCCGGGCCTTCCTTGAGCACTTGACCGAAGGCCTTCCAAAACGCCTTGTAGTCGTCCGGCTTGTCCTTGGCCAGCTTCTCCAGCATGTCCAGTACGCGCTTGGTCAGCGCCGACTTCATCGAATCGATGACCGGGCCGGACTGCAGGATTTCGCGGGAAACGTTCAGCGACAGGTCATTGGAATCGACCACGCCCTTGATGAAACGCAGGTACAGCGGCAGGAACTGATCGGCCTGATCCATGATGAACACGCGCTGCACGTAGAGCTTGAGGCCCTTGGGTGCTTCGCGGTGGTACAGGTCGAACGGAGCACGGCCCGGCACGTAGAGCAGCGAGGTGTACTCCAGCTTGCCTTCGACCTTGTTGTGGCTCCAGGTCAGCGGGTTCTCGAAGTCATGGCCAACGTGCTTGTAGAACTCCTGATATTCCTCGTCCTTGATCTCGGTACGTGGGCGGGTCCACAGGGCGCTGGCGCGGTTGACGGTTTCCCACTCGACCTCGGCTGGCTTGTCCTTTTCTTCGCCATAGTGCTCTTTCGGCAGCTCGATGGGCAGCGCGATATGGTCGGAGTACTTCTTGACGATATTGCGCAGACGCCAGCCATCGGCAAATTCTTCTTCGCCGCTCTTCAGGTGCAGGACAATGCGGGTGCCGCGTTCGGCTTTCTCGACGTTGGCAACCTCGAACTCGCCCTCGCCCTTGCTCGACCAGTGCACGCCCTCGGCAGCAGCCAGACCGGCACGGCGGGTGAAGACCTCGACCTCATCGGCAACGATGAAGGCCGAATAGAAACCCACGCCGAACTGGCCGATCAGGTGCGAATCCTTTTTCTGGTCGCCGGACAGGTTCTTCAGGAAATCGGCGGTACCGGATTTGGCAATGGTGCCCAGGTGGGTGATGACCTCTTCGCGACTCATGCCGATGCCGTTGTCTTCGAGGGTGACGGTCTTGGCGTCCTTGTCGAAGCTCAGGCGGATCTTCAGCTCGGCACCGCCCTCAAGCAGCTCGGGCTTGGCCAGTGCCTCGAAACGCAGCTTGTCGGCGGCGTCGGAAGCGTTGGAGATCAACTCGCGCAGGAAGATTTCCTTGTTCGAGTACAGCGAATGGATCATCAGGTGCAGCAGCTGCTTCACCTCGGTCTGGAAGCCCAGGGTTTCTTTTTGAGTTTCCACACTCATGGTCGTCTAACTCCACATGCAGGACTATGCCGCGCGGGCGGCGGATGTCATGCAGATGGGGGCAGTCTGATCAATTTCAAGGGCTTAGGGTTCGAGCAGTTCCAGGCGAGCAATTTCCTCCGGTTTGAAACTGAAACTGGCTTGTCCGCCACCGCTGCCCATTTGCTGGCTGAGGCGGATGCTACCGTCGGCATCGATCCCCACGAAGCGGCCTTCGACGGTGCCGCCACTGGCCCGGCTCAAACGCATGCTGAGCATGCGGTACTGCTCCGGGTTGCGCTGCAGGCGCGCCAGACTGAAACGTTGGCGGCGATCCAGTGGCCGGCTTTGCCGCTCCTCGACCGGGGCAGTTTCACGCGATGCCTGCGGCTGGGGCGTGACACTGTTGGGCAATGCGGCAAATCGGTCGCCCTCCACCCCCCAGCCTTGCTCGGCGCGTTTGTGCAGGCGCAGCGGCAGACGCTCGTCACGCCCGTCGACCTGCACCTCGACCTGCAACTGCAGATGATCGCCCGTGAAGGTGAACACCGGCAATTTCAGTTCGCGCACGTTGCGTGTAGCGAAACGACGCTGCAGATAGTCATGCAGCACATGGGCGATGGTGTCGCGCGAGTCGAAGCGCGTATCGACCCGGCCATCGACATAACGCAAGCGGTCACGGTACAACTCGACACGCCCACTGAGGCTGGTCTTGAAGCGCGGCGGCATGACCAGATGAAAGTCTCCGACCAGCCTGTTGGGCGCTTGCGGCTGCAGGTCCAGGTGCAGCGTGTAGCCACGGCTCAGGTGACGGGCCTCGGGTAGATCCTGTTCCGGGAGCAACCAGCTCAGCTCGACCTCCGGGAGCTCGCCAGTATCCTGCGGCAACACATCGACCCGTACCGCCCCCTCGACAGCCTGTGGCAGGCGAATGCTCAGCTCACGCAAGGCAAAGAAATCCAGCCCCTCACGCAACACCAGCACATCATCGATCAGTTCACCCTGCTGCGGTCGAAAGGGCTGGCCATTGAGCTCGCCCGCAAGTTCGATAGCCAACTCAGCCGGCGCCTGCGTCTCGGGCTTGAGCCAGTCGAGACGGACTATCGCCGCCAGGCGCTCGGCATCCTTGCTGGCCAGCATCGTCAGCCCCACCACCAGAGGAATGCAGCCCAGCGCAATCAGCCCCACGGCACTGCGCGCACGCGGCCAGTGACGCAGTATGTAGATCAGGGTGATGGGTGCAATAAGGCTGCCCCAGCCCCATAGCAGACTGGTGGCGAAAGCACGCATCACCAGCCACACCAGGCCCGCCAGCATCAGCAACAGGCCACCAATAATCAGCAATGCGTCCATCCGGATAATCCTTGTCAACAATTCGCTGCGCTGCCGGCCGAGCCTCTGCCGGCAGCGACTCAACCCTGGTGCTTCGACCTTGCGTCGTGTGCACAGCCCGCCACGATAAAGAGCCACGCTGCGCGAATCTATCGAGAAGTCGATGATTCTGGGCAAATCTGCACTGCAGCGCATCAACAGACATCACGGCACCCCGTACATCCGCTGCCTCCAGGGAACTTATCCGGCACGCAGGCGCTCGAAGAGGCAGTGTGTTCAGGCTTCGCCTGGCCGCCGCAAACTCTCACACATGGAGTGATAACCGTGAAAAAAACCCTGACTTATGCCCTGCTGCTTGCCACTGCCCTGGGTCTCGCCGCCTGCGAGAAAACCCCGGAAGACAAGATGGAGTCGGCCAAGGAGTCAGTCTCCGAAGCGATGGAGAACCTGGGCGATGCAGCCAAAGATACGGGCGAAGCCATCGAACAGAAAACCAATGAAGCCCTGGGTAACGAACCCACCACCGGCGAGAAAATTGAGGATGCGGCCGACGCCATCGAGGATGCTGGCGACGAAGTGAAAGATGCCGTCGACGCTCAGTAATCCCGAGTGATGAACAAGGAAGGCCCGCAATGCGGGCCTTCTTTCATTTCAGCGCCGGGCTGAGCATCAGCAACAGGCTGCACACCAACCCTACCACCCACACCAGACTGCGCTGCCAGTGCAGATCCCACCAGTAGCACAGCAGATACAGTACACGGCTGACGACGAAGGTGATCGCCAGCACGTCAACCAGAGTGCCATAGGTTTGCGTGGCATGCGCCATCAGCACACCCGCCGCAAACAGCGGAAAGGCCTCGATGCTATTGAGATGCGCCGCCAGAGCACGCGCACCAAACCCCGTCAGGCGCGCCTGCTGGGCGCGCGGGTGGCGGTTGTCATAGCGCCCGCCGCCCTCCTCGGCCATGGCCCTGGCGACGGGCGCCTTGGCGATGAAGATCAACAAGGCGCTGATGAACACGCACCAGAACGGAATGCTCATTCACTCTTCTCCTTGGCCACCTCGGCGGCCGGCGTAGGGGTATAGACCATCACTTCCAGCACATCCGAATGGAACTCACGGCGATATAGCACCACGACCACGCCGGCCGTGACCAGCATGAAGAACCAGGGGTTGATGAACCAGGCCAGCGTCGCCATGCCGAAGTAATAGGCGCGCAGACCGAAGTTGAACTGGTTGGCCGCCATCGAGATCACCCGCGCAGTACGCTCGGCGAAGGCTTTGCGCTCCTGCTCGGTGACATGCCGCTCACCCACCATCGGCGCCGAGCCCACCAGCACGGCGGCGAAGTTGTATTGGCGCATGCACCAGCTGAAGGTGAAGAAGGCGTAGACGAAGATGATGCCCAGGCACAGCAGCTTGATTTCCGACAGCCCCCGACTGGCCTGTTGCACGAAGGGAATGTCGGCCAACAACGACAGCGCACGGTCGGAGGCCCCCAGCACGGTGAGGATACCGGCCAGGATGATCAGGGTGCTGGAGGCAAAGAAGGAAGCATTGCGCTCGAGATTGCCGATCACGTTGGCGTCGGCGATGCGGTTGTCGCGCAGCAGCATGCGGCGCATCCAGTCTTCCCGGTACAGGTGCAGCACACTGGCCAGGCAGGGTGTGGTTTGCGCCTTCAGGGAGGCGTAGCGGGTGTAACCGCCCCAGCAGACGACGAACCAGAGCGCAGCGAGTACATGAGGCAGGTACGGATAGCTGTTGAGCATGCCAACTCCTTGTAGGACTGCCGCCGATTATAGCCAGCCTGCCTCTTTCCTTGTTCGACAAAAAAGGCCGCCTTGTGGGCAGCCTCGTTTGTCTTACACGGCGCTTAAGCCGTGGCGTTCTGGCGCAGACCCAGAATGCGATCCAGCACCACCATTACTGCCAGCGTCACCGCCACCGGCAGCAGCCAGCCCAGGCTCTGACCGGCCAGCGGCAACTGCCCGAACCAGGCCGGCACCTTGTCGGCCCAGGGCGTCGCAGCAATACCATCGGCCACGCCGAAGACTAGGGTAACGGCCATCACCGGCACGAACACCAGCGACTGGGACACCCACAGACGACTGGCCAGGCTCAGGGCGACCAGCACGATGGCCAGCGGATACAGGCCGACCAGCACCGGAATGGAGAAGCTGATCAGCTGAGTCAGGCCCTGATTGGCCACCACCAGGCTGAACAGCCCGAAGGCAATCACCACGCTGCGATAGGACACCGGCAGCAGCTTGCTGAAGAACTCGCCACAGGCAGTCAGCAGGCCAACCGCCGTAGTCAGGCAGGCCAGCGTAATGACCACCGCCAGCAGCAGACTGCCTGGGGTGCCGAAGGTGTGCTGGACATAGGTAGTCAGAATCTGCACGCCATTTTGCGCATCGCCCGCGATACCCTGGCTGGTTGCGCCGAGGTAGAACAATGCCAGATACACCAACGACAAGCCGATGGCCGCAATGATGCCGGCGATGACCGAGTAACGGGTCACCAGCCCCGCATCACTGACGCCGCGGTCGCGAATCGCACTGGCGATAACGATGCCGAACACCAGCGCACCCAGGGTATCCATGGTCAGATAGCCCTGCAGGAACCCCTGCAACAGCGGCGTCTCGCGATAACTGTCAGCGACCACGCCAATCTCGCCAGCCGGGGCGAACAGGGCTGCACCACCGAGCACCAGAAGCGCTGCCAGCAAAACCGGAGTGATGAACTTGCCGATGCGGTCGACCAGTTGCCCCGGATTGAGGGAAAGAAACAGTACGGCGGCGAAATACACCAGGGTGTAGATCAGCAGCGGCGTGCCTTCGTTACCGGTGAACGGCGCGATGCCCATTTCGAACGACACCACTGCCGTACGGGGCGTGGCAAACAACGGGCCGATGGCCAGGTACACCGCGACAGCCAAAGTGGCGCCTGCCACTTTGCCCAACGGCGCGGTGAGCACATCCATACCGCCGCCGACACGGGCCAGCGCCACTACCGTCAACAATGGCAGGCCAACACCGGTCAGCAGAAAGCCGATCGCGGCAGGAAGCAGATTCTCCCCTGCAGCCAGGCCGGCACTGGGCGGGAAGATGATGTTGCCTGCGCCGAGAAACAACGCAAAGGTCATGAAGCCGAGGGCCAGGAGGTCCGAGCCTTTCAAACGAGTCATAAGGGGAAATACCACAAGCAGGAAATCGAAGAATTGCGGGGGTTTCCTTGAGGGATCCGGGAAACGTCGCCCGAGCGTTTGGCTCGAACCACTGCATGCATCGCCAGGCGCTTGTGACGCCACGGACACGGTAAGGGGCGGATACTAGCGAAAAGCGACCTGCAGCAGCACAGTTGCCGGACAAGCTGTCGGACTGACGTAACTGACTGTCGCATCAGCAAAAGTTATTCAGACTGGGAACACCACAGCGGCGCATTTCTGCCGCGTTGATACGCAGTGTCGTGGCCACCATGCCCCCATCACTGCACATACAAAAAGACCACCCGAAGGTGGTCTCTTTGCGATCAGTCAGCGAAGGTTTAGGCCTTCTTGACTTCCCAACCGGTCAGCTCGGCCAGGGCCTTGCCGATGTCAGCCAGGGAACGCACGGTTTTCACGCCAGCGTCCTGCAGTGCAGCGAATTTCTCGTCTGCAGTGCCCTTGCCGCCGGAAATGATGGCGCCAGCATGGCCCATGCGCTTGCCGGGCGGAGCAGTCACACCAGCGATGTAGGACACTACAGGCTTGGTGACGTTGGCCTTGATGTAGGCAGCCGCTTCTTCTTCAGCAGAACCGCCGATCTCACCGATCATGACGATCGCTTCGGTCTTCGGGTCTTCCTGGAACAGCTTCAGGATATCGATGAAGTTGGAGCCCGGGATGGGGTCACCACCGATGCCCACGCAGGTGGACTGGCCGAAACCGGCGTCAGTGGTCTGCTTGACGGCTTCATAGGTCAGGGTGCCCGAACGGGACACGATGCCGACTTTGCCTGGCAGGTGGATGTGACCCGGCATGATGCCGATCTTGCACTCGCCGGGAGTGATCACGCCCGGGCAGTTCGGGCCGATCAGGCGAACGCCCAGCTCGTCGCAGATGACTTTGGCATCCAGCATGTCCAGGGTAGGAATGCCTTCGGTGATGCAGACGATCAGCTTGATGCCGCTGAATGCCGCTTCCAGGATCGAGTCTTTGCAGAACGGAGCCGGAACGTAGATGACCGAAGCGTCAGCGCCAGTGGCTTCAACGGCTTCTTTCACGGTGTTGAACACCGGCAGGCCCAGGTGAGTGGTGCCGCCCTTGCCCGGAGTCACGCCGCCAACCATCTTGGTGCCGTAGGCGATGGCTTGTTCGGAGTGGAAAGTACCCTGCGAGCCGGTGAAGCCCTGGCAGATGACTTTGGTGTCTTTATTGATCAGGACGCTCATTACTTGCCCTCCGCAGCTTTGACGACTTGCTGAGCAGCGTCGGTCAGGCTGGTTGCCGCGATGATGTTCAGGCCGCTTTCAGCCAGGACCTTGGCGCCCAGCTCAGCGTTGTTACCTTCCAGGCGGACGACCACCGGGATCTTCACGCCGACTTCTTTTACTGCGCCGATGATGCCGTCTGCAATCAGGTCGCAACGAACGATGCCGCCGAAGATGTTCACCAGAACGGCAGCAACGTTGCTGTCGGACAGGATGATCTTGAAGGCTTCGGTCACGCGCTCTTTGGTTGCGCCGCCACCTACGTCGAGAAAGTTGGCTGGCTTGCCGCCGTGCAGTTTAACGATGTCCATGGTACCCATTGCGAGGCCTGCACCGTTAACCATACAACCGATATTGCCATCTAGTGCAACGTAGTTCAGCTCGAAGCTGGCAGCGTGGGCTTCACGAGGATCGTCCTGCGACGGGTCGTGGAAGGTCTTCAGCTTCGGCTGACGGTACATGGCGTTAGCGTCGATGTTGATCTTCGCGTCCAGGCAGTGCAGGTCACCGTCGGCCTTGATGACCAGCGGGTTGACTTCCAGCAGCGCCAGATCGTGATCTTTGAACAGCTTGGCCAGACCTACGAAGATCTTGGCGAACTGAGCGACCTGCTTGCCTTCCAGACCCAGCTGGAAAGCCAGCTCACGACCCTGGTAGGGCTGAGCGCCAACCAGCGGATCAACGGTGGCCTTGAGGATCTTCTCAGGGGTTTCGTGGGCCACTTTCTCGATGTCCACGCCACCTTCGGTGGAAGCCATGAACACGATACGACGGCTGGAGCGGTCCACTACAGCGCCCAGGTACAGTTCCTTGGCGATGTCGGTGCAGGATTCGACCAGGATTTTGCTGACCGGCTGACCGTTGGCGTCAGTCTGGTAGGTCACCAGACGCTTGCCCAGCCAGTTGGCGGCGAAGGCCTTGGCGTCTTCTTTGCTCTTGACCAGCTTTACGCCACCGGCTTTACCGCGGCCACCGGCGTGGACCTGAGCCTTGACGACCCACTCACTGCCGCCGATTTTTTCGCAGGCTTCTGCGGCTTCTTCGGGGGTGTCTACCGCGAAGCCCTTGGATACGGGCAGGCCGTATTCAGCGAACAGCTGCTTACCCTGATACTCGTGAAGATTCATGCTTGTCTACCGTCTTCGTTTAGGTATTGCGCATTCGGCGCTGTACTTGTGATACCGCGCCACCTGTGACTGCCGAAACAGTCCGCCGGGCCTTCCGCCGCGAGTGAAACTCGACGCGGGCAACCCGCCGTGGTTCTGCTTGCAAACACCGCCGCAACGATGGGGCGATTACGCGACGCCCCGCCTACCACGACGGCTTACAACAATTTGCGTGACCGGAATTGCCCGGCCACTTCTGACGCCTGGAGCCGGTTTACGATCTGGTGAGCCAGAGATAAACGCTGGCGAAATGGGCCAAGGAAGCGGAGTTTACATCTGTAAATGAGCATTCCGAGGCCGTTTTCAACGCCGTTTAGCCGACGCGCAGCAGATCGTATATCGGTTCTTAACGCTTCTTGCGGTTGGCGATATGGATCGCGCCACCGTTGACCGCCAGGGCCGCTTCGTGCAGCGCCTCGGACAGGGTCGGGTGGGAGAAGACCATCATGCCCAGGTCTTCGGCGCTGGTGCCGAATTCCATGCCGATTGCACCTTGCTGAACCAGCTCGGCAGCGCTCGGGCCAATGACGTGAACGCCCAGCACGCGGTCGGTCTTGGCATCGGCGATGACCTTGACCAGGCCACCGGTGTCGTTGGCCGCCATGGCGCGACCACTGGCAGCGAACGGGAAGGTGCCAACATTGATGGCGACGCCTTCAGCCTTGAGCTGCTGCTCGGTCTTTCCGACCCATGCGATTTCCGGGTGGGTGTAGATAACCGACGGCACCAGATCGTAGTTGATCTGGGCTTTGTGGCCAGCGATACGCTCGGCGACCATCACGCCCTCTTCCGAGGCCTTGTGCGCCAGCATCATGCCGCGTACCACGTCACCAATGGCGTAGACGCCCGGAACGCTGGTTTCGCACTGGTCGTTGACGAAGATGTAGCCACGCTCGTCCAGGGTCACGCCGCTGTCGGCAGCCAGCAGATCGGTGGTCACCGGGCGACGGCCCACGGCCACGATCAGCTTGTCGAACACCATCTTCTGCTCGCCATTGGCGTCAGTGAAGGTGACGGTAACCTGCTTCTTCTTGACCTCGGTACCGGTAACGCGAGCACCCAGACGGATGTCCAGGCCCTGCTTGGTCAGGGTCTTCTGGGCTTCCTTGGCGATCTGCTCGTCGGCGGCCGCGAGGAACTTGTCCATGGCTTCCAGCACGGTCACTTCCGCGCCCAGGCGAGCCCAGACCGAGCCCAGCTCCAGACCGATGACGCCAGCGCCGATGACGCCCAGCTTCTTCGGTACGCTCTGGAACTCCAGGGCGCCGGTGGAGTCGACGATCACATCCTGGTCGACCGGAGCCGGCGGAATCTCGACCGGCTTGGAGCCGGAAGCGATGATCACATGAGCGGCTTCGACCACCTGGCTCTTGCCGTCAGTGCCGGTCACTTCGACCTGCTTGCCAGCCAGCAGCTTGCCGTGGCCTTCCAGCAGGGTCACGCCGTTGGCCTTGAACAGGCCGGCAACGCCACCGGTGAGGTTCTTGATGATGGTGTTCTTGCGCGCCACCATGGCCGGCACGTCGATGGTCACGCCCTTGGCTTCGATACCGTGTACAGCGAAGCCTTCTTTGGCTTCGTGGTACTTCCAGGAGCTGTCCAGCAGCGCCTTGGACGGAATGCAGCCGACGTTCAGGCAGGTACCGCCGAGGGCGACCTTGCCGTCCTGGCCCTGGTACTTCTCGATGCAGGCGGTCTTCAGACCGAGCTGCGCTGCCTTGATGGCGGCTACGTAGCCACCAGGGCCGGCACCGATGACTACCACGTCGAATTTCTGGGTCATAACGTATTCCTTCTCGAAAAAACCGGACGGCCCCGTAAACAGGGCCGCCGTGGAGGAGACTGGCTTTTAGATTTCCAGCAGCAGACGCGCCGGGTCTTCAAGCAAGTTCTTGATGGTCACCAGGAAGGTCACGGCTTCCTTACCATCGATCAGGCGGTGGTCGTAAGACAGCGCCAGGTACATCATCGGACGGATCACCACCTGGCCGTTGATGGCCATCGGACGCTGGATGATGTTGTGCATCCCCAGAATCGCAGCCTGCGGCGGGTTGACGATCGGGGTCGACATCATCGAACCGAAGGTACCACCGTTGGTGATGGTGAAGGTGCCGCCGGTCATTTCTTCGATGGACAGCTTGCCGTCACGAGCCTTCTTGCCGAAGGTGGCGATGCCATTCTCGATTTCAGCCAGGCTCATCAGTTCGGCGTTACGCAGCACCGGAACCACCAGGCCACGGTCGCTGGACACGGCAACACCGACGTCGGCATAGCCGTGGTAAACGATGTCGTTGCCGTCGATCGAGGCGTTGACTGCCGGGAAGCGTTTCAGGGCTTCGGTAGCAGCCTTGACGAAGAACGACATGAAGCCCAGGCGCACGCCGTTGTGGGACTTCTCGAACAGATCCTTGTACTTCGAACGCAGGGCCATGACTTCGGTCATGTCGACTTCGTTGAAGGTGGTCAGCATGGCCATGGAGGACTGAGCCTCGACCAGACGCTCGGCGATCTTGGCGCGCAGACGGGTCATCGGCACACGCTTCTCGGTGCGGTCGCCAGTGGCAACAACCGGCGCAGCGGCGGCAGCGGCCGGCTTGGCAGCAGCGGCCGGCGCGTTTTTCTTGGCGTCGACGGCAGCGACCACGTCTTCCTTGGTCACACGGCCACCTTTGCCGGTGCCGGCGATGCTGTTCGGGTCGATACCGTTTTCTTCGGCCAGCTTGCGCGCGGCCGGCGAGAGGATGGCGTCGTCACCAGCAGCAGCGGCCGGGGCAGCAGCCTGGGCCGGAGCAGCGGCAGTGGCCGGAGCGGCAGCCGGAGCAGCGGCGGCAGCGCCACCTTCGGTCAGCTTGCCGAGCAGCTCGTTGGAGAGAACGGTGTCGCCTTCGTTCTTGATGATTTCAGCCAGGACACCATCGGCCTCGGCCAGTACTTCGATCACCACCTTGTCGGTTTCGATGTCGACGATCAGCTCATCACGCTTGACCGCTTCGCCCGGCTTCTTGTGCCAGGTGGCCACGGTGCCGTCGGCAACCGATTCCGGGAAGGTTGGGGCTTTGATCTCGATAGCCATTGTATGCGTTTCCTTAAATTCGGTTTACCGGCAGGCAGCACTCGCCACCTGCCGGATGAAGGCGTTAAACAGTAAAGGCGTCCTGCAGCAGTTTTTCCTGCTGCTCGGCGTGCATCGACGCATAACCGCAAGCGGGTGCTGCCGACGCATCACGACCGGCGTACTCCAGGAACAGCGCCTTCTTGTGCGCAGTAGCGACACGACGCATGTGGTGCTGGCTGCAATACCAGGCGCCCTGGTTCATCGGCTCTTCCTGACACCAGACGATGTGCTTGAGGTTCTTGTACGGCGCCAGCGCTTCGGCTAGGTCGTCTTCCGGGAACGGATAGAGCTGCTCGATACGCACGATGGCGGTATCGTCGCGACCCTCGGCACGACGCTTCTCCAGCAGGTCGTAGTAGACCTTGCCGCTGCACAGGATCAGACGCTCGACCTTTTTCGGATCCAAGGCATCGATCTCGCCGATCACGGTCTGGAAGGAGCCTTCGGCCAGATCTTCCAGGGTCGAGATGGCCAGCTTGTGACGCAGCAGCGACTTCGGCGTCAGCACCACCAGCGGCTTGCGCAGCGGGCGGATCACCTGGCGACGCAGCATGTGGTAGACCTGCGCCGGGGTGGTCGGCACGCAGACCTGCATGTTGTGCTCGGCGCACAGTTGCAGATAACGCTCCAGACGCGCCGAGCTGTGCTCAGGCCCCTGCCCTTCATAACCATGCGGCAGCAGAACGGTCAGACCGCAGAGACGGCCCCACTTGGTCTCGCCGCTGGAGATGAACTGGTCGAATACCACCTGAGCGCCGTTGGCGAAGTCGCCGAACTGGGCTTCCCAGATCACCAGCGCGTTCGGCGTGGTGGTGGCATAGCCATATTCGAACGCTAGCACCGCTTCCTCGGAGAGGTAGGAGTCGTACAGCTCGAACTTCGGCTGACCGTCGTACAGGTTCTTCAACGGTACGTAGGTCGAGGCGTCCTTCTGGTTGTGCAGCACCGCATGACGGTGCGAGAAGGTGCCACGGCCGATGTCCTGGCCGGTCATGCGGATCGGGTGACCTTCGACCAGCAGCGTGGCGTAAGCCATAGTCTCGGCGAAGCCCCAGTTGATCGGCAAGCCGCCTGCGCCCATCTTCTGACGGTCTTCGAGGATCTTCGCCACCTGACGCTGAACCAGGAACCCTTCCGGAATTTCCAGCAGCTTGGCGGACAGATCCTGCAGGGTCTTCAGATCGAAGCGGGTGTCGTGGCGCGCAGTCCAGGCATGGCCTAGGTACGGACGCCAGTCGACGAACAGCTCCTTGTTCGGCTCCTTGACCAGGCTCTTGACCACGTGCTGGCCGTTATCCAGCGCGGTGCGGTAGTCGTCGATCTTGGCCTGCACAGCGTCGCTGCTCAGCGCGCCGGAGGCGATCAGCGCATCGGCATACAGCTCACGGGTGGTGCGCTGCTTGGCGATCTGCTGGTACATCAGCGGCTGGGTGCCATTCGGCTCGTCGGCCTCGTTGTGACCACGACGGCGATAGCAGACCAGGTCGATGACCACATCGCGCTTGTACTGCATGCGGTAGTCGACGGCCAGCTGGGTGACGAACAGCACGGCTTCCGGATCATCACCATTGACGTGGAAGATCGGCGCCTGAATCATCTTGGCGACATCAGTGGCGTACTCGGTGGAACGCGCATCTTCCGGACGGCTGGTGGTGAAGCCCACCTGGTTGTTGATCACGATGTGGATGGTGCCACCCGTCTTGTAACCACGGGTCTGCGACATCTGGAAGGTTTCCATGACCACGCCCTGACCGGCGAACGCCGCATCACCGTGGATGGAAATCGGCAGCACCTTGTCGCCAGTGGCGTCGTTGCGACGATCCTGACGGGCACGCACCGAACCCTCGACCACCGGAGAAACGATCTCCAGGTGCGAAGGGTTGAACGCCAGCGCCAGGTGCACTTCACCGCCCTGGGTCATGACGTTGGACGAAAAGCCCTGGTGGTACTTCACGTCACCAGAGGACAGGCCTTCGGTCTTCTTGCCTTCGAACTCGTCGAACAGGTCACGCGGGTTCTTGCCGAAGGTGTTGACCAGCACGTTGAGACGGCCACGGTGGGCCATGCCGATGACGATTTCCTTGGTGCCGTAGGAGCCCGAACGCTGGATGATCTCGTCCAGCAGCGGGATCAGGCTTTCGCCGCCCTCCAGACCGAAACGCTTGGTACCCGGGTACTTGGTGCCCAGGTACTTTTCCAGACCTTCGGCAGCGGTCACGCGCTCGAGCACGTGCGCCTGCACCTCAGCGGAAAACTGCGGACGACCGCGCACGCTTTCCAGGCGCTGGGCGAACCAGTTGCGCTGGCCGGAATCGACGATGTGAGTGAACTCGGCACCGATGGTGCGACAATATGTCTGCTGCAGCGCATCGCGGATTTCGCGTAGCGTTGCCTCTTCCTTGCCGATATACAACTCGCCCGTACGGAAGGTGGTATCCAGATCCGCATCGGTCAGGCCGTAGTGGTTGATCGACAGGTCAGACGGCGCAGTGCGCACCCACAGACCCAGAGGGTCGAGTTGGGCGGCCTGATGGCCACGCATGCGGTAGGCCTGGATCAGGCGCAGTACTTCCACCTGCTTCTTTTCGTGCTCGCTGCTGACGGCCCCGGCGGAAACCGGCTGGGCGCGACGCGAATTTTTGGCGAGCAGGACGAAATGATCGCGAATGGTCGAATGCGATACGTCCGTTGCAGCGCTGCCGTCAGTCGGCAACTTCTGGAAGTAAGTGCGCCACTCTTCTGGCACAGCGTTGGGATCGTGCAGGTAGAGCTCGTAGAGCTCTTCCACGTAGGCAGCGTTGCCACCGGATAGGTGGGCACTGTCCCACATGCGCTGCATCACGCTTTCTTGCATGCTTGGTCACCCTCGGTAAGGGGACACCACCGGCGTGAATACCGCATGGCGCCAATCGAAGTCACGCTGTTGCGACTCGGATGAAGCCAATTGGGTTCCCGCAGATAGTCCGGGTACCAGCCCGGATGCCCCTGCTGGTCGTCATATTTTTCGAGTATGAGCTGCGGCTTTGTGAGCTGCGGCTCCGGCTTTTGCTGCAATACCGGCCGAAGCCGGTATGCAGGTGTTACAGGTACAGCAACTTGCGAATCAGGTACCGCTTTGCAGCAGCATGTTACGCACGTGGCCGATGGCCTTGGTCGGGTTCAGACCCTTGGGGCACACGTTCACGCAGTTCATGATGCCACGGCAGCGGAACACGCTGAACGGATCGTCCAGCGAAGCCAGACGCTCGGCGGTCTTGGTGTCACGGCTGTCGGCCAGGAAACGATAGGCCTGCAGCAGCGCAGCGGGACCGAGGAACTTGTCCGGGTTCCACCAGAACGACGGGCAGCTGGTCGAGCAGCACGCACACAGAATGCACTCGTACAGGCCATCGAGCTTCTCGCGCTCTTCCGGCGACTGCAGACGTTCGATGGCCGGAGCCGGCGTATCGTTCTGCAGGAACGGCTGCACCTTCTCGTATTGCTTGTAGAAGATGCTCATATCGACGGCCAGGTCACGAATGACCGGCAGACCGGGCAGCGGACGAATCACCAGCTTGCCGCCTTTCAGCCCCGCTGCGGACAGCGGAGTGATGCAGGCCAGACCGTTCTTGCCGTTGATGTTCATGCCGTCGGAGCCGCAAACACCTTCGCGGCAGGAGCGACGATAGGAGAAGCCTTCGTCCTGTTCCTTGATCAGTGCCAGCACGTCGAGGACCATGATGTCCTTGCCGCCGGTATCGATCTGGAAATCCTGCATGAACGGAGCAGCGTCTTTCTCCGGGTTGTAGCGATACACACTGACTTGCAACATATCAGTCACCCTTAATAAGTCCGAACCTTGGGTTCAAATGCCGGAACGGTCTTCGGCGCGAAGTTGACCGCACGCTTGGCAACGCGCTTCTCGCCTGGGAAGTACAGGGAGTGGCACAGCCAGTTTTGGTCATCGCGCTCCTCAAAGTCTTCGCGAGCGTGGGCACCACGGGACTCTTTACGAGCCTCGGCAGCAACCGCGGTCGCCTCAGCAACTTCGAGCAGGTTTTGCAGTTCCAGCGCTTCGATACGCGCAGTGTTGAACGCCTGGCTCTTGTCGGAGATTTTCACCTTGGCGATACGCTCGCGCAGGTCGGCCAGTTGTTGGATGCCCTTCTGCATGTATTCGCCGGTACGGAATACACCGAAGTAGTTCTGCATGCACTGTTGCAGCTCGCGCTTGAGCGGAGCCACTTCTTCACCGGTGCTGCGCTCGTTGACGCCTGCCAGGCGAGCCAGCGATTGCTCGATGTCGGTTTCGCTGGCACCACGGACTTCCACGCCTTCTTTCAGCGCTTTTTCCAGGTGCAGACCAGCGGCGCGACCGAACACCACCAGGTCGAGCAGCGAGTTGCCGCCCAGACGGTTGGCACCGTGCACCGATACGCAGGCAACTTCACCAACAGCGAACAGACCTTCGATGATGGTGTCGTTGCCATTGGCGTCCTGGGTGATAGCCTGGCCATGAATGTTGGTGGCAACGCCGCCCATCATGTAGTGGCAGGTCGGGATCACCGGAACCGGCGCAACCACCGGGTCGACGTGGGCGAAGGTCTTGGACAGTTCGCAGATGCCCGGCAGACGGCTGTGCAGCACGTCTTCGCCGAGGTGATCGAGCTTCAGCAGTACGTGATCCTTGTTCGGGCCACAGCCATTGCCGGCGATCACTTCCTTGACCATGGAACGGGCGACCACGTCGCGGCCGGCCAGGTCCTTGGCGTTCGGCGCATAACGCTCCATGAAGCGCTCGCCATGAGCGTTGATCAGGTAACCACCCTCGCCACGGCAACCTTCGGTGACCAGTACACCAGCGCCGGCGATACCGGTCGGGTGGAACTGCCACATCTCGATGTCCTGCACCGGCACACCGGCACGCAGAGCCATACCGATACCGTCACCGGTATTGATCAGGGCGTTGGTAGTCGAGGCATAGATACGACCGGCACCGCCAGTGGCCAGAACCACGGCCTTGGAACGGATATAGACGGTTTCGCCAGTCTCGATGCAGATGGCGATGATGCCGACGATGGCACCGTCCTGGTTCTTCACCAGGTCAACGGCGTACCACTCGTTGAGGAACGAAGTGCCGGCTTTCAGGTTGGCCTGATACAGGGTGTGCAGCAGCGCGTGACCGGTGCGGTCGGCTGCGGCGCAGGTACGGGCAGCCTGAGTCGGATTATCCGGCCCCTTGGACTGGCCACCGAACGGACGCTGATAGATGCGACCCTGCTCGGTACGGGAGAACGGCAGGCCCATGTGCTCGAGCTCGAACACGGCTTCCGGGCCAACGGAGCACATATATTCGATAGCGTCTTGGTCACCGATGTAGTCAGAACCTTTTACGGTATCGTACATGTGCCAGCGCCAATCATCGTTCGGGTCGGCCGAAGCGATGGCGCAGGTAATGCCGCCCTGGGCGGAAACGGTGTGCGAACGGGTCGGGAACACCTTGGTGACCACGGCAG
This sequence comes from Pseudomonas wenzhouensis, assembly GCF_021029445.1. Lineage (NCBI taxonomy): Bacteria > Pseudomonadati > Pseudomonadota > Gammaproteobacteria > Pseudomonadales > Pseudomonadaceae > Pseudomonas > Pseudomonas wenzhouensis. The sequence continues at coordinate 2,562,873 of NZ_CP072610.1, forward strand.
TCTTGTGACCGCCCTGAGCCAGCTGCAGCGCAGCACGCATGCCGGCACCACCACCACCTACGATGATGGCGTCATAAGAAAGAGTACGGATGCTAGCCATGAATCAGAACCCCCACAGAATCTGCACGCCCCAGACGAACATCGCGAACATGGCGATGCCACAAACGGCCTGGAACAGGAAACGCACAACGGTCGCCGACTTGCCCAGCGCCATCGGCGTCAGGTAGTCAGTGGAAATGGTCCACATGCCGACCCAGGCATGCACACTCAGTGCAACCAGAGCCAGCAGACTGAAGATGCGCATTGCGGTATGCGAGAACAGACCATGCCATTCGGCGTAGCCCATACCCGGATTGCAGATCACATAGCCCAGCAGAAACAGCGTGTAAGCCGCGAGAACGACTGCAGAAACGCGTTGAGCCATCCAGTCATAGAGACCCGAACGCGAGAAATTCGTGACATTGGTTACCATATCCACACCCCCAGCAGCACGATCACGACCACCGCAACGGCGATGACGATTTTCGAGCCCAGCTTGCCGCCTTCCAGCGTCTCGCCGATGCCCATGTCCATGATCAAGTGGCGCACGCCGGCCACCAGGTGATACAGCAGAGCGGACAGAAGACCCCAGATCACGAACTTGGCCAGCGGGCTGGCCAGACATTCTTTCACCTGGACGAAGCCCTCTTCGGAGGTCAGCGACTTGTCGAGGCCGAACAGCAAAATGGCGATGGCGACAAAGAGGATGACACCGGAGATACGGTGAAGAATGGATGTGTAAGCGGTGACTGGGAGCTTGATAGTCCTAAGGTCTAGGTTTACAGGTCGTTGGCTATTCACGGCTTTTTATCACACTGAGAGCCCCTAACTATCAGGGCAAAGTTGTTGGGAAGTGCACTGGTCAGGTACCCATCACCCAAGGAGTGACGACCGTCATGATATGGCCGCAAAGCCCCTGACGGTCGCCCACGGAGTATAGACAGTTAGCAGACTAATGACAATGCAATGGCCTCCCCCAAAAAGCGCATTGCAGCCTTCAGACAAATGGCGTAAATAGCGCACTTTTTTCGTCGAAAACACCGCCCAAACCCTTCTACTGTCTGGGTTCGCGCAAATTGACATTCGCATTTATCCCACTATAGTGGTGCGGGCCCTGCGTGGGGGGCTGTCTGATGATTTCAAGCATAACTAGGAGGCCACATATGGCTGACAAAAAAGCGCAGTTGATCATCGAGGGCAATGCCCCCGTCGAACTGCCCGTTCTGACCGGCACTGTTGGTCCCGAAGTAATCGATGTGCGGAGCCTGACCGCCACGGGTCGGTTCACATTTGATCCTGGTTTTATGTCGACCGCCTCTTGCGAGTCGAAGATCACCTACATCGACGGCGACAAAGGAATTTTGCTGCATCGCGGCTACCCCATTGAACAACTCGCCGAGAAATCCGACTACCTGGAAACCTGCTACCTGCTGCTCAATGGCGAACTGCCGAGTAAGGAAGAAAAGGCCAACTTCGTCAGCACCATCAAAAACCACACCATGGTTCATGAGCAGCTGAAGACCTTCTTCAACGGTTTCCGCCGTGACGCCCACCCGATGGCCATCATGTGTGGCGTGGTCGGCGCACTGTCCGCCTTCTATCACGACTCGCTGGACATCAAGAATCCGCAACACCGCGAAGTATCGGCCATGCGCCTGGTGGCCAAGATGCCGACCATCGCCGCCATGACCTACAAGTACTCCATGGGTCAGCCCATGATGTACCCGCGCAACGACCTGAACTACGCAGAAAACTTCCTGCACATGATGTTCAACACCCCCTGCGAGATCAAACCGATCAGCCCGGTGTTGGCCAAGGCAATGGACAAGATCTTCATCCTCCATGCCGACCACGAGCAGAATGCTTCCACCTCCACCGTACGCCTGGCAGGCTCCTCGGGTGCCAACCCGTTCGCCTGTATCGCTGCCGGCATCGCCGCACTCTGGGGCCCGGCACACGGCGGCGCCAACGAAGCGGTACTGACCATGCTCGACGAGATCGGCAGCGTGGACAACATCGAAAAATTCGTGGCCAAGGCCAAGGACAAGGACGACCCGTTCAAGCTGATGGGCTTCGGTCACCGCGTCTACAAGAACTTCGATCCGCGCGCCAAGGTCATGAAGCAGACCTGCGACGAAGTCCTGGCCGAGCTGGGCATCAACGACCCGCAGCTGGAACTGGCGATGAAACTGGAGGAGATCGCGCGCAACGATCCTTACTTCAAGGAGCGCAACCTCTACCCGAACGTCGATTTCTACTCGGGCATCATCCTCAAGGCCATCGGCATTCCGACCTCGATGTTCACCGTGATCTTCGCCCTGGCACGTACCGTCGGCTGGATCTCGCACTGGAAGGAAATGCTTTCCGGCCCGTACAAGATCGGCCGCCCGCGCCAGCTGTACACCGGTTACGAGCAGCGCGACCTGCCTGCCAACCGCGACTGATAGCGCCGCGAGACGAAAAAGGCTGCCAATCTGGCAGCCTTTTTTATTTGGCAAAGAACTCGCGCCTCAGCGCTTTTCCACCTTCGCCCGCAAGCCCTGCAGCGTCTGCAGCGGCGCATCGACGACGAAGCTGTTGGCCAGCCACGACGGCACGCTGCCGCCAGGCTCAGTATGCGCTTCGTACGTCACTTCCACCTTGCCGTCAGCCAGCGGCTTCAGTTGCCACTGCCCATCGACGCGCTGCACGCGCACGAAATCCTTTTCCTCCGGCAGGCGATCCGGCACCGCCTTGAGCATACGGGTGACACTGCCATCGGCATCGGTACGCGTCGTCACCTGAATCACCGAATCGCGCGCCTTCACCGGCCAGGGCATTTCGAAGCGGGTGTACAGCTCGCTCACATCGCCTTTGGTTTCCAGCAGGCGCTGTTGCTGACAACTGAAGATCCAGGCGCAGGAACCCTCGACATCCTCCTGCGCAGCCTTCACGGCAGCCAGATCGCCGTTGATCGTTACCACGCCGCGGTAAGCCTTGTATTTCGAACCTGGTACGTCAGCCAGATACACGCTGACGCCCTCCTCTTCACGCTCCAGCTGCCACTGCCTTTCGGCAGCCTGGGCAGCAGTCGCGCACAACAGCATGGCCAGAACGGAATAACGCATCATCTTCGAGCAACTCCCGGTGGGACTGTTTGCGTTTCGACCCGCACGGGCCGCGAGCGGTTCAGATCGTCAGGCAGTGGCCTGCTCCAGCCAACCCAGCAGGCGAATGGCGCTTTCACGGTCATCGGCACATAGCTCAGCCTCGGCCTTGAACCCGGCGCAGACCGCCGGGCGCTCCGGGCGACCGAAAATGGCGCAGAGAAATTCGGCATTGAGATGAATGCAGCGCACGCCAGCCGGCTTGCCATTGGGCATGCCTGGAATCGGCGAGCTGATGGAAGGCGCGATGCAGCAGGCACCGCAACCGGCACGACACTCCATGAAACGACCTCGACTACAAACGAACGGCGGCGATCCTAATGAGGCGCGCGCCGTCCGTCGAGGTCTTTTGCGATCAGCGGTTACGCTGCAGACGCGCCAGCAGGCTCGAAGTATCCCAGCGCCCGCCACCCATGCCCTGAACGTCGGCATAGAACTGATCGACCAGCGCTGTCACCGGTAGCTGCGCGCCATTGCGACGCGACTCCTCGAGCACGATGGAAAGGTCCTTGCGCATCCAGTCGACCGCAAAGCCGAAGTCGAACTCGCCGGCCAGCATTGTCTTGTAGCGATTTTCCATCTGCCACGACTGCGCCGCCCCCTTGCTGATCACGTCGACTACCGCATGGCCATCGAGGCCTGCGCACTGGGCGAAGTTCAAGGCCTCGGCCAACCCCTGCACCAGGCCGGCGATGCAGATCTGGTTGACCATCTTGCTCAACTGGCCGCTACCGGCCGGCCCCATCAGCCGCATCATCCGCGCATAGCACTGGATCACGGGCTCTGCCGCTGCATAGGCCTGTTGCTCGCCACCGACCATCACGGTCAGCACACCATTGACCGCACCGGCCTGGCCGCCGGAAACCGGCGCATCGAGGAAACCCAGGCCACGCTCGGCCGCGACAGTCGCCAGCTCGCGTGCCACATCGGCCGAAGCGGTGGTGTGGTCGACCAGAATGGCGCCCGGCGCCATACCGGCGAAAGCGCCCTGCTCACCCAGAATCACGCTGCGCAGGTCGTCATCGTTGCCGACGCAACACATCACCAGTTCGGCACCCGCCGCCGCCTCACGCGGGGTCGGCGCGCTGTTGCCGGCATATTCCGCCACCCACTGCTCGGCCTTGCCCGCCGAACGGTTATAGACCGTCACCTGATGCCCCTTGCGGGCAAGATGCCCGGCCATCGGATACCCCATAACGCCCAAGCCGATAAATGCGACCTTTGCCATAACAACCTCCTGCGGACATAGGCCGCAGAGCCTAACACGACGTTTGCCCTGGCCGGAAAGGCCTTCCATACTGCCTGCCAATCGGCCCCGAGCGAGGCCTTGCGAACGATTAGGAGCGCCAATGGGACATTGGTTGGTCATCGACCTGGAAGCCACGACCGACGAAGGTGGCTGGCCGATGGAAGAAATGGAAATCATCGAGATCGGTGCCAGCCTGGTCGGCGCTGACGGCCACGAGCGCGATCACTTCCAGCGTTTCGTCAAACCACAGCGGCGCCCATGCCTGACAGACTTCTGCCGCGAGCTCACCCACATCAAGCAGGCCGATATCGACAGCGCCGCGCCAATGCCACAGGTCTGGCCCCCGTTTGAGCGCTGGCTGACGCAGCACGCACCGCGTCTGGTCGGCTGGAGTAGTTGGGGCGACTATGACCGCCGCCAGCTGGAGCAGGAATGGCGTCGGCATCAGGTGCACAGCCTGCTGGCTGGCGTGCCCCATCTGAATCTGAAACAGGCATTCGCCAAGGCCCGGCAACTGCAACGCCCGGTCGGCCTGCACAGCGCACTGCAGCTGGCCGGCATGCACTTTCAGGGGCAACAGCACCGAGCCCTCGAGGACGCCCGTAATACCGCGCGCCTGCTGCCGCTGGTGCTACCGCTCAAAGACTGATGACGAAGAAAAGCCGCTTGGGCATACTGGCGCCCCTCTTTCGTAACCCTTTCCCGAGGAATCGCAGATGTTCAAGGTCAACGAGTACTTCGACGGCACCGTCAAATCCATCGGCTTCGCCATGGCCGAAGGCCCCGCCACTATCGGCGTGATGGCCCCGGGCGAATACGAATTCGGCACCAGCCAGCTGGAAGTCATGCATGTCATTGCCGGCGCCCTGACCGTGAAACTGCCGGGCAGCGACAGCTGGAACACCTATGAGGCCGGCAGCCAGTTCACCGTCGAGGCCAACAGCAAGTTCCAACTGAAGGTGGCCGTGGATACCGCCTACCTCTGCGAATACCGCTAATAAGCTAGCCGCATAGCGTTTAAGAACCGGCCCCAGCGGCCGGTTTTTCTTTGACCACTCTCAGGACGCCAGCCCATGCCACGCTCCGCCCTTCTTGTCCCCATCGCCCTGCTCGTGGTGGCGATGGTTTCGATCCAGAGCGGCGCGTCGCTGGCCAAGAACCTGTTCCCTATAGTCGGCGCCGAAGGCACCACCACCCTGCGCCTGGTGCTGGGGGCAATCATTCTGTCGCTGGTGATGCAGCCCTGGCGCGCCAGGTTGGACCTGCGCAAGTGCCAGTCATTGCTTGCCTACGGCCTGGCGCTGGGTGGGATGAATCTGCTGTTCTACATGTCATTGCAGAGCATCCCGCTGGGTATCGCCGTAGCACTGGAATTCACCGGCCCGCTGGCCCTGGCGCTGTTTTCCTCGCGCCGCCTGCTGGATTTCGTCTGGGTGATCCTGGCCGTCATCGGCCTGTGGATGCTCCTGCCAACTGGCGCCACGCAGAGCGCCATCGATCCACTCGGCGCGGCCCTGGCCCTTGGCGCAGGCGTTTGCTGGGCGCTATACATCATCTTCGGGCAGAAAGCCGGCGCCCAGCATGGCCGCCACACAGTCGCGCTAGGCACCTGGGTCGCCGCGTTGCTGGTGCTGCCCATCGGCGCCTGGCACGCAGGCAGCGATCTGCTCAGCCTCGACCTGCTGCCCATTGCCTTAGGCGTCGCAGTGCTGTCCTCAGCCCTGCCCTACAGCCTGGAGATGGTGGCTCTGACGCGACTGCCAGCGCGCACCTTCAGCGTATTGATGAGCCTGGAGCCGGCAATCGCGGCCATGTGCGGCCTGGCCTTTCTCGGCGAGAAGCTGCTCTGGGGCCAGTGGCTGGCCGTCGGCGCGATCATCGTCGCCTCGGCTGGCGCCGCCGCCACTATCAGACCCAAGCGCTAGTTGCCGAACTGCAGCTCCGCCAAGCGCGCATAGAGCGGACTACTCTCGATCAGCTCGGCATGACTGCCAATGGCCGCCAGGTGCCCCTGTTCGACCACGGCGATGCGGTCCGCCTGTTTCACCGTGGCCAGGCGATGGGCGATCACCAGGGTGGTGCGCCCGGCCATCAGCGACGGTAGTGCCTGCTGGATCAGATGTTCGCTCTCGGCATCCAGGGCGCTGGTGGCCTCGTCAAGCAGCAGGATAGGCGCATCGGCCATCAATGCACGGGCAATCGCCAGACGCTGACGCTGCCCACCCGACAGCCCCAGCCCGGCCTCGCCCAGATGGGTCTGATACCCCTGCGGCAGACGCTCGATGAATTCGTGGGCATGCGCTGCCCGCGCGGCCGCTTCTACCTCTGCCCGGGAGGCATCGAGTCGGCCATAGCGAATATTGTCCTCCACCGAACCGAAGAACAGCGCCGGACTCTGCGACACCAGAGCGAAGCAGGCGCGCAGCTCGCGCGGATCGAGCTGATCGATCGGCACACCATCGATGAGGATGCGCCCGGCCTGCGGGTCGAAAAAGCGCAGCAGCAGATCGAACAGCGTCGACTTGCCCGCTCCCGATGGCCCGACCAGCGCCAGGGTTTCACCGGCCGCCACCTGCAGGTCAACGCCATCGATGGCGTAGCTGTCGGGCCGCGATGGATAGGCGAAACGCACGCCCTGCAACTCGATACGCCCACGCACCGGCTGCGGCAGATGCTGAGGCTGCTCCGGCGCGACGATGGCATTGCTGGAGCGCAGCAGTTCGCCAATACGCTCCGCCGCTCCGGCCGCGCGCTGCAGTTCGCCGATCACCTCGCTCAGGGTGCCGAAGGACGAGCCGACGATCAGGCTGTAGAACACGAAGGCCGCCAGCTCGCCGCCGGAAATGCGTCCGGCGATCACGTCCATGCCGCCAACCCAGAGCATCACGCCCACCGCCCCGAGCACCAGCACGATGACTACGGTGATCAGCCAGGAACGCTGAGCGATGCGTTTACGCGCCACATCGAAAGCGGCCTCGGCGGACTCGCCAAAGCGTCGCTTGTCCTCGTTCTGGTGGTTGTAGGCCTGCACCGTCTTGATCTGCCCCAACACCTCGCCGACGTAGCTGCCGACATCGGCCACACGGTCCTGGCTCTGCCGCGACAGCGCCCGCACGCGACGGCCGAACAGCAGGATCGGCGCCACCACCAGCGGCAAGGCCAGCAGGACGATACCGCTGAGCTTGGGGTTGGTGATCACCAGCAACACGCTGCCGCCGATCAGCATGATCAGGTTGCGCAGTGCCATCGACAGCGACGAGCCGATCACCGACTGCAGCAAGGTGGTATCGGCGGTCAGCCGTGACTGAATCTCTGAGCTGCGATTGCTCTCGTAGAAGCCGGGATGCAACTCGATCAGGTGATCGAACACCCGCCGGCGAATATCGGCCACCACCCGCTCGCCGATCCACGACACCAGGTAGAAGCGCGTGTAGGTGCCAAAGGCCAGCGCCAGCACCAGCACGAAGAACAGCAGCAGGGACTGACGCAGCGCAGCCGGCGATTGCGTCGCCAGGCCCTGATCCACCAGCAGCTTGATGCCCTGCCCCATGGACAGGGTGATCGCCGCCGTGAACAGCAAGGCCAGCAGCGCACCCAGCACCCGGCCGCGATAAGGCGCGATAAAGCGCCAGGCCAGGCGTATCGCACCACGCTGGCGGGAGGAAAGCAGGCAAGTCATGAAGAGCCTCAGGAATCGGTGGTAGCAGGCGCTTCGGCCAGCCAGGCCACCGCGCAGAGGGCCAGCGCTGCCAGGTTGGTGGACAGAGGATTGAACGCCTGAATCAACAGGTGGGGGCTCAGCAGCGCAACATCAAGCAGCAGCACCAGCAAGACTGCTGCGGCCGCCAGCAACGGCCAGCGCTGACGGCGAATGGTCAGCAGCGCAATGCCCAGCAATACCTCGGCGATGCCTCCGATACGGGCGATCAGCTCCGGTGCGAACAACGCGTGATCGGGCAAGCCGTGCGCACCGATCATCGCCACCTCGTCAGGGCTCAGCCAGAGAATCTTCGGCGCCAGACCATGCCAGACGAATACCGCCGCCAATGCCAGCCGCGCGAGCCAGGCGATCTGCGCCAGCCGCCGCTCAGTCATGCAGAAAGCGCTCGGCGTGGTCGGCCGTGGGCAGCAGGCAAACGGCATGCCGGCCGAACAGGCGATAGCGATTCAGCGCAATGCGGTCATAACACCAATCCCGCAGCGGCCGGGGCAGCAGACGCAGTAATCGCAGCGCACGCCAGGGTTGCGGCAAGCGCGAGAGAATGCGCAGCAGCGCCGTGGAGCGCACATGCAGCCCCGCCTCGTCGATCAGGGCCATGGTGTCGAAACGATCGGTCGGCAGCCCATACCAGGCCAGCAACGCCTGCCCCTGAGCGGACTGCACGGACGCGAGGCGAAACTGCCGGGTACGGTCATGGTGGATAAGAAACTTCGCCCAGCCGTTGCACAGCTTGCAGACGCCGTCGAACAGCACGACGCGCTCGCCAGCCGACAGGCCGGGTGGTAGCGATGGCTCCGTCATCGTAGGGCACTCGCCTGTTGCGCCTGCGGGCGATAATGGCCAGTGATGCGGTAGGCGAAGAGGATATCTTCCTCCTGCGTGCCGCGGCCGATGTTATGCAGGATCAGCGGCGCACCATTTGCCGCCTGACGATCGCTGACGATGCCGATATGAGTCAGGCCGCGCCCCAGATCCCAGGTGACGATATCGCCAGCCTGGTAAACCGCAGGATCCTGACTGACCGGCAGCGACCAGCCCTGACGCTTGAACCAGGTCATCAGGTTGGGCACGCGACGGTGGTCGATATTGCTGTCCGGCCGGCTCAGGCCCCAGTTTCTGGGGTAAAGGGCAAAATTGCTGCGCATGTCGCGATGCACTGCCTCCTGCAGGTCCAGCCCCTGCTGGCGCAGCGCGCGGATCACCACGTCGGTGCACACACCGGTGGCCATGGGCACGTCGCCGCCCGGATAGCTCAACTGGCGGTAGGCCGGGTCATAGCTCAGGGTCACGCCGACCTGCTTGCGCGCATCCAGCACCAGCCTGTCAGCCTCGATGGCCTGCGCAGCCAGGGCCAGCGCCCAGGCCAGCAGTACAACCAGCATCCGCATCGCGATCTCCTATCTAGCCAAGGGATACAGCAACTCTTCCTTGTAACCTGCCCAGACCCGCACGGCATCGGGAAAGGCATCGTCCAGCGTCACGTCGCCACTGTCCACCAGCAGCGGCCGCCCTTCCAGCGTCGCCAGCTTGCGCTTGGTCGCCACCACCCGCAGGCGCTCCAGGCCGACGGCGCGCAACACCCGCGGGCTGATCTGCTGATTGCCGCGGCCGATGATATGGCCCTGGCCGCCGATTGCGGTCACCAATAAGTAGGTCGCATGTCCTTCTACCAACGCGAACAGCTCGGCTTCGTTGACGTCGCGGGCAATCACCCGGCCATCCTCGATCACATCGACGCCGAGCAAGGTAGTTTCCAGCCCAAGATTTTGCCCCAGGCCATGCAGAGTCGAACCCGGACCGAACACGTAGCGAACGCCCGGCTCCCATTCACTCTCCAGCCAGGCGGCCAGATCGGCCAGCACCAGCTCTTCGGACTCCATCCCCCCCTGCTTGACCGCCTGCACATAGCCGCCCTCTTGCGGCACGCACAACTCGCCATACCAGCGAGCGGTCACACGCCCTTCGCGCAGGGCCGCCTCGTCGATATCGCGTACCTCGCCGCTGGCCAGACGCACCAGGCCGCCTTCGACCAGTCGCGCAGTCAGCTCGCCCGCAGCTCGCGGGCTGATGGCATAGACGCCGGATTGGATCTTCACCCCCGCCGGAATGCCCAACACCGGCTGCCCGTCCCTGATCACGGCACAAACATCACGCGCAGTGCCATCGCCACCGGCGAATAGAATCAGTGCCACACCGGCGTCCTGCAGGTGTTGCACAGCACGACGGGTGTCGTCGGCCGTGCTGGGCTCTGCACCCAACTGCCCCAGCAGACGATGCTCAAAGCCCATCTGCGCCAACAAATCGCCGCCCATGGCACCGGGATAGGTGACGAACTCGATGCGCTCACGCAGCGCCAACAGTTGCTCCAGCGCCGTGCGCGTACGCTGCGCAGCCTTCGGTTCAACGCCGAGTGCCAGGGCCTGCTCGGCCACGCCGTCGCTGCCCTTGAGTGCAGCCGGGCCACCCAGCCCGGCCAGAGGGTTGATGATCAGACCTATATGAAAACGCGACATGCCTTCCTCAATTGCCGGCAGACTGGCATGCAGCCTGCTTGTACCTGTTCTGCGTTGTCGGCGTGACGGTTTTCCGTACACCTTCACTGTCACCGCACCTTCATCCGGCACCACTAGACTGCGCGCAGAATCGATGAGGAGACAGGCCATGAGCTTGCACAACACTGCCAATCAGCCGCAACACCTGAACAACCACGCCCGCCCAACGCCGATCGGTGGCTTCATCATCGACGCCCAGGGGCGCGAAGTGCCGATCACCGAAGCGATGATCCAGCAGGCCTGCCAGCTTCTGGAACAAAGCCAGCAGAACCGTCCACAGAAACGCTGAAAAAACTCAGCCGGGCTGCCCGTTCGTGGCAGCCCATCGTTCATCCATCATGGCTCGCGCGGCGCGAGCTTCAGCGACACCGAGTTGATGCAGTAGCGCAAACCGGTCGGACGCGGCCCATCGGGAAAGACGTGGCCCAGGTGCGCATCGCATTTGGCGCATCTGACCTCGATACGCTGCATGCCATGGCTGAAGTCATCCAGCTCACGGATCACCGTCGCACTGAGCGGCTGAAAATAGCTGGGCCAGCCGCAACCGGAATCGTACTTGGCGGCGGAATCGAACAGCGCCTCGCCACAACAGACGCAGTGATAGACGCCCGCCACCTTGCTGTCGTGATATTGCCCGGTAAAAGGCCGTTCGGTGCCGCCCAGGCGGCAGACGTGGAACTGTTCCGGCGACAACACTTCACGCCAGGCATCCAGGGATTTCTCGACTTTATCCACGGACTGCTTCCCTCCTCGTAAAAAAGCCCGACCGACAGCTTTGCCAGGGTCAGGCTGCAACGTATGATTCGTGCCCAGTCTGTCACCCGCCCTGCGGGCTGCCAAGGTTCCGCCAGAGGATACTTTTGCAGCGTGATTCAGCGGGTCATCCACCGAATGGGATTTCTCACATGCAGGTCAGCAAATCGAACAAGCTCGCCAACGTCTGCTACGACATTCGCGGGCCGGTGCTCAAGCACGCCAAGCGTCTGGAAGAGGAAGGCCACCGCATCCTCAAGCTGAACATCGGCAACCCGGCGCCGTTCGGTTTCGAGGCACCGGAAGAAATCCTTCAGGACGTCATCCGCAACCTGCCGACCGCTCAAGGCTACAGCGACTCCAAAGGCCTGTTCAGCGCCCGCAAGGCGGTGATGCAGTATTACCAGCAGAAGCAGGTCGAAGGCGTCGGCATCGAGGACATCTACCTCGGCAACGGCGTGTCCGAGCTGATCGTGATGGCCATGCAGGCGCTGCTCAACAACGGTGACGAGGTGCTGATCCCGGCGCCGGATTACCCGCTGTGGACGGCTGCCGTGGCCCTCTCCGGCGGCAAGCCGGTGCATTACCTGTGCGACGAACAGGCCGGCTGGTTCCCGGATATCGCCGACATGCGTGCCAAGATCACGCCGAACACCAAGGCCCTGGTGCTGATCAACCCGAACAACCCCACCGGCGCGGTGTATTCGCGCGAAGTGCTGCAGGACATCGTCGAGCTGGCCCGCCAGCACAACCTGGTGATCTTCTCCGACGAGATCTACGACAAGATCCTCTACGACGAAGCCGTGCACATCAGCACCGCCTCGCTGGCCCCGGACGTGCTGTGCCTGACCTTCAACGGCCTGTCCAAGAGCTACCGCGTGGCCGGCTTCCGTTCCGGCTGGGTGGCCATCTCCGGGCCCAAGCACAAGGCGCAGAGCTATATCGAAGGCCTGGATATCTTGGCCAACATGCGCCTGTGCGCCAACGTGCCGAGCCAGCATGCGATCCAGACCGCGCTCGGTGGCTACCAGAGCATCAATGACCTGGTGCTGCCCAACGGTCGCCTGCTGGAACAGCGCAACCGCGCCTGGGAACTGCTCAACGACATCCCCGGGGTCAGCTGCGTCAAGCCCATGGGCGCGTTGTATGCCTTCCCGAAGATCGACCCCAAGGTCTGCCCGATCCACAACGACGAGAAGTTCGTCCTCGACCTGCTGCTGTCGGAGAAGCTGCTGATCGTCCAGGGCACCGCCTTCAACTGGCCGTGGCCGGATCACTTCCGCGTGGTCACCCTGCCGCGCGTCGACGACCTGGAGCAGGCCATCGGCCGCATCGGCAACTTCCTCAAGGGCTACAGCCAGTAAGCCGACATGGATCTGCAGATCGACGACTTCTACAAGGACGCCGCCAGCGGCCTGCTCATGCTCTATCAGACCTTCCCGCGCAAGATGGCGCTGTACGTGGAAGACCTGATCGGGCGTGAGGAGCCGGACGAATTCGGCCTGCCCAGCAAGCGCCACCAGGCCTGCCTGGGGGCGCTGCTGTGGCTGGGCGAGGAAGGCTATCTGCGTTTCGAATCGACCATCGCCTATGACGCGCTGGATCAGGCGGTGCTCAGCGAAAAAGGCTTCATGCGCCTGTCGCGCGGCATTCCCCATGCCCTGCGCGAAGGCGAAGCGCTGCCGCCGAGCGTGCGTCGCGTGCACGCCACCCTGGCCTTTCAACTGCGTGAAGCACTGGCCCAGCAACATGGGGAACGAATTGCCCGTCTCACCCGTCTGTTGTTCGAAAGCCCGATGGGCACGGCAGGCGACATAGTTTGAAATAGTCGCCAGTTGAAAGCCTGAGGGGCGCGCCCTTATATAGCCCGCATTACTCGTACGTCTTTCCCGTGAGGAGTCCGTTCACACCATGATGCGCATTATGTTGTTCCTGGCCACCAACCTGGCGGTGCTGGTTATCGCCAGCATCACCCTCAAACTGCTGGGGGTTGATCGGTTTACCGGCCAGAACCATGGCAGCCTGCTGATCTTCTGCGCCGTGTTCGGTTTCGCCGGCTCGCTGGTGTCGCTGTTCCTGTCCAAGTGGATGGCGAAGATGAGCACCGGCACCCAGATCATCACCCAGCCGCGCACCCGCCACGAGCAGTGGCTGCTGCAGACCGTCGAGGAGCTGTCGCGCGAAGCCGGGATCAAGATGCCGGAAGTCGGTATCTTCCCGGCCTACGAGTCCAACGCCTTCGCCACCGGCTGGAACAAGAACGACGCACTGGTCGCGGTCAGTCAGGGCCTGCTCGAGCGCTTCTCGCCCGATGAAGTCCGCGCGGTGCTGGCGCACGAAATCGGCCACGTGGCCAACGGCGATATGGTCACCCTGGCGCTGATCCAGGGCGTGGTGAACACCTTCGTCATGTTCTTCGCACGTATCTTCGGCAACTTCGTCGACAAGGCGATCCTGAAGAACGAAGACGGCCACGGCATCGGTTACTTCGTCGCGACCATCTTCGCCGAGCTGGTACTGGGTATCCTGGCCAGCATCATCGTCATGTGGTTCTCGCGCAAACGCGAGTACAAGGCTGACGAAGCCGGTGCCCGCCTGGCCGGTACTGGCGCGATGATTGCCGCCCTGCAGCGTCTGCGTGCCGAGCAGGGTGTACCCGTGCAGATGCCCGACAGCCTGACCGCTTTCGGCATCAACGGCGGCCTGAAGAACGGCCTGGCTGGTCTGCTGATGAGCCACCCGCCGCTGGAAGACCGTATCGAAGCGCTGCGCCGCCTGGGCTGACCCTTCGGCTGACAACAAAGGCGACCTTCGGGTCGCCTTTTGCATTGGGCTGCCGCTAGCGTCGAATCAGCCGGAAGACGTGCTCATCCACTGCTGTCAGACCGCTGTCACTGAAACGCGGATTGCCCGTCAGCACATCCTTTTCCTCGACCTTGTGCAACGTCCAGCCATCTGCAAAGTGCTGCTCCACCTCGGTGTCAGCCACCGAGAATGGCGGGCCATCCATTTTCGCCTGATCGTAAACCAGCGTAACCAGCAATCCCTGACAGGCATTGGGCACTATCGCCTGCAGATGGGCGACATAACGCTCGCGCATCGGCGGCGGCAGCGCGATCAGCGCCGCCCGGTCATAAAAGGCCTGGCACCCGGCAACATCCGCATGACTCAGGGCGAAGAAATCGCCACACAGAATTTGCAACTCGCCCGCCTGATAGACCTTGAACGCCCCGCGCTGTGACACCTGTGGCTGCACATCACGCTCGTTGAAGAAATCCTCCACAGCCCGTTCGGCCAGCTCGACACCAATGACCGGGTGGCCCTGCTCCGCCAGCCAGACCATGTCCAGGCTCTTGCCACACAGCGGCACCAGCACCGCCGCGCCTTTCGCCAGGCCAAGCGCAGACCAGTGACGACGCAGGTAACCGTTGACCTTCTCCTGATGGAAACCGATTTGATTGCGCGCCCAGCGCTCCTGCCAGAAAGCATCGTGCATCTCTTATCCCCTCACCTAAACTGAAAAACACCCCAAGCTGACGAATTGCCATCATGCTCTCACGTCATTCACTCTGCCTGATAGGGCTGCTCCTGACGGCCACACCTACTCTCTGCGCAGAAGAAAAGTCTACCGTACGCCTCGACACCAGCCTCGAGGAGCCGTATCAGGTAGCGGTCGATGGCGAATTGGCCGGTCAGTCGGTCACGGTTCTCGAATGTATCTTCAAGCATTTGCAGCAACCCTATCGCATCCAGCTCACATCAGTGAGCCGAGCGCGGCAGAATGTCAGCCGACATATCGCCGATGGTTTCTTCAGCTCCGCACCAGACAGCCAGGTCGATGGCTATGCCCAGTTATCCGCACCCCTGCTGATGGAGAAGTGGTACTGGTACGCCTATGATCCCTTGATCCTCACCAAACCCATATGGGATCACGAGCTGCGCATCGGCAGCGTGCTGGGAAGCAACAGCATGACCTGGCTGGAGGCACGCGGCATCACGGTGGCGCAGAAGGTCCCGCGCCTCGAACAGCTGATCGAATTACTCCAGCGCGGGCGCATCGACCTGTTTCTGGCCGACGACAACGCCATGCACAGCGCCCTCTTGAAATACCCGGCCAAACAGGCGCTGCAGCGACGCTTCGTACGCTACTCGCCATTAGGCGTTTATTTCGCGCATGACTTCCTGCAGCAACACCCCGACTTTCTCAACGCCTTCAATCGCCAGGTCGAACACTGCGCCCCCAAAGGCAGCACACTCACCGAAGCGGAGGCTCACTATCTGCGCCAACTGACAGCCCGGCACCTGCAACGCTGGGCCTATCACGACGACCTGTTGAACGCCCTGCGCCGGGTCGTAACGCGCAACACCAGCATCGAACGCATTCGCGAGCTGGACCGGCAATGGCTACGCGAGCGCCTGCTCGAGGAAAAACCTCTGATTCGCCGCCTGCTGCAAACACCGCCCTCGCTTCTTCTGGCCAACATCACGCGCCAGCATCAGCCATTGTTCAACGAGATATTCCTCAGTGACCACAGCGGCCAGTTGGTCGCCATCAGTGAGGTCACCAGTGATTACTGGCAGGCTGACGAAGACGACTTCCAGCAGGCCCGGGATTTGCCAGCCGGTCAGATCCATATTGGTGGTATCGAGTACGACGGCTCGACCCAGAGCTTTCAGAGCAAGGTTTCCGCGCCTATCCATGACCCGCGAGACGGGCGTTTTCTCGGTGTACTCAGCCTCGGCATCAATATCGAAAGCGCTTTTGGCGACAACCTGCTTTAATCATCCAGCTAATCGATAGATATCGCGGAAAAACATCATTATTAATCGATTAAAACCTCGGAGAGAATGCAGGCAGGTCTCTGGAGGTCGTCATGCTGCCCTCGCTGTTCATTTCCCACGGTTCCCCCATGCTAGCTCTGGAGCCCGGCGCCAGTGGCCCTGCGCTGGTCAAACTGGCTGCCGATATGCCAAGGCCTAACGCTATCGTCGTGGTGTCGGCGCACTGGGAAAGCCCCCATCTGCGTCTCACAGCAGGCGAAAAGCCACAAACCTGGCACGACTTCGGCGGCTTTCCAGCCGAACTCTATACCGTGCAGTATCCAGCCCCTGGTGCACCGCAACTGGCCGAGGACATCGCCCAGCAACTGAACGATGCGGGTCTTCCTGCGCAGCTCGATGCGCAACGCCCCTTCGACCATGGTGCCTGGGTGCCGCTGTCGCTGATGTACCCAAACGCCGATATTCCCGTGCTGCAGCTATCGCTGCCCAGCCACCTCGGCCCCGAACTGCAGACCCGTGTAGGCCGTGCGCTGGCCAGCCTGCGCGCACAAGGCATCCTGCTGATTGGCTCGGGCAGCATCACCCACAACCTGGGCGCGCTGAACTGGCGTGCCGGCCCGGAGGTCATCACGCCCTGGGCCAAGGAATTTCGCGACTGGATGGTGGAAAAGCTCGCAGCAGACGACGAAGCGGCCTTGCACCAGTACCGTCACCTGGCACCGCATGCCATGCGCAATCATCCCAGCGAAGAACATCTGCTGCCGCTGTTCTTCGCCCATGGCGCCGGTGGCGCCTTTTCCGTGGTCCACGCAGGTTTTACCTACGGCGCCCTGGGCATGGACATCTATCGCTTCGACTAGACGACAGACACGCGCCAGAAACAACGAGGCCCGTCATCGACGGGCCTCGCTCATTCAGTCCAGCCGCACCAGGATGCGGCCGACCATGCCACCGGCCAATATCCGCTCGATAGCCGCCGGCAACTCCGCCAGGCCAATTTCCTGGCACAGCGGCGACAGGTCGAGCTTCCACTGCAGCGAGAGCTTGTCCCACATCGACGCCTTGACCACCAGCGGCAGTTCCACCGAATCCACGCCCAGCAGGTTGACCCCGCGCAGGATGAACGGCAGCACACTGGCCTGGAAGCCAACGCCAGCAGTCAGCCCACAGCAGGCCACGCTGCCGCTGTGGCGCAGCGACTTGACCACATTGAACAGGATGTCGCCGCCCACCGTATCCACCGCTCCCGCCCAGCGCTCCTTGAGCATCGGGCGTTCGCTGCCCTGCTGCAGCTCCTCGCGACTGACGATCTCGTCAGCCCCCAGGTTACGCAGAAAATCGGCCTGTTCGGCCTTGCCGGTGGCGGCGGCTACGCGATAACCGAGCTGTTTGAGCAGCACCACGGCGATGCTGCCGACGCCACCCGTAGCACCCGTGACCAGCACAGTGCCGGACTCCGGAGTAACGCCGGCCTGCTCCAGCTTGTCCACGCATAGCGCAGCCGTCAGGCCGGCGGTGCCGAGAATCATCGCCTCGCGCAGCGGCAAGCCTTGTGGGCGCTTGATCGCCCAGGCCGCCGGTACGCGGATGTACTGGCCGAAACCACCGGCAGTGTTCATGCCCAGGTCGTAGCCAGTGACGATCACCTCGTCGCCCACGGCGAACTCGGCCACGGCGGACGCCTCCACCACGCCAGCGGCGTCGATGCCCGGCGTATGCGGATACTGCTTGGTGACCCCGCGATTGCCGCTGGCCGACAGCGCATCCTTGTAGTTGAGCGAGGAATAGCGCACGCGGATCAGCAGATCGCCTGCGGGCAGATCCTCGATCTGCCGGGCTACTACCTGGCGCCGAAAACTGCCATCGGCACCCTCGCTGACCAGCAAAGCCTTGAATTCAGTCATCACCTTCTCCTCTTGTCGTTGTTCGGTGGCGTGCTCTTACCAGAAACGTTGCTGATTGAGTCTGCTCAGCCAGGTCAGCACGAAGCGATCCAGGGCCATGCTGGCCGCCAGCCCGACACGCTCCTGCAAACTCTTTTTATGAGCGAAATGCAGATGGAACAGTTCAGCCTCGACGGCGCGCTCGGCCAGGTACTGGTCGCTGGTCTTCAGTTCATCCACCAGCAGGCGCTCTTGCGCCGCCATGCCCAGCCAGACCTCACCGGTGGCGATGGCATCGATGTCCAGCTGGGGGCGGTAACGGGCAACGAAGCCCTTGAATAGTTCGTGGGTGGTTTCCAAGTCTTCCTGGAACTTCTCCCGGCCCTTTTCGGTGTTCTCACCGAATACGGTCAGCGTGCGCTTGTATTCGCCGGCCGTCAGCACCTCGAAATCGATTTCGTGCTTCTTCAGCAGACGATGCAGGTTAGGCAACTGCGCCACCACGCCGATGGAGCCGAGGATGGCAAAAGGTGCACTGAGAATCTTCTGACCGATGCAGGCCATCATGTAACCGCCGCTGGCCGCTACCTTGTCCACGCACACCGTCAGCGGGATACCCGCATCGCGGATACGCACCAGTTGCGACGAAGCCAGGCCGTAGCTATGCACCATGCCGCCACCACTTTCCAGGCGCAGCACCACTTCGTCCTCGGCCTTGGCCATGGACAGCAGCGCCGTCACCTCATGGCGCAGGTTGTCGGTGGCTGACGCCTTGATATCGCCATCGAAATCCAGCACGAACACCCGCGGTTTGCTGGACGGCGCTTTCTTTTCCTGCTTGGCCGCCTTGGCCTCGGCCTTGCGCGTGGCCTTGAGCTGATCCTTAGACAACACACTGTGCTCCAGGCGCTCACGCAGATCCTTATAGAAATCATTGAGCTTCTGCACCTGCAGTTGCCCCCCGGCGCGCCGCCCCTTGCCGCGTGTGGCAGCGACAGCCACCAGCACCACGACGATGGCGACCACCAGGGTCAGGGTTTTCGCCAGAAAGCTGGCGTACTCGCTAAAAAACTCCACATATCCCCCTCGGACAATGCACCGGCGCCCAGGCGCCAAAGGCTCAAGCATACGGCGCAGCGCCTCACCGGCCAAGCACGCCAGCGCTGTAAAATTGCCATACAGACAATTCAAACAAGCGTATGTTTTTTCGTTGACAGCCCCCGAGCTTCCCCATACCCTCGCGGAACATTCAACGTACCGGGATCGATACGGACGTGGGCAGCATCTTTCTGATTCGACATGGCCAGGCCTCATTCGGTGCAGACGACTACGATGTCCTGTCTCCCGTCGGCGTGCGCCAGGCCGAAGTGCTGGGCAAGCACCTGGAGCAACTCGGCATCAGTCTCGATCGTTGCGTCAGTGGCAGCCTGCGCCGCCAGCAACACACTGCCAACGCCGCCCTGCAGCACATGAGCAGGGCGCCGGCACTGGATATCGACGAAGCCTTCAACGAATTCGATGCCGACGCGGTGATTCGCACGCTGCTGCCGGATCTGCTGCCGGAAGAGCCCGAAGCGCTGCACATCCTGCGCAATGGCGCGCAGAACCGCGCCGAGTTCCAGCGCCTGTTCGCCAAACTGATCCAGCGCTGGATTTCCGGTGAGCATGACAAACCCGGCCTGCAGAGTTGGCAGGCTTATGTCGAGCAGGTAGAAGGCGGCTTGCAGCGCATCCTCGAACAGGCCGGCAGCAAACAGAACATTGCCGTGTTCACCTCCGGCGGCACCATCACCGCCTTGCTCCGCCTGATCACCGGCGTGCCTTCGATAAAGGCCTTCGAACTGAATTGGCAAATCGTCAATACCTCGTTCAGCCAGCTGAAATTTCGTGGCCGCGAGGTGAGTCTGGCTTCCTTCAACAGCCATGTGCATTTACAGCTGCTGAAGGCGCCGGAGCTGATCACTTACCGATAAGCTCCAGCCCACTGCGGCCGCGAGGCTGCGCGAAATAACCGATAGAAGGATAAGATCATGAGTGTTGCTGACATCGCCCAAACCATGCAGTCCAAGTTCAACGCCAGCGCCGCTGCCGGCCTGGATCTGGTGTTCCAGTTCAACATCGAAGATGGCGAGAACTACGCGCTGATCGTCAAGGACGGCACCTGCGCCCTCGAGCAAGGCGACAACCCGAACGCCAACGTGACCCTGATCATGGACAGCGAAACCCTCAAAGGCATCGTCAGCGGCGAAACCGACGGCATGCAGGCCTTCATGGCCGGCAAGCTGCGCGCCGAAGGCGACATGATGCTGGCGATGAAGCTGGGCGAACTGTTCCCGGTCTAATCGGCGAGCTGCGCGCACGATACGAAAACCGGAGTCCTCGCACTCCGGTTTTTTTGTACCTGTAAAACGCAGAACGGCGCAGGTCGAAGATGACTGATCAGGCAGTTTGATCAAGGGGCAACACGCCTGCCTATAACGGCGCGTATTGCTTGTGACAGCCCAGGTGCAGCATTAGATTAGCCAATTATCTAGGGCACCCATCATAAGTAGAAGGGATAAATATGGCGCTCACTGACCAATCCACCCGTATCCGCGCGGGCGAAGAGCTCGACGCTGGCGTCATCGATGCCTACCTCAAGGCCCATATCCCAGGCCTGAGCGGTGAAGCGAAGATCAGCCAGTTTCCCGGTGGTGCATCCAACCTGACCTACCTGATCGAATACCCGCAGCAGGAGTTCGTGCTGCGCCGTCCGCCGTTCGGCCACAAGGCCAAGTCAGCGCATGACATGGGCCGCGAATACCGCATCCTCAATCAGCTCAATGCCGGTTTCCCCTACTGCCCCAAAGCCTATGTGCACTGCACCGACGAGTCGGTAATCGGCGCCGAGTTCTACGTCATGGAGCGGGTTAAGGGCATCATCCTGCGCTCGGAGATGCCGGCCGAGCTGAGCTTCAGCGCCGAGCAGACCACAGCCCTGTGCAAGAGCTTCATCGACAAGCTGGTGGAGTTGCACAACGTCGATTACAACGCCTGCGGCCTGGGCGACCTGGGCAAGCCGGAGGGTTATGTCGAACGCCAGATCAAGGGCTGGAGCGACCGTTACGAGAAGGCTCTGACACCGGACGCGCCGACCTGGGAACCGGTCAAGGCCTGGCTCAATGACAAGATGCCGGCCGACCACCACAAGCCGGGCATCGTGCACAACGACTACCGTTTCGACAACGTGATCCTCGACCCGAACAACCCGATGCAGATCATCGGCGTGCTCGACTGGGAGATGACCACCATCGGCGATCCTCTGATGGATCTGGGCAACACCCTGGCCTACTGGATCGAAGCCGGCGATCCGCCACCGGTACAGCTGATGCGCCGCCAGCCGAGCAACGCACCGGGCATGCTCACGCGCCAGCAGTTCGTCGACTACTACGCCGAAAAAGCCGGCATCGCGATCAACAGTTTCGACTTCTACTACACCTACGGCCTGTTCCGCCTGGCCGGTATCGTGCAGCAGATCTACTACCGCTTCCATCACGGCCAGACCCAGGACAAGCGCTTCGCCCAGTTCATTCACATGAACAAGCTGCTGGAGCAGATGTGCCTGCAGGTCATCGGCAAATCCACTCTCTAACCCCGGGGTAATCACCATGTCCAAGACCCAACTGTTCGACCTCGACGGCAAGATCGCCTTCGTCTCCGGCGCCAGCCGCGGCATCGGCGAGGCCATCGCCAAACTGCTGGCCCAGCAAGGCGCGCACGTGATCGTCTCCAGCCGCAAGATCGACGGCTGCCAGGCCGTGGCTGACGCCATCATCGCCGACGGCGGCAAGGCCACCGCCATCGCCTGCCACATCGGCGAGATGGAGCAGATCCAGAACGTCTTCGCGCAGATCCGCGAGCAGTTCGGCCGCCTCGACATCCTGGTCAACAACGCCGCGACCAACCCGCAGTTCTGCAACGTGCTGGACACCGACCTCTCCGCCTTCCAGAAGACCGTCGATGTGAACATTCGCGGCTACTACTTCATGTCCATCGAAGGCGGCAAGCTGATGAAGGAAAACGGCGGCGGCTCGATCATCAACGTCGCCTCGATCAATGGCGTCACCCCGGGCGAGTTCCAGGGTATCTACTCGGTGACCAAGGCCGCCGTGATCAGCATGACCAAGGTATTCGCCAAGGAATGCGCGCAGTTCGGCATCCGCTGCAACGCCCTGCTGCCGGGCCTGACCGATACCAAGTTCGCCTCGGCGCTGACCAAGAACGACGCCATCCTCAAGCACGCCCTGCAGCGCATCCCGCTCAAGCGCGTGGCTGATCCGAGCGAGATGGCCAGCGCGGTGCTGTACCTGGCCAGCGAAGCCTCCAGCTACACCACTGGCGTGGCGTTGAACGTGGACGGCGGCTTCCTTTCCTGAGGCCGGATGCCAGAACGACAAAGGCACCTTGCAGTTTAATGCTGATCAGTTAAGCGCCGACTGCCAAGATGAGTCCCCTCGCCCCTCTGGCGAGCCATGTTCGGAGAGGTACAAATGGCCGTTTCGCGGTATTTCGGCCCTCTCCCCCAGCCCCTCTCCCTTAAACGGGAGAGGGGAGCCAAACGCGTACAGCCTTAACTGACTGGCATTACCTTGCAGGTGCCTTTTTTGTAGGGTGAGCTTCAGCCCACCAATCACTCTCGGTGTGGGCTAAAGCCCACCCTACATCTACCTGCCTGCTGGCCGCTACCAATCCTTCAACGCCACTTCCGCCGCCGGGTTCATCGGCTCGGCCAGCAAACCGGTCGGCGTCAGGCTGACGCTATACACCGCATCGGCCGCGATCGGCAGATAGGTGACGCGCAGCGCCTGTGGATCGAACAACAACAGATCACGCTGATTGAGCCGCAGCCAGCGCCATAGATCGACGCCGTACGGGCTTTCAGCCAGTTGCACACGGCCATGTTGCGCCAATGCCTGCTGTTCGATGGCGA
This sequence comes from Pseudomonas wenzhouensis, assembly GCF_021029445.1. Classification (NCBI taxonomy): domain Bacteria; kingdom Pseudomonadati; phylum Pseudomonadota; class Gammaproteobacteria; order Pseudomonadales; family Pseudomonadaceae; genus Pseudomonas; species Pseudomonas wenzhouensis. Next base: position 2,585,967 of record NZ_CP072610.1, read on the forward strand.
GAAAACGTCCGGACAGACGCTCCAGGCGGTATCCCGGCTCAAGACCGATCAGCTCGGCCAGCCCCTTCCAGCGGATCAGGCGACCATCGAGTTGCCACAAATCCCCCTCGAGCGTGACCGTGCGCTCACGCTGCCCTTCGAGCAATGTCACCTGATAGCGCTGCGGGCCATCGGCCTTGAAACTCAGCGTGACCAGTGGTTTGCCCGTCTGCAGCGGCTCGTAGGCATACAGATCGTAAGCCAGCAGGCCGACCAGGCCCGCCAAAGCAAGAAATGCCAGACCACAGGTGCCGCGCAACCAACCGAGGAACCAGCCCGTATTGAGCAAAATGCGCAATGCCACCAGCAGCACCAACACGGCCAACAGCGCCACGGCCCAGGCCAACCCGTCGTATTGCATCGATTGCGTTCCTTCTCTGGCGAAATCCCGGCATTATGCGCAGCTCTCCTCACGGCGAACAGCCGGCAGGCTGCGTACTCGCCCACAAGTCGACACTTTGATATGCCATTCGCTCTCGAGCTCGCCATCGATCCCGGCACGCTAGCCATTCTCGCCCTGGTCGCCTTTATCGCCGGCTTCATCGATGCCATTGCTGGTGGCGGTGGCCTACTGACCATCCCGGCCTTGTTGACCGCCGGCTTGCCGCCACATCTGGTGCTGGGCACCAACAAACTGTGCGCCACGTTCGGCTCGGGCACTGCGGCCCTGACCTTCTACAAACGCAAGCTCTTCGACCCGCAGCAATGGCGTAATGCGCTTTTGGCGACGCTGATCGGCGCCCTGTTCGGCGCCGTTATCGCCCACTGGATGCCGGCAGCCTGGCTCAATCAGATGCTGCCGGTGATCGTCTTCGCCTGTGGTCTGTATCTGCTGTTCGGTCGCACACCGGAGCCACCCGCCGACAACGACCTGCCGATTGCCCGTGGCCGGCAATGGCCACAGGGACTGGGCCTGGGTCTCTACGACGGCGTGGCCGGCCCCGGTACCGGCGCATTCTGGACGGTCAGCAGCCTGCTGCTGTACCCGCTCGATCTGGTGCGCGCCAGCGGCGTGGCGCGCACCATGAACTTCGTCAGCAACGCGGCGGCGCTGGCCGTATTCATCGCCTTCGGCCAGGTGGCCTGGGTGCTGGGCCTGAGCATGGGCGCCGCATTGATGGTCGGCGCCTTCCTCGGTGCACGCACGGCGATCAAGGGCGGCTCAAAATTCATTCGTCCGGTGTTCATCACCGTGGTATTGGCACTGACCGCACGCCTGGTCTGGCAACACTGGTTTGGCTAATTCAGGCAGATCATTCAGGGCCGCGTAGAGACGGCTTCATCGGCGAGATTCGCGGCTGAAGTCGTACCTACACCAGCGCTCTAGGCCGGCATCGTCGGCTCGGGCAAGCCAAGCCGGCGCGCAACATAAAGATCGATCAGATGACGGGCGATGGAACGTGATGCCGGCAACGGCGGCAGGTCATCGACACGGAACCAGCGCGCGTCCTCGATCTCGTCTTCCTGCATGACGATCTCGCCCCCGGCATATTCGGCGTGGAAGCCCAGCATCAGCGAATGTGGGAAAGGCCAGCCCTGACTGCCGATGTAGTGCAGGTTTTTCACCGCCAGCCCGACTTCCTCGTGCACCTCGCGCGCCACGCAATGCTCCACCGACTCCCCTGGCTCGACGAAACCGGCCAGGGCGCTGTACACCCCGGTGACGAAGCGCGGCGAGCGCGCCAGCAGGATCTCGTCGCCGCGCGTGACCAGCACGATCATGCTCGGCGCCAGGCGCGGATAATGCTGCGACTCGCAACTGTCGCAGCGCATCGCCCGCTCACCGGGAAGCTGGCGCGTCGCTGCGCCACAGCTGCCGCAATAACGATGCTCGGCGTACCAGGTGCCGATTTGCGCGGCGTAGGCGAGCATGCGGAAGGTCTCCGTGTCGCCCTGCAACATGAACTGACGCAGGCTCTGCCAGCTGCAGCCTTCGAGCATGGCCGACGGTTTCACCTGCAGCAGATAGACGGCGTCCTCACCAAAATGGCCAATGCCCTGCTCGCCAATGATCGGCAGATCCTGGCGCTTGACCCAGTCACGCGGGAACAGCACGCCATTGCTGTCGGCAAGAAAATGCTGCTGACTGTAGAGCACAGCCCAGCCGCCAGGCTGAGCCGGGTCGAGAAAGGCGTTACGCCAGACCATCAGGCCTGCACCGGCATGCCCAGCGCCTTGACGCTTTCTTCGGCGAGGTCGAGTACGCTGGGCTTGGTTTCCGGACGCATCACGGCGCCAGCTTCCAGGTAGTATTCCAGGCTGCTGAGGGCATCGGCCAGGGTTTCCAGCATCTGCTCGGATGGCATTTGCCCACTTTCCAGCATGCGCGTCTGGATATAGTCGGCGCATGCACCGACCAGCACCGATGCGCGGCGTTGCTCCAGGAACCACAAGCCACCGCGTACCGCCTGCAAACTGAAGGGCACGTTGGACAGGTGCATCTTGTCGCCACCGGACTCCAGATACGCCGTGATGGCACGCTTGGCCAGCGCCAGACCGGCCTGAGCCTCGTCGACCACGACGATACGCGCCTCGTTGAGCTGATGGCTGGCGAAGGAGTCGGCCTCCTGGCCCGGTGCCACCGCTACCGGCCTGCTATCACGACCGTCACCGCGCTCGAGGCTGGCCACCATGCCTTCGACATACAGCACCGCGTCAGCCAGTTTGTGCAATTGCTGTGGCTGTGGCGGCGCATCTTCACTCCAGGCTGCAACCAGTGGCAACTGCGCGCTCAGCGAATTACCGGCAGAAGTCAGGCCAACCATACCCAGGGTCTTGGCCAACTTGCCCAACAGTGCATGCAGGGTACCCAGCGTTTCGCCTTGCAGGGTGCCGCGCTCGAGCAGGTCGAGCATGTCCTTGACGCTGGCCAGTTCTTCACGAATCGCCGCAGACAGCGAACGCATCACCGCCTGCCCAGGCCCGGCCAAGCGTTGGTATTCCTCTTCCAGCAGGTGATCGGTGAACGGCAGCGGCGTGAGGCCGAACACCTCGCGCATGGCGCTGGCGAGTGGCCCGTGGCTGTCGGCCAACGCGACCAGATACAGCAACTCCTTGAGCAAACTGCGTGGTGCTTCGTACTGGGGGTTGCCGAGCATCAACTTGAGCTCGCGATCCAGTCGCGAGAACAGCTGCTTGCGTGATTTACGCGGCAGCAACTGGGCATCGCACTGCGCCTCGAGGGCCGCAGCGCCGATCCAGCACATGCGGGCGCGCGGCTCGTTGGCGAACAGGCTGTCCAGACGCGCCATGGCGCGCACCATCAGCTTGAGGCTGGCCTGTGGATTCTGCTCACGAATAAAGCCGAGCAGGCCCACCTGATACATGTGGCGCAGACGCTTGCCTTCGACCTGCTTGGCAGCACCGTCGAGTGGCAGCGTCGCACTATGCGGGCGCGCGTGATCCAGACGGACACTGAAGAAGAAGCTTTCCGGCAGCGGCGGCTGCCCCCCGGCCTGACGCAGGTCATTGATCGCCGGCAACAGCAGCTCGGGCATTTCCTGACGGTGAGCATCGACGCTCTCCAGGTAACGGCGCAGCACATACAGGGCATTGCTCAGGGCCGCCAGTTGTACATCGCGCTCCTCACCGACACCGGCCGGGATATCGGTGGCCTGATCGAGCACTTCCTGCGCCAACAACTCGGCACCGGCCAGCTCGATCAGGTTGAGCGTACCGCGCACCTGCTGCAGGTTTTCCACCGCCTGCTGCAGCAGGCTGCCGTTGTGTCGCTCGGCGATGAAGTGCTCCAGGCTCTGCTCGGCCTCCTCCATGGTGACGAACAACTCGTCGCGCACCAGGTTCAGCGATGTGGCTCCACTTACCATGCTCTGGGCCTCGCAGCGAACGTCAGCGAATACGGCATCAGTCGGCGAACTCCGGCTTCTGTTTGGTCATGTGGGCGGCCATGGCCAGGCGCAGGTCTTCCGACTGCAGCATGGCGGCGTTCCAGGTGGCGATATATTCGAGGCCATCTTCGACGCGGTGGTCGCGCATGTAGCGAATCATTTCCTTGGTACCGCGCACGGCAATCGGTGACTTGGCGGCGATCTGCTCGGCAATCTCCATGACACCAGCCAGTAACGTCTCATGGTTTTCGTAGGCCCGGTTGGCCAGACCGATGCGTACGGCCTCGTGACCATCGATGCTGCGCCCGGTATAGGCCAGCTCACGCATCATGCCGTCACCGATGATGCGCGGCAGGCGCTGCAGCGTGCCGACATCGGCGGCCATCCCCATGTCGACTTCCTTGATCGAAAACTGTGCATCGACCGTGCAGTAACGCATATCGCAGGCGCTGACCAGATCGATGGCGCCACCGATGCAGTAGCCCTGAATCGCCGCCAGCACGGGTTTGCGGCAGTTGTCGACAGCATTGAAGGAGGCTTGCAGCTCGAGAATCTTGCGCCGCAGCGCGGTGGCGTTGCGACCGACATCCTTGCCCAGTTGCGCACCGACCGAGGCCAGCAGCATCAGATCGATGCCCGAGGAAAAGTGCTTGCCGGCACCGGAAAGCACCACCACGCGGACCACATCGTTGTCATCGACCCACTGGAAAATCTCGATGATCTCGCGCCAGAAGTCGGCATTCATGGCGTTGACCTTGTCCGGTCGGTTGATCTGCACGTGAGCGATCTTGCCCACCAGCTCGATGCGGAAGGCTTTGTAGTCGGACATGGCAGGCATCCTCAGCAACGGCGTGGCAGCGCGATGATTATTTTGTGATTAATAACCGGGCAACTATAACAAGCGCGTCATAAAAGTCGATGCTTGCCAGCGTGACGCAGGCCACAGCCCGGGCGTTATCAACTGCTTTGAATATCAGAGATAAGCGTTTGATCTGCCGAAGAACTTGCGCTTCGGCAGATCCGGGGTGGTTTATTCCACCAAGCAATCCACCGTGTAGTGTCCGGTGTCGGTTTGCAGGCCATGTACATCGACGTCAAAGCCGGGGAAAGCCTTGTCGAAGGTGCGCGCGAACGCCAGGTAGTCGAGAATCGAACGACTTTGCGTGGTAAAGCGCTCACCCGGCATGATCAGCGGAATGCCGGGCGGGTAAGGCACCAGCATCACCGCCGCGATACGCCCCTGGAGCTGGTCGATCGGTACCGCTTCGACCTCGCCCCGCACCAGGCGGTCATAGGCATCAGCCGGTTTGATCGCAGTCTCTGGCAGTGCCGTATACATGCTTCGCAGCGCCTTGGCCGTGGCGTTGTCGCGGTAGCACCCATGCAGCGCATCGCACAGATCGCGCAGCCCCATGCCGTGGTAGCGCCCGCTACCGGCATGGGCGATGGAAGGCAGCACGTCGATCAGCGGCAAGTTGGCATCGTAGCTGCGCTTGAACTCCAGCAACTCGGTCAGCAGCGTGCTCCACTTGCCCTTGGTGATGCCCATGGAGAACAGCACCAGAAAGGAGTACAGCCCGGTTTTCTCCACCACCAGGCCGCGCTCCCAGAGGAACTTGCTGACCACTGCAGCCGGAATGCCCTGCGGCTCCAGCTTGCCGGCGGCGCTGAGCCCCGGCATCACCAGGGTGACCTTGATCGGATCGAGCAGCACATAGTCATCGGCCACTTCGCCAAAGCCATGCCAGTCGGCGTCTGGCTGCAGCACCCAGTCGGTCGTGGCAAGGCTGTCGGCGCCATCGGCTGCACCCGGCTGCCAGATGCTGAACCACCAGTCCTCGGCGCTCAGGTTGCGCCGCACATTGGCGAGGGCACGGCGGAAGCTCAGCGCCTCGTCGAAGGTTTCCTGGATCAGCGAACGGCCGGCCGGCCCTTCCATCATCGCCGAGGCCACATCCAGCGAGGCAATGATGCCGTACTGCGGCGAAGTGGAGATGTGCATCATGAAAGCTTCGTTGAAGCGGTCACGGTCCAGTTGGCGCTGACCACCATCCTGCACGTGAATCATCGACGCCTGACTGAACGCCGCCAGTAGCTTGTGCGTGGAATGGGTGGTGAACACCAGCGGCGACTGCTCGTCACATTGGGTGCCCATGCCATAACGGCCGGCATAGAACTCATGGAACGCCGCATAGGCATACCAGGCCTCATCGAAATGCAGGACTTCGACCGAATCACCCAGCGCCTGCTTGACCATCTCAGCGTTGTAGCAGAGCCCGTCGTAGGTGGAGTTGGTCACCACCGCCAGCTTGACCTTGGGCGCCCGGCCGCGCGCCAGCGGGCTGGCGTCGATCTTGGCCTGGATCGATTCCTTGCTGAACTCGGAGAGCGGAATCGGCCCGATGATGCCCAGCTCGTTGCGCTCCGGGCACAGGTACAGCGGAATTGCACCGGTCATGATGATCGAGTGCAGGATCGATTTGTGGCAGTTGCGATCCACCAGCACCAGGTCATCGCGACCGACCATGGAATGCCAGACGATCTTGTTCGCCGTCGAGGTGCCGTTGATCACGAAGAAGGTGTGATCGGCGCCAAAGTTGCGCGCCGCACGCGCCTCGGCCTCGGCCAGCGGCCCGGTGTGATCGAGCAGCGAGCCCAACTCCGGCACCGACACGGACAGGTCGGAACGCAGGGTGTTCTCACCGAAGAACTGGTGGAAAGCCTGGCCCACCGGGCTTTTGCGATAGGCCACGCCGCCGCCATGGCCAGGCGTATGCCAGGAATAGTTGGACTGCGCGGTGTGCTGCACCAGCGCCTTGAAGAACGGCGGCAGCAGGCCGTCGAGGTAATTGTGCGCCGCCCGCGCCACCTGGCGGGCCAGGAAGGACACAGTGTCTTCGTAGAGGTAGAGGATGCCGCGCAGGTGGTTGAGATCGGCCATGGCTTCGGCCGGCGCGTTCTCGATAGTGACCTGCTCGCCGAGGGCGAAGATCGGCAATTGCGGCGCCCGCACCCGCGCCACGCGGATCAGCTCGACCATGTCCTGCAGCAGGCGGCTGTTCTCGCCAGCGCCCTCGGCCGCCACCAGGATGCAGGCCAGGCCGTGATGGGTGGAGGCGACGATGCGCCCCTCGGCAGCGCTGGCCGTGGGCAGGATGCTGAAACCGTCCTGGGTGAGTTCCTGAGCGATGGCGCGCACGCGATCACCTGCCACGGTGTCGGCCTTGATGTCGCGGTGCACGATAAGGACGGGGAATTTTAGATCTTTATACATTGTGACGTCCTGAAGGCTGGCAGGCTGGGCCTACCCATCGCCTCAGGTTAGAGGCTCGCTCTGATGGGCGGAACCCCCTGTGCATCACGCTATAAGAAAAGGTCGCAATTGCGCTGTTCGGTTATTCCGGCGCCTTTTCCAGCTGCGCCCACAGCGATGGGCCACCGGCGGTTTTTTCGATCACGGCTAGGCGCGCGAGATGGGCTGCCAGCTCATCTTCGCTGGCACGGATGACGCGCGTGCGCGGACGCGAGGCGTCCAGACGGCGAATCGGTGTGGGCTGCTGGCGCCCGCTGCCGTCGCCATCGGAACCTTCACCGGCCAAGGACAGATTGGTCTGCCCGCCAGTCATCGCCAGGTAGACGTCGGCGAGAATCTCCGAGTCGAGCAAGGCGCCGTGCAGTTCGCGGTTGGAGTTGTCGACGCCGTAACGCTTGCACAGCGCGTCGAGACTATTGCGCTGCCCCGGATGGCGCTCACGCGCCATCATCAGGGTATCGAGCACCGAGCAATAATCACTGACGTCGGCCCGCTCGCTCTGCCCCAACAGGGCGAACTCGTTGTTGATGAAGCCAACGTCGAACGCCGCGTTGTGGATGATCAGCTGGGCACCCTTGATGAATTCGTAGAATTCATCGGCGACGTCCTTGAAGCGCGGCTTGTCGGCGACGTACTCATTGGTGATGCCGTGAACCGCGATGGCGCCTTCGTCGATCTCGCGATCCGGGTTGAGATAGACATGGAAGTGACGCCCGGTCAGGCGCCGCCCCATCAATTCGACACAACCGATCTCGATGATGCGGTGCCCGTCAGTGACCGGCATACCTGTGGTTTCAGTATCCAGCACCACGTAGCGCTTGACGGTGTTATCGGTTGTCACGCCTTGCCTCTCTCATCTGTCCAGGTTGTTGCACATTCAAGCGTGGCATCTTAACTCAGCCAGGGTGTCGTCGCTCAGCGCGCCGCACGCACATCATCGACGCCTCGGTTGGCCAACTGGTCGGCACGCTCGTTGCCGGGGTGGCCGGTATGCCCACGCACCCACTGCCAGCTCACCTGATGGCGATTCACTTCTTCGTCCAACTTCTGCCAGAGGTCGGCGTTTTTCACCGGCTCTTTCGAGGCGGTCTTCCAGCCGCGCTTCTTCCAGTTCGGCAGCCATTCCTGGATACCTTTCATCACGTACTGCGAGTCGGTCACCAGCTTGACCGAGCACGGCCGGGTCAGCACGATCAGGCCGGCAATCGCCGCCATCAGCTCCATGCGGTTGTTGGTGGTATTGGGATCACCACCCCAGAGTTCCTTTTCTACACCTTTATAGATCAGCAGCGCGCCCCAGCCACCGGGGCCAGGGTTGCCCTTGCAGGCGCCATCGGTGTAGATCACTACATCATGGGTTTCAGACATTCATCAGCTCTGTACGGAATTGTTTGGCCGGAACGCGACCTGCGGCGAACTGTGGCAATCAGTTGTCGAGGTCGCGCCGGCTGACCTTGGCCACCGGCATCGGCAGCAGCTTGCCCATCGGTTCACGGCGTGACTGGCGCAAGGGCCGCAGGCCGACCACCAGTTTGCGCGCCACCAACAGATAGAAGCCGGCACCCGGCAAATGCCAGGCATTGCCCCAGCTTTCCATTCGCCGCAGGCGCATTTGCCAGGCCAGCGCAGCGAGCGGCGGACGATAGCACCCGAAGCGGCGTTTCTCCAACGCAAAGCCGAGCAGGCTCAGCCAGTCGCCGACACGATTGGGCGCGATACAACGTGCCCTGGCCAGGCCATCCCGAGCGAACAGACGCCGTGCCCCCCAGGCGCTCCAGGGGTGAATACCGAGAATCAACAGATGCCCGCCAGGCCTGACACTGCGCGCTGCTTCACGTAACAGACCATGCGGTGACAGGCTGAAATCCAGACCATGCTGCAACACCACCACATCAGCTGCATGCTCGCCCAGGGGCCAGGATTGCTCCTCGCAGACGATCTGCACACCCGGCATTGGCGCCCCCAGGCGCACGTTATGCTGGATCTGCCCGGCCTTGGGCGGGCCTTCGGCGCCAGGGCCGTAGCTCACCAGATAACCACCGAAGAAGCGTGCCAGCTCTTCTTCCAGCAAACGCCGCTCTTCCTCCAGCAACAGCTGGCCGAGCGGCCCGGCAAGCCAGTCGCGCGCCTCGCCAATGAGCTTGAGCCACTCAGGATCAGCCTGGGCGAATGCCTCATCAGTCATCGCTGCCTCCGCATGACAGGTTCTGCATGTCCTGTCTAAGATGCACCTTTATCAACAGCTTAGCGACCCGCAATGATTCAGATCGACGCGTTGCCCGCCTTCAATGACAACTATATCTGGCTGCTGCAGGATACCAACACCAGGCGCTGCGCCGTGGTCGACCCCGGTGATGCTGCACCCGTTCTGGCCTGGCTGGAAAGCCATCCGGACTGGACGCTCAGCGATATCCTCATCACTCATCATCACTTCGACCATGTCGGTGGCGTCGAGACGTTGAAGCACGCCACCGGTGCCCGTGTCGCCGGCCCGGCAGCGGAGCAGATCCCGGCCCGCGATATCGACTTGAACGACAACGACACCATCGAGGTCCTCGGCCTGCGCTTCGAGGTGATGGCTGTCCCTGGCCACACGCTTGGCCATATCGCCTACTACCAGGCTGAACAGGCTTTGCTGTTCTGTGGTGACACCCTGTTCGCCGGTGGCTGCGGCCGTCTATTCGAGGGCACGCCGCAGCAGATGCATCAATCCCTGAGCCGCCTGGCCAATCTGCCCGGCGAAACAGCAGTGTACTGCACCCACGAATACACGCTGAGCAACCTGCGCTTCGCCCATGCCGTCGAGCCGAACAACACGCGCCTGAATGCACGCCTGGCAGAAGTCACGCGATGGCGCGAAGACGGTCGAATCAGCCTGCCGTCGACCATCGAACTGGAACACGCCACCAACCCCTTCCTGCGTACCGCCGAGCCTGCGGTAATCGCGGCGAGCAAGGGACACGACGACCGGCAGTCGAGCGAGCCAAGCGCCGTATTCGCTAGCCTGCGCAGCTGGAAAGATACCTTCCGCTAGCGGAGAAAAAGGTCGACGGGCACGCAAAAGCCCCACTCGAGGCTGGTGAAAACTTGACCAGCCTCGACCCGATTCCTAGAATCGCCCGACTTTTTCGCCGGGACAACCACCTCAGCCAATGCCTTTATCATCACGCAACTCATTGAATATCAAGGCATTTATGCGAAGCTCCCGAGTGCTCGCAGTGATGTGCAGCATGATTCTGGCCGGCTGTCAGAGCCTGCCCAGCGACACCCCGGATAAGTCCACTGACACCTCCAGGGCCATCGGTCTGGAACGCCAACCGGAATGGCTTAGCAGCCAGATCAAACCACGCGAGTACAGCGACATCTGGGAGCGCGTACGCGACGGTTTCAAGTTGCAAGATGAAATCGGCATCAACCCGCGCATCGAACGTGTGCGCCTCTGGTACGCCAGCAATCCGAAGCACGTCGACACCGTCAGCGAACGTAGCGCACCTTATATCCACTACATCGTCGAGCGTCTGGCCGAACGCGACATGCCCATGGAGTTGGCGCTGCTGCCGGTGATCGAAAGCGCTTATGACCCACAGGCCTACTCGTCGGCCCATGCCGTTGGCCTGTGGCAGTTCATCCCCTCCACCGGTCGCCATTACAACCTGCGCCAGACCAACTGGTACGACGGCCGCCGTGACGTCACAGCATCGACCCAGGCAGCACTCAACTATCTCAGCCGCCTGCATGAGATGTTCAATGGCGACTGGCTGCTCGCCCTGGCCGCCTACAACGCTGGCGAAGGCCGCGTCAGCCGCGCCATCGAGCGCAATGAGAAACTCGGCCTGCCCAGCGACTACTGGAACCTGTCGCTGCCCAAGGAAACCGAAGACTACGTCCCCAAGCTGCTCGCCCTGTCACAGGTGATCATGACTCCAGACGCTTACGGCGTAACGCTGTCGCCAATCGCCAACGAGCCCTACTTCGAGCAGATCGCCATCAAGCAGCACATGGATCTGGCCCGCGTCGCCAAACTGGCTGACCTCGACGAAGAGGAACTGCTGCAACTCAATCCTGCCTACAAACGCGGCATCACCCTCGATGGCCCACAGCATCTGCTGGTACCGACCGAAAAAGCCGAGCTGCTCAGCGCCAACCTGGCCCTGATGAAACCGCAGGAACTGGTCGACTGGCAGAGCTATACCGTGCGCTCCGGTGACAGCCTGCACGCCATTGCCAATCATCATCATCTGTCGGTGAACATGCTCAAGGATGTCAACCGCCTGAGCAGCAACAACCTGAGCATCGGCCAGGTGCTGACCATACCGGCCAGACCCGATACGGCGCCGAACGAGCCGCTGTATCAGCAGCGCAGCAGCGCACAGAACAGTGCCGCACCGACCTACCGGGTCAAGAACGGCGACAACCTGTGGCAGATCGCCCGTGCCAATCAGGTTGCCGTGCATGACCTCAAACGCTGGAACAGGCTGCAGGGCAATCAGCTGAAAGTCGGCCAGGTGCTCACGTTGGCAGCCAGCGCCAGTAGTGCGCCGCTCGCCAACACGACTCGCAGCACCTCCGGCTCTCGCGACAATGCGACCTATTACCGCGTCCAGCAGGGCGACTCCCTGTACGTCATCGCCAAACGCTTCAAGGTCGACCTCAAGCGCCTGCAGGCCTGGAACCCGCGCAGCAGCACGCTGCGTCCCGGGCAAATGCTGACCCTCTATCTGCCCTGATCAAGGCGTGCCGGGTGCAGGCAGGCAATACGCAGCCGACCGTGTGACCTGCCCAAACATCCTCAATGGCACCCGACGCAGCCATTGCCGCGAGCCGCACCCGACGATGCCCGACCCGCGACTTGCCCCCTACCCGCCACTGCACTCTTTTTCCTGCCGATACAAGCTGTTACTGTACCGCTCCAGAAGCCCAAACGCCGCCATGGATCGGATCTCACGCCCGATGCGTCCCCTCCTACTGCTGTTCCTCAGCCTGGCCTTGAGCTTTCCCGCCTCTGCGACTATCAGCGAGAGCCACGGCTACGCCCAGTTCGGGACACTCAAGTACCCTGCCAGCTTCAGTCATTTCGACTGGGTCAACCCCGACGCGCCCAAAGGCGGCACGTTGCGCATCATGGCATCCGGCACTTTCGATACGCTCAACCCTTACACACTCAAGGGCAGCAGCCCGATCTCGACTGCGCATTTCCTGCAGTACGGCGCCAATGAGCTGAACGAACCCCTGATGGTCGGTACCGGCGCCTACGACCCCTCGGGGGATGAGCCTGCCTCCAGCTATGGCCTGATCGCCAAGAGCGTCGAGTACAGCGAAGATCGCAGCTGGGTGGTGTTCAACCTACGCCCGGAAGCACGCTTTCACGATGGCAAACCGATCACCGCCTACGACGTGGCCTTCTCCTATCGCCTGCTGCGCAATGATGGCCATCCGCAGTACCGCACCAACCTGCAGGAAGTGAAGCGCGTCGACATCCTTGGCCGCCATCGCATCCGGTTCGTGTTCAAGCGTGCCGGCAATCCCCTGCTGATCCTGCGCCTGGGCGAACTGCCCGTACTGCCGCAGCACTACTGGAAGGATCGCGACTTCAAGAGCACCACCTTCGAGCCGCCACTGGGCAGCGGCCCCTATCGCATCGTCCAGGTGGTGCCGGGCCGACGCCTGGTATTCGAACGGGTCAAGGACTGGTGGGGTAAGGATCTGCCGGTCAATCGCGGCAAGTACAACTTCGACCGCGTCGAGGTGGAGTTCTACCGTGACAACCATGTCGCCTTCGAGGCCTTCAAGGCGGGCGAATTCGATTTCTACATCGAGAACCAGGCGAAGAACTGGAGCAACGGTTACCGTTTCCCGGCCGTGACGCGCGGCGACGTGATTCGCGCCGAAATACCGCACCAGATTCCGACCCAGACCCAGGCGCTGTTCATGAATACGCGCCGGGAACTGTTCAGCGACCGTCGCGTGCGCGAAGCGCTGGGGTTGATGTTCGACTTCGAATGGACCAATCGTACCCTGTTCAACAACGCCTATACGCGCGCGGCCAGCTATTACCCCAACAGCGAGTTCTCCGCCCTTGGCAAGCCCGAAGGCGCCGAATGGCTGCTGCTATCGCCCCACCGCGACAAGCTGCCCGCACGTCTGTTCACCGAGGCGCCGACACAACCGGTAACCGATGGCCGCGGCATCCCACGGGAAACCTTGCGCCGCGCCCTCGGTCTATTGGCCGATGCCGGCTGGAAGCCCGCCGGGCAGGAGCTGCGTAATGCCCAAGGCCAACGCCTGGCATTCGAGATCATGCTGGTCAATCCCAGCCTCGAGCGCATTCTCCAGCCCTATGTCGCCAACCTCGCCAGCCTCGGCATCAGCGCCAACCTGCGCACTGTCGACCGCGCCCAGTACAAGCAACGCCTCGATCAGTTCGACTACGACATGATTCTCCTGACCCTGCCGCAAACCCTCAGCCCGGGCCTGGAGCAATCGTTGTATTTCCACTCCAGCCAGGTGAACGTCAAGGGCGGCAAGAACTATGCAGGCGTCAACGACCCAGTGGTCGACGAGATGATCGACAAGCTGCTTTCGGCGCAGACCCGCGACGAACAGGTCGCCGCCACCCGCGCGCTGGATCGCGTCCTGCTCTGGCAGCACTACAGCATTCCCAACTGGTACATCAATTATCACCGCCTGGCGTACCGTAACCGGTTCGCCTTCGTCACCACGCCGCCCTATACCCTGGGCCTGCGAACCTGGTGGCTGAAGCCCACGGAGAACGCTCGATGACCCACCCGCTGCGCAGTTTCCTGCTCCACGGTAGCAGCCTCATCCTGCTCGGTCTGGCCGGCCTCGCCTTCGCCGCACCCAAGCATGCCGTCACCCTGTATGACGAGGCGCCCAAGTATCCCGCCGACTTCACCCACTTCGAATACACCAACCCCGACGCTCCCAAGGGCGGCACCTTTCGTGAAGCCGGTTTCGGTAGCTTCGATAGCCTCAATCCCTTTATCAGCAAGGGCGTCGCCGCCGACAACATCGGCCTGATCTACGCCACTCTGACCGTGCAGAGCCTGGACGAGCCGTTCACCGCTTATGGTTTGGTCGCAGAGAAGATCGAGAAAGCCCCCGACAACGCCTGGGTACGGTTTGTGCTCCGCAAGGAAGCCCGCTTTCATGACGGCACACCGATCACCGCCGAGGATGTCAAATTCACCTTCGATACGCTGATGGAGAAAGGCTCGCCGACCTACCGTGGCTACTACGCCGATGTCGACCAGGTCGAGGTAGAGTCGCCGCATAGCGTGCGCTTTGTGTTCAAGCACGCCGGCAATCGCGAGCTGCCGCTGATCCTGGGACAGCTGCCGGTGCTGCCCAAACACTGGTGGGCCGAGCGCGACTTTTCCAAGAGCAATCTCGAGGTGCCGCTGGGCAGCGGCCCGTATCAGGTCGGGCGGGTCCAGGCCGGGCGCAGCATCCGCTACGAGCGCGTCAAGGACTGGTGGGCCAAGGATCTGCCGGTCAGTCGCGGCTTCTACAACTTCGATACCTTGCAGGTCGACTACTACCGCGATAACACCGTGGCGCTGGAAGCACTGAAAGCCGGGCAGTTCGACTACTGGCTGGAAATGAGCGCGAAGAACTGGGCCACGGCCTACAACACCCCGGCAGTGGCCAACGGCCAACTGATCAAGGAAGAGATCCAGAACCGCAACCCGACCGGCATGCAGGGTTTCATCTTCAACACCCGCCGTCCGCAGTTCCAGGATCGCCGCGTGCGTGAAGCCCTGGGTCTGCTGTATGACTTCGAATGGGCCAACAAACGCCTGTTCAACGGCGCCTACTTCCGCACCCGCAGCTATTTCGACAACTCCGAACTGGCCTCGCAGGGGCTGCCAGGAGAGGACGAACTGGCGATTCTCGAACCGCTACGCGGCAAGATTCCGGCCGAGGTGTTCAACGAAGAATTCCGTGTCCCGGTCACCGACGGCAGCGGCATCATTCGTGAACAACAGCGCCGCGCCTATCAGCTACTGCAGCAGGCCGGCTGGCGCATCGAAGGTGACCGCATGCTCGATGCCAACGGCCAACCCGTGCGTTTCGAGTTCCTGCTGGCGCAAACCGAATTCGAGCGCGTGCTGCTGCCCTTCAAGCGCAACCTGGCCGACCTCGGCATGGATCTGGAGATTCGCCGCGTCGATGTTTCGCAGTACATCAATCGTCTGCGCTCGCGTGACTTCGACATGATCGTCGGCGGCTTCGGCCAGTCCAACTCGCCCGGTAACGAGCAACGCGAATACTGGCACTCCTCCAGCGCCGACAACCCTGGCAGTCGCAATTTCATTGGCCTGAAGGATCCGGCCATCGACCAGATCGTCGAAGGCCTGATCAATGCCGACTCGCGGCAAAGCCTGATCGCCCATACCCGCGCCCTCGACCGCGTCCTGCTGTGGGGCTACTACGTGATCCCCAACTGGCACATCAAGACCTGGCGCGTGGCCTACTGGAACCGCTTCGAGCATCCCAAGGTGACGCCGCTCTACGATATCGGTCTGCACACCTGGTGGGTGCGCCCAGGCCAGGAGCAGCCGAGCGAAGCGCAGCAGCAAGCCACGGCACAAGCGACCGAAGAGGCGAAGCCATAATGCTGGCCTATATCTTTCGCCGCCTGCTGCTGATCATCCCGACCCTGTTCGGCATTCTGGTGATCAACTTCATCATCATCCAGGCTGCGCCGGGCGGCCCGGTCGAGCAGATGATCGCCAAACTGGAGGGTTTCGATGCGGCCGCGGGCGGCGCCACAGGGCGCATCGGTGGCGGCGGCGCCGAAGTGTCGGTGGCCGGCTCCAACTACCGTGGCGCCCAGGGCCTCGATCCGCAACTGATCGCCGAAATCGAGAAGATGTACGGCTTCGACAAGTCGGCGCCAGAACGCTTCTGGATCATGCTGAAGAACTACGCCCAACTGGATTTCGGCTCCAGCTTCTTTCGCGATGCCCAGGTCATCGACCTGATCATCGAGAAGATGCCGGTGTCGATCTCGCTCGGCCTGTGGAGCACCCTGATCATGTATCTGGTGTCCATCCCGCTGGGCATCGCCAAGGCCACCCGCCACGGCAGCGCCTTCGATGTCTGGACCAGTTCGGCGATCATCGTCGGCTACGCCATCCCGGCCTTCCTCTTCGCCATCCTGCTGATCGTGCTGTTCGCCGGCGGCAGCTACTGGGACTGGTTTCCTCTACGCGGCCTGACCTCGAACAACTTCGAGCAACTCAGTCTCGGCGGCAAGATTCTCGACTACCTCTGGCACCTGGTGCTGCCGGTCACCGCCCTGGTCATCGGCAACTTCGCCACCCTGACCCTGCTGACCAAGAACAGCTTTCTCGACGAGATCAACAAGCAGTACGTGACCACCGCACGGGCCAAGGGTCTGACCAACCATCGCGTGCTCTACGGCCACGTCTTCCGCAACGCCATGCTGCTGATCATCGCCGGCTTCCCGGCTGCCTTCATCGGCATCTTCTTCACCGGCTCCCTGCTGATCGAAGTGATCTTCTCCCTCGACGGCCTGGGCCTGATGAGCTTCGAGGCAGCGATCAACCGCGATTATCCAGTGGTGTTCGGCACCCTGTTCATCTTCACCTTGCTGGGGCTGATCGTGAAATTGATCGGTGACATCACCTACACCCTGGTCGATCCGCGTATCGACTTCGAAAGCCGGGAGGGTTGAGCATGAAACTCTCCCCTCTCAACCAGCGCCGATTCGACCGTTTCAAGGCGCACAAACGCGGCTGGTGGTCGCTGTGGCTGTTTCTCATCCTGTTCGGCCTGAGCCTCGGCGCCGAACTGATCGCCAACGACAAGCCGCTGGCCGTGCGCTACGACGGCCAGTGGTACTTCCCGGTACTCAAGCGCTACCCGGAAACGGTGTTCGGCGGTGAGTTCCCGCTGCAGGCCAATTACAAGAGCCCGTACATTCAGGACCTGATCGCGGAAAAAGACGGCTGGATGCTCTGGCCGCCAATCCCGTTCAGCTATTCGAGCATCAACTATGACCTGGAAGTGCCCGCTCCGGCGCCGCCTTCGGCGCAGAACTGGCTGGGCACCGACGATCAGGGCCGCGACGTGCTGGCACGGGTGATCTACGGCTTTCGCATCTCGGTGCTGTTCGCCCTGACCCTGACCCTGGCCAGTTCGGTGATTGGTGTGATCGCCGGCGCCCTGCAAGGCTTCTATGGCGGCTGGGTCGACCTGCTCGGTCAGCGCTTCCTGGAAATCTGGTCGGGCCTGCCGGTGCTCTACCTGCTGATCATCCTCGCCAGCTTCGTGCAGCCGAACTTCTGGTGGCTGCTGGGCATCATGCTGCTGTTCTCCTGGATGAGCCTGGTAGACGTGGTGCGCGCCGAGTTTTTGCGCGGGCGCAACCTCGAATACGTACGCGCTGCGCGGGCGCTGGGCATGGAAAACGGCGCCATCATGTTCCGCCATATCCTGCCCAATGCCATGGTCTCGACCATGACCTTCATGCCCTTCATCCTCACCGGTGCCATCGGCACCCTGACCGCGCTGGACTTCCTCGGCTTCGGCCTGCCGCCCGGCGCCCCCTCGCTCGGCGAACTGGTCGCTCAGGGCAAGAGCAACCTGCAGGCGCCCTGGCTGGGCATCAGCGCCTTCGCCGTGCTGGCGATCATGCTGAGCCTGCTGGTGTTCATCGGCGAAGCCGCCCGCGATGCCTTCGACCCGAGGAAATGACATGAGCCAGAACGAAACCCTGCTGCAAGTTCGCGACCTGGCCGTCGAGTTCGTCACCGGCGATCAGCACCAACGCGTGGTAGAGAACATCAGCTTCGACATTCACAAAGGCGAAACCCTGGCCCTGGTCGGCGAAAGCGGCTCGGGCAAGTCGGTCACCGCGCACTCGATCCTGCGTCTGCTGCCCTACCCGCTCGCACGCCATCCGCATGGCAGCATCGAGTACGCCGGCGAAAACCTGCTCACACTCAGCGAGGGCCGCTTGCGCGGTATTCGTGGCAACCGCATCGCCATGGTCTTTCAGGAGCCAATGACCTCGCTCAACCCGCTGCACAGCATCGAAAAGCAGATCAACGAAGTGCTCGCCCTGCACAAGGGGCTGCGCGGCAAGGCTGCCAGCGAACGAACCCTGGAGCTATTGGAGCTGGTCGGCATCCCCGAACCGAAGAAGCGTCTGAAGGCCTACCCGCACGAACTCTCCGGCGGCCAACGGCAGCGCGTGATGATCGCCATGGCCCTGGCCAATGAACCACAGCTGTTGATCGCCGACGAGCCGACCACCGCTCTGGACGTCACCGTACAGCTGAAGATCCTCGAACTGCTCAAGGATCTGCAGGCGCGCCTGGGCATGTCGCTGCTGCTGATCAGCCATGATCTCAACCTAGTGCGCAGAATTGCTCATCGCGTATGTGTCATGCAGCGCGGTCGCATCGTCGAACAGGCGTCGTGCGAACAATTGTTCCGGTCGCCGCAGCATCCCTATACCCAGGAACTGCTCGGCGCCGAGCCCAGCGGCGAACCTGCGGCCAACCCTGCAGGCCAGCCGTTGCTGGAAGTGGACGACCTGCGTGTGTGGTTCCCGATCAAGAAGGGTCTGTTGCGCCGGACGGTGGATCATGTCAAAGCGGTGGACGGCATCAACTTCAGCCTGCCTCAGGGCCAGACCCTGGGCATCGTCGGCGAAAGTGGTTCCGGCAAGTCCACTCTGGGCATGGCCATTCTGCGACTGCTCGCCAGCCGCGGTGATATCCGCTTCCAGGGCCAGCAGCTGCAGGGCCTGAGCCAGCAGGAAGTACGCCCGCTGCGCAGGCAGATGCAGGTGGTGTTTCAGGACCCCTTCGGCAGCCTGAGCCCGCGCATGTCGGTGAGCCAGATCGTCGGTGAAGGTCTGCGCATTCACCGCATGGGCAACGAGGCGGAGCAGGAACAGGCGATCATCGACGCGCTTTTGGAGGTAGGGCTGGATCCGCAGACGCGGCATCGCTACCCCCACGAGTTTTCTGGCGGGCAACGGCAGCGGATTGCCATTGCCCGGGCACTGGTGTTGAAACCGGCGCTGATTCTGCTGGACGAGCCCACCTCGGCGCTCGACCGCACGGTTCAGCGTCAGGTGGTGGAGTTGTTGCGCGGCTTGCAGGCCAAGTACAACCTGACCTATCTGTTTATCAGCCATGACCTGGCGGTAGTCAGAGCGCTGAGCCACCAATTGATGGTGGTCAAGCAGGGCCAGGTGGTCGAACAGGGGTCTGCCGAGTCGATCTTCAGCGCACCGCAACACCCTTATACGCAGCAGTTGCTGGAAGCCGCTTTTCTGGCCCCGGCAACGGCTCACTGATCCTTGAAACAGGAAGAGGAATAGCACAATGGGTTTTCTAACCGGTAAGCGCGTACTCATCGTTGGCGTTGCCAGCAAACTGTCCATCGCCTCGGGTATCGCCGCCGCCATGCACCGCGAAGGTGCCGAGCTGGCTTTCACCTACCAGAACGAGAAGCTCAAGGGCCGCGTCGAAGAGTTCGCCGCCGGCTGGGGCTCCAGCGCTGACCTGTGCTTCCCTTGCGATGTGGCCAGCGACGAGGAAATCGCCGCCGTATTCGAAGCGCTGAGCAAGAAGTGGGACGGCCTGGACTGCATCGTCCACTCGGTCGGCTTCGCCCCGGGCGACCAGCTCAATGGCGACTTCACCGAAGTGACCACCCGTGAAGGCTTCAAGATCGCCCACGACATCAGCGCCTACAGCTTCGTCGCCCTGGCCAAGGCCGGTCGCGAGATGATGAAGGGCCGCAACGGCAGCCTGCTCACCCTCTCCTACCTGGGTGCCGAGCGCACCATGCCCAACTACAATGTCATGGGCATGGCCAAGGCCAGCCTGGAAGCCGGTGTACGCTACCTGGCCGGCAGCCTCGGCCCGGAAGGCACCCGCGTCAACGCCATTTCCGCCGGTCCGATCCGCACCCTGGCTGCCAGCGGCATTGCCAGCTTCCGCAAGATGCTGGCGGCCAACGAGAAGCAGACTCCGCTGCGTCGCAACGTCACCATCGAGGAAGTCGGCAATGCCGGCGCCTTCCTCTGCTCCGACCTGGCGTCGGGCATCAGCGGCGAGATCATGTACGTCGACGGCGGCTTCAACACCACCGCCATGGGCGCCATGGAAGAGTGACAGTTGCGCCCGGCACTGCGCCGGGCACAACTCGATGCCGCTAGCGGCATCGACTCAGGCAATAAAAAACCCGCAGATTTGCGGGTTTTTATTGCCTGCACGAACGCCTCGCAGGAGGCGTCCGAGTGGTCGGTTTTAGAAGCGCTCGATATCGGCCTTGGTTTCGAGCTGCTGACGCAGCGCAGCGAAGTCCTGCTGACCGGCACGCGAAGCCAGGAAGTTGCGGTACATGGCCAACTCTTCCTCAGCCAGCGCCTCCTCCGGCACGTTGACGCCATCAAGGCGCAGGACGACATAGTCACCATTGTTCAGCGTTACGCCCGCAAAGCTCGGCTCACCCGCCTTGGCTGGCTTGGGCATACGGAACAGCGCCTGCAGCACCTTCGGCTCGACGCCATCCTGGCTGCGCGTGGCAGCTTCCTGCACCTGCCAGTCACTAACGCTTTCACCGTTCTCGGCAGCAGCCAGCTGCTTCTCGCCTTCAGCCTTGGCGGCAGCAGCAGCACGCTCCTGCTGCAGATGGGCACGAATGCTCTCGGCAACCTGATCCAGCGGCAACTGCTCGGGCTTCTTGTGCTCCTTCACGCGCACCACGACGAAGGTACTCGGATCCAGTTCGATGGTCGAGCTGTTGGTGCCGTCTTCCAGCACCTCAGGGCTGAAGGCAGCCTGCAGCACCTGACGATTGGCAGTGATGCCGGTAGCGCCCCCTTCACGACCAAAAGGTTCACTGGTCTTTACCTCAAGGTTCAGCTCCTGAGCCGGCTGCGCCAGATCCGAAGCCTCGAACGCAGCATCTTCCAGTTGCTTGGTGGCTTCGACGAAGCGCAATTCGACCTGCTGAGTCTTGAAGTCACGCGCCAGCTTGTCCTTGAGACTGTCGAAGCTGGGCACTTCCGGAGCCTGTACACCCAACAGCTTGATCAGGTGCCAGCCGAACTCGCTCTTCACCGGCTCGGAAACCTGATCCTGTTGCAGTGCATAGAGCGCTTCCTCGAAAGCCGGATCGTAGACGCCAGGGCCGGCATAACCCAGATCACCGCCATCGGCGGCAGAACCTGGATCCTGCGAGAATTCCTTGGCCAGGGCCGCGAAATCTTCGCCAGCGTCGACACGCGCCTTGATCTCTTCGATCTTGCTGCGCGCAGCTTCGTCATCGCCTTCGATGAGGATGTGCGCAGCCTGACGCTGCTCGGCCAGGTTGGCGATTTCGCTCTCATAGAGCGGCTGCAGTTCCTCGTCGCTGACTTCGACCTGATCGAAGAAGCTTTCCTTGTGCAGCTCGACGTACTCTAACACCACCTGCTCGGGACTCATGAACTCACTGGCGTGCTCGGCGTAGTACGCCTGGACGTCAGCTTCGCTCAACTCGATCGCAGCCGGGTCGGCCTTGATGGTGAGGCTGGCGAAATCGCGGGTCTGCCGCTCGAGGTTGGCGAACGCACGCGCCTGCTGCTCGGTGACGAAGCTGCTGGCGCCGATACCAGCACGCAACTGGCCAATCAGCATTTCCTCTTCCAGCATCTGACGGAACTGCAGACGGGTATAGCCCATCTGGCGAATGACCTGATCGAAACGGGCGGCATCGAAGCGGCCGTCTACCTGAAACTCGGGCGTCTGCAGAATCACCTGATCCAGCGATGCCTGCGAGAAAGCGAAACGAGCATCGCCTGCCGCCTGAAGCAGCAGCTTGCGCTCGATCAGCCCCTTGAGCGATGCCTCACGCAGCAGGCGATCATCGAGCAGCGAGGCATCGAAATCACGTCCCAGCTGCTGCAGCAACTGACGACGCTGCATTTCAACGGCCTGATTGAGCTCGTCGAGGGTAATGGTGTCACCGTTCACGTCGGCCGCATTATTGCGGTTACTGGTACCGGTGACGATGGCCTCGAAGCCGGTAAACGCCATCAGCATAACGATGAGGCCGATGATGGTTTTGGCAATCCAACCGCGTGAATTGTCCCTGATGTTTTGCAGCATGCTTCCCCCAGAACGACTGTACAGAGCCACCAGCCGCGCAGTGTGGGTAATTCCGGATAGAAGAAAGGCGCATCCTAGGATGCGCCTTCTCATAACGTGTCAAGCGATCAATACAGGCATAAAAACTGTCTGCCCGGTCGCCCAACAACCGCCAGAAAGGCCTGACGGCGAGACAAATTCAGAAGACGCTTAGTTGACAGCGTCTTTCAGAGCCTTGCCAGCTTTGAAGCCCGGGATCTTGGCAGCAGCGATGTTGATCGGCTTGCCAGTCTGCGGGTTGCGGCCAGTGCGAGCAGCACGCTCTTTGACAGCGAAGGTGCCGAAGCCAACCAGTACGACAGAGTCACCAGCCTTGAGGGCGCCAGTGACGGATTCAATCACTGCATCCAGCGCGCGGCCAGCAACAGCTTTCGGGATATCAGCAGATGCAGCGATAGCATCGATCAGTTCCGACTTGTTCACTCTAAGTCCCCTTATTTCTGTTGAGTTTGTTTCTTGATTTTTAGTCTAAGCAAAGCGGGTGCTGGATGGCCTGCCGACACAATAAGAGCAGCTTTATAACAAGGGCTCAAAAATTGTGTCAAGGAAGCCGTCCGGCTAATGCGTGCTGATTCGCTCCTTGGAATCAGACTCGCGCTTGTCATCCGTTGCAACCATCTCGGGAGCCGCATCGGGTAAGGGCTCCGGGGCGTATTGCAGCGCAATTTGCAGGACCTCGTCAATCCATTTAACCGGTTTAATCTGCAGGTCTTGTTTAATATTTTCCGGAATTTCTTTCAAATCACGCACATTTTCTTCGGGAATGATCACGGTCTTGATTCCACCCCGATGCGCCGCCAGAAGTTTCTCTTTCAGCCCGCCGATGGCCAGTACCTGACCCCGCAGGGTGATTTCACCAGTCATGGCGACATCGGCACGAACCGGAATCTGGGTCAACGCCGAGACCAGTGCCGTGCACAGGCCAATACCCGCACTCGGGCCATCCTTCGGTGTGGCACCCTCAGGCATGTGGATGTGAACGTCGCGCTTCTCGTTGAAATCAGCCGCGATCCCCAGGCTTTTCGCGCGACTGCGCACTACAGTCATCGCCGCCGTCATGGACTCGGCCATGACATCACCCAGCGAGCCGGTCTTGATCAATACGCCCTTGCCAGGCACCACAGCGGTCTCGATAGTCAGCAACTCGCCACCGACCTGAGTCCAGGCCAGACCGGTCACCTGACCGATCTGATCCTGCTGTTCGGCAAGGCCGTAGCGGTGCTTGCGTACGCCAAGGAAATGCTCGAGTGACGCAGCCGTCACAGTAACCTGGAAACGCTTCTCGCCAATGTGCTCCCTGACCGCCTTGCGGCAGACCTTGGCGATCTGCCGCTCCAGACTGCGCACACCGGCCTCGCGGGTGTAGTAGCGGATGATGTCGCGGATGGCCGCCTCGTCGAATTCCAGTTCGCCCTTCTTCAGACCATTGGCCTTGATCTGCTTGGGCGCCAGGTACTTGATGGCAATGTTGACCTTCTCGTCCTCGGTGTAGCCCGGCAGACGGATGACCTCCATGCGATCCAGCAATGGACCGGGGATGTTCATCGAGTTGGCGGTGCAGAGGAACATCACGTCCGACAGGTCGTAGTCGACCTCGAGGTAGTGATCGTTGAAGTTGTGATTCTGCTCCGGGTCGAGCACTTCCAGCAGCGCCGACGCAGGATCACCGCGCATGTCCTGACCCATCTTGTCGATCTCGTCGAGCAAAAACAGCGGGTTGCGCACGCCCACCTTGGTCATCTTCTGGATTAGGCGGCCCGGCATCGAACCGATATAGGTGCGGCGATGGCCACGGATCTCGGCCTCATCACGCACGCCACCGAGCGCCATGCGCACGAACTTGCGGTTGGTCGCGGTGGCGATGGACTCGGCCAGCGAGGTCTTGCCCACACCGGGCGGACCGACCAGGCACAGCACCGGCCCCTTGAGCTTCTTCACCCGCTTTTGCACGGCGAGATATTCAAGAATGCGCTCCTTAACCTCTTCCAGGCCGTAATGGTCGGCATCGAGAATGCTCTCTGCGCGCGCCAGATCCAGACGCACCTTGCTCTCGGCCTTCCACGGCACATTGACCAGCCAGTCGATGTAGGAGCGCACCACAGTCGCTTCGGCGGACATCGGCGACATCTGCTTGAGCTTGTTCAGCTCGGCATTGGCCTTGGTCAGCGCTTCCTTGGTCAGCCCGACGTTATCGATGCGCTTCTTCAGCTCGTCAAGTTCGTTGTGACCTTCGTCGATGTCGCCCAGCTCCTTCTGAATGGCCTTCATCTGCTCATTCAGGTAGTACTCGCGCTGGCTGCGCTCCATCTGCTTCTTCACCCGACCACGGATGCGTTTCTCGACCTGCAGCAGGTCGATCTCGGCGTCCAGCAGTGCCAGCACATGCTCGACACGGGCGGACAACGAGGTGATCTCGAGAATCTCCTGCTTCTGCTCGATCTTCAGCGCCATGTGCGCGGCCATGGTGTCGACCAGGCGGCTGGGCTCATCGATGCTGTTGAGCGAAGACAGGACTTCAGCCGGAACCTTCTTGCCCAGCTGTACGTACTGCTCGAACTGGCTGAGCAGGCTGCGAGTGAAGACCTCAGACTCACGCTCGAGCGTCTCACCCTCTTCGATCAACTGCACCTCGGCCCGGCAGTGATCATCGAGCTCGATGAAGCGCTCGATGGAACCGCGCTGCTCACCCTCCACCAACACCTTGACAGTGCCGTCGGGCAGCTTGAGCAGTTGCAGCACGGTGGCGACGGTGCCTACGCGATACAGATCCTGATCGCTCGGATCATCCACCGCCGGATTCTTCTGGGCCACCAGCAGAATCTGCTTGTCGCCCGTCATCGCTGCCTCCAGGGCTTCGATGGATTTCTCGCGCCCGACGAAAAGCGGGATGACCATGTGCGGATAGACCACTACATCGCGCAATGGCAGGAGAGGCAATTCGATGGTTGTCTTCATGATTTCGGCTCAGCGGCGGCCATAAGGCCGTAAACAGGCGGGATTACCCTTGGCTTTTAAGATGGGGGTAGCTCCCGTAAAAAACAAGCGCAATGTCCAGAAAAGCGAAGGGGCCCAAAGGGCCCCTTCTTTGCAACGTGTGACAGTCATCAGGCGTCTGGCGCGGCCTTGGCCTGAGGCTCGCTGTTCTCGTAGATCAGCAGCGGCTTGGACGAACCTTCGATGACGCTCTCGTCGATCACCACCTTGCTCACGTCCTGCTGGGACGGGATCTCGTACATGGTGTCGAGCAAAATGCCCTCGAGAATCGAACGCAGACCACGTGCACCGGTCTTACGCTCCAGCGCCTTCTGTGCCACGGATTTCAGTGCATCGGAGCGGAACTCCAGATCCACGCCTTCCATTTCGAACAGTTTGGCGTACTGCTTGGTCAGTGCGTTCTTCGGCTCGGTGAGAATTTGCACCAGCGCAGCCTCATCCAGTTCCTCGAGCGTCGCGATCACCGGCAGGCGACCGACGAACTCGGGGATCAGGCCGAACTTGACCAGATCGTCCGGCTCTACTTCACGCAGCGATTCGCCGATCTTCTTACCTTCCTGCTTGCTGCGTACCTCGGCACCGAAACCGATTCCGCCCTTGGTGGAGCGCGCCTGGATGACTTTCTCCAGACCGGCAAACGCACCGCCGCAGATGAACAGGATGTTGCGCGTGTCGACCTGCAGGAACTCCTGCTGTGGATGCTTGCGCCCACCCTGCGGCGGAACCGAGGCCACAGTACCCTCGATCAACTTGAGCAGCGCCTGCTGCACGCCCTCGCCCGACACGTCACGGGTGATCGACGGGTTGTCGGACTTGCGCGAGATCTTGTCGATTTCGTCGATGTAGACGATACCCATCTGGGCCTTCTCGACATCGTAATCGCACTTCTGCAACAGCTTCTGAATGATGTTCTCGACGTCCTCCCCCACATAACCGGCTTCGGTCAGGGTGGTGGCATCGGCGATGGTGAACGGCACATTGAGCAGGCGTGCCAGGGTTTCAGCCAGCAGCGTCTTGCCCGAACCGGTCGGACCGATCAGCAGGATATTGCTCTTGCCCAGCTCGACATCATCTTTCTTGTCACGCTGATTGAGGCGCTTGTAGTGGTTGTACACCGCTACCGACAGCACCTTCTTGGCACGCTCCTGACCGATCACGTACTGATCGAGGATGCCGCTGATTTCCTTGGGCGCCGGAAGTTTGTGCGCGCTGCTCTCGGCCTGGGCTTCCTGCACCTCCTCGCGGATGATGTCATTGCACAGGTCGACGCATTCGTCGCAGATGAAGACGGAAGGACCGGCGATCAACTTGCGCACTTCATGCTGGCTTTTGCCGCAGAAGGAGCAATAAAGCAGTTTGCCGTTGTCCTCACCGTTACGGGTGTCAGTCATTCGATCAATCCAATACGGTAGGCTTGAAACACAAGATGAAGGCAAATGCGGGCATTTTCAAGGGCGCAGGTCGCGCCATTCAAGAATGCCCGCAGCAGATGCATCACCTAGACCGGCATTTGACGCTTTTCATGCACGGCATCGACCAGACCATATTCCACGGCGCGCGACGCACTCATGAAGTTGTCGCGATTGGTATCGCGCTCGATGGTTTCCAGGCTCTGACCGGTGTGATGCGCCAGCAGCTCGTTCAGACGCTCGCGAATGAACAGAATTTCCTTGGCATGGATCTCGATATCCGAGGCCTGCCCCTGGAAGCCGCCCAGCGGCTGGTGAATCATCACCCGCGAGTTCGGCAGACAGAAACGTTTGCCCTTGGCACCGCCCGCCAGCAGGAATGCCCCCATACTGCAGGCCTGGCCAATGCAGGTGGTGGACACGTCGGCCTTGATGAACTGCATGGTGTCGTAGATCGCCATGCCGGCAGTCACCGAGCCGCCCGGTGAATTGATGTACAGGTGGATGTCCTTGTCCGGGTTTTCTGCCTCCAGAAACAGCAACTGGGCGCAGATCAGGTTGGCCATGTAGTCCTCAACCGGACCGACAAGGAAGATCACGCGCTCCTTGAGCAGGCGCGAATAGATGTCGTAGGCACGCTCGCCCCGAGCGGATTGCTCGATGACCATCGGCACCAGGCCGCCAGCGGCCTGAATTTCAGGCATGTTTTGCATAAAAGGATTGCGGGACATGTCTTGCGCTCACTCCCCAATAGTCATGTCTCAAATACGCATAAGCCAGCACTGAGGCTGGCTTATGGTGGTGTGCTCGAACGAGGTTGCCAGATCAGTCGGCTTTAGGAGCTTCCGCCGGCTTGACTGCGTCTTCGTAGGAAACCGCTTTATCGGTCACGTTGGCCTTCTGCAGAACAGTATCTACAACTTGCTCTTCCAGTACAACCGAACGCACTTCGTTCATTTGCTGGTCGTTCTTGTAGTACCAGGCAACGACCTGCTCAGGTTCCTGGTAAGCAGAAGCCATCTCTTCGATCAGCTCACGAACACGGGCTTCGTCGGGCTTCAGCTCGAACTGCTTGACCACTTCAGCGACGATCAGACCCAGCACAACACGGCGCTTGGCTTGCTCTTCGAACAGCTCGGCCGGCAGTTGATCGGGCTTGATGTTGCCACCGAACTGCTGAACGGCCTGCACACGCAGACGGTTCACTTCGTTGCCGATCAGCGCCTTCGGCACTTCGACCGGGTTGGCAGCCAGCAGACCGTCCATGACCTGGTTCTTGACCTTGGACTTGATGGCCTGACGCAGTTCGCGCTCCATGTTCTTGCGAACTTCGGCGCGGAAACCTTCCAGACCGCCTTCCTTGATGCCGAACAGAGCAAAGAATTCGTCGTTCAGCTCAGGCAGTTGCGGCGCGGATACGCTGTTCACGGTAACGGTGAACTCGGCGGTTTTGCCGGCCAGATCAAGATTCTGATAGTCCTCGGGGAAGGTCGGGTTGATAACGCGCTCTTCGCCGGCTTTGGCACCGACCAGGGCATCTTCGAAGCCCGGGATCATGCGGCCGGAACCCAGCACCAGCTGAGTGCCCTTGGCGCTGCCGCCGGCGAAGGCCTCGCCGTCGATCTTGCCGACGAAATCGATATTCAGTTGGTCGCCGCTCTCGGCAGCACGCTCGACAGCTTCGAAGCGGGTGTTCTGCTTGCGCAGGATGTCGAGCATGTTGTCGACATCGCTGTCAGCCACGTCAGCCTGCAGACGCTCGATAGCGATGGAATCGAGACCTGTCACTTCGAACTCGGGGAACACTTCGAAAGTAGCGACGTATTCCAACGCCTTGCCCTTCTCGAAAGACTTCGGCTCAACGGCCGGAGCACCCGCCGGATTCAGCTTCTGCTCAACAACAGCCTCATAGAAGGTCGCCTGGATCAGATCGCCCAGAGCTTCCTGACGCGCAGCATCTTCGTAACGCTGACGGATGACGCTCATCGGCACCTTGCCAGGGCGGAAGCCAGGAACCTTGGCACGACGGGCAGTCTGTTGCAGACGCTTGTTGACTTCGGTCTCGATGCGCTCGACGGGTACGCCGACGGTCATGCGGCGCTCAAGAGCAGAAGTGCTTTCAACAGAAACTTGCATGGATATTCCTCGTTGCACAGACATAAGCCGGCTCGAACCGGCCCCGAATTCAAGGCCAAGCATTCTAGAGGGTCAATGTGCAGAAGTCACCCTAGAAGCAGGCGGCAGTCGGGAAGGGCTATATGAAGATGGTGCGGACGGAGAGACTCGAACTCTCACACCTTGCGGCGCCAGAACCTAAATCTGGTGTGTCTACCAATTTCACCACGTCCGCGTGGTTTTTAGCTTGAAACAAAAACGCCAGGCTTTATGCCTGGCGCTTTGGAATATGGGGTGGACGATGGGACTCGAACCCACGACAACTGGAATCACAATCCAGGGCTCTACCAACTGAGCTACGCCCACCATATTGCATTTGCTTACTCAACTTGCCTGACCGCCAAATGGCGCACCCGGCAGGACTCGAACCTGCGACCATCCGCTTAGAAGGCGGATGCTCTATCCAGCTGAGCTACGGGCGCTTATCCATCCGCTAGTGCAGACTTACAAGCTTTCGACTTGAACCTCGCCACTAGAGCTTGGATCTTGCCGTCTCACCCAGCGAGTGGCTGTTCCTGAGAAGCGGGGCGAATGTTATAGACGGCTCCCAACCTCGTCAACAGAAATTTTCAAAAAAATTCAGCGATTTAAAGGAGTTACGCGAAAACAGCGGCAGGCGCCTTTGCCCGAGTGAGCACCCATGCGAGAATGCGCGTCCTTTTTTCATCCTTATTAATGGTTAACCAGCGCAATGACCGCACAACTGATCGACGGCAAGGCGATCGCCGCCAGCCTCCGCCAGCAGATTGCCCAACGTGTCGCCGAACGTCGCCAGCAAGGCCTTCGTGCGCCAGGCCTGGCCGTGATTCTGGTCGGCACCGATCCTGCTTCCCAGGTCTATGTGTCACACAAACGCAAGGATTGCGAAGAAGTCGGTTTCCTCTCACGCGCCTATGACCTGCCAGCAGAGACCAGCCAGGCCGATTTGCTCGCCCTGATCGACGAGCTCAACGAAGACCCGGCCATCGACGGCATCCTGGTGCAGCTGCCGCTGCCGGAGAATCTGGATTCTTCCCTGCTGCTTGAGCGCATTCGCCCAGACAAGGATGTGGACGGCTTCCACCCCTACAACATCGGTCGCCTGGCGCAGCGCATGCCGCTGCTGCGTCCCTGCACACCGAAGGGCATCATGGCCCTACTGGAAAGCACGGGCGCCGACTTGTACGGCATGCATGCCGTAGTCGTAGGCGCGTCCAACATCGTTGGCCGACCAATGGCCATGGAGTTGCTGCTGGCCGGCTGTACCGTGACCGTTACCCACCGC
The DNA here is from genome assembly GCF_021029445.1 of Pseudomonas wenzhouensis. Classification (NCBI taxonomy): domain Bacteria; kingdom Pseudomonadati; phylum Pseudomonadota; class Gammaproteobacteria; order Pseudomonadales; family Pseudomonadaceae; genus Pseudomonas; species Pseudomonas wenzhouensis. Next base: position 2,616,209 of record NZ_CP072610.1, read on the forward strand.
TTCACCAAGGATCTGGCTGGTCATGTCGGCCAGGCCGATATCGTCGTGGTCGCTGCCGGCAAGCCGGGCCTGGTCAAGGGTGAGTGGATCAAGCCGGGCGCCATCGTCATCGATGTTGGCATCAACCGCCAGGACGATGGCACACTGGTTGGCGACGTGACCTTTGATGCCGCCCTGCCCCGCGCTGGCTGGATCACCCCGGTACCAGGCGGTGTTGGCCCGATGACCCGCGCAGGCCTGCTGGAGAATACCCTGCACGCAGCCGAGCACCTGCATAAATAAGTAGCGTGGCATAACGAACAACGGCACCCTCGGGTGCCGTTGTCGTTTCTGCCACTCGGATCAGTTGCGCGCCTGCTCCCAGGATTTGAGCAGCTCGTCGTAGGCGATGGTTTCGCCCTTGGGCTTCTCGTTGGCCAGCTTGGGCTTCGGTGCACCCGGCTGATCGAACCAGTACTGCGGATCACGCGGCTCGTTCAGCTTCGGCCCGCACTCACCCAGTACACCGGAGCGTTCCAGGCGACCAAGCATGGTGTCCTGCGCTGCGGCCAGGCCATCGAGCGCCTGTTGCGGGGTCTTGTCGCCGCTGGCAGCCTCGGCGATGAACTGCCACCAGAGCTGTGCCAGGCGCGGATAGTCCGGCACGTTGGTGCCGGTCGGCGTCCACTGCACACGTGCCGGACTGCGGTAGAACTCCACCAGACCACCCAGTTTGGGCGCTACGTCCGTCATTGCCTGCGAGTTGATGTCCGACTCGCGGATCGGCGTCAGGCCGACCAGGGTCTTCTTCAGTGAGACGGTCTTGGAGGTGACGAACTGCGCGTAGAGCCAGGCGGCCAGGCGCTGCTTTTCCGGGGTGGACTTGAGGAAGGTCCAGGAACCGGTGTCCTGATAGCCGAGCTTCATGCCCTCCTCCCAGTACGGCCCCTTCGGCGACGGCGCCATGCGCCATTTCGGCGTGCCGTCTTCGTTGACCACCGGCAGACCGGGCTTGGTCATGTCGGCGGTAAAGGCGGTGTACCAGAAGATCTGCTGGGCGATGGCGCCCTGCGCCGGCACCGGGCCGGCCTCGGAGAAGGTCATGCCCTGCGCTTCCGGCGGCGCGTATTGGCGCATCCAGTCGACGTACTTCTGCGTAGCGAATACCGCCGCCGGGCCATTGGTGTCACCGCCACGGGCGACGCTGGAGCCCACGGGACGGCAGCCGTCGACGCGAATACCCCACTCGTCCACCGGCAGACCGTTGGGCAGGCCCTTGTCGCCGCCGCCAGCCATGGAGAACCAGGCATCGGTGAAGCGCCAGCCCAGCGACGGATCCTTCTTGCCATAGTCCATGTGACCGTAGACGCGCTGACCATCGATCTCCTTGACGTGCACCGAGAAGAACTCGGCGATGTCCTCGTAGGCCGACCAGTTGACCGGCACGCCCAGCTCGTAGCCGTAGATTTCCTTGAACTTGGCCTTCAGCTCCGGGCGCTCGAACCAGTCGGCACGGAACCAGTAGAGGTTGGCGAACTGCTGGTCGGGCAATTGATACAGCTTGCCGTCAGGGCCGGTGGTGAAGGAAATGCCGATGAAGTCCTCGAGATCCAGGGTCGGCGAGGTGAAGTCCTTGCCCTCACCTTCGATCATGTCGCTGATCGCCACCGCCTTGCCGTAGCGCGCATGGGTGCCGATCAGGTCGGAGTCGTTGACCCAGCCGTCGTAGATGTTCTTGTCCGACTGCATCTGCGTCTGCAGCTTCTCGACCACGTCGCCTTCCTGCAGCAGGTCGTGCTTGAGTTTGATCCCGGTGATTTCGCTGAAGGCCTTGGCCAGCACCTTGGACTCGTACTCGTGGGTGGTGATGGTTTCCGACACCACGCTGATGTCCATGCCACGAAACGGCTCGGCGGCCTTGATGAACCACTTCAGCTCTTCGAGCTGCTGCTCGGGCGTCAGGGTCGAAGGGTTGAACTCCTCGGCGATCCATTTCATCGCGGCCTCTTCATAGGCATCCGCCCAGGCCGCACCGCTCAAACCGGACAACGCCAGCAAGGCGGCCAACGCCATGCTATGTCGGGTCTTGTTGTTATTGTCGAACATAGAGACCTCCATCTCAGGATTTGGGGAGAGGCATACCGGCGGCAGCCCGGCTCAGCCCCAGCGCATGACTGCGCACAACCACAACAGCGATAGCAGCGACGCTATCCACACGCTCCAGTCGGTCACGCCTATCACCAGCAGGTGCAGATAGGCGCTGCCGAGCAGACCGATAAACAGCCGATCACCCCGGGTGGTGGTGATCGGCAGAAAACCCTTGCGCTCGACGCACGGCCAGCGCAGCTCGACCAGCGTCATGCCGGCCAGCAGTACGGCGATGCCGCCGAAGAACAGCGCGGTTGGTAGAGTCCAGGCCATCCAGCTCATGACGAACCTCCCTTACACGCGACCGAGGGCGAAGCCCTTGGCCACATGGTTGCGAACGAACCAGATCACCAGCATCCCGGGGATGATGGTCAGCACCCCGGCAGCGGCGAGCACACCCCAGTCGATGCCGGAGGCGGAAACGGTACGGGTCATCACAGCGGCGATGGGCTTGGCGTCTACCGAGGTCAGGGTGCGCGCCAGCAGCAGCTCGACCCAGGAAAACATGAAGCAGAAGAACGCGGTGACGCCGATGCCGGAGCGGATCAGCGGGATAAAGATCTTCACGAAGAATTTCGGGAAGCTGTAGCCGTCGATATAGGCCGTCTCGTCGATTTCCTTGGGCACGCTGGACATGAATCCTTCGAGAATCCACACCGCCAGCGGCACGTTGAACAGGCAGTGCGCCAGCGCCACGGCAATGTGGGTGTCGAACAGGCCGATGGACGAGTACAGCTGAAAGAACGGCAGCAGGAACACTGCCGGCGGCGCCATGCGGTTGGTCAGCAACCAGAAGAACAGGTGCTTGTCGCCAAGAAAGCGATAGCGCGAGAAGGCATAAGCCGCCGGCAGCGCCACGCTGAGCGAGATCAGGGTGTTGAGGCTGACGTAGTACAGCGAATTGAGGTAGCCCTCGTACCAACTGCGGTCGGTAAAGATCACCCGGTAGTTGTCCAGGGTGAAACTCTGCGGCCACAGGCTGAGACCACCGAGGATCTCGGTATTGCTCTTGAACGACATGTTCAGCAGCCAGTAGATCGGCACCAGCAGGAACAGGAAATAGATCAGCAGTACCAGGCGTTTGCGTAGCGTCATGGTCGGCCTCAGCGGGTTTTGTCGTCGTGGGTCATGGCGGTGTAGAACAACCAGGACACCAGCAGGATGATCAGGAAGTACACCAGCGAGAACGCCGCGGCCGGGCCCAGGTCGAACTGACCGATGGCCATTTGCGTCAGGGTCTGGCTGAGGAAGGTGGTGGCGTTGCCAGGCCCGCCGCCGGTGAGCACGAAGGGCTCGGTGTAGATCATGAAACTGTCCATGAAGCGCAGCATCACCGCGATCAGCAGCACGCTTTTCAGCTTGGGCAGCTGGATATGGCGGAACACCGCCCAGTTCGACGCGCGGTCAATGCGCGCCGCCTGGTAATAGACGTCAGGAATAGCGCGCAGGCCGGAGTAGCACAACAGCGCCACCAGCGAGGTCCAGTGCCAGACGTCCATGATCAGCACCGTCACCCAGGCATCCATGGTGTTGGAGGCATAGTTGTAGCTGATGCCCAGCTTGTTCAGCGCCCAGCCCATCAGGCCGATGTCGGCGCGGCCGAAGATCTGCCAGATGGTACCGACCACGTTCCACGGGATCAGCAGCGGAATGGCCATCAGGATCAGACACAGCGACGCCCAGCGCCCGCGTGTCGGCATGCACAAGGCGATGGCGATGCCCAGCGGGATCTGGATCAGCAGCACGCAGGCGGAGAAGATGAACTGGCGCAGCAGCGAGTCGTGCAGGCGCGGGTCCTGCAACACCTGGCGATACCAGTCGACGCCAACGAAGTAGCGCGTGGACGGATCGAAGATGTCCTGCACCGAGTAGTTGACCACCGTCATCATCGGCACGATGGCGCTGAACGCCACCAGCAGGAACACCGGCAGCACCAGCCACCAGGCCTTGTTGTTCTGCACCTTCATGGCGCCACCTCCACCAGGTAGTCGTCGGCATAGAGCATCAGCCACTGCGCCGGAAAGCTCAGGTACACCTGTTCGCGCGGCACGGGCTGATCCTCCTGCAAGCGCGCCTTGAGCACCTGGCCGTCGAGATCGAAGGTGAGGATCTTGTAGGTGCCGAGATCCTCGACGTGCAGCACGCGGGCGCACAGAGCGTCTTCGTAGACGCCGTCCCAGATGTGCACGAACTCGGGACGGATACCGACCTGCAGACGTTTGCCGTCCAGTTCGGCCAGGCGCTGGTTGAGCGCGTCGGACAGCGGCAACACCGTTCCGGCAAAACGCACCCCGCCCTCGCAGCGCTGTACCTCGATCAGGTTCATTCCCGGACTGCCGATGAAATAGCCGACGAAGGTGTGTCCGGGGCGCTCGAACAGCTCGCGCGGCGTGCCGAACTGGACGATCTGTCCGCCATACATCACCGCGATCTTGTCGGCGAAGGTGGAAGCCTCCAGCTGATCATGGGTGACGTAGACCATGGTGATGTTGAACTGCTCGTGGATCTGCTTGAGCTTGCGTCGCAGCTTCCATTTCAGGTGCGGGTCGATCACCGTCAGCGGTTCGTCGAAGAGAATCGCCGACACGTCGTCGCGCACCAGGCCACGGCCCATGGAAACCTTCTGCTTCTCGTCGGCAGTAAGGTTGCGCGCCTTCTTGTGCAGCAGCGGATGCAGCTCCAGCACCTCGGCGATCTCGTGCACCTTGCTCATCACCCGCGCCTCGTCCATGCCCTGATTGCGCAGCGGGAAGGCCAGGTTGTCGAACACCGTCATGGTGTCGTAGACCACAGGGAACTGGAAAACCTGGGCGATGTTGCGCTCTTGCGGCGACAAGGTGTTGACCGCCTTGCCATCGAACTGCACCTCGCCCTGCGACGGGCTGAGCAGGCCGGAGATGATGTTGAGCAACGTCGACTTGCCGCAGCCCGACGGCCCCAGCAGCGCATAGGCACCGCCCTGCTGCCAGACATGGTTCATCTCACGAATCGCATAATCCTGCGGCGCGTTCGGCGCAGCGCTGTAGCTGTGCGCCAGGTTGTGCAAACGAATCTCGGCCATCAGGCAGCCCTCCCCTGACGACGACTGGGCGCCTGCACCAACTGCCCATCGGCAGCGAAGACGAAGAGTTTGTGGGTCGGGATGTAAATCAGGATCGGCGTATCCACCGCGTACTCGTGCACCCCCGGCAGGTGCAGCACCAGCACGAACTGCTCGTTGCGTACATGCAGGAAGGTTTCCGAACCGCTGATCTCGGCCAGCTCCACGGTTACCGCTAGCTCCAGATCATCGTCATTGGACGGCACTAGGCCGATATGACTAGGGCGCACGCCAAAACGGTACTCGCCCTCGGCGATGCCGCGCAGATCGGGGTTGAGCGGAAAATGCACGCAATCGGCGAAGCTCACCTCAGTGCCACTGATGCGTCCAGGCACCAGGTTGATCGCCGGTTCCGAGAACAGCTCGGCGGCCAGCATCTGCTGCGGACGGTGGTAGACCTCGGCGGTCTTGCCGCTCTGCACCACCCGCCCTTCATGCAGGATGGTGGTGGTGCCACCCAGGGCCAGCGCCTCGTTGGGCTCGGTGGTGGCGTAGATGGCGATGGTGTGGCGCGCCTGGAACAGCTCGTGCATTTCCTGGCGCAGCTCCTCACGCAGCTTGTAATCGAGGTTGACCAGAGGCTCGTCGAAGAGAATCAGCGAGGCGTCCTTGACCAGCGCCCGGGCCATGGCCGTGCGCTGCTGCTGGCCGCCGGACAGCTCCAGCGGATAGCGCGACAACAGTTTGTCGATGCGCAGCATGCGCGCGGTAGCCTCGACCTTCTCGACGATCTGCTCCTTGGCCACACCGGCCTGGCGCAGCGGCGAGGCGATGTTCTCGAACACCGTCAGGGTCGGGTAGTTGATGAACTGCTGATAGACCATCGACACGTTGCGCTGGCGCACCGGCATACCCGTGACATCGGCGCCGTTCATCAGCACACGGCCGCTGCTGGGCCGATCCAGACCGGCCATCAGCCGCATCAGGCTGGTCTTGCCGGCCAGGGTGCGGCCGAGCAGGACGTTGAATGAGCCGGGTTCGAAACTCAGGCAGGCATCGTCGATATGCACCTGGCCATCGACGATACGGGTGACGTGTTCGAGCTTGAGCGACATGGCCTGTCCTTTTTCTTGTCGTGCCATTCGATTGCGAACATCGATAGCGACAAGCGTGCCAGCCCCCAAAAATAAACGTATCTCGTTGATCAGAATCGAAAAATCCGCCAAATAACGGTGCAGCGACGGATTGCCACTGAACACTTTTGAACAGTCGAATGTGAACAACTGAACAATTCGTTCGTTGACTTTGAACAGACTTGAACGAAACTGGATCGATCGCGGCGCAGATCGCGAGCCAACAAGAAGAGATCGCACCATGACAGAAGCTGCCCGCGCACCGGCGCATGACGCCATCATCCAGGAGTCCTGGTCGCGCTGCCGTGACTACGGCCTGACCCATCAGAGCGCGCCTCGCTTCGACCCTCCGGCGCCAGGCGATCTTTCGGCCCTGCTGGAAAGCCGCCAGGCCTTGGTGCAGACCACTCATCAGGAAGTGCTGCCCTACTACGGCACCATCCTGTCCAACTCCAACTGCCTGATCATGCTCGCCGACGACCAGGGCCGGCTGCTGCAATCTTGGGGCGACCAGCGCTTCATCGAGCCGCGCCAGGCCGCAGGCTTCATTGCCGGCGCCAGTTGGTTGGAACGCTACACCGGCACCAATGCCATCGGCACCGCGCTCAGTTGCGGCCAGGCCGTGCATATCCAGCACGATGAACACTTTCTCAAGGCCAACCGTTTCATGACCGGCTCGGCCTCGCCGATCTTCGACGAGCAACGGCGGATGATCGCCGTGCTCGACGTGTCCAGCGACAGCTACCTGCCGCCGGCGCATACCCTGGGCATGGTCAAGATGATGAGCCAGTCGGTGGAGAACCGCCTGATCCTCAAGTTGTTCGCCGACCAGTACCACCTGCTCAGCTTCAACACCAGCCTGGACAACCTCGACAGCCCCTGGGCCGGCCTGGTGGTGTTCGACGAGCAGGGCCACGTGGTGTCGGCCAATCGCCGTGCCGACAATCTGCTCGGCCAGCCTTTGACCTACGGCGCCATCGAGCAGCTGTTCGACGTGCCTCTACAACAGTTGCTCAACCAGCCGGACGGCCAGCCGTTCAACCTGCGCACCAGCGGCCACTTTCGTTTTCACGCACGGGTACGGCGCCCTGCCAGACCAGCCCCCATTCAGCCTCGCGATTTCCGACCACAGAGCACTGCGAGCACGCCACAAGAGCCTCATCTGCATGCGCTGAGCCTGGGTGACGCACGCATGGACAAGGCCATCCGCCAGACCGAACGCCTGCTGGAAAAGGACATCCCGATTCTGGTGCAGGGCGAGACCGGGGCCGGCAAGGAGGTTTTCGTCAGGGCGCTGCATCGCACCAGCTCACGCGCCGAGCAGCCCTTCATCGCGGTCAACTGCGCGGCCATTCCGGCGGAGCTGGTGGAGTCGGAATTGTTCGGCTACGAGAAAGGCGCCTTCACCGGCGCCAGCCAGAAAGGCCATATCGGGCTGATCCGCAAGGCGCACAAGGGCACGCTGTTTCTCGACGAGATCGGCGACATGCCGCTGCGCGTGCAGGCCCGCCTGCTGCGCGTGCTGCAGGAGCGCTGCGTGCAGCCACTGGGCAGCAGCGAGCTGCATCCGGTCGACGTGCGTCTGGTGTCTGCCACCAACCGCCCGCTACGCCAGGACGTCGACAGCGGCCAGTTCCGCGCCGACCTGTACTACCGCATCAGCGGCCTGAACCTGGAGCTGCCGCCACTGCGTGAGCGCAGCGACAAGCAGGCGCTGTTCCAGAGACTGTGGGAACAGCACCGTGAACCCCAGCAACGGGCCGGCATCAGCCGCGAGGTACTGGAGCTGTTCCAGCATCACCCCTGGCCGGGCAATTTGCGTCAGCTCAGCAGCGTCCTGCGCGTGGCCCTGGCCATGGCCGACGACCAGCCCATCCGTGCCGAACACCTGCCGGACGACTTCTTTCTCGATCTGCCGACAGAGGCGCCCCTGCCAGCGAATCTCGAGCTGGATGATGGTGACCTGGCCAGCCAGTACCAGGCGTGCGGCGGTAATATCTCCTACCTGGCCCGCCACCTGGGTCTGAGCCGCAACACCCTGTACAAGCGCCTGCGTGAACAGGGCGTCAGACCCTGAACCTTTGTTCGAAGAATTGGCCCAAGCCATACATTTGCCATCGCACTCGCCCATCGAGTAGCATAGGCGTCGTCCCGCCAAGAAAGGAACTCAGCATGCGCCACCTGTACCGCCCTCTGTTCGTCGCCCTGGCGCTGCTGGCCGCCAGCCACGCGCCGGCCGCACCTTCACTGGAAACACAGGTGGACGCCGCTGCGAAGTCGATGATGCAGACCCATGCCATTCCCGGCATGGCCATCGCCATCAGCCACAAGGGGCAGTCGCATTTCTTCGAATACGGCGTCGCATCCCTTGAAAACGGCCAGACGGTGGATCGCCATACCCTTTTCGAGCTGGGCTCGATCAGCAAACTCTTCACCGCCACCCTCGGCGCCTACGCCGAAGCGCGCGGCACGCTGAACCTCAGTGACAACGCCAGCCAGTATCTGCCGGCCCTGCAGGGCAGCGCCTTCGATCACATCAGTTTGCTGGATCTGGCCACTTACACCTCGGGCGGCCTGCCACTGCAGTTCCCGGACACGGTCAGCAACGAACGGCAGATGCTCGATTACTACCGCAACTGGCAGGCGGTGTATCCGCCGGGTACGCAGCGGCTGTATTCCAACCCCAGCATCGGCCTGTTCGGCCACCTGGCAGCAGCCAGTCTGGCCAAGCCGTTTCAGCAGTTGATGGAGAAGGATCTGCTGCCGCAACTGAGCATGCAGGAAAGCTACGTCCGTATACCGACCGAGCAGATGGAGCACTATGCCTGGGGCTACCGCGACGACAAGGCGGTGCGCGTGACGCCCGGCGCGCTGGATGCCGAAGCCTACGGGTTGAAATCTACTGCCGCCGACGTGCTACGCTTCATCGACGCCAATCTGCACCCGGATCAACTACCCGCACCACTGCGCCAGGCGATCAGCGCAACACATCGTGGCTACTACCAGGTCGGCGACATGACTCAGGCGCTGGGCTGGGAGCGCTACGCCTACCCCATCAGCCTAGAAAAACTGCAGGCTGGCAACTCAGCAGAAATGGCGCTGCAACCGCAGACCGTGGCGCGTTTCGCTGCGCCCAAGCCTGCCGAAGGTGACCTGCTGCTGAACAAGACCGGCTCGACCAACGGCTTCGGCGCCTACATCCTACTGCTGCCGGCGCGCGATACCGGCCTGGTGATACTCGCCAACCGCAATTACCCCAATGCCGAACGCGTGCGCCTGGCCTTGCAATTGCTGGACGCGATCGAGCCGTAGGGTGCGCTGTACGCACCACCGCCCCGGAGCCCGGATGAAATCCGGAAACCATGGCTGGCGCCAACCATCCCCGGATTGCATCCGGGCTACGCTCGCTCAGACGCATAGTGCCTCCCATAGAGACGACGTCATCAACAAGCCGTAAGACCGTAGGGTGCGCTGTGCGCACCACAGCCCCCGTAGCCCGGATGAAATCCGGGAATCATGCCGGCGGATACGCGTGCGCACAGTGCCACCCTACACCTGGGATACAGGGCCGCAGGAACGACAAAGGCCGCTGAAAAGCGGCCTTTGTCGTCGAGCACCAACCTTATTCGGCCAGGCGCCAGGTGGTGCCGCCCTTGCCATCTTCCAGCACCACACCCATGGCCGTGAGCTGGTCGCGGATGCGGTCGCTTTCCGCCCAGTTCTTGTCGGCGCGAGCCTGCAGGCGCGCAGCGATCAGCGCCTCGACTTCAGCGGCATCGACCTTGCCGGCAGCACCGGCCTGGAGGAAGGCCTCGGGCTCGAGTTGCAGCACACCCAGCACGCTGGCCATTTGCTTGAGCTGGGCGGCCAGGCCGGCGGCGGCTTGAACGTCCGATTCACGCAGGCGGTTGACCTCGCGGATCATCTCGAACAGTACAGCGCAGGCTTCCGGCGAGTTGAAGTCATCGTCCATCGCCGCGCCGAAGCGCTCGACGAAGGCTTCGCCGCCGGCAGGCGCAGCTTCCGGCAGCCCCTTGAGGCCGTTGTAGAAGCGCTCCAGGGCGCCCTTGGCTTCCTTGAGGCTCTCTTCCGAATAGTTGATCGGGCTGCGGTAATGGCTGGACACCAGCAGGTAGCGCACCACTTCCGGGTGGTACTTCTCCAGCACCTCACGGATGGTGAAGAAGTTGCCCAGGCTCTTGGACATCTTCTCGCCATCCACGCGCACCGCGCCGGCGTGCATCCAGGCATTGGCGTACTGCTTGCCGGTGGCCGCCTCGCTCTGCGCGATCTCGTTTTCGTGGTGCGGGAACACCAGATCCGGGCCGCCGCCGTGAATGTCGAAGGTCTCGCCGAGGCAGCAGGTGGACATCACCGAGCATTCGATATGCCAGCCCGGACGCCCCTTGCCCCAGGGCGATTCCCAGCTCGGCTCGCCCGGCTTGGCGCCTTTCCAGAGCACGAAGTCCAGCGGGTCTTCCTTGATTTCGTCGACTTCGATGCGCGCGCCGATCTTCAGCTCGTCGATCTTGCGCCGCGACAGCTTGCCGTAGGTTTCGAACTTGGTGACACGGTAATACACGTCACCATTGCCCGGTGCGTAGGCGAAGCCCTTGTCGATCAGGGTCTGGATCATCTGGTGCATCCCGGCAATATGGCCGGTGGCGCGCGGCTCGATGTCCGGGCGCAGCACGCTCAGGCGCGCCTCGTCCTCGTGCATCGCGGCGATCATGCGTTCAACCAGTGCCTCGAACGGCTCGCCGTTGTCATTGGCGCGCTTGATGATCTTGTCGTCGATGTCGGTGATATTGCGCACGTAGGTCACGTCATAGCCGCGCTGACGCAGCCAGCGGGTGACCACGTCGAAGGCGACCATCACCCGGGCGTGACCGATGTGGCAGAAGTCATAGACAGTCATGCCGCACACGTACATGCGCACGCTGTTACCGATCAGCGGCTTGAACGGTTCCTTGACCTTGCTGAGCGTGTTGTAGATCGACAGTGCCATTACTGCCCCCACGAATCGCGCAGCGTAACGGTACGGTTGAACACCAGGGCACCGGCGGTCGAGTCCTTGTCCAGGCAGAAGTAGCCTTCGCGCTCGAACTGGAAGCGGTCATCGGCAGCGGCCTGGGCCAGCGACGGCTCGGCGCGGCAACCGGTGAGCACCACCAGCGAATCCGGATTGATGTTGTCGAGGAAGCTACCGCCCTCTTCCGCTTTCTCGGGGTTGGCCGAGCGGAACAGACGATCGTACAGACGCACTTCGCACTCGACGCTCTCGGCAGCCGGCACCCAGTGGATCACGCCCTTGACCTTGCGGCCTTCCGGGTTCTTGCCCAGGGTGTTCTCGTCATAGGAGCAGCGCAGCTCAACGATGTTACCGGCGGCGTCCTTGATGGCTTCGTCAGCACGGATCACATAGCTGCCGCGCAGGCGCACTTCGCCGCCTGGGATCAGGCGCTTGAAGCCGTCCGGCGGGGTTTCTTCGAAGTCGCTGGCGTCGATGTAGATCTCGCGGGAGAAGGGCAGCACGCGCACGCCCATGTCCTGCTTGGGATGGCGCGGCAGTTCGAGGTTTTCAACCTGACCCTCGGGGTAGTTGGTGATCACCACTTTCAGTGGTTTGAGCACGCACATGGCGCGCGCGGCGTTGGCATCCAGGTCATCGCGAATGGCGAACTCGAGCATGCCGATATCCACCAGGCCGCCGGCGCGGTTGACGCCGATCATGTCGCAGAAGGCGCGGATCGAAGCCGGGGTATAGCCACGGCGACGGTAACCGGACAGCGTCGACATGCGCGGGTCGTCCCAACCGTTGACGTGACCTTCGTCGACCAACTGCTTGAGTTTGCGCTTGCTGGTGATGGTGTAGTTCAGATTCAGGCGGGCGAACTCGTACTGACGCGGCTGCGCGGGCACCGGCAGGTTGGCCAGGAACCACTCGTACAGCGGGCGGTGATCTTCGAACTCCAGGGTGCAGATGGAGTGGGTGATGCCCTCGATGGCGTCCGACTGACCATGGGTGAAGTCATAGCTCGGGTAGATGCACCACTTGTCACCGGTCTGGTGGTGATGGGCGTGGCGAATGCGATAGAGGATTGGGTCGCGCAGGTTGATGTTCGGCGAGGCCATGTCGATCTTGGCACGCAGCGAGCGGGCGCCATCGGGGAACTCGCCGGCTTTCATGCGGGCGAACAGGTCGAGGTTTTCCTCGACAGTGCGGTCACGGAACGGACTGTTCTTGCCCGGCTCGGTCAGGTTGCCACGGTATTCGCGCATTTCCTCGGCATTGAGGTCGCAGACAAAGGCCTTGCCCGCCTTGATCAGCTCGATGGCCCAGGCATGCAGTTGGTCGAAATAGTTGGAGGCGTAGCGCTCCTCACCGGCCCACTTGAAACCCAGCCATTCGACGTCGGCCTTGATCGCGTCGATGTATTCCTGATCTTCCTTGGCCGGGTTGGTGTCGTCGAAACGCAGGTTGCACTGGCCGCCGAACTCTTCGGCCAGGCCGAAGTTCAGGCAGATGCTCTTAGCATGGCCAATGTGCAGGTAGCCGTTGGGCTCCGGCGGGAAGCGGGTCACGATCTTGGCGTGCTTGCCGCTGTCCAGATCAGCCTGGACGATGGGGCGCAGGAAGTTGGCAGCTTTTTCGACAGTAGGCTTGCTCATGGTGTCCTTAACAATACTGGCGCGGCACAGGGTAGGCCGCCTCGGGCAAAGTCCGTATCATAACCAACCTGTCAAGCCCCTGACAGGGTACATGCCACCCTGACAAGCGCTATTCACCTCGGGCCACTGGCCCGAACCTGCCTCATCACGGATACGATCATGATCAAACTGCACACCAACCACGGCGTCATCACCCTGAACCTGTTCGCCGACAAGGCCCCGGAAACCGTGGCCAACTTCGAGCAATACGTGAAGGAAGGCCATTACGACGGCACCATCTTCCACCGCGTAATCGGCAACTTCATGATCCAGGGCGGCGGTTTCGAGCCAGGCATGAAGCAGAAGCCGACCCGCGCACCGATCAAGAACGAAGCCAACAACGGCGTCGCCAACAAGGTCGGCACCATCGCCATGGCCCGGACCATGGAGCCGCATTCGGCCAGCGCGCAGTTCTTCATCAACGTCGCCGACAACAGCTTCCTCAACCACAGCGCGCCGACCGTTCAGGGCTGGGGCTACGCCGTATTCGGTGAAGTGGTCGAAGGCATGGACGTGGTCGAGAAGATCAAGGGCGTCGCCACCACCATGAAATCCGGCCACCAGGACGTACCGGTGGACGACGTGATCATCGAGAAGGCCGAAGTCGTAGCCGAGTAAATCGATGATCCTGCTGATCTCCGATCTGCACCTCGAAGAGAAACGCCCGGATATCACCCGGGCGTTTCTGCATTTTCTCGCCACGCGCGCGCGCCAGGCCGAGGCGCTGTATATCCTCGGCGACTTCTTCGAAGTCTGGATCGGCGACGACGGCATGACGCCCTTCCAGCACGAGATCGCCCGTGCCCTGCGCGAACTGAGTAATGCCGGCACGCGCATCTACCTGATGCATGGCAATCGCGACTTCCTTATCGGCAAGGCGTTCTGCCGCGCGGCGGGCTGCACCTTGCTGAGCGACCCGCACAAAGTGCAGATGGGCGGCGAGTCGGTCCTGCTGATGCACGGCGATAGCCTGTGCACCCTCGATGTCGGCTACATGAAGCTGCGCCGCTGGCTGCGCAATCCGCTGTCGCTGCTGATCCTGCGTAACCTGCCGCTCACTACCCGGCAGAAGCTGGCGCGCAAGCTACGCAACGAAAGCCGCGCACAGACGCGGATGAAAGCCAGCGAGATCGTCGATGTCACGCCCGAGGAAGTGCTCAAGGTGATGGACGAATACGGCGTGCGCACGCTGATCCATGGCCATACCCACAGGCCGGCGGTGCATGAGCTGGAGGTGAATGGCCAACCGGCACGCCGTATCGTGCTGGGCGACTGGGATCGTCAGGGCTGGGCATTGCAGGTCGATGAACAGGGCTTCAACCAGACGCCGTTCGAACTGACACCAGCCTGACCGTAGCCCGGATGAAATCCGGGGCGATCTTTCGATAAATCCCCGGATTTCATCCGGGCTACGACTGCAGGGCTTTGCTCCCCTCTCCCGCCCTGCGGACACCCTCATCCCGCAAGCGGGAGAGGGTCATCAGATGGCCGCTTCGCGGCTGCTGCTTGCTGGCACACCGCTGTGGAAACGAAACTGCTCGTCCGGCGAGATGATCAGTTCACGCTCCACCGCGCGTACCACCTCGATACGTGCGTCCACATCGGCCGCATCGCCATACAGGTAAGCGAGCTTGAGATACCCCCGATAGTGGCGCCCTTCACTCTCCAACAAGCCGGCGTAGAACTTGGCCAGTTCGGCATCCAGATGCGGCACCAACGCGGCGAAGCGCTCACAGGAGCGCGCCTCGATAACAGCCCCGACCACCAACACATCCACCAACCGCTCCACCTCACCGCCGCGCAGGAGCGCGCGCAGGCCAGCGGCATAACGTGAAGCCGAGACGTGACGAACCTCGATACCACGGCCACGAATGATCTTGCTCACCTGCTCGAAGTGCACCAGTTCCTCACGGGCCAAACGCGACATTCTCGCGGTCAATTCGGTCTTGGTCAGGTAGCGCCCCATCAGGCTAAGGGCCGTTTGCGCCGCCTTGTATTCCAGGTTGCGGTGATCGAGCAGGAGGATCTCCTGCTGGCGCAAGGCCTCGTCCAGCCAGGCGTCAGGGGTCGCAACACCACCGAGAAACTCGAGAATTTCCTGCAGGATAGTGACAGGTTCCTCACCATTACTCGGAACATGCTGGGTATTTGACATCATGATTGAAGCGCTCTCGGTGCTGGCGAGGTTGGAAATGGCGGGCCATTATACGAGTGGCAGGCCGGACGACCAGCATGCCGTTGATACAGGTCAACATGCCGCTGATAACGACCCGCCTATAGTTGGATAACTGCCATTTACGCTCAGGGAGATGACCATGCAAGCGATCCGCAGCATTCTGGTGGTGATGGACCCCCAGCACCCGGAAGCCCTCGCACTGAAGCGGGCAAAACTGATAGCGGGAGTCACTCAGTCGCATCTGCACCTGCTGGTCTGCGACAAGAAAGGCGACCACAGTGTCTGGCTCAATGACCTAAGCAGCGAACTGGGCAAGGAAGGCTTCAGCGCTTCGTCGCAGCAGTCCTGGCATGACAACCCGCATCAGACCGTCATCGCTGTGCAGCAAGCCGAGGGCTGTGGCCTGGTCATCAAGCAGCATGCCCCCGACAACCCGCTGAAAAAAGCCATTCTCACCCCGGAAGACTGGAAGTTGCTGCGCTACTGCCCCGCGCCGGTTCTGATGGTCAAGACCGATACTTCCTGGACCGGCGGCAACATCCTGGCTGCCGTGGACGTCGGCAATTCAGATGGCGAACACCGCACCCTGCATTCCGGCATCGTCAGCCACGGCTACGATATCGCCGGCCTAGCCAAAGGCACGTTGCACGTGGTCACTGCGCATCCGACGCCAATGCTGTCGGCCGCCGACCCGACCTTTCAGCTCAAGGAAACCATCGAAGCGCGCTACCGCGAGCAATGCCGCAGCTTCCAGAACGAATACGACATCAGTGACGAGCGCCTGCATGTGCTCGAAGGCCCTGCCGACGTAGTGATTCCGCAGGTCGCCAGCCAATTCAACGCCGCCGTCACGGTGATTGGCACCGTGGCCCGCACCGGACTTTCCGGCGCCCTGATCGGCAATACCGCAGAAATCGTGCTGGACTCTTTGGAAAGCGACGTGCTGGTACTCAAACCGGACGATGTCATCGCCCACCTCGAAGAACTCGTCGCCCAGCGCTAGGGCGCAGTTGCCAGGACGAACATGCCGCTTTTCAGCGAGCGGCATGCTCTCCTGAAAACCGGACTAGACCCGCAACTCCAGGCCTTCACGCAGAAATTTCGGCGCGATGTAGCGCTCGTAGTGCGCTTCGGAGAGCAGAAAGAACTCGCGATCAATGGCGTCGCGCAACTCGGGCAACGTCCAGTTACGGAACTCGGGCAGCAACACCATGCCGTAGGCATCAAGCTGGTTGATCATCCGTGCGCCACGCGCAATCAGCTGATAGGCCCAGCAATAAGGCGACTGCTGCGGCACGAAGCGAATCTGCCTCTGTTCCAGCTGGCTACGCAGACGCAGCTCATCGAACACCTCGACCTTGGCCGTCATCACCTGCACCAACAGCACTTCCAGACGCGTCCAGACCGCACGCTTTTCATCGTCGTTGTAGCTGTTCCAGTTGATCACCTCATGATGAAAGCGCTTGCAACCGCGGCACACGACATCACCATAGACGGTCGAACAAAGCCCCACACAAGGCGTCTTGATGCGCTGATTGGACATGACAAGGCAATAAGGACTACTGAAAGGTCTGGCATCTTAGCCCTTTGTCTAATTCAGATCACCCCCGCCAACAGGCCGCAGAAAAACTGCCTGCATTGGCAATACTGCGTTAAAAACGACCTCAAAATGCTCATTTACAGCAGGTAATCTCCGCTTTTTCGGCCGTTTTGCTTTGTCTGGCCTGCCTCGCCTAGGTTTTTTCAACGGCCTGTCAATGCGGGGACATCGGCTTAACTTTGTGCGCACTTTCCATTAGAATCGGCCCGCCTTGTAAAGGCACCAATGTCCGTTGGAAGCTGTTTTCAAAGCGTCACGAGCACAGTCGATCCTGCAGGTACGATGGCGGCGCAGCCAATTGGAGTCCCCCCGAGCGACTGCGTCAGCCCTCATCAGAAACCGTCCTGCCGGCGTAAAACTTTGAAAGCAGCTTCTACAAGAGACTCGTGAAACCTCGGCTGATCGGCTCATAAAGTCGGAAAGCGCCTGGTTCATGGGTATCTGGATCGCGTCCCGGACAACCCTTTGGGACCACTGATGAGGGTAATAACTGTGCTTGAAGCCTATCGCAAACACGTAGCAGAGCGTGCCGCTCAGGGTATCGTGCCCCAGCCGCTGAACGCCGAACAAACCGCAGGCCTGGTCGAGCTGCTGAAAAATCCGCCGGCTGGCGAAGAAGAATTCCTCGTAGACCTGATCACCAACCGCGTACCGCCAGGCGTGGACGAAGCTGCCTACGTCAAGGCCGGTTTCCTCTCTGCCGTTGCCAAGGGCGAAGCCACTTCCCCGCTGATCAGCAAGCAACGCGCCGTCGAGCTGCTGGGCACCATGCAGGGCGGCTACAACATCGCCACCCTGGTCGAACTGCTGGACGACGCCACCCTGGGCGCCGTTGCCGCCGAGCAACTCAAGCACACCCTGCTGATGTTCGACGCCTTCCACGATGTCGCCGAGAAAGCCAAGGCTGGCAATGCCAACGCCAAGGCCGTGCTGCAGTCCTGGGCCGATGGCGAGTGGTTCACCGCCAAGCCGGCCATCGCCGAGAAGTACAGCCTGGCCGTGTTCAAGGTGCCTGGCGAAACCAACACCGACGACCTGTCCCCTGCCCCGGACGCCTGGTCGCGCCCTGACATCCCGCTGCACGCCCTGGCCATGCTGAAAATGGCTCGCGACGGCATCGTGCCGGAGCAGCAAGGCGCCATCGGCCCGCTGAAGCAGATCGAAGAGATCAAGGCCAAGGGCTTCCCGGTCGCCTACGTCGGTGACGTGGTCGGTACCGGTTCTTCCCGTAAGTCCGCCACCAACTCGGTGCTGTGGTTCTTCGGCGACGACATTCCGTACGTTCCGAACAAGCGCGCTGGCGGCTTCTGCTTCGGCACCAAGATCGCCCCGATCTTCTACAACACCATGGAAGACGCCGGCGCCCTGCCGATCGAGTTCGACGTGTCGAACATCAACATGGGCGACGTGATCGACGTCTACCCGTACGCTGGCAAGGTCTGCAAGCACGGCACCGACGAAGTCATCACCACCTTCGAACTGAAGACCCCGGTGCTGCTCGACGAAGTCCGCGCTGGCGGCCGTATCCCGCTGATCGTCGGCCGCGGCCTGACCGAGAAGGCGCGCGCAGAGCTCGGCCTGGGCTCCTCCGACCTGTTCAAGAAGCCGGAGCAGCCGGCTGACAGCGGCAAGGGCTTCACCCTGGCGCAGAAGATGGTCGGCAAGGCCTGCGGCGTCGAAGGCGTGCGCCCGGGCACCTACTGCGAACCGAAGATGACCACCGTCGGCTCCCAGGACACCACTGGCCCGATGACCCGTGACGAGCTGAAAGACCTGGCTTGCCTGGGCTTCTCCGCTGATCTGGTGATGCAGTCCTTCTGCCACACTGCGGCCTATCCGAAACCGATCGACGTCACCACCCACCACACCCTGCCGGATTTCATCCGCACCCGTGGCGGCGTATCCCTGCGTCCTGGCGACGGCATCATCCACAGCTGGCTGAACCGCATGCTGCTGCCGGATACCGTCGGCACCGGTGGCGACTCGCACACCCGCTTCCCGATCGGCATTTCCTTCCCGGCCGGTTCCGGCCTGGTGGCCTTCGCCGCCGCCACCGGCGTGATGCCGCTGGACATGCCGGAATCGGTTCTGGTGCGCTTCAAGGGCAAGATGCAACCGGGTATCACCCTGCGTGACCTGGTCCACGCCATCCCCTACTACGCCATCCAGAAAGGCCTGCTGACCGTCGAGAAGAAAGGCAAGAAGAACATCTTCTCCGGCCGCATCCTCGAGATCGAAGGTCTGGACAACCTGACCGTCGAGCAGGCATTCGAGCTGTCCGACGCCTCCGCCGAGCGTTCGGCTGCCGGCTGCACCATCAAACTGCCGGAATCGGCCATCGCCGAGTACCTGAAGTCCAACATCACCCTGCTGCGCTGGATGATCAGCGAAGGCTATGGCGATGCCCGCACCCTGGAGCGCCGTGCCCAGGCGATGGAAGCCTGGCTGGCCAACCCGGTGCTGATGGAAGCCGACAAGGACGCCGAGTACGCCGAAGTCATCGAAATCGACCTGGCCGAGCTCAAGGAGCCGGTGCTGTGCGCCCCGAACGACCCGGACGACGCCCGTCTGCTGTCCACCGTGGCCGGCGACAAGATCGACGAAGTGTTCATCGGTTCGTGCATGACCAACATCGGTCACTTCCGCGCTGCCGGTAAACTGCTGGACAAGGTCAAGGGCGGCATCCCGACTCGTCTGTGGCTGTCGCCGCCGACCAAGATGGATGCTCACCAGCTGACCGAGGAAGGCTACTACGGCATCTACGGCAAGGCCGGTGCACGCATGGAGATGCCGGGCTGCTCGCTGTGCATGGGTAACCAGGCACGTGTGGCTGCCAACTCCACCGTGGTGTCGACCTCCACCCGTAACTTCCCGAACCGTCTGGGCGATGGCGCCAACGTGTACCTGGCCTCTGCCGAACTGGCAGCGGTCGCCTCGATTCTCGGCAAGCTGCCGACCGTTGAGGAGTACATGGCCTACGCGAAGGATATCGACAGCATGGCTGGCGACATCTACCGCTACCTGAGCTTCGACCAGATCGCCGACTTCCGTGAAGCTGCGGCCAACGCCAAGATCCCGGTCGTTCAGGCCTGATCCCCGCGTTGTAAAAGGAGCCCCGCCCAGTGCGGGGCTTTTTTATATCTTCATCGCGCCAACCCCGCCTGCCTTGTGGCATATGCCTTGCTTCGTCACTGGCAATACGGCCCTTCCAATAGCGGAACAGGCCTCAGCGACAACGGCGTCGTACTGGATTCGGGAGGATTCGCCCCGGGATCAGTGCGACGTTTTTTATGGGCCAGCGACGGCCAAGCAGCGTATTGCGTGACCTAAAGGAAAGCAGCATGAGCGAACACGACACCCCTCGCGACGATGCCCTGACCTGGGCCTGGGGCAACAATGCCCCAGAGAAGAGCGTGCTGAACATCGGCTTCATGGCCCTGAGCGACTCGGCCTCAGTGATCGTCGCCGCCACGCAGGGCTTTGCCGAGAAGTACGGGCTCAGCATCAGGCTGCATCGCCAGACCTCCTGGGCCGGCCTACGCGACCGCCTGCTCAGTGGCGAGCTGGATGCCGCGCACAGCCTTTACGGGCTGATCTATGGCGTACAGCTGGGTCTCGGCGTCGGTTCGGCCACCGACATGGCCGTGCTCATGGGGCTGAACCAGAACGGCCAGAGCATCAACCTCTCGCACACTTTACAAGCGGCCGGCGTGACCAGTGGCGAAGCACTGCGCCAGCACGTGCACCAAAACAAAGCACGCCTGACTTTCGCCCAGACCTTCCCCACCGGCACCCATGCCATGTGGCTCTATTACTGGCTGGCCAGCCAGGGCATCCACCCGCTGCGCGATGTCGACAGCGTGGTGGTGCCGCCGCCACAGATGATCGAACACCTGAAAGCCGCGCGCATCGACGGTTTCTGTGTCGGCGAACCCTGGACCGCCAAGGCTGTCGATGAACAGCTCGGCTGCACCCTGACCACCATCCAGGCGATCTGGCCGGATCATCCGGAAAAGGTACTGGGCTGCACCCGCGCCTTCGTCGAGCAGCACCCCAACACTGCCCGCGCGCTGATCATGGCGGTGCTTGACGCCGCCCGTTTCATCGATGACAACGAAGAGAACAAGCGCAGCACGGCGCAGCTACTCAGTGGCAGCGAGTATGTCGACGCCCCGCTCTCGGCGATCACACCGCGCTTTCTTGGCCAGTATCAGGACGGCCTGGGCCACGCCTGGCTGGACGAGCATCCGCTGCGCTTTCACGCCGGCGGCCTGGTCAACCAACCATACCTGTCCGACGGCATGTGGTTCATGACCCAGTTCCGCCGCTGGGGCCTGCTGCGCAGAGACCCCGACTACCTGGCAGTGGCCCGCCAGGTTCAGCAGTTGGCTCTGTACCGCGAGGCAGCGACGGCCCTAGGCATTGCCGTACCGGGCGACATGCGCAGCTCCATCCTGCAGGATGGCAGTTGCTGGGACGGCAGCGACCCTGCCGCCTACGCGCGTAGCTTCCCTCTGCATGCCCTGGCCGATAATCCGGCTGTCGCCCTGTAATCATCGGGAGTGTCATCGATGCTGCGTATCCTGCTGATTAACGACACCCCGAAGAAGGTCGGCCGCCTGAAATGCGCGCTGATCGAGGCGGGTTTCGAGGTAATCGACGAGTCCGGCCTGACCATCGACCTGCCGGAGCGCGTGGAAGCCGTGCGCCCCGACGTGATCCTGATCGACACCGAATCGCCCGGCCGCGACGTCATGGAGCAGGTGGTACTGGTCAGTCGCGATCAGCCACGGCCGATCGTCATGTTCACCGATGAGCACGACCCCGGCGTGATGCGCCAGGCGATCCAGAGCGGCGTCAGCGCCTACATCGTCGAAGGCATTCATGCCCAGCGCCTGCAACCGATCCTCGACGTGGCCATGGCCCGCTTCGAGAGCGATCAGGCATTGCGTGCCCAACTGCAGGCGCGTGATGCACAACTGGCCGAACGCAAACGCGTCGAGCTGGCCAAGGGTCTGCTGATGAAAATGAAGAGCTGCAACGAGGAGGAGGCCTACACCCTGATGCGCCGTCAGGCCATGAGTCGCCAGCAGAAGCTGATCCAGGTGGCCGAACAGATCATCGCCATGCACGACATGCTCGGCGGTTGACTGTTGCGCTACGCCGCTCGCTGGCTGTACTGGACAGCGAGACGGCGGCGCGCGTATCTTCGCCGCAGGCTGCAGCAGTGGCCAACGTCGCTCGGACGGTTCCGGGCGCTTACGTACTTCGAGGAAATCATGGCTGATAACGCCAAGCGTCGCTTTGCGCGCATCGATCGTCTGCCCCCCTACGTCTTCAACATCACCGCCGAACTGAAGATGGCTGCACGCCGTCGCGGCGAGGACATCATCGACTTTTCCATGGGCAACCCCGACGGTGCGACGCCGCCGCACATCGTCGAGAAGCTGGTGCAGGTCGCCCAGCGTGAAGACACCCATGGCTACTCCACTTCCCGCGGTATTCCGCGCCTGCGCCGCGCCATCTCGCGCTGGTACAAGGACCGCTACGACGTGGAGATCGATCCGGAAAGCGAAGCCATCGTCACCATCGGCTCCAAGGAAGGCCTGGCACACCTGATGCTGGCCACCCTGGATCATGGCGACACCGTGCTGGTGCCCAACCCCAGCTACCCGATCCATATCTACGGCGCAGTGATCGCCGGTGCCCAGGTGCGCTCCGTGCCGCTGGTGCCGGGCGTAGACTTCTTCGCCGAGCTGGAACGCGCCATTCGCGAGTCGATCCCCAAGCCGAAGATGATGATTCTCGGCTTTCCCTCCAACCCCACCGCGCAGTGCGTGGAGCTGGACTTCTTCGAGCGCGTGGTGACCCTGGCCAAGCAGTACGACGTGCTGGTGATTCACGACCTGGCCTACGCCGACATCGTCTACGACGGCTGGAAAGCCCCGTCGATCATGCAGGTGCCGGGCGCCAAGGACATCGCAGTGGAGTTCTTCACCCTGTCCAAGAGCTACAACATGGCCGGCTGGCGCATCGGTTTCATGGTCGGTAACCCCGAGCTGGTCAGCGCCCTGGCGCGGATCAAGAGCTACCACGATTACGGCACCTTCACCCCGCTGCAGGTCGCGGCCATCGCCGCGCTGGAAGGTGACCAACAGTGCGTGCGCGATATCGCCGAACAGTACCGCCAGCGCCGCAACCTGCTGGTCAAGGGTCTGCACGAGATCGGCTGGATGGTGGAAAAACCCAAGGCCTCGATGTACATCTGGGCCAAGATTCCTGACGCCTATGCGCATCTGGGCTCGCTGGAGTTCGCCAAGAAGCTGCTGGCCGAAGCCAAGGTCTGCGTCTCGCCGGGCCTGGGTTTTGGTGACTACGGCGACGACCACGTGCGCTTCGCCCTGATCGAGAACCAGGATCGCAGCCGTCAGGCCTTGCGTGGCATCAAGGCGATGTTACGCGCAGACGGCCTGCTGCCAGGTAAGCCAGCCAAGACCGCGGCTGAGTAAATACAAAAAGGGCGCCGCGAGGCGCCCTTTCTGTATGGCCATGGATACCGACAAGTTCTGCGACAATTCATGACGCTACCTGCGCCAGACGGTAGTTTCAGGTAATTGCCCGACAAAGTGAACGCCCGTACACTGCGCGCCCCTCCCCTGACGGTTCCCCCCAATGCTTTTCGTTTTGCGCATGCTGCTGATGGGCGTGCATTTCATCCTGGCCGGCATACTCGGTCTGCTGCTCGGCCTGTGCCGCCCGTTCAACTCGGACAACAGCCGCCTCTGCGCCCGCCTCTATTCGCTGCCGGCCCTGTATCTGCTGCGCCTGAAGTTGAAGACCGATGTTCGCCCGCTGCTGGAACACCAGCGCTCCTGTGTGATCATCGCCAACCACCAGTCCAACTTCGATCTGTACGTGCTCGGCCGCGTGGTACCGGAGCGCACCGTGAGCATCGGCAAGAAGAGTCTCAAGTGGGTGCCCTTCTTCGGCCAGCTGTACTGGCTGGCCGGTAACGTCTTGATCGACCGCAGCAACGCAGTGACCGCCAAACGCGCGATGCTCACCACCACTGAAACCCTGCGCCATCGCGACACGTCGATCTGGGTCTTCCCGGAAGGCACGCGGAACCTTGGCCGAGGCCTGCTGCCGTTCAAGAAAGGCGCGTTTCAGATGGCGATCACGGCTGGCGTGCCGATTATTCCGGTATGCGTCAGCAGCTATGCCAAGACCATGCGCCTGAACCGCTGGAACAGTGGCAGCATCATGATTCGCTCGCTGCCGGCCATCCCAACTGCCGGCCTGAGCCTGGACGATATGCCTGCGCTGATGGAACGTTGCCAACAGGCCATGAGCGCGTGCATCGACAGTATGGACCTGGAATTGGCGACGTCTTAGACAAGAGACAAGCCGCGCACCGCATCATCGGCCCGGGAACCGCTGTACTCCGGGCCTTACATGCCTATGGCAACGCTCAGGCCTTGGTCTCCTTGCCCTGAGCGACGAAGCGCATCATCCACTCAGCCACGGCCTTGCCCTGTTGCGTATGCTTCAGGCTGTCCACCCCCTGCTGATAGACCTGCTCGCCAAGATGCTGCTGACGCAGATCGAGCAACGCCCGCGAATAGTCATGCACGAATTCCGGGTGGCCCTGGAAACACAGGACCTGATCCTCGATGTGGTAGGCGCCAATCGGGCAGAAGTCACTGGTAGCCAGCAGCGTGGCCTTTTCCGGCAGACGGGTCACCTGATCCTGGTGGCTGATCAGCAACTGCAGTTCGTCCAGCGACGGACTCATCCACTCGGGTTTGTTCTCCAAGCGATAGCTGTGCACCCCTACGCCCCAGCCCTGCTCCGCGCGCTCGGCTTTGCCACCGAGCAGCAAGGCCAGCAGCTGGTGACCAAAACAGATGCCCAGCAGCTTGTCGCCGCGTTCATAGCGCTCGAGCAGGTACTCTTTCAGCGTTTGAATCCAGGGCTCACTGCCGAAGGAGTCAGCCTTGCTGCCAGTCACCAGATAAGCATCGAATTGCTCACTATCGGGCGGATAGTGCCCCTCCACCACGTTGTAGACACTGAACTGCGCCGCCACCGGCTGCTGAGCGAACAACTGCTCGAACATATGGCCATAACCCTGGTACTGATCGACCAGTTCAGGGCGGAGAATGTCAGTTTCCAGGATGCAGATACGCAGTGACATGAGGTTTCCTGTGGCAAACACGGAGGGCGGGTGATTTGTGCGTTTTACTTAACACATGAACCCCCACAAAGAAATAGCCGCGCCTGACTTTTCAGGAAGATTGGCGATATCCGGCACTGTGCAAAGCACCGAACAATTGTCAATTAAAATTGACAATTTGCAATAGCCTCCGTGGTGATCATGCCTCGCGGGTAACCTGGCAACAGGGTGGTCTAGACTCAACTGCGGATATTCACACCGAGAGGAAACACAGCATGCACGCACGCACACTGATCACTCTGCTCACAGGCAGCCTGTTGCTGGCCGGTAACGCCCTGGCGGATCGCCCCGGCAGCGACTGGATCAGCATCGAGGATGCCCTGAACAAGGCACGCGCAGCCGGCTATACCGAACTGCACAAGATCGAAGCCGACCATGATGGCTACTGGGAAGGCGAAGGTTTGAAACAGGACGGCCGCCTCTACGAGTTTCGCATCGACGGCAAGAGCGGCCAGGTGATCCGCGAACAGTTGGAAGACTGATTCACAGCGCTAAGGAAACTAGCCCAGCCGGGCTAGTTTCAAGCCGATACAGGGCCAAACTGTCTTTGGCAGGAGTCCCGCCCCGGGACGAAGCGTTGCGAGCCACCGTCACCCAGGTTCGCGGCGGGGCGCCGCGCCTACAAGTTCAGCGCCCCCATTACTGGCCGGCAGTGTTAGAACATCTCGCCCCTGGCGGCCTTTTCCAGCAACAGGGCTGGAGGCAGGAAGCGCTCACCATACTGCTCGGCCAGGTACTGCGCACGGGCGACGAAGTCCTTCACGCCGTACTGGTTGATGAACTGCAGCGCACCACCAGTCCAGGCGGCGAAGCCTATGCCGAAGATCGAGCCGATATTGGCGTCGGCCACCGACTTGAGTACGCCCTCTTCCACGCAGCGCACCGTCTCGATGGCCTGGATGAACAGGATGCGGTCGCGCACGTCCTCCTGCGAAATCTGCGCATCGGCTTTCTCGAAGCGCGCCTTGAGCTCGGGCCACAGGTGCTTCTTGCCACCCGCCGGGTAATCGTAGAAACCACTCCCGGCCGCCTTGCCCGGACGCTTGTACTCATTGAGCATCAGATCGATCACGGCAAAGGCCGGGTGCTCGGGGATGGATTTGCCCTCGGCCGCCAGATCCTTGATGGTCTGCTGGCGGATGTGATTCATCAGGCTCATCGACACTTCGTCGCTGATCGCCAGCGGGCCGACCGGCATGCCGGCCTTGCGCGCTTCGTTCTCGATCATCGCCGCGCTGACGCCTTCACCGAGCATGGCCAGGCCCTCATTGGTGAAGGTGCCGAATACCCGCGAGGTGAAGAAGCCGCGGCTGTCGTTGACCACGATGGGGGTCTTCTTGATCTGCATGACGTAGTCGAAGCCACGCGCCAGCGTCTCGTCACTGGTCTTCTCGCCGCGGATGATCTCCACCAGCGGCATCTTGTCCACCGGGCTGAAGAAATGCAGGCCGATGAATTTCTCCGGTTTGGCCACGGCAGTCGCCAGGCCGGAGATCGGCAGCGTCGAGGTGTTGGAGGCGATCACCGCGTCGCTCAGCGCAGCGGCCTCGGCGGCAGCGGTGACCTTGCCCTTGAGCGCACGATCCTCGAACACGGCTTCGATGATCAGGTCGCAGCCGGCAAAATCCGCCTCGCTGTCGGTCGCTTTGATCAGCGCGAGGAAAGACTCGCGTTGATCGGCCGTCATGTGGCCCTTGCCGACTTTCTTGTCGAGCAGCTTGGCCGAGTAGGCCTTGCCCTTCTCCGCCGCGTCGAGGGACACATCCTTGAGTACCACCTCGATACCAGCGGCCGCTGACACGTAGGCAATGCCGGCGCCCATCATGCCGGCACCAAGCACGCCGACCTTTTTCGTCTGGGTTTTCGGATAGCCCTGTGGGCGCGAGCCGCCGGCGTTGATCTCGTTCAGTTGGAACCAGAAGGTGCCGATCATGTTCTTCGCCACCTGACCGCAGGTCAGCTCGGTGAAGTAGCGCGCCTCGATGATCTGCGCGGTGTCGAAATCGACCTGCGCGCCTTCTACGGCCGCGCACATGATCTTCTCCGGCGCCGGGAAGCAGCCCTTGGTCTTGTCGCGCAGCACGCTCGGGGCGATGGCCAGCATCTGCGCCACGTTCGGCGAGCTGGGCGTGCCGCCGGGAATCTTGTAGCCCTGCACGTCCCACGGCTGCTTGGCCGCCGGGTTGGCGGCGATCCAGGCGCGGGCCTTGGCCAGCATCTCGTCACGGTCGCTGGCCAGATCGTGGATCAGGCCGGCCTTGAGCGCAGCATCCGGGCGTACCTTCTTACCCTCGGCCAGGTACGGCAACGCCTTTTCCAGGCCAAGCAGGCGCACCATGCGCACTACCCCACCGCCGCCCGGCAGCAGGCCGAGGGTGACCTCCGGCAGGCCGAGCTGGACGTGGCTCTCGTTCAGCGCGATGCGGTGGTGGCAGGCCAAGGCGATTTCCCAGCCGCCGCCCAGCGCTGCGCCGTTGATGGCGGCCACCACCGGCTTGCCGAGGGTTTCCAGGCGGCGCAGTTGGCCCTTGATTCTCAGGATCATCTCGTAGAAGCCCTGGGCCTCAGCCTGGGTGACCTTGATCAGTTCATTGAGGTCGCCGCCAGCGAAGAAGGTATTCTTCGCCGAGGTGACGATCACCCCGGCGATCGAGTCCTTTTCCGCTTCCAGGCGGTCGACGATCTGGCCCATGGCCTCGCGGTACACCGCGTTCATGGTATTGGCGCTCTGGCCGGGCATGTCCATGGTCAGGACGACGATATTGTCCTGGCCTTTTTCGTAACGGATGGCGTCAGTCATTTTTGTATTCTCTTCCCAAAGCTGTGGGAGCTGCGTAGGGCGGGTGCAGCCCGCCAGCACACGAATGGCGGGTTTCACCCGCCCTACCGATCAGATTCGTTCGATGATGGTGGCGATGCCCATGCCGCCGCCCACGCAGAGGGTGGCAAGGCCATAGCGCAACTGGCGTTTCTCCAGCTCGTCGAGCAGCGTGCCGAGGATTGCGCAGCCGGTGGCGCCCAGCGGGTGGCCCATGGCGATGGAACCGCCGTTGACGTTGACCTTGTCCTCGCTCACGCCCATGTCCTTCATGAACTTCATGACAACGGAGGCAAAAGCCTCGTTGACCTCGAACAGGTCGATGTCGTCGATGGAGAGTCCCGCCTTGGCCAGTGCCTTGCGCGTGGCCGGCGCCGGGCCGGTGAGCATGATGGTCGGGTCGGTGCTGGTCACCGCCGTGGCGACGATGCGCGCGCGCGGCTTCAGGCCCAGCTCTCTGCCCTTGGCTGCGGAACCGATCAGCATCAGCGCTGCGCCGTCGACGATGCCAGAACTGTTGCCGGGCGTGTGCACGTGCTCGATCCGTTCGACGTGGCTGTAGACGCGCAGCGCGGTGGCGTCGAAGCCCATCTGCCCCATCATCTCGAAGCTCGGCTTGAGCTTGCCGAGGCCTTCCAGGGTCGAATCAGCACGGATGAACTCATCATGGTCGAGCAGCACGATGCCGTTCTGGTCGGTCACCGGAATCAGCGACCTGGCGAACGATCCATCGGCACTGGCGCGTGCCGCCTTGTGCTGCGAGCGCAGGGCGAAGGCATCGACATCCGTGCGGCTGAAGCCCTCCAGGGTGGCGATCAGATCGGCGCCGATGCCCTGAGGTACGAAATTGCTGTGCATGTTGGTTTCAGGGTCCATGACCCAGGCCCCCCCGTCGGAGCCCATGGGCACGCGCGACATGGATTCCACACCACCGACTACCACCAGATCCTCGAAACCGGAGCGCACCTTCATCGCGCCCAGGTTCACCGCCTCCAGGCCCGAAGCGCAGAAGCGGTTGAGCTGCACGCCGGCGACGCTGACGTCCCAGTCGGCGACCATGGCGGCCGTCTTGGCGATATCAGCGCCCTGATCGCCCACCGGTGTCACGCAACCGAGGACGATGTCGTCCACCTGGCTGGTATCCAGGCCGTTGCGGGCTTGCAGGGCATTGAGCAGGCCGGCGACTAGCTGGACGGGCTTGACGCTGTACAACGCGCCATCCTTCTTGCCCTTGCCACGGGGCGTACGCAGTGCATCGAAAATATAGGCTTCGGTCATGGCGTCCTCGAGAGCTGGTGCAGCGCTGGCGACAAAATACGGCCACCGCGCGGGTTCTTGTTGCGACTTGCCTACCTTAACGCCGGGGCATCTGGGCTCAATGACCTAAGCGCTCAGCACCATTGACCACTGAGCTCAGACGAACGGTCGTTTACTCGATTGCCTGGCAGGCAGGCCAGCAAGCCGTCTGCTTCAAGGTCTACGGCATTGCGGACAAACGTCGGCATAGCTCAGGCTTTCTAGAAGCCAAGGCTTAGGAAGCAAGTGATCTAAGGCATGGCTGACTCCGCCCCTAGAGTTGCTTGTACACCCAGCAGGAAACGGGTGCCGGAAACCGTCGCCGGGTCATGCCGGGACGGTGAGTCAGAACCATGCCCGGGTGTGGTGCGGCAGTCAGCCTCTTTGGCCGGCACTCCACCACCCGATAACAACAAAAGGCACGCGGCCATGTTCAAGCAGCCGAAATACCGCCAGGCTGGCGTCATTCTGTTCGCCACGGCGGTGATCCTGATCCTTCCCAACCTGACCCGTCTGGTCAGTTGACCCTCGAACGCTCCCGAACCTGCGCAGACGCCGTGGCGCGATCAGCGCAGGACGGGCAGCCCGCACGGCTCCACCGACTGGGCGGATCTGGACTTCAGCAGCGGCGCAAGGGATCATGCCTCGACCCTCGCTTGTCACTGGAGCCCGCCATGCGCCTGTTCATCCTGATCGCCGGCCTGTTCGCTCTGCTCACTGCGCAAGCGGGCGAATACGATCAGGCCGCCGCCCTTTCCAGCCTGCAACGCGGCGACAGCCTGTTGATCGATGTCCGCAGCGCCGAAGAATTTGCAGAAGGCGCACTGCCCGGCGCGATTCGTATCGGCCACGACGACATCGCCACCCAGATCAGCCGCATCGCCCCTGACAAGGATCGCCCACTGATTCTCTATTGCCGTAGCGGGCGGCGTTCGGCACTGGCACAGCAAAGCCTGGAAGCAATGGGCTACAGCCAGGTGCTCAATGCCGGCGCCTATGACGAACTGCGGCCCCTACTGGATAAACCCTGATGAAACAGGCCCTACTGCTGGCCCTGACCCTGCTCGCCGGCTCGTTGCAGGCTGCCCAGTTCGAGGTGCAGCTTGCGAACGAATGGCACGTCTGGAGCAGCAGCGAGCTGCTGACGCATCCACAGGCGCGCGATATAGAAATCATCGATGACGTCAGCTACAAACGCCCCATGCGCTATCGCGCCGTGCCATTGAGCGCACTGTTGGAGGGCATCAGCCCCGGCGATCATCTTCAGGCAGTAGCACTCGACGGCTTTGCCGCCGAACTGCCAGCCGCCACCCTGCTGGCGCGCGAGGGCGCCAAGGCCTGGCTGGCCATCGAAGACCCGCAACACCCTTGGCCACCACTGGCCAAGGGCAAGCCCAGCGCCGGGCCCTTCTACCTGGTCTGGACCGATCCGGTCGCCAGCCAGATCGGCCCGGAGCAGTGGCCATTCCAGATCGCCCGGATTCGCCAACTGGCGCCGGTCGAGCAGCGCTTCCCCGCCCTGCTGCCGGCAGCAGACGCCAGCGCCGAAGTCCGTGCCGGTTTCGCTGTCTATCAGAAGAACTGCATGGCCTGCCATCGGCTCAATGGCGCAGGAGACTCCGAGTTCGGCCCGGATCTGAATATCCCGCACAACCCCACCGAGTACTTCAGCGGCGACTTCCTGCGCCAGTACATTCGTGACCCGCAGAGCCTGCGGCGCTGGCCGCAGGGGCGCATGCCGGGGTTTGACGAGTCAATCTTGCCACAGGCGGAACTGGAGCGATTAATCGCTTATCTGGGTCACATGGCCCAACGCAAGCGCAACACGAACCTGTAGAAGGGTTCGGGCGGGGAGCGCAGTGCTGACTGGCCACCCGAGGTGCGCACGGCGCACCCTACAAAAGGCTTATGGCGCCTCTTGGCACATCACTGCTGACGCACCTGCAAGAGCGGCGCGACCTGCACCTGCGCATGCATCTGCTCACCACCACCGCCTCGACGCATGCCGCGTACCGGGCAGGCATCAAGATAATCCAGCCCCACCGCCAGCTTGAGGTGACGCTCCGGGCGCGCCAGGCAGTTGGTCACGTCGAAGCTGTACCAGGCATCGCCGACCCAGGCCTCGGCCCAGGCGTGGCTGGCCAGGTGCTCGGCATCATCGGTGTAGAGGTAGCCCGACACGTAACGCGCCGGCACGCCGAGGCTGCGCACGCAGGCGAGAAAGGCATGGGTGTGATCCTGGCAGACGCCACGGCGGCCAGCGAAGACCTCGGCGGCGCTGGTGTCCACTGCAGTGATACCGGGCTGGTAGGCGATGTGCGCATTGAGCGCGTGCATCAGGTCGATCAAACCGTTGCGATCCGTGCGTGCCTTGCTCTGCTGCGCGGCGAACTCGCGGATGGCGTCGTCGGCCTGAGTCAGGCGGGTGAAACGCAGGAACGGCAACGCCGACTGGCACTCATGCTCGGCTTCACAGGTTTCATCGATCTCCACCTGGCCACGTGCACCGATGATGATGGACTCGTGCGGCTCGTCCAGGGTCAGCACATGGAGGATGTTGCCGTAAGGGTCGAGCTGGGCGTGTACCGGACGTGGCAGGTCGAGCTGCCAGCTGAGCACCTGTTGGCGTTCGCTGTCATGCGGGTCAGGCGCAGGTACTGGATGCTCGCGCGCACCTGATCGTCGTAATGGTAGGTGGTGTCATGGCTGATCGAGAGTCTCATGCGACCTCCAAGTAGGACGTGTGGATGGTGTTGCCCAGCTGGCGCACCAGCAGGATGAAGTCGGTAAGCCAGGCGTGCAGGCCTTCATCGAGCAATTCGTCGATGCTGGTGTAGCGCAACCGCGCATCCAGTTCGGCGGCCAGGCGCTGTGCCGGACGACCGTTCTCGCCGGGTAGGCCGGCGAGCATCAGGTTCAGTTCTTCCATGCAGGCACGCAGTGAACGCGGCACTTCCGGGCGCAACAAGAGCAACTCGGCCACTTTGCGCGTGCGTGGCGAGCCTCGATAAATCTCGGCAAACGCCTCGAACGAGGACAACGCACGCAGCAAAGCACTCCATTGGTAATAGCTGCGGGCGGTGCGCTCTTCCAGCTCGTCGATCTCTTCGCCGAGCATTTCGTAGCGCGCATCGAGCAGGCGCAGGGTGTTGTCGGCGCGCTCGATGAAGGTGCCCAGGCGAATGAAGCGATAGGCTTCGCCGCGCATGATGGTGCCGAAGGTGGCGCCAAGAAACAGGTGTGAACGCTCCTTGACCCACTCGCAGAAGCGGCTGATGCCGTAGCGCCCCAGGCCCTGCTCGGCGATACCGCGCATCTCCAGCCAGGTGGCGTTGATGTTCTCCCACATGTCGGCAGTGATCCGCCCGCGCACGGCATGGGCGTTGCTGCGCGCGGCCTGCAGGCAACAGTAGATGCTGCCCGGGTTGCTCGCATCGAGGGCGAAGAAGTGCAGCATGCGCTCGGCGTGCAGCGGGCCGTGGCGCTCCAGGTAGTCATCCAGGGTGCCGGTGATCAGCAGCGGCATGGCCAGTTCATCGAGGCCGTCACCACGGCCGTCCTGCGGCATCAGCGAAAGCGAATAGCTGACGTCGAGCATGCGCGCCAGATTCTCGGCACGCTCTAGGTAGCGCGACATCCAGTACAGGTCGGAGGCAGTTCTACTCAACATGGTTCAGTCCTCCACCACCCAGGTGTCCTTGGTTCCGCCGCCTTGCGACGAGTTGACCACCAGCGAGCCTTCGCGCAGTGCCACGCGCGTGAGGCCGCCGGGCACCAGGCGGGTTTCGCGACCGGTCAGGACGAACGGGCGCAGGTCGATATGGCGTGGGGCGATGCCGCGCTCGACGAAGGTCGGGCAGGTCGACAGGCACAGCGTCGGCTGGGCGATGTAAGCCTCCGGCTTGGCGATCAGCCGCGCACGGAAGTTCTCGATCTCGGCCTTGCTCGCCGCCGGGCCGACCAACATGCCGTAGCCGCCGGAACCCTGGGTTTCCTTGACCACCAGTTCGGACAGGTTGGCCAGCACATGGGACAACTCCTCCGGCTTGCGGCACTGCCAGGTAGGTACGTTCTTGAGGATCGGCTCCTCGTCGAGGTAGAAGCGGATCATGTCGCCGACATAGGGGTAGATCGACTTGTCGTCGGCCACGCCAGTACCAATGGCGTTGGCCAGCACCACGTTGCGTGAGCGGTAGGCCGAGAGCAGGCCAGGCACGCCGAGCATCGAATCAGGGTTGAAGGCCAGCGGATCGAGGAAGGCATCATCGAGGCGGCGGTAGATCACGTCCACCTGCCGCGCACCGGCGGTGGTGCGCATGTAGACCTTGTCATCACGCACGAACAGGTCAGCGCCCTCTACCAGCTCCACGCCCATCTCGCGGGCGAGGAAGGCGTGTTCGAAGTAGGCGCTGTTGAAGCGCCCTGGGGTCAGTACCACCACCGTGGGATTGTCCAGCGGGCTGGAACTCTTCAGCGCGTCGAGCAACAGGTTCGGGTAGTGATCCACCGGCGCCACGCGCTGCGCGGCGAACAGCTCGGGGAACAGGCGCATCATCATCTTGCGGTCTTCGAGCATGTAGCTGACGCCGCTGGGGGTGCGCAAGTTGTCTTCGAGCACGTAGTAACTGCCATCACCGTCACGCACTAGGTCGACCCCGGCGATGTGCGCGTAGATATCGCGGTGCAGGTCGAGGCCCTGCATGGCCATCTGGTAGCCCTCGTTGGCCAGCACCTGCTCGGCCGGGATGATCCCCGCCTTGATGATGCGCTGGTCATGGTAAAGATCGGCAAGGAACAGGTTGAGCGCCTGTACGCGCTGGATACAGCCGCGTTCGACGACGCGCCATTCGCTGGCAGGGATGGAGCGGGGAATGATGTCGAAGGGGATCAGGCGCTCGGTGCCCTGATCATCCCCATAGAGGGTGAAGGTGATACCGGCACGGTGGAACAGAAGGTCGGCTTCTCGTCGGCGCTGGGCCAGCAGATCATCCGGCGTGTCTGCCAACCAGCGGGCAAATTCGCAGTAGTGCGGGCGGACAGCGCCGCTCGCGTCGTACATCTCGTCATAAAAGGTGCGGGCCATGCCGTACTCCTTGTCACCCGGACTTGCAGCATCCACTGCAAGCTGCGAGCCAGCCTATCTAAACCATTAAAATCAACCACTTAGCTAACGAACATAAAACAAGCGCACCAATATCGTGCAGTGCAGTGACCCGCTTCTGATGCCACGTCCCATTGCGTGGCACGTCACATCCGCAGCCTCTGTACGCGGGTGCCGCCCCCCCTAACGCTGACCATCGAAGGCCACAGTGCGTGACTGTCCGGTCGAGTGCAACCGCTTGCGCATTACCGGCTCATGCAAGTCTCAGGGCGTTCGCCACGAGGCAAGCAGAAAGTCGACCGTACGTTCGATGGCGTGCTGCAGATGCTGCTCATGGGTAAACCCCGAGACCTTGAGCGGTTTGAGATCGTGATCGGCTGCCGGTAACCAGTGCAGCTCGATGGCAGGTGCCAGGTCATAGCCGGCAACCGTCTCGCGATTGCCCAGGGCATCGCGCTCACCCTGGATGATCAGCGTGGGCCTGCGCAGCTCGGCAAGATGAGCAACGCGCGGCTTCTCGGGCTTGCCGGCGGCGTAGAAGGGATAACCGAAGCAAACCAGGGCGCAGACGTCCAGCTCGTCAGCCAGCAAGCTGGCCATACGTCCGCCCATGGACTTGCCTCCCATGGCCAGCGGCCCTGTGACCTGCTGCCGCACCAGCCCATGCACCTCACGCCATTGCTGCAGCAGTTGCGCCTGCACATTGGGCGGTCGCTTGCGCCCATCCAGCCGGCGCTGCGCCATGTAGGCGAACTCGAAGCGCACCACGCGCACGCCGCGCGCGGCAAGACCTTGAGCCATGTACTGCATGAACGGGCTGTCCATCGGCGCACCCGCGCCATGGGCCAGGATCAGCGTACTGAACGCCCCCTGCGGCGGTTCGTCCCACAGCCAGGGTAGTCCCCGCTCACATTGACCGGCGTCAATAAACCCAGATGGCCCTTTGCTCATGCTTGCCTCGCGTCGATATCTGTGGTGTTCGTGGCCTGCTCATGCCTGGGGGTGCCACGGATATCGGCCGCTCTGCCATAACCGTGGATGGAAGCCCAGACATGAACACAACAACCCGTTCCGCCTACAACTACAGGGTGGTTCGCCAGTTCGCCATTATGACGGTGGTTTGGGGCATCGTCGGCATGGGACTCGGCGTATTCATCGCTGCCCAGCTGGCCTGGCCCGAACTTAACTTCAACCTGCCGTGGACCAGCTTCGGCCGTCTGCGCCCGCTACATACCAATGCGGTGATCTTCGCTTTCGGTGGCTGCGCCCTGTTCGCTACCAGTTACTACGCGGTGCAACGCACCAGTCAGACCACGCTGTTCGCTCCGAAGCTGGCGGCCTTCACCTTCTGGGGTTGGCAACTGGTGATCGTACTCGCAGCCATCAGCCTGCCGCTGGGCTGGACCAGCTCCAAGGAATACGCCGAACTGGAATGGCCGATCGATATCCTGATCACCATCGTCTGGGTGTCCTATGCCATCGTTTTCTTCGGCACGGTGATGCAGCGCAAGGTCAGCCACATCTATGTGGGTAACTGGTTCTTCGGCGGGTTCATCCTCACCGTGGCCATCCTGCATGTGGTCAACAACCTGGAAATTCCGGTCACCCTGACCAAGTCCTACTCGCTGTATGCCGGCGCCACCGATGCGATGATCCAGTGGTGGTACGGCCACAACGCCGTGGGCTTCTTCCTCACCGCCGGTTTCCTGGGGATGATGTATTACTTCGTGCCCAAGCAGGCCGGTCGCCCGGTCTACTCCTATCGCCTGTCCATCGTCCACTTCTGGGCGCTGATCGCGGTGTACATCTGGGCCGGCCCGCACCACCTGCACTACACCGCCCTGCCGGATTGGGCGCAGAGCCTGGGCATGGTGATGTCGCTGATCCTCCTGGCGCCCAGCTGGGGCGGCATGATCAACGGCATGATGACCCTCTCCGGTGCCTGGCACAAACTGCGCACCGACCCGATCCTGCGCTTCCTCGTGGTATCACTGGCGTTCTACGGCATGTCGACCTTCGAAGGCCCGATGATGGCGATCAAGACCGTCAACGCCCTGTCCCACTACACCGACTGGACCATCGGCCACGTACATGCCGGCGCCCTCGGCTGGGTCGCCATGGTGTCGATCGGCTCGCTGTATCACCTGATTCCCAAGGTGTTCGGCCGCGAGCAGATGCACAGCCTGGGCCTGATCAACAGCCATTTCTGGCTGGCCACCATCGGCACCGTGCTGTACATCGCCTCGATGTGGGTCAACGGCATCACGCAGGGCCTGATGTGGCGTGCAGTCAACGAAGACGGCACCCTCACCTACTCCTTCGTCGAAGCGCTGGAAGCCAGCCATGTCGGCTTCGTGGTACGGGTGATCGGTGGCGCCATCTTCTTCGCCGGCATGCTGCTGATGGCCTGGAACGTCTGGCTGACCGTACGTAGCGCGAAATCCACCGAGATGGAAGCCGCTGCGCAGTTCTCGGTAGAAGGAGCCCACTGATGAAACACGAGATTCTCGAGAAGAACATCGGCCTGATGGCCCTGGTGATGATCCTGGCGGTCAGCATCGGCGGCCTGACGCAGATCGTCCCGCTGTTCTTCCAGGACGTCACCAACGAGCCGGTTGATGGTCTCAAGCCCTACACCGCGCTGCAACTGGAAGGCCGCGACATTTACATCCGCGAGGGCTGCGTCGGCTGCCACTCGCAGATGATCCGCCCGTTCCGCGCCGAGACCGAGCGCTACGGTCACTACTCCGTCGCCGGCGAAAGCGTCTGGGATCACCCCTTCCTGTGGGGCTCCAAGCGTACCGGCCCGGACCTGGCCCGCGTCGGCGGTCGCTACTCGGACGAGTGGCATCGCGCCCACCTGTACAACCCGCGCAACGTCGTGCCGGAGTCGATCATGCCCGCCTACCCCTGGCTGGTCGAACAGAGCCTCGATGGCAAGGACACGGCCAAGAAGATGGGCGCCTTGCGCACATTGGGCGTGCCCTACAGCGAAGAAGACATCGCCGGCGCCAGCGATGCGGTCAAGGGCAAGAGCGAGATGGATGCTCTGGTCGCCTACCTGCAGGTGCTTGGCACCGCCGTGAAGAACAAGAGGTGAGCGACATGTTCGAGCTTATCGATATCGGCACCCTGCGCGGTCTGGGCAGCGCACTGGTTCTGATCGCCTTCACCGCTGTTACCCTCTGGGCTTATAGCGGCAAGCGCCGCGACGCCTTCGCCGAGGCCGCCAACCTGCCCTTCGCCGATGAGTCCAAGCCCGCCGTTTCGAGGACCCAAGCATGACCACCTTCTGGAGTTGGTACATCACCCTGCTGACCGTTGGTTCGCTGGTTGCGCTGTTCTGGCTGATTTTCGCCACCCGCAAGGGCGAAGTTCACAAGAACCCCACCGAGCAGACCATGGGTCACTCTTTCGATGGCATCGAGGAGTACGACAACCCGCTGCCCAAGTGGTGGTTCATGTTGTTCGTCGGCACCCTGGTGTTTTCCGTGGCTTACCTGCTGCTGTATCCGGGCCTGGGTAACTTCAAGGGCCTGCTGCCGGGCTACGAGGATGGCTGGACCCAGGTCAACCAGTGGCAGCGCGAAATGGATCGCGCCGATGAGCTGTACGGCCCGATTTTCGCTAAATATGCCGCCATGCCCATCGAGGAAGTGGCCAAGGACGAGCGCGCGCTGAAAATGGGCGGTCGCCTGTTCGCCTCCAACTGCTCGGTGTGCCATGGCTCGGATGCCAAGGGCAGCTACGGCTTCCCCAACCTGACGGACAACAGCTGGCGCTGGGGCGGTGAGCCGGAAACCATCAAAGCCTCCATCATGCATGGCCGCATGGGCGTAATGCCGGCACAAGGCCCGATGATCGGCGAAGATGGCGTGCGTAACGTCGCAGCCTACGTGCTCACCGAACTGGGTGGTCGTGAGCTGCCCGAGGGCACGGAAGCGGACATCGCCGCCGGCAAGCAGATCTTCTCCACCCTCTGCGCCGCCTGCCATACCCCTGCCGGCACCGGCATGCCGATGATGGGCGCGCCGGACCTGACCCAACCCAGCGCGTTCATCTACGGCAGCAGCTTCGCCCAACTGCAACAGACCATTCGCTATGGTCGCAGCGGCAACATGCCGGCTCAGGGTGATTTTCTCGGTAACGACAAGGCTCACCTGCTGGCTGCTTACGTGCTCAAGCTGAGCCAGGGCGAAGACAAGTAATCCACAGCTTTACCGGCGACCGCAGCAAGGTCGCCGGCTCCCTCCTTATATAAGTGTGCGACCCAGTGTCGCACCTGCCGACCAATAGCCCTGCACCCTCCTTGATCTGGGCTAAGCTGCTTTTCAGTCGCCACCTGCCACAACTCCAAGGCGATCCATTCTTAGCGCTGCGCAAAATGATTGCGCCAAAAGACAAAGAGCCGCTCCCCGGGTCGACTCGAACGCCCCGTGAAACGCTCTGAAACCCGGTTCGCGTCGGTATGTTGCGTTGCAATGGCTACCTGCTTTCTCCATACTTGCCGCCGATTTTTGCCCCATAAAACTCCATTAACCGTGGAACCCCTAGCATGAGCACAGCAATCAGTCAGACTGCTTATAACTATAAGGTGGTCCGCCAGTTCGCCATTATGACGGTGATCTGGGGGGTCATTGGGATGGGTCTAGGCGTGTTCATCGCCGCACAACTCGTGTGGCCGGAACTCAACCTAAACCTGCCGTGGACCAGCTTCGGCCGTCTGCGCCCGCTGCACACCAACGCGGTGATCTTCGCCTTCGGCGGATGCGCACTGTTCGCCACCTCGTACTACGTCGTCCAGCGCACCTGTCAGACGCGCCTGATCTCCGACGGTCTGGCTGCCTTCACCTTCTGGGGTTGGCAAGCTGTCATCGTGCTCGCCGTGATCACACTGCCGATGGGCTACACCAGCACCAAGGAATACGCCGAGCTGGAATGGCCGATCGACATCCTTCTGGGCCTGGTCTGGATCACCTACCTGGTGGTGTTCTTCGGCACTATCGTCAAGCGCAAGACCAAGCACATTTATGTGGGCAACTGGTTCTTCGGCGCCTTCATCCTCGTGACCGCCATGCTGCATATCGTCAACAGCGCGGCCATGCCGGTGAGCCTGTTCAAGTCGTACTCGGTCTACGCCGGGGCGACCGACGCGATGATCCAGTGGTGGTACGGCCACAACGCCGTAGGCTTCTTCCTGACCACCGGCTTCCTGGGCATGATGTACTATTTCGTACCCAAGCAGGCCGAGCGTCCGATCTACTCCTATCGCCTGTCCATCGTGCACTTCTGGGCGCTGATCACCCTGTACATCTGGGCCGGCCCGCACCACCTGCACTACACCGCGCTGCCGGACTGGGCGCAGTCCCTGGGCATGGCCATGTCGGTCATCCTCCTGGCACCAAGCTGGGGCGGCATGATCAACGGCATGATGAGCCTGTCGGGCGCCTGGCATAAGCTGCGCACCGACCCGATCCTGCGCTTCCTGGTGGTATCGCTGGCGTTCTACGGCATGTCGACCTTCGAAGGCCCGATGATGGCCATCAAGACCGTCAACGCCCTGTCCCACTACACCGACTGGACCATCGGCCACGTACATGCCGGCGCCCTCGGCTGGGTGGCGATGATCTCCATCGGCTCGCTGTATCACCTGATTCCGAAGGTGTTCGGTCGTGAGCAGATGTACAGCATCGGCCTGATCAACGCGCACTTCTGGCTGGCCACCATCGGTACCGTGCTGTACATCGCCTCGATGTGGGTCAACGGCATCACCCAGGGTCTGATGTGGCGCGCAGTCAACGAAGACGGCACCCTCACCTACTCCTTCGTCGAAGCGCTGGAAGCCAGCCATGCAGGTTATGTCGTACGCATGATCGGCGGTGCCTTCTTCGTCACCGGCATGCTGCTGATGGCTTACAACACCTGGCGCACCGTGCGCGCCGCCAAGCCGGCTGAATACGAAGCAGCCGCGCAGATCCCCGCAGTTCAAGGGAGCGCTCACTGATGAAACACGAAATCATCGAGAAGAACATCGGCCTGATGGCGCTGCTGATGGTGATCGCCGTCAGCATCGGCGGCCTGACCCAGATCGTCCCGCTGTTCTTCCAGGACGTCACCAATGAGCCGGTGGAAGGCCTCAAGCCCTACACCGCGCTGCAACTGGAAGGCCGCGACATCTATATCAAGGAAGGTTGTGTCGGCTGCCACTCGCAGATGATCCGCCCGTTCCGCGCCGAGACCGAGCGTTACGGTCACTACTCCGTCGCCGGCGAAAGCGTCTGGGATCACCCCTTCCTGTGGGGCTCCAAGCGTACCGGCCCGGATCTGGCCCGTGTCGGCGGTCGCTACTCGGACGAGTGGCATCGCGCCCACCTGTACAACCCGCGCAACGTCGTGCCGGAGTCGAAGATGCCTGCCTACCCCTGGCTGGTGGAAAACAGGCTCGACGGTCGCGACACCGCGAAGAAGATGGAAGTCATGCGTGGCTTCGGCATCCCCTACACCGACGAAGATATCGCCGGCGCCCGCGATGCCGTGAAAGGCAAGACCGAAATGGACGCGCTGATCGCGTACCTGCAGGTTCTCGGCACTTCCATCAAGAACAAACGGTAAGACGCTATGGACATCGGGATGATTCGCGGCATCGGCACGGCGGTGGTGTTCATCGCCTTCATCGGCGTGGTGCTCTGGGCTTACAGCAGCAAGCGCAAATCGAGCTTCGACGAAGCTGCCAACCTGCCCTTCGCCGACGATCCCAAGCCCGAGTCCACGCGCGATCAGGACTCTTCCAGGAGCAATAACCAATGACCACGTTCTGGAGTTGGTACGTAACCATTCTGTCTCTGGGCACCATCTTCGCCCTGACCTGGCTGATCTTCGGCACCCGCAAGGGCCAGCGCCAGGAAACCACCGAAGAAACCGTCGGGCACAGCTTCGATGGCATCGAGGAGTATGACAACCCACTGCCGAAGTGGTGGTTCATGCTGTTCGTCGCCACCATCGTCTTCGCCCTCGGCTACCTCGCCCTGTACCCTGGCCTGGGTAACTTCAAAGGCCTGCTGCCGGGCTACGACTACGTCGACAGCGAGAAGCAGACCCCTTTCGCTGCCGGTGTACAGATCGCTGACGGTTCCATGCGTCACTCCGGCTGGACCGGCGTGCACCAGTGGGAAAAGGAAATGGCGCGTGCCGATGAGCAATACGGCCCGCTGTTCGCCAAGTACGCCGCCATGCCCATAGAAGAAGTGGCCAAGGACGAGCAAGCCCTGAAAATGGGTGGCCGCCTGTTCGCCTCCAACTGCTCGGTGTGCCACGGCTCCGATGCCAAGGGCAGCTACGGTTTCCCCAACCTGACCGACAACGAATGGCGCTGGGGCGGCGAGCCGGAAACCATCAAGACCACCCTGCTCAAGGGCCGTCAGGGCATGATGCCTGCTCAGGGTCCGATCATTGGTGAAGATGGCGTGCGCAATGTTGCCGCCTACGTCCTCACCGAGCTCGGCGGTCGCGAACTGCCGGAAGGTGTCGAGGCTGACATCGAGGCCGGCAAGCAAGTGTTCGGCACCGTCTGCGCGGCCTGCCATACCCCGGCTGGCACCGGCATGCAGGCCCTTGGCGCACCGAACCTGACCAACCCGGCCGCGTTCATCTACGGCAGCAGCTACGCGCAACTGCAGCAGACCATTCGCTACGGCCGTCACGGCAACATGCCAGCCCAGGAAGAATTCCTTGGCAACGACAAGGTGCACCTGCTGGCTGCCTATGTGTACAGCCTGTCGCACAAGGCCGAAGAGCAGTAAGCGCAAAGCGACTCTTTTGACAAGGGTCAATGAACGCCCGGGTCGCGACTGCTGGTCGCACCCGGGCGTTGTCTTTCAGGCGTACCATATAGTCATCGTGAAATGACCCTGACCGGCACGCATCGGCCCGGGCTGCCAACCAACCGCCGTGGTATGCATCGATGAGCGAACAGATCCCCGTACAGGACATCACCCCCCCTTCCACCAAGAACGCCAGCGTCGATCTCTACGCCAGCCGGGAGAAGATCTACACGCGCGCGTTCACGGGCCTGTTCCGCAATCTGCGACTTGCCGGCGGCGCCCTGCTGTTCCTGCTGTTCTTCGGCACCGTCTGGCTGAACTGGGAAGGCCGCCAGGCCGTGTGGTGGAACCTGCCGGAACGCAAGTTCCATATCTTCGGCGCCACCTACTGGCCGCAGGACTTCATGCTGCTGTCGTGGCTGCTGATCATCTGCGCCTTTGGCCTGTTCTTCATCACCGTGTTCGCCGGACGCGTCTGGTGTGGTTATACCTGCCCGCAAAGCGTGTTCACCTGGGTGTTCATGTGGGCGGAGAAAGTCACCGAGGGCGACCGCAACCAGCGCATGAAGCTGGACAAGCAGTCCATGAGCGGCAGGAAATTTACACGCAAGCTGGCCAAGCACGGCATCTGGGTGGGCGTATCACTGCTCACCGCTATCACCTTCGTCGGCTACTTCACGCCCATTCGTGACCTGGTCATCGAGCTCTTCACCGGCCAGGCCAGCGGTTGGGCCTACTTCTGGATCGGCTTCTTCACCCTCGCCACCTACGGCAACGCCGGCTACCTGCGCGAACAGGTGTGCATCTACATGTGCCCGTATGCGCGCTTTCAGAGCGTGATGTTCGACCAGGACACCCTGATCGTGTCCTACGATCCGCGCCGGGGCGAGTCGCGCGGGCCGCGCAAGAAGGACGCCGACTACAAGGCGCAGGGCCTCGGCGACTGCATCGATTGCAAGATGTGCGTACAGGTCTGCCCGACCGGCATCGACATCCGTGATGGCCTGCAGATCGAATGCATCGGCTGCGCCGCCTGCATCGATGCCTGCGACGACATCATGGACAAGATGAACTATCCCAAGGGGCTGATCAGCTACACCACTGAACACAACCTGTCCGGGCGCAAGACCCACCTGCTGCGCCCGCGCCTGATCGGCTACGCTGTCGCGCTGGTGGCGATGATCGGCCTGTTCGCCTGGGCCGTGGCCAATCGCCCGCTGGTGGAGCTGGACGTGCTCAAGGACCGCGTGCTGTTCCGCGAGAACGAGCGTGGCCACAT
Organism: Pseudomonas wenzhouensis; assembly: GCF_021029445.1. Taxonomy (NCBI): domain Bacteria; kingdom Pseudomonadati; phylum Pseudomonadota; class Gammaproteobacteria; order Pseudomonadales; family Pseudomonadaceae; genus Pseudomonas; species Pseudomonas wenzhouensis. Next base: position 2,659,546 of record NZ_CP072610.1, read on the forward strand.
CGAGAACGTCTACACCCTGAAGATCATGAACAAGGCGCAGCGCGACATGACCTACGTGATCACCGCCGACGGTCTCGACGGCCTGGTCTACGAAGGCAAGCGCGAAGTACGGGCGCTGGCCGGCGAGGTCTATTCCTTCCCGGTCGAGCTGTCCATCGCACCGGAAAAACTGCCTTCCAGCGCCAACAACATCGTCTTCCACGTACAATCGGTAGACGACCCCAGTATCAAGAACGACGCCGACAGCCGTTTCATCGGCCCAAGCGTCCGCTGACGACGGAAAACGCATGAGCGAACACACCACATCGCCAGTCAAACCCTGGTACAAGCAGTTCTGGCCCTGGTTCATCCTGTTCCTGTTGGGCTACTCGGTGGTGCAGGGGCTGACCCTGCTCACCATCGCCACCAAGAACCCGCCGGGCCTCATCTCGGATGATTACTACGACGTCGGCAAAGGCATCAACCAGTCGCTGGAACGCGAGAAACTGGCAGAACGCCTGCAACTGCACGGCGAGCTGGTGCTGGACAACACCACCGGTACCGCGCTGCTGAGCCTGCAGGGCAACAGCCGGCCGCAGCAGATCGTGCTCAACCTGATATCGCCAACCCAGCCGGAACGTGACCGCCGGGTGATCCTGCAACCCACTGCTGACGGTCACTACCGTGGTCAGATGGTCGATCAGGTCAGCGGTCGCCGCTTCGTCGAATTGCTCGGCCAGGAAGGTAGCCAGAACTGGCGCCTGTTCGAGGAAGAAACCATCGCCGATGGCCAGACCATCATGATCGGTGACAATCCCTCCTACTGACCCTGCCGATGCCCGCCCCTACTCCCTGCTACCACTGTGGCCTGCCGGTGCCTGCCGGCAGTCAGTTCAGTGCCGACGTGCTCGGCCAGGCCCGGCAAATGTGCTGCCCCGGCTGCCAGGCGGTGGCCGAAGCCATCGTCGCCGGCGGGCTTGAGCACTATTACAGCCATCGCAGCGAAAGTGCCGCCAACCCGCAGGCACTGCCCGCCGCCCTGCCTGACGAACTGGCACTCTACGACCGCAGTGACGTGCAGCAGTCTTTCGTCCAGCACGAAGGCGAGCTGAGCGAAACCCAATTGCTGATAGAAGGCATCAGTTGCGCCGCCTGCGGCTGGCTGATCGAAAAACATCTGCGCGGCGTAGCCGGCGTAGCCGAAGCGCACCTGAACCTGTCCAACCACCGCCTGCAGGTGCGCTGGCAGGATAGCCGGATACCCTTGAGCCAACTGCTCGCCGAATTGCGCCGCATTGGCTACGCCGCTCATCCGTGGCGCGCCGACGAGGCGGCCGAGCGCATGGCTGCGGAGAATCACCGGCGCATGCGCGAGTTGGGTGTGGCCGGGTTGCTGTGGATGCAGGTGATGATGGCGACCATGGCCACCTGGCCGGAGTTCAACATCGACCTGTCGCCGGAACTGGACAAGATCCTGCGTTGGACCAGCCTGTTCCTCACCACGCCCATCGTCTTCTACTGTTGCGGCCAGTTCTTCCGCGGCGCCCTGCGCGACCTGCGCACGCGCCACCTGACCATGGACGTATCGGTCTCGCTGGCCATTGGCGGCGCCTATGTCGCCGGCATCTGGTCGACCATCACCGGCCAGGGCGAGCTGTATTTCGACGCGGTGGGCATGTTCGCCCTGTTCCTCCTCGCCGGCCGCTATCTGGAACGGCGTGCGCGTGAACGCACCGCCGCCGCCACCGCGCAACTGGTCAAGCTGCTGCCGGCGTCCTGCCTGCGTCTGGACGCCGACGGTCAGAGCCAGCGCATTCTGCTGCGCGAACTGCAGGTCGGCGAACAGGTGCTGGTGCAGCCCGGCTCGCTGATTCCCGCTGACGGGCGCATTCTTGCCGGCCAGTCCAGCGTCGACGAGTCACTGCTGACGGGTGAATACCTGCCTCAGGCACGCGGCATCGGCGACGGCGTCACTGCCGGCACGCTGAATGTCGAAGGCCCGCTGACCGTCGAGGTGCAGGCGCTGGGCGATGCCACGCGCCTATCGGCCATCGTCCGCCTGCTGGAACGCGCGCAGAGCGAGAAACCGCGCCTGGCGGAAATCGCCGACCGCGTCTCGCAATGGTTTCTGTTGTTCATCCTCGTGGCGGCTGCCGTGGTCGGCTACGCCTGGTGGGAGATCGACTCCAGCCGCGCCTTCTGGGTCGTGCTCGCCCTGCTCGTGGCTACCTGCCCTTGCGCACTGGCCCTCGCCACACCAACAGCGCTGACCACCGCCACCGGCAGCCTGCACAAACTGGGCATGCTGCTGACCCGCGGCCACGTGCTCGAAGGCCTCAACCAGGTCGACACCCTGGTACTGGACAAGACCGGCACACTGACCGAAGGTCGCCTGACGCTCAAGGCTATCCACCCGCTGCGCGATCTCGACGAGGGCGATTGCCTGGCGCTGGCGGCTGCACTGGAAAACCGTTCGGAGCACCCTATCGCCCGCGCCTTCAGCCAGGCGCCGCGCGCAGCGCAATCCGTCGATAGCCATCCGGGCCAGGGCTTGCAGGGCAGCGTCGACGGACGCCTGCTACGCATCGGCGAAGCCAGTTTCGTCTGCGCCCTGAGCGGCCAGACCGCACCACCGATTGCCAGCGAGCACGGCCAGTGGTTGCTGCTGGGCGACGAACAGGGAGCACTGGCCTGGTTCGTCCTCGACGACCGCCTGCGTGAAGACGCGCCGGACCTGATCGCCGCAGCACGTGCCCGCGGCTGGAACATTCACCTGCTGTCTGGCGACAGCTCGCCGATGGTGGGCGAAGTCGCCCGTCAACTGGGCATCGAAGATGCCCGTGGCGGCCTGACCCCGGATGCCAAACTGGCAGTACTCAAACAGCTGCACAGCGAAGGCCGCCGCGTGCTGATGCTTGGCGATGGCGTCAATGATGTACCAGTGCTGGCCGCTGCCGACATCAGCGTGGCCATGGGCTCGGCGTCCGACCTGGCGAAAACCAGCGCCGATGCGGTGTTGCTGTCCAATCGCCTGAGCAGCCTGGTCGACGGCCTGAAACTGGCCAAGCGCACGCGCCGTATCATCATCGAAAACCTGGCCTGGGCGACGCTGTACAATGGCCTGGTGCTACCCTTCGCAGCCCTGGGTCTGATCACACCGATCTGGGCGGCGGTGGGGATGTCGCTCAGCTCGCTGCTGGTGGTGCTCAATGCGCTGCGCCTGAGTCGTTGACGCCAACGAGTTTGCCCCCACAGGCTGTCCTTACACGAGAGATGCCATGTCCGCCCTGTACATCCTGATTCCCGTTGCCATCGCCCTGGTCGGCTTCGCCATCTGGCTGTTCTTCTGGGCAGTGGACAGCGGCCAGTACGACGACCTCGACGGGCCGGCACACAGCATTCTGTTCGACGACGAAGACCCATTGCACAAGGCTGGCGTCGAACAGGTCGAAGAGCAGAACAGGCAGGACAAGCCCGATGCCTGAACTGGCGCCACTGCTGGTATCGGCGCTGATTCTCGGCCTGCTCGGCGGCGGCCATTGCCTGGGCATGTGCGGCGGCCTGATGGGCGCCCTGACCCTGGCGATTCCCCCTGAACAACGCAGCAGACGCCTGCAACTGCTATTGGCCTACAACCTCGGGCGCGTCCTCAGCTACGCGCTGGCAGGCTTGCTCCTGGGGTTGGCCGGTTGGGCCGTGGCCGGCAGCCAGGCCGAGGTCATCATGCGCACGCTGGCGGCGCTGCTGCTGATCGCCATGGGTCTTTATCTCGCCGGCTGGTGGAGCGGCCTGACGCGCATCGAAGCACTGGGCCGTGGCCTGTGGCGACACATTCAACCCCTGACACGCCGCTTCATGCCGGTCACAAGCATCCCCAAGGCAGTGGTGCTGGGTGGTCTCTGGGGCTGGCTGCCGTGTGGCCTGGTTTACAGCACCCTGCTGTGGGCCTCGAGCCAGGGCAATGCCGTCAACAGTGCCCTGCTGATGCTGGCCTTTGGCCTGGGCACCTGGCCGGTGCTGCTGGCCACCGGTCTGGCGGCAGAACGCATCACCGCCCTGCTGCGCAAGCGTGGCGTGCGCATGGCGGGTGGCCTGCTGGTCATCCTGTTCGGCATCTGGACCCTGCCCGGCCCACACCAGCACTGGCTGATGGGTCACTGACACGCAGCCCGGATGCAATCCGGGGAAACCTGCCACAAGCCCCGGATTGCATCCGGGCTACGTCACCATCGGCTCCAGTGAAGCTTTTTCACTTCGCCTGCAGCCTGCGGCCGCCCCTCTTGTAGCCTGTTGATTCAAGTCAAGGCCATCCCCTGCGCGCATCCCTAGACTGGCAACACAGCCTGTCCAGGATTATTTCCCATGCTCGATACCCTCCAGTGGGATACCGACCTGATCCGCCGCTACGATCTCGCCGGTCCGCGTTACACCTCCTACCCGACCGCCGTACAGTTTCACGACGACATCGGCCCATTCGATCTGCTGCACGCGTTGCGCGACAGCCGCAAGGCCGGGCGTCCGCTCTCGTTGTACGTGCACGTACCGTTCTGCGCGCACATCTGCTACTACTGTGCCTGCAACAAGGTCATCACCAAGGATCGTGGCCGCGCCCTGCCTTATCTGGAAAAGCTCGAGCGGGAAATCGAGATCATCAGCCGCTACATCGATCGCAACCAGCCAATCGAGCAACTGCATTTCGGTGGCGGTACGCCAACCTTCCTCAGCCATGACGAGCTGCGCCGCCTGATGCAGCACCTGCGCCAGCACTTCAACCTGCTGGATGACGATTCCGGTGATTACAGCATCGAGATCGATCCGCGCGAAGCCGACTGGTCGACCATGGGCCTGCTGCGCGAACTGGGCTTCAACCGTGTCAGCCTGGGCGTGCAGGATCTAGACCCCGAGGTGCAACGCGCGGTCAACCGCCTGCAGACCCTGGAGGAAACCCGCGCCATCGTCGAGGCAGCGCGCACCCTGCAGTTTCGCTCGGTAAACATCGACCTGATCTACGGCCTGCCCAAGCAAACGCCTGAGCGCTTCGCCCGCACCGTGGCCGAGATCATCGCCCTGCAGCCGGATCGTCTGTCGCTGTTCAACTACGCGCACCTGCCCGAGCGCTTCATGCCGCAACGGCGCATCAGCGCCGATGACCTGCCCAGCCCGGCGGACAAGCTGGCCATGCTGCAGGCCAGCATCGAGCAACTGACCCGCGCCGGCTATCGCTACATCGGCATGGATCACTTCGCCCTGCCCGACGATGAACTGGCCATCGCTCAGGAAGAAGGCACGCTGCAACGCAACTTCCAGGGCTACACCACCCACGGCCATTGCGACCTGATCGGCCTGGGCGTATCCGCCATCAGCCAGATCGGCGACCTATACAGCCAGAACGACAGCGATATCACCAGTTACCAGCAGACCCTGGGCAATGGCCAGTTGGCGACTCGCCGCGGCCTGCATTGCAATGCCGACGACCGCCTGCGTCGCGCCGTGATTCAGCAACTGATCTGCCATTTCCAACTGCGTTTCGCCGACATCGAGCAAACGCATGGCGTGGTGTTCCGTGATTATTTCTGCGCCCTGTGGCCGGAGCTGGAGCAACTCGCGGCTGACGGCCTGATCAGCCTCGACGCTCAGGGTATTGAAGTGCGCCCGGCCGGGCGCCTACTGGTGCGTTCGCTGTGCATGCTGTTTGATCGTTATCTCAACGATCAGGTGCGCCAGCGCTTCTCGCGGGTGATCTGAGCCGGGCAAGCGCCCGCTCCGTTACGGGCGCTTCTCAACTCATCGCCAGCAGGCTCGCAGCCTGCATCTGCTCGCTGGAAAGGCCATTGTCACGCATCAACTTGATCAGCTGGGCGTTGGCCGAAGTCAGCGCACTGTTGAGCGAGGCCAGCTCGGTCTGCAGCCCTTCCAACTGCTGACGCTTGCCCTCGGCGTCAAGCCTCTGATCGCTCATGATGGCCTCGATCTGCGCCTGTTTCTCGACGATCTGTGCACGCAGCTCGCGGATCATCTTGAGCAGATCCCTGATCGCCTGAGGCAGGTCGCTATCGTCGATATCTTGATGCTTCTCAGACCTGGTCGACATGCCCTTGCCCAGCTCGGACAGGCTCACGCGCAATCCTTCGCAACGCTCCTGCGCAGTTCGTTCAGCCGTGCTGAACTGTCGTTGAACACCCTGAGCCAGATTGTTCAGTGAACCCAGCGAAGCGATGCGCATTACCCTGCTCCCTGCCTTGATCTATCATGTCAGGGTCACATCGGCAGGCCGGGATCAAACTTGAGTAAGCAGTCAGGCTTGCATGGCTGGTCGCAAACCCGCCCCTGCTGTACCCTAAGCGCCATTGCGTATCTATCAGGAAGCTGAACGATGTCCGAGAGCATCAAGCTGCGTACGCAGCACCAAGCCCATTGCAAGGATTGCAGCCTGGCCAGCTTGTGCCTGCCGCTCTCGCTGAACATGGAAGACATGAACGCCCTCGACGACATCGTCAAGCGTGGTCGACCGCTGAAAAAAGGCGAATTCCTGTTCCGTCAGGGTGATTCCTTCGGCTCCGTATTCGCCGTGCGTTCCGGCGCGCTGAAAACCTTCAGCCTGAGCGATGGTGGCGAAGAGCAGATAACCGGCTTTCACCTGCCCAGCGAGCTGGTCGGCCTGTCGGGTGTCGACGGCGAGCGCTACCCGGTCTCGGCACAGGCGCTGGAAACCACCTCGGTCTGCGAGATTCCCTTCGAGCGCCTTGACGACCTGGCCCTGCAACTGCCACAGCTGCGCCGCCAACTGATGCGCATCATGAGCCGTGAGATCCGCGACGATCAGCAGATGATGCTGCTACTGTCGAAGAAAACCGCCGACGAACGCATCGCCACCTTCCTGGTCAACCTCTCTGCCCGCTTCCGCGCGCGCGGCTTCTCGGCCAACCAGTTCCGCCTGGCCATGTCACGCAACGAAATTGGTAACTATTTGGGTCTTGCGGTCGAGACGGTGTCTCGCGTATTTACCCGCTTCCAACAGAACAAGCTGCTCGAAGCCGAAGGCAAGGAAGTCCACATTCTCGACCCGATCGAGTTGTGTGCATTGGCCGGTGGCAATCTCGACGTTTGAGTTCGCACGGCTTTCGCGGGCTCAACGCCTTTAGGACCCCACGATGATCTTTGACGAATTCAGCATCAAGACCCTGATCCGCCCGGTAGCAGACTTCCCAAAACCGGGCGTGGTGTTTCGCGACATCACCCCGCTGTTCCAGTCGCCGCGCGCCCTGCGCATGGTCGCCGACAGTTTCATCCAGCGCTATGTGGAGGCTGAATTCAGCCATATTGGCGCCATGGATGCGCGCGGCTTTCTCATCGGCTCGATCATCGCCTATGAACTGAACAAGCCGCTGGTGCTGTTTCGCAAACAGGGCAAGCTGCCGGCGGATGTGCTCAGCGAGGGCTACCAGACCGAGTACGGCGAAGCGTTCCTGGAAGTACACAATGACAGCCTCTGCGAAGGCGACTCGGTGCTGATCTTCGATGACCTGATCGCCACCGGTGGCACGCTGATCGCCGCCGCCAATCTGGTACGTCGCCTGCGTGCCAGCGTTTTCGAGGCCGCTGCAATCATCGACCTGCCGGAGCTGGGCGGCTCGCAAAAACTGCAGGATGCCGGCATTCCCACCTTTACCCTGACCGCCTTCGCACTCGACGACCGCTAAGCCCGGAGCCAGCGGTTGTGGATGATGCCGCTCAGCGAATCGCCACTGAAACCCAGATGAAGCAGACCTCCTTGGATTCGACAAGCGCATGGCGCCTGCGCCTGGCCCAGACCATGGACGGCAGGGCCGTCCAGCGGCTGGTGACCGGACTGATTCTGATAAATGCCGCCATCCTCGGTCTGCTCACTTCACCGCCTATCGTCAGCCAGTGGGGCTGGCTGCTGGTGCCGCTGGACGCCATCATTCTCGCCTGTTTCTTCGCGGAGCTGAGCCTGCGTTTCGCCGCCCGTGGCATCGCCCTGCTACGCGACCCCTGGGCCTTGTTCGACTGCATTGTCGTCGCCATAGCCCTTATACCGGCCAGTGGCCCTTTCGCGGTTTTACGAGCGCTGCGCGTGTTGCGAGTGCTACGCCTGGTATCGATCAATCCGAGTATGCGCAAGGTGGTGCAGGCACTCCTCGCTTCGTTACCCGGCATGGGCAACATCATCATGCTGATGAGCCTGATCTTCTATGTCGCCGCCGTAATGGCCACACAGCTGTTTGGCGAGCGCTTTCCGGAATGGTTCGGCAGCCTCACCGCCAGCCTCTACTCACTGTTCCAGATGATGACACTCGATAGCTGGTCGAGCGGCACCGTCAGGCCAATCATGGAAGTTTATCCACTGGCTTGGCTGTTCTTCATTCCCTATGTGCTGATTGCCACTTTCATGATGCTCAACCTGTTCATCGCCGTCATCGTCAACGCGATGCAGAGTGCCCATGAACCCAGCCCTGAAGAACAGGCCGCAGCAGCACGCGAACAGGCGATTCTCGACGAACTGCGCGCACTGCGCAGCGAAGTGGCCGAGTTACGCCGCCAGCAGCCCTGAGCAAGGCCGTCACAGGCCCGCGCGCGACCTCAACAGCTAGCGGGTATTGCGTCGTAGCGGATCGAGCAGCGCCTTGAGGCCGTTGTGGTCGATCTCCTGCATCAACGCCAGCAATTGCCCCAGCTCGCCCTTGGGAAACCCCTCGCGGGCAAACCAGTTCAGATAGTGCCCCGGCAAATCGGCGATCAACCGACCCTTGTACTTACCGTAGGGCATGCGCCGGGTCACCAGGAGTTGCAGTGCTTCGGGGTTCATCGAATGCTCGATTGATCGGAAATGACGGCGTCATTGTGCCAGGCATCAGCCCTGAAACGAAAAGTCGCTACCCATGCAGTGCTTCACGCACGAAATCCAGGCGATCCTGACCAAAGAACATCTCCCCACCGACGAAGCAGGTCGGCGCACCGAATACGCCTCGCCGGACGGCTTCCTCGGTCGTCGACTTGAGCGCCTCCTTGACTGCCGGATCGGCCGCCTGAGCCTGCAACTGCGCGGCATCGAAGCCGGCCGCCAGCAATACGGCGGCCACCCTGGCCGGATCGCCCATGTTCACGCCATCGACCCAGATCGCCCGAAACAGTGCCTGCAAGGCATCGTCGAAACGTTCTGGCTGGCGCAGTTGCAGCGCCACCAGCAAGCGCATCAGCGTCAGGGTATTGATCGGGAAATGCGGGTTGAAGCGCATCGGCACGCCATAGCGCTCGGCAAAGCGCGCCAGGTCGCGAATCATGTAACGCCCCTTGGCCGGAATCATCGCCGGCGAGGCGTTGCCGGTGGCCTGGAACACGCCGCCAAGCAGCATTGGCCGATAGACCAGTGCAGCGCCAGCGTCGCGACACAGATCAGGCAACTGGGTATGGGCCAGGTAGGACGCCGGGCTGCCCAGGTCGAAGAAAAACTCCACCGTCTTGCTCATCAGTTTCACTCGCTCGTTATTGTGATGATGGGTTCAGCGCAGGTTACCAGCGCTCGATCCACGGACGCAGATCCAGCTCGAAGGTCCAGGCATCACGCGGCTGGCTGTGCAAGAACCAGTAACTGTCGGCGATATGCTCGGGATCGAGAATGCCATCCTGGTCTTTCAGGGCATATGTCTCCGGCCAGTTATCACGGATGAAGGCCGTATCGATGGCTCCGTCGACCACGATATGGGCGACATGGATATTCAACGGCCCGAGCTCTCGCGCCATGCTCTGCGCCAGTGCGCGGATACCATGCTTGGCTCCGGCAAAGGCGGCAAAACCGGCAGCCCCGCGCAAACCTGCGGTGGCACCGGTAAACAGGATGCTGCCACGCGCGCGCGTGACCATGCGCTTGGCCACTGCCTGGCTGGTAAGAAAACCGGAGAAACAAGCCATTTCCCAGATCTTGAAGTACTTGCGTGGCGTTTCTTCCAGAATGCTGCAGGGCACGTTAGCACCGATATTGAAGACCATCACCTCGATCGGGCCGATGTCGCGCTCGATGCGTTCGACCAGTTCAGCCACCTGCTCCTCACGTCGCGCATCGGAGGCAAAACCATGTGCTTCGCCACCCTCACTGCGGATTTCTGCCAACAACGGTTGCAGTTTTTCGAGGCTGCGCCGGGTCACGCAGGCGACATATCCCTCGCGGGCAAAACGCCGGGCAATGGCGCCGCCCGTGGCGTCACCGGCGCCAATGATCAATGCGATTTTCTTATTTTCGGTCATGGCCTTCTCCATTAGCTAACGATCGTTAGATGAACGAACGTTATGCTACGCTCTCGGTCGGGTCAACTCAGCATAGAACGGAGTCATCCATGCGTTATTGCGCCGAACACAAGACCGAAACCCGCGAGCGCCTGCTCGCCAGCAGCGGCGCCCTCGCCAAGCAGCAAGGTTTTGCCGTGACCGGGGTGGATGCACTGATGAAAACCATCGGTCTGACCGGCGCGGCGTTCTACAGCCACTTCCCGAGCAAGAACGACCTGTTCGCCGAACTGATCGAGCGCGAGCTTCGCAATAGCCTGAGCCGACTCGGCGGCGAAGCGGGTGGTGCCGGACGCGACAAACTGAAACGCTGCCTGGCGGCTTATCTCAGCCTGGCGCATGTCGAGCAACCGGATAAAGGCTGCGTACTGCCGGCCCTGGGCGCGGAGATCGCCCGTGCCGATGAAGGCGTACGCTTGCGCACCGAGCAACAGATCCTGCGACTGCAGAGCACCTGGGCCGAGATCATCGGCGACCCACAACTGGCCTGGACGATTCTCGCTCAATGCCTCGGCAGCCTGCTGCTGGCGCGCATGATGGCCAGCGAGGAATCGCGCCAGCAGGTACTCGGCGCCAGCCTGGACATGCTCGAAAACACATTGAAGCCTGTCAGCTGAACGCGGATGCCGTTACCCTACGCAGGTTCTTCTTGTCAGGATCGCCCCATGCCGTACACGCCTTCCCCGCTGGTGGGTGAAAACCCGCTGCACGCCATCGAAGTCCGCATCCTCGGTTGCCTGATCGAAAAGCAGTTGACCACACCGGAAACCTACCCACTGACGCTCAATGCCGTGCAGCTGGCCTGCAACCAGAAAACCAGTCGCGAGCCGCTGATGAGCCTGGAAACCGGCGAAGTCGGCCGCTACCTGCGCAGCCTGGAAGGCCGTAAGTTGGTGCACCTGGTCATGGGCAGCCGCGCCGACCGCTGGGAACAGCGTTGCGACAAGCAGCTGGAGTTGGTCAAACCGCAAACCGTACTGCTCGGCCTGCTGCTGTTGCGCGGGCCGCAAACGCTCAATGAACTGCTCACCCGCAGCAACCGCATGCACGATTTCGACGACGTAGACGACGTCCAGCACCAACTGGAACGTCTCATTGGTCGTGGCCTGGCCGTACTGCTACCACGCCAGAGCGGTCAGCGCGAGGATCGCTACATGCATCTGCTGGGCGAGCAGACTGACCTGGAGAACCTGCTGGCCAGCCGCCCCAGCAGCCGTAGTGACACCTCGGCACCTAACGATGATCGTCTGGTCGAACTGGAAGCGCGTATCGCCGCACTGGAAGAACGTCTGGCACGCCTGGAAGGCGCACAGTAACCCTAAGGAGTCCATGCATTGAATCTCAAAAGCCGTTTCTGCCTCATACTCAGCGCCACCCTGCTCGCTGCCGGCTGCAGCAGTACCGCCGAGCAACCCAGCCGCGCAGCAGCACCGAGTGCTGTAACCCCGGATAGCTGCACCTCGTCCGCCGTCGAGCACCTCAAAGGCCAGACCGCCACCCCCGAACTGCTCGAACAAGCCCGTCAGCAAGCTGGCGCCAGCTCGGCCCGCATTCTCACGCCCAACAGCGTGGTGACCCTGGAATACAATGGCCAGCGCCTTAACCTCAACGTCGACGATCAACGCGTGATCACCCGCGTATCCTGCGGCTGACGGCACGGCGGTGCGGCTTATCCCGTATCGCCATCACGCCAACCACCTTGCACAGGCCAATACCATGACCTCACACGTGCAGCCTTGCGCCGAGCTGATGCTGGATAACCAGCTGTGCTTTGCCCTTTACTCCACCTCACTGATGATGACCAAGACCTACAAGCCCCTGTTACAGGCGCTCGGTCTCACCTACCCGCAATATTTGGCCATGCTGGTGCTGTGGGAAAACGAGGGCATCACCGTCAGTGAGATCAGCGCGCGCATGCTGACCGACCCGGGTTCGTTGACGCCTCTACTCAAACGCCTGGAAGGCGAAGGCCTGCTGCAGCGCCAACGCAGCAGCCAGGACGAGCGCGTGGTGCAGCTGTACCTCACCGACAAGGGTCGTGCCCTGCACGAACAGGCCAAGGCATTGCCGGCCTGCATCCTCAAGGCCTCGGGCCTCGACTTGCCGGCACTGGGCAAGTTGCGTGACGACCTGGTCGAGCTGCGCCAGCACCTGCAGGACGCGCTCTGAACACGGGCGATGCGAGCCATCGCCCCAACCCCCTCATTCTCCCGCCTGAATTGCCCCACCGACCTGTCCCTCCTGCGCCTTCCGTGCCTTGCCAGACTGCTTCCGTATCAGCGGAACATGGCCGCCCATCACGGCGCTAGCCCACGTCGCAGCTGCTTATTCCATTGATCGCCACTCATATAACCCAATACTTTATAGATTTATCTTGCGCGCAAAATATATGCGCAATAAAGCTCTCACTATGGAAATGGTTAGCGCGCAAATGATTAGCGAGCCAATCCATCATTTACTGACCTAACGAGGAATATCCCCATGACTATCGAAAACGTTCTCTACCGCGCCACCGCTGAAGCCTTTGGTGGCCGTGAAGGCCGCGCCGTTTCTTCCGACGGCATTCTGGACATCGCCCTCACCACGCCGAAAGAACTCGGCGGTGCTGGCGGCAACGGCACCAACCCGGAACAACTCTTCGCTGCCGGCTACTCTGCCTGCTTCCTGGGTGCCCTGAAGTTCGTCGCCGCCCGCGACAAGCTGAGCATCCCGGCGGATACCTTCATCGAAGGCACCGTGGGCATCGGCGCCATCCCCACCGGCTTCGGCATCGAAGTGGTACTGCGCATCAGCCTGCCGGGCCTGGATCGCGACGCCGCGCAAACCCTGGTAGATCGCGCGCACATCGTCTGCCCGTACTCCAATGCCACCCGCGGCAACATCGACGTCACCCTGACTATCGTCTGAACCCGCACACGCCAAAAAACGAAACCCCGCCACCGTTACCGGTAGCGGGGTTTTCTTTTGATCATCATCCTTCGCAACTGAAGCTGCTCCTACGCGAACGCTGATACACCTGTAGGAACGGCTGGGCGGCACTCCGCTTCAGCCGCGAAATAACGCGTTATGCCAGACCACGCACCTGCTCCCAGGTCAGATCCAGGCACTTGCGCGCTTTCTCGACCAGCTCATCCACCTCCGCCTGGCTGATCACCAAAGGCGGCGCGATGATCATGGTGTCGCCCACCGCGCGCATGATCAGACCGTTGTTGAAGCAGTGGCCACGACAGACCATGCCCACGCCCACATCACCGGAGAAGCGCTTGCGCGTGGCCTTGTCCTGCACCAGTTCGATGGCGCCGAGCATGCCAACGCCACGCACTTCGCCCACCAACGGGTGATCGGCCAGCTCACGCAGGCGCTTTTGCAGGTAGGGCGCGGTTTCGGCCTTGACCCGCTCGACGATGCCTTCTTCCTTGAGAATGCGCAGGTTCTCCAGCCCTACCGCTGCCGCCACCGGATGCCCGGAATAGGTGAAGCCGTGGTTGAAGTCGCCGTGCGCTTCGATCACTTCGAACACCTTGTCGCTGACGATCAGCCCGCCCATCGGCACGTAGCCGCTGGTGAGGCCCTTGGCGATGGTCATCAGATCAGGCTTGAGGTCGTAGTACTGGCTGCCGAACCACTCGCCGGTACGGCCAAAGCCGCAGATCACTTCGTCAGCGACGAACAGAATGTCGTACTTGGCGAGGATTTCCTTGATGCGCGGCCAGTAGGTCTCTGGCGGGATGATCACACCACCGGCGCCCTGGATCGGCTCGGCAATGAACGCGGCGACGTTTTCCTCGCCCAGTTCGAGAATCTTCTTCTCCAACTGATCGGCAGCCCAGATGCCGAAGGCGTCCGGGCTCATATCACCGCCTTCACCGAACCAGTACGGTTGCGGAATATGCGCGATACCCGGAATCGGCAGGTCGCCCTGCTCGTGCATGAACTTCATGCCGCCGAGGCTGGCGCCGGCCACGGTGGAGCCGTGGTAGCCATTGTCGCGACCGATGATGATTTTCTTGTTCGGCTGCCCCTTGCATGCCCAGTAGTGGCGTACCAGACGCAGCATGGTGTCATTGCCTTCCGAGCCCGAACCGGTAAAGAACACATGGTTCATGCCGGCCGGCGCCAGTTGGGAGATAGCGTGGGCCAGTTCCAGCACTGGCGGGTGAGCAGTCTGGAAGAAGGTGTTGTAGAACGGTAGCTGCAACATCTGTTTGGAAGCTGCAGCGACCAGTTCCTCGCGACCATAGCCGACGGCCACACACCACAGGCCGGCCATGCCATCGAGGATCTTGTTGCCCTCGCTGTCCCACAGGTGCACACCCTTGGCCTCGGTGATGATGCGCGGCCCCTTTTCGGCCAACTGCTTGTAATCACTGAACGGCGCCAGGTGGTGGGCCTGGCTCAGCGCCTGCCAGTGTGCGGTTTTCGAGTTGTTCTGGGCGTTATTCATGGCGCCTCCTTCTATCCGTGACATCACAGGTACCAGCGGTATTCGCGCGGGCTGATGTCGTGCATGAAGGCCAGGTGATCCTGGCGTTTGTTCTCGCAATAAACCATGACGAACTCGCTACCGAGGCCGGCGGCGACGCGCTCGCTGGCCTGCATGCGGCGCACGGCGTCGAGCATGTCCTTGGGAAAGTCGACGCCGCTGCTGCGGTCGTCATTCAGCGGTGCGATGGGCTCGACCTGGGCATCGAGACCCTGTTCGATGCTGGTCAGTAATGCCGCCAGCACCAGATAGGGGTTGGCATCGGCGCCCGGCAGGCGGAATTCCAGGCGCAGGTTGCACGCGTCGGACTCGGGAATGCGCACGCAGGCGTCGCGATCCTCGAAGCCCCAGCTGGCCTTGCTCGCCGAGTTCACCTGGGCGCCAAAGCGGCGGTAGCTGTTGTGGTTCGGCGCGTAGATCGGCATCAGCTCCGGCAGCAGTTCCAGGCAACCGGCCACGGCATGCCGCAACGGACGCTGCTCGTCACGCGCCAGCAGGTTGTTGCCAGCCTCGTCGTACAGGCTGACGTGGATATGCATGCCGCTGCCCGGATACTGCAGGTATGGCTTGGCCATGAAGCTGGCGCGATGACCATGCTTGAGCGCCACGCCACGGGTCACCCGGCAGAACAGCGCCGACCAGTCGGCCGCCTGCAGCGGGTCGGCGTTGTGGCTGAAGTTGATCTCGAACTGCCCCGGGCCGATCTCGGCGGTTATAACTGTGGTGTCGATGCCCTGCAGACGCGCGGTCTCACTGATGTCGTCGAGCACCTCGGCAAAACGCGAGAGCCGCTCGATATGCATATTCGGCTGGTCGTCGGCATCCCCGCTCAGGTCATCGCGCGGGTATTGCGGCAAGCCGTCCTTGAGCGCCTTGTCGAACAGGTAGAACTCCAGCTCGAAGGCCACCACCGGACGAATGCCACGGGCGGCTAGGCGCTGCACCACGCGCGCCAGCACCTCGCGCGGTTCGAACTCGATCGGTGCTTCAGTACCATCGGAGCTGATCAGCATCTGCCCCAGCGGCTGGCGTTCCCAGTTCACCAGTTTGAGCGTGCCGGGAATCAAGCGGCGAGGCGCGTCCGGATCGCCATCGTGGAAGCAGTAATCGCCAATCTCGTACAGCCCGCCCTGGGCGCCGAGCAGCATGCAATTCTGCGGCAACTTCAGGGCGCTGCCGGCGGCGACCTTCTCCAGCATCTCGATGGGGTAGCGCTTGCCGTAGAAATGCCCGGGAATGTCCAGGCAGATCAGGTCGACGAAGCGCACCTCGGGGTGGGCCTGGCGGAATTGGCGGACTTCGTCGAGCAGCTCGACTCGGGTGGCGTTCATTGTGGTTATTTCCGATTCACGGGAGGTCAGGTGTAGATCCACAACACCCGCGCGGGGGTGTCGCCCTGGTTGGCATAACGCAGGCGCGCATAGCTGGGCACCTGGAAAACATCGCCGGGGTAAAGGGTGGCGCTCTCTTCGTCCTCACCCAGCCACAGGGTCAATTGGCCTTCGAGCACGTAGCCGGCCTGCTCCGAGCGGTCGCTCATCTGCCGCTCACCACTGCTGGCGCCGGGTTCGAGCAGGCTATCGACCACCATGAAGGCGCCCTGCAGCGTCGGCGAGGCCATGATGTCGGTGATGCCACCAGCCAGATACAGGGTACGGCGCTCATCCGGCCGGGTGACCCAGTCCAGCGCCTTGGGCTTGGGCAGGCTGTAGAAATAGGTGGTGGGCACGTCGAGCGCCTCGGCGATGGCGGTCAGATCCTCCACCGTCGGGCGCGACAAGCCACGTTCGACCTGCGAGAGAAAGCCCACGGAGCGGCCGATGCGCTCGGCCAGCTCGTTGAGGGTGACCTTCTTGTGCTTGCGCAGGTCGTGGATCAGCACGGCCAGGGCCGCCATCTCCAGGTTCTTGTCCATCTCTGGGCTGTTCATTTCAGAAGCTGTCTCTTAGTCGGTACCAGGCCTTGCCAATGGCCTCGAGCGGCGCCGCCAGGCGCTCGCCAAATGGAAAGGCGGGGTTGCGCAACTGCTGGTACAGGGCCAGTTCGTCGTCATTGCCGAGAATCGCATCGCTGACAGCCCGCGCCGCTGCCAGGGTCGGCAATACGCCATGGCCGGAGAAGCCCTGCAGCCAATAGCGGCCGTTCTCGCCACCGATATCCGGCGTGCGCGCACGGGTGATGTCGATATGCCCACCCCAGGCGAAATCGATGGCCACGTCTGACAACTGCGGGAATACACGCTCGAGGAAAGGCCGCGTGGCAGCCGCCATGTCCTTCGGCAGGCCGCCCAGATAGGTGCAACCGCCGCCGAATAGCAAGCGGTGATCCGGCGTGCGGCGGAAATAATCGAGGACGAACTGGTTATCGGTGACACAAGCATTGCGCGGCAGCAAGGCCTCGGCGCGTTCTGCGCCCAACGGCTCGGTGGCGATCTGGTAGGTGCCGACCGGCAGGATGCGCCGGGCCAGGCGTGGCTCCAGATCGTCGATATAGGTGTTGCAGGCCAGCACCAGATTGTCGGCCTGCACGCTGCCCTGCTCGGTACGCACGTGGTAGCCGTCGCCATGCCTATCCTGACTCAGTGCGCGACTCTGCTCGAAGATCTGCCCACCGGCGCGAACGAAGGCCTCGGTCAGGCCGAGTGCCAGCTTGAGCGGGTTGAGGTGGCCGGCTTCTGGGTCATAGAGACCCGCCTGATAACGCTCACTGGCGACCCATTGCGGCATCTGCTCACGAGAGACGAACTGCAGCGCGCGGTGCCCCCACTTATAGGCGGCCTGCTCCTGCCATTCATGCAACAGCACCACGCGGCGCGGCAGCACAGCCGTCCACAGATGGCCACGGCGATAATCGCAGTCGAAACCATAACGCTGGGGCAGTTCGCGCAACTCGCGGGCCGCCCAGGTCATGCCATACCATAGACGGCGGGCACGTTCGAGACCAAGCGCCTTCTCCAGCGGCGGCATATCGCACGACCAGCCGAGAATCGCCTGCCCGCCATTACGACCGGAAGCCGCCCAGGCCACCCGGCTGGCCTCCAGCAGGATCACCCGCTTGCCGGCTTCGGCCAGGCGCAGCGCCGTGTGCAGACCGCTGAAACCAGCACCGACCACCAGTACATCGCACTGCACGTTACCTTGCAGGGCCGGATAGTGCCTCAACCGATCCCGACAGTTCTGCGCGTAGTAACTGTCGACATGCTCACTGGCCTGGCGAAACATAAGCGGCTCATGAAATTTAAAATAATTAATTTCATGAAAATATATAGATAAAATTTCACAAAGGCAAGTCTGAGCACGCCAGGGGCGAGCTCAGACGCAGCGCTCGACAGAAATACTCGCGACCAGATTCTTCACGGAAAGTCATCGCGCGACGCTCATACAAACGAAATCGCTCGAAGAAGCGCAGCTTAGGTGCTGTAAATGCACATCCTGAGAGGAATAACGGCGCCGCATCAGCGAGCGCCGATACTTTCCGTACAGAGCCTAAAGCCCTTCCTGCGACACCTGCTATAGCCCCATCTGCTTGGCGATGATTTCGTTCATGATCTCGCGCGTGCCGCCGCCAATGGAGAGGATGCGGTTGTCGCGGTACAGGCGCTCTACCAGGGACTCGCGCATATAGCCCATGCCGCCCATGATCTGCACCGCATCGTAGGTCAGGCGGTCGGCGATATCGGTGGCGAAGTTCTTGGCCATGGAGATTTCCTTGATCACGCTTCTGCCGGCCGCCATCTGCGCGGCCTGGCGGTAGGTGAACTCACGGGAGACTTCCAACTGAGTAGCCATCTCGGCCAGGCGGTGCTTGAGCACCTGGAACTTGCCCACCGGCTTGCCGAACGCCTGGCGCTCGCGCGCCCACTTCATCGACTCTTCCAGCGCCATTTGCGCGGTCATATTGGCCATGATCGCCAGGCTCAGGCGTTCGCTCTGGAAGTTGGCCATGATGCAGGCGAAGCCGGCGTTCTCCACGCCGATGAGGTTCTCCACCGGCACCAGGCAGTCATCGAAGAACAGTTCGGCGGTGTCCGACGCCCACCAGCCCATCTTCTTCAGTTTGCGACCGACGGTGAAGCCTGGCGTGCCCTTTTCCACCAGCAACAGGCTGACGCCGCCAAAGCCCTCGCCACCGGTACGCACCGCCACCGTGTAGTAATCGGCACGCACGCCGCTGGTGATGAAGGTCTTGCTGCCGTTGATGCGGTAATGGTCGCCATCACACACGGCGCGGGTCTTGAGGTTGGCCACGTCGGAGCCACCGGAAGGCTCGGTGACTGCCAGCGCCATGATCTTCTCGCCGGCCAGCACCTGCGGCACCACGCGCTCGCGGATGGCAGGCTTGGCCCATTTGACGATGGGCGGCAAACCGATATCCAGCGAGCCCAGCCCGGCCACCAGGCCGCCCGAGCCGCTGCGCATCAGTTCCTCGCTGGCTGCGACCTTGGCGAATACGTCGCCCTCGTGGCTGCCGCCGTACTGCTCCGGGTAGCCGATACCGAGGATGCCCGCCTCACCTGCCTTGAGGTACAGCTCACGAGGAAATTCCTCGGCCTCCTCCCACTCGTCGATATGCGGCAGGATCTCGCGCTCGACGAAGCGCCGAACAGAATCACGAACCAGTTGGTGGGACTCATCGAAATACGACAGAGCGGCGGCCATGCGGGTACTCCCGTTATTGTTTTCGCCACCCTAACCTAGCGCTTGCTTGGTTTTCAAGCGAGCGTTTCATTTCTGCTCGTGCAGCGTCTTCCTCACCCGCTCGCCCATTTCGTAGGCCGGCCCTTCCACTGCCTGGAAATTACGGGTGTAGCGCTGGGCGAAACCATCGGTGCCCCACTCGCGGTACTGCTGCACATGCCATAACTCATGCGCCCAGAGCACAGGGTCGGCGGCAGCCGCCTGTGCATCACGAAACACCACCACATCCACCAGCGTCACAGCCTGTACGTCGGGGTTCTGCAGCATGACGGTGGCGGCATCCATCTCGTCGGTGATACCGACGCGATAGCGCACTTCATCGAGCAACGCATCGTCGTAGAACGGCGCGAGCTGCGCGCGAATCATCAGGGGAATTGGCTCGGTGCCGGCTCGGATTGCCGCCTGGCGCGATTGCAGCAGCCAGGTTTCGAGGCGCGCCGCCGCCATATTCAGGCCATCTTCCCGCACCCGCACCGGATCGGGCACACATAGGCAGGAAGCGCCCAGACACACCTGAATCTGCCCAGTCGGGCATTGGGCCTGTGCAGCCAGAGGCGCCCCGATCAGGAACACCAGGGCAATACGGCGCAGAGTGTCGGCGATCACGGGCACTCCGATTAGAGAGGATTTGACGGCTTACAGGCTGATCGGGCGCCGACCTGCCAACGCATGGGCCAGGGTGCCGCCGTCGACCAGTTCCAGCTCGCCACCCAGCGGCATGCCATGGGCGATACGCGAGGCAACCAGGCCTTTGCCGGCAAGGATCTGCGCGATGTAGTGCGCAGTGGCCTCACCCTCTACGGTCGGGTTGGTGGCCAGGATCACTTCGCTGAAAGCACCGGCCTCGATGCGCTCCAGCAGCGCGGGAATGCCGATGGCTTCCGGGCCCAGGCCATCGAGCGGGGACAGATGCCCCTTGAGCACGAAGTAGCGACCGCGAAAGCCGGTTTGCTCCACTGCATGCACGTCCATCGGCCCCTCTACGACGCACAGCAGGCTGTCATCGCGGCGCTCGTCCAGACACAGCTGGCACAGTTCGTCTTCGCTCAGGCTGCGGCATCGCTTGCAGTGGCCCACGCCTTCCATCGCAGCATTGAGCGCCTGAGCCAGACGCTGACCGCCACTGCGATCACGCTCAAGCAGCTGCAGCGCCATGCGCTGCGCGGTCTTCTGCCCAACACCGGGCAGGATGCGCAGGGAATCGATCAACTGGCGAATCAGGGGGCTGAAGCTCATGGAAGTCCTGCAAAGGTTGGCGGGCAACGATTTGGTGGGCTAAAGCCCACCCTACGAACTGAACATGCGATCAACATAAGTAAGAGTGGCGATCAGGCGGCGTGCAGGGCAAGGCGCCGACGAACGAGGAACCGCAGTGTGCTGCAGCACATGAGGATTCCGAGTTCGTCGGCAACACAGCCATGTGCGTCGACTGGGCGTCACCTATTCAGAAAGGCATTTTGAAGCCTGGGGGGAGCTGCATGCCTGCGGTCATGCCGGACATTTTCTCCTGGCTGTTCTGCTCGACCTTGCGCACGGCGTCATTGACGGCCGCGGCGATCAGGTCTTCCAGCACTTCCTTGTCTTCCTGCATCAGGCTGTCGTCCAGGGTGATGCGCTTGACGTCGTGACGACCGGTCATCACCACGCTGACCAGACCGGCGCCGGACTGGCCGGTGACTTCGGCGTTGGCCAGTTCTTCCTGCATCTTCTGCATTTTTTCCTGCATTTGCTGAGCCTGTTTCATCAGGCCTGCCATGCCACCTTTCATCATGTCGGTATCCTCGGTATTCGGGGTTTAACTGGGAGTATCGATAGGTTCGATGCTGTCGTCGCGCACCTTGGCGGCGAACTGTTGAATCATCTGCTGCACCAGCGGGTCGGCATGGATCGAGGCCTCGGCGCTGCGCTGGCGATCAGCACGGCGGCGAGCTGCGGCCTGCGCCGGAGTTTCCTGCTCGGGCTTGCACAGCTCGATGCGCAGTTTGATGCTGCGTCCCTGCTGCTGGTTCAGCGCCTCATTGAGACGACGCTGCTGAGTTGGATTGAACAACGCACTGTGCGCCGGATCCAGGTGCAGCAGCCAGTCATCGCCATTGGCTTCGATCAGCGTACAGTTGGCGGCGATGCTGCCGGTCATGCCGCCCAAGCCCAGCTGCGGGAACAGCGACAACCATTCTGCCGCCAGACCGGTTGCCGGCTTGGCGGCAGGCAACGGCTCTTCGACCACAGGCGTAGCGGTTTCAGCCTGGCCGAAATCGTAATCGAGGGTTTCGGCGTCCATTTCGACATAGTCGTAGTCGCCGGGCGGTGGTTCGTCGTCACCGCCATCGGCGTCCACCACAGGCTGGATGACCTCGCTCACGACAGGCGTTGCAACCGCAACAGCAGGCACCGCTACAGGCTCTGGCTCAGGCGTTGCGACGGGCTCAGCGGGTGCGGCGACTGGCTCAGGCGCTTCAGCCGTTTCCCAAGGCACATCGACGGCAGCCGCAGGCTCAGGAGCAGCAGACTCGGGCTCGGGCTCGGGCTCGGGCTCGGGCTCGGGCGACAGATTAGCGACTGGCGCCACGGGCACTTCAAGCATCTGGGCCGGTTCAGGCTCAGCGGGCTCAGGACTCGCAACCACGGCGGCAGGGCTCGGCTCGACAGGATTCGCAACAGCAGGAGCCGCCTGGACAGAAACCACAGGAGCCGGCATAGCGGTGCCGGCCACTGGGCTTTGTTGGGAATCAGCAGTGGCCTGGCTGATCCCCAAGGGCTTTAGCGTCACCTTGGGTGCGTCGTCGGCGCCCGCCGGGCGGAAGGCCAGCATCCGCAGCAGCACCATTTCGAAACCACCGCGAGGATCCGGCGCCAGGGGCAGGTCGCGGCGGCCGATCAGGCCCATCTGATAATAAAACTGCACGTCTTCGGCCGGCAGTGCCTGGGCCAACTGCAGCACGCGCTCACGGTCGCCCTGGCCATTGTCCACGGCCTCTGGCAGCGCTTGGGCGATGGCCACGCGGTGCAGGACGTTGAGCATTTCCGCCAGCACGCCATTCCAGTCCGGCCCCTGCTCGGCGAGATGGCGCACCGCCTCGATCAGCGCACGCGCATCACCTTCGATCAACGCATGCAGCACGCCATAAACCTGGCCGTGATCGAGCGTGCCGAGCATGGCGCGCACATCAGCCGCCAGCACCTTGCCCTCACCAAAGGCAATGGCCTGGTCGGTGAGGCTCATGGCATCGCGCATCGAACCATCGGCAGCGCGACCCAGCAGCCACAGGGCATCGTCCTCGAACGGCACGTTTTCGGCAGTCAGCACATGGGTCAGGTGCTCGACCACCCGCTCCGGCGGCATGTTCTTCAGGGAGAACTGCAGGCAGCGCGACAGCACTGTGACCGGCAACTTTTGCGGGTCGGTAGTCGCGAGGAGGAATTTGACGTGGGGTGGCGGCTCTTCCAGGGTCTTCAACAGGGCGTTGAAGGAACTGGTGGAGAGCATGTGCACTTCGTCGATCAGGTAGACCTTGAAGCGCCCACGACTCGGTGAATACTGCACGTTATCGAGCAGCTCACGGGTGTCTTCGACCTTGGTGCGGCTGGCAGCGTCCACTTCGATCAGGTCGACGAAGCGGCCTTCATCGATCTCCCTGCATACCGAGCAGGTGCCGCAAGGCGTGGAACTGATGCCGGTTTCGCAGTTCAGGCACTTGGCGATGATCCGCGCGATGGTGGTCTTGCCCACCCCGCGCGTGCCGGTAAACAGATAGGCGTGGTGCAGACGCTGGCTGTCCAAGGCGTTGATCAGGGCTTTGAGCACATGGGTCTGGCCGACCATTTCGCGGAACGAGCGCGGACGCCATTTACGTGCAAGAACCTGATAACTCATGGAAAACCGTCGTATGAGGAAAGCAAAAGTGGGCTAATGCTAGCGGAGCAACCGGCAAATTGCATCCGCCAACCGATACCCGCAGACGTCACAGAGGTGCTCTGCAAATAGCGCTGTTCAATTCTTGAACAACGGCGTATAGTCCGAACCGTTCGTACCACGCTGCAAGTCAAAAAGGCCTTCGCGCCCCCTCGCTGGTTTCCCGGTTCAACGTCTAGCGCTGTTTCGCGCTACCGCCCTACCCGATCCCATCCGCTGACTGATCAGGCCGACTCGCCACTTACTGGCGCAGATCCTCCGCCTGCCTCCGACGTACCGACCACGCCTAAGAACCGTAACACTGGAACTTTATCGTGCTAACCAAGCTCCGATGGTTCGACATGCTATGGCCGCTTTTCGGCCAACCACATGGAGCTACACCACGCGCAACGAAGCGCACATGCTTTAAGGAAGTACCTAAGAATGAATGCTCAACATCAAATTCAGAAAGCCATCAGCACCCTGACCCACGCCTTCGCGCCGTTCGACTGCCGCATCCAGGCCACGCGCAAGGGCAGCTTCAGCTTCACCCTAGTCGACAAGACCGGTATCGCCCAGTACAGCCAGCGTCTTTACCCGGGCCAGTACAACGACGATTCGCTGCAACAGGTGATCGAGCGTACGCGCCAATCGCTCACGGCTTGAACCAAGCCGCCATGTTGAGGTCGAAGCAAATCAACCTCAGGATGGAGTCAGATATGGAACTCAGCAATCAGCAACTCGTCGACCATCTGTTCAATCCGCTGCGCGCCAGCTTCAGCTCGCCGCGGCCGGATGGCAGCGTCATCCTCGCCTTGCTCGACGAGAGCGACAGCACCGTCTACAGCCGTGTTCTGGCCAGGCCCCAAATCACCGACCAGAACGCCTTTGCCCAGAGCCTGGAAGAAATCCGCCTGGAACTGGCGGTACGCGCCGGCAATATTCCTGCCGACCTGCGCAAGATACTCAAGGAACAGGACAGCGTGCTGAATTACCGCATCGCCTGAACCTGCACACCCGCAAAAGCCTGCGCCCAACGCGCAGGCTTTTTATTGCGCAGAGCAAATGACCAGCGACGAGACGGGGGCATCGAAAGAGAAGGAGGGAAGCGCTAGAGATTGGAGGCGAACCCTGCCAGCCACACCCCGGCACACGATGTTCCCGCTGTGGCTGCTCCCTTCCGGGCCTGACCAGGTTCACGGGTAATCGTTGCGAGGGGACCGACAGGGCCCACCATAACGAAGCCCGCCATTGCGACGGGCCGCGCCATTGTAACGACTAAACGCAAACTTACAACTGCTTCAAACACTTAGACGCGGAAACGGCCCACCAACTGAGCCAGGCCATGGGACAGCTCGGACAGATGCTGGCTGGCCCGCGTGCTCTGCTCGGAGGTCTGTGCCGCCTCGTTGGACAGATCACGAATATCACTGATGTTGCGTGCGATCTCTTCGGTAACGCTGCTCTGCTCCTCGCACGCCGTGGCGATCTGCGCGGCCATGTCATTGATGCGCTGCACCGAATCACCGGTCACGCTCAACGCCTGATCCACACCCGCCGCCTGCTCCACGCTCTGCCGTGCCCGCGCACTGCCCGAATGGGTGGCCTTGACCGCATTCTGCACACCGATCTGCAGACGCTCGATCATCTGCTGAATATCCTTGGTGGACTCCTGAGTACGCGCGGCCAACGCGCGCACCTCATCGGCCACCACAGCAAAACCACGCCCCTGCTCGCCTGCCCGCGCCGCCTCGATGGCGGCATTGAGTGCCAGCAGGTTGGTTTGCTCGGCAATACCCTTGATCACCGCCAGCACGGCGCCAATATTGGCGGTTTCCTGTTCCAGCGTCTGGATGGTAGTGGAGGCACTCTCCACTTCCTGTGCCAACTGGCGGATAGAGCGTATGGTGGCCCCCACCACCTCGGCCCCCTCACGCGACTGCGCTTCGGCCTGGCGCGCCGCATCGGCGGCATTCTGCGCATTGCGCGCCACCTCATGCACCGCTGCGCTCATCTCGGTTGCAGCCGTGCTGACCTGATCTACAGCCACATGCTCGCTACTGATGAGGCGGTCATTGGCGGCTGCCATCCCTGCCAGGCTTTGCGCTGAATCGGCCACCTCCCCGGTGACCCTGCCCACTTCCTTGATCAGGGGTTGCAGCTTGTCGAGAAAGCGATTGAAGGCGTGACTGAGCTTACCCAACTCATCCCTGGACAGCACATCCAGACGCACCCGCAGATCACCATCCCCATCGGCAATCTGCTCGATGCGATGCAGCAGACTGTGCAGCGGACGCGTCACCAGCAGCGGGAAGCCCACTATCAGCACCAGACACACCAGCAGGCCTATGGCGATCAGCAGCCCCTGCTGCCAGACCAGCGCATCGCCACGTGCTATGGCATCGGTACCCACCGCATTGGCTGCGCCATCTTCCAACTCGCCAAGTTTGTCGATAGCGGTACGTGCCTCTTCGAATTGCGCCTCACTGTCAGCAAAACTCAGCAGACTGGCGCCCTCCGGGTCACTCGAACTCATTTCCAGCACGCGCAGAGACGTTGCCTTCCAACGCTCATAGCCACGGTCAAACTCGGCCACCAGGGCAAGCGCCTCATTGCCAGGCTGCATGGCGGCGAACTTGTGCACACGGTCATAGGCCTGCTGCAGATTTTCAGCATGGGCAGCGCGTAGCTGGTCGGCATGCTGGTGCGCACTCTCATCGAGCAAGCTGCGCTCGGCAACGAAAGCCTGATAGAGATCCCGGTCGGCATTGAGCAACAGGCTGACAGCCGGCAAATGGCGATTGGTCAGTGTCGTGCTGGACTCGGCAACCTGAGTGATGCCACGAACCCCCAGCGCCCCCATCGTCACCAGCAGAATGGCCAGCAGCAGAATCGGTAGAGCAATCTTCCAGCGAAAACCAAGATCAGCGAATACACGCAACATGATGGCACTCCAGCATGACATTACTAGCAACAGCTTAGTCGAGCCTTGCCAGGCTGCTGCATGCCCTGGCAAATAACGGCCGAACGCAGCGGACTACGCCTGCCTGAATGCTTACGTTTTTTGCTCATGGGCCGGAACCACAGGGGCCGATGCGACACTAAGCCCTATCGGAAGGGCCGTCAGGACACTGCCGAGCCTTACCTTTTGTGCTAGCGTTCCCACGTTTTCGGCTGTGCGGCCCTGCCCGTCGCGCCGAACCTCTCACCTGCAAACGGAGTTACACCATGGCAATCACCAAAGACCAACTGATCGGCGACCTGGCCGAGGCCACCTCCCTGCCCAAAGCCAGCGTACGCAATCTGCTCGACCAGTTGGCCGAGATCGTCGGCGACGCGCTGGAAAACGACGGTGAGATCACCCTGCCGGGTATCGGCAAACTGAAGGTAAGCGAGCGCCCGGCACGCACCGGCCGCAACCCGCAGACCGGCAAAGCCATCGAAATCGCTGCCAAGAAAGTGGTCAAGCTGGTGCCCGCCAAGGCCCTGACCGACAGCCTGAACTGAGTGTTTGCCAGCCCAGGCGCAATGCCTGGGCCGGCTCTGCTGGTTACTCGACTACCTGCAGCTCGGTAACGATGTACCGGTTACCCTGCTGCTGCACCTGAAAGTTGACTTTCTCTCCTGCCGAAACGCCCTCCAGCAGCTGCGCATTCGCAACCTCGAACACCATGGTCATCGGCGGCATACCGATACTGGCGATGGGGCCGTGACGCAGGGTGATCTTCTGCGCGGCGCTATCGACCTTGCGCACCTCGCCCTGACTCAGCGGCGCGGGGTCGGCGGCCTGCACCGGCAGGCTGAACAGGGTAGCCAGCGTCGCGATCAGCAATGACTTGTTCATGCATGTTTCCTCTCGTCGGTCACTCGGCCAGCACCCGGATGGTGCCGACCATACCGGCCTGATAGTGGCCGGCGATCAGGCAGGCGAAGTCGAACTCGCCTGCGCGGTTGAAGGTCCAGATCATCTCGCCGCTCTGCCCCGACGCGACGTGGGCCATATAGGGTTCGTCGTGCTGCATACCGGGAAAACGCAGCATCGCCTCGGCATGTTCATCCAGGGTTTCGCGGGTGCCGATGACAAACTCGTGGAGGATCTTGCCGTCGTTGTGGTGAACAAAACGGATGGTCTCGCCCTGCCTGATCTGCAGCCGATCTGGGGTGAAGCGCATCCGGTCGGTCATACGGATCTCGATGGTGCGGTCGACCTCACCGGCATCGCCGGCGATGCCCCAGGGCTTCTGCTCCCTGATCGTTGCGGCGGCCTGATGGCCCTCGTGCGCCTCGCTGTGGGCCAGCGCTGCCGGGCTGCCGAGCAGCCCGATCAGGGTCAGAACCAGTAACTGTGCTGTTTTCATCTGTGAATCCTCGCTTGCTGTGGGGACCGGGCCGCGTGGCGGCCCGCCCCGTCAATGCCCGGCATGACCGCCCGGCTTGCGTACCTGCACTTCCACCGGCGTCTCGAGCGGCTGCTTGAGCGGCATCGACTGGCCGCCGCCGTCGTGCGAGCGGCTCGGGTTGGCCAGTGCGCCCTTCCATTCATAGGCCACAGTTCCGGCCGGATGCTTGAACCAGCCCGGGTCGCGGTAGTCGCCAGCGGCCTGCTCCTTGCGCACCTTGAGCATGGTGAACATGCCGCCCATCTCCACCGAGCCGAACGGGCCGTCGCCGGTCATCATCGGTACGGTGTTGTCCGGCAGCGGCATCTGCATTTCCGCCATGTCGGCCATACCGCGCTCGCCCATCACCATGTAGTCCGGCACTAGCTTGGCGATCTTGCGGGTGATGTCGCGGTGATCGACGCCGACCAAGGTCGGCACGTCGTGACCCATGGCGTTCATAGTGTGGTGGCTCTTGTGGCAGTGCAGCGCCCAGTCGCCCTCCTCGTCGGCGATGAACTCGAGCTGGCGCATCTGCCCCACCGCTACGTCGGCGGTCACCTCCGGCCAGCGCGAGCCGACCGGGGTCGGACCACCGTCGGTGCCGGTGACCTCGAACTCGTGGCCGTGCAGGTGGATCGGGTGGTTGGTCATGGTCAGGTTGCCGACGCGCAGGCGCACCCGCTCGCCCTGGCGCGCCACCAGCGGGTCGATGCCGGGGAACACCCGGCTGTTGAAGGTCCACAGGTTGAAATCGAGCATCTCCATGATCTTCGGCGTGTAGGCGCCCGGCTCAATGTCGTAGGCGCTGAGCAGCAAGCAGTAGTCGCGGTCCACCTCGGCGATCAGCGGGTGATGCTCTCTGGGGTGGGTGACCCAGAAGCCCATCATGCCCATGGCCATCTGCACCATCTCGTCGGCGTGCGGGTGGTACATGAAGGTGCCGGGACGGCGGGCGACAAACTCGTAGACGAAGGTCTTGCCAGAGGGAATCGCCGGCTGGGTCAGGCCCGTCACACCGTCCATGCCGTTGGGCAGGCGCTGGCCGTGCCAGTGGATGCTGGTGTGCTCGGGCAGCTTGTTGGTAACGAAGATGCGCACCCGGTCGCCCTCCACCACCTCGATAGTCGGCCCCGGCGACTGGCCGTTATAGCCCCACAGGTGGGCCTTGTAGCCGGGCGCCAGCTCGCGTACCACCGGCTCGGCGACCAGGTGGAACTCCTTGACGCCGTTGTTCATCCGCCACGGCAGCGTCCAGCCGTTGAGGGTCACCACCGGGTTGTAGGGCCGCCCGCTGCCCGGCTGCAGCGGCGGTTGGGTGTCGGCGCTGGCCTGCAGCACCGGCTCGGGCAGGGCCGCCATGGCCACCCGGCTTACCGCCGAGGTCGCCACCGCAGCGCCGATGGCGCTGGCCCCGAGAAAGAAATCGCGTCGTGAAACCATCAGGGAAATTCCTTGTTCAGTGGCCGGCGGCGGCCGGCTCGGCAGCAGCGGCAGGCGCCGCGCCGAGCGAGGGATTGGGGGCGCCCAACAGGGCCATGTCGAGGTCGGCGCGCGCCAGCCAGAAGGCGCGTTGCGCCTGCAGGTAGCCATCCACCGCCTGCACCTGGCGGCGCGCATCGGCGAGCAGGTCAAAGGTGCTGATGAACATGCCGTTGTAGCGCAGCAAGTTTTCCTCGGCGATGCGCTGGCGCAGCGGCAGCACCTCGGCGCGATAGTGCTGCGCCAGCTCGAAGGCGTTGCGGTAGGCGTGGTAGGCCTCGCGCACCTGCGAGCGGGCGTTGATCGCCGTCTCGGCGGCGCGGTTGAGCGCCTGGCGATACTGCGCCTCGGCCCGCGCCACCTTGGCACCGCTCCAGTCGAACAGCGGCAGCTCGACGCTGATCTCGTAGCCGCGCTGGGTCGGCTCCTCGTTGGAGCGGTTGTTGACCACGCCCAGCTCCAGCACGTTGATGAAGCGCGTGGTTCGGGTCAGGCCGAGGTTCTGCGCCAGACGCTCGGCATCCAGGCGCACGGCCTGGATGTCCTGGCGCTGGTTCATGGCCAGGCGCTCCACGTCCGGCAACTCGTCTGCGGTTTTCGGCAATGCCGGCAGGCGTTCGAGCAGGCGGTAGTCGAGCTGCTCGCCCCACAGGCCGAGCAGACGGGTCAACTGCTCGCGGCTGCGCACCCGCGCCTGTTCGGCCTGCAGCAGGCCGATGCCGGCCTCGGCGTAGAAGTTCTGCTGTTCGGCCTGCTGCAACTTGCTGAAGTTACCCACTGCAGTCATGCGCCGGGCCAGCTCGGCGCCGGCTTCGGCGGCGGCCAACACCTGCCGCGCGTAGACCAGGCTCTCCTCTGCGGCGACCGCCTGGTACCAGGCCTTGCGCGTCTCGCTGGCAAGCTCGAACACCGCCAGGCTGGTCTGCCGCTGCAGCTGCTCGAAGCGCCGACCCTCCAGGCGCGAGGTCAGCGGCAGGGCGATCAGCCGCGCCAGATTCAGGTGCAGGCCGCGCTCGTATTCGATCTCGCTGCCCTTCTCCAGGCGGCCGTAGGAGAAGCCGGGATTGGGCAGGCGCCCGGCCTGCACCCGTTCGGCCTCGCCGATGCCCAGTTCGTCGAAAGACGCCTGCAGGCCGCGGTTGTTGAGCAGCGCCAGTTGCACCGCGGCATCCAGGCTCAGGGGTTCGGCCAACAGCTCGGCGACGCGCGCCTCGATCTGGCTGCGCCCGGCCTCGTCGCGGGCCCACAGCAGTTGCTTGTCCAGCTGGCGCTCGGCGCTTTGCTGCACCGGATCGAAGCCGCTGTCCTGGCTGAAGCCGGCGCATCCGGCCAGCAGCAGCGCGGCGCAGAGCAGTACGGCGGGTTTAATGGTGGTCATGGCCACCTCCCTCGACGGGCTCGGCGCCCTGCTCGGCCGGCTGCTCCCAGCCTTCCATGCTGTAGGTGCGCCAGCCGCCGATACGGCCGACCAGATCGTTGGCCGCGCGCCAGTCCTGCAACGGCTCGTCGGCCTGGGCGCGGTAGTCTTTCAGAGGGGAACGGTAATCCTGCGCCGGCACGGCGGCGTTGGCGTCCAGCGGGTCAGGCTGGGCCGCCATCAGGATGCCGGGCAGCGCCAGGGCAGCGATGCCCAGCAGCCTTCCGGCAAGGGAATGCAAAGTCATGATGTGTTCTCGCGTACGGCGGCCAGGCGACCGCGTGAGCTACAGGCGCCGCAAGGCGGCGCTACCTAAGGGGCTCAGGCGAGAGAAAGACGCGGGGGGCGTTCGGGCGTGTCGGCCACGCCGACGATAAGGCGGTCGAGCCAGGCTGCGGCCGGCTCGGCGGTTTGCAGGGCAGAGTCGTTCAGAAATGGCTGACTGGGCGCGGCGACACCGACGCAGAAGGCGCACAGGGTGCAGAGGCCGCCATCGGCGGGAGCAGCGCTGCTGGCCACCGAGGCGGCGTCCTGATGCGCGCCATGTGCGCTGTCGGCCGCCATGTCGTGGTGCATGGCGTGCTCAGCCTGCTGAGTCGAACTCATCTGCAGAGCGCCGCTGCGATGCACCTGCTCGCATAACTGCATGCCAAGCGCCGCCATGGCCTGTGCCGGCAGGGCCAGCATCAGCATGCAGATCAGGGCGGTACGCAGGGATGTGCGCATGAGGTGCAAGACCAGAGCAGTGAGAAACATGGGCTGGATTATCCGCGCCTCGCGGCCATTGTCCAGCCCCGCCATCCAGCCTCAGCCAAGCATGGTCACATGCCGTGGATGGCTGGCTACCCGGTCGAGCCAGGCGCGAATGGCTGGGAAAGCTTCCAGGCTGAAGCCGCCTTCATCCGCCACATGGGTGTAGGCATACAGGGCGATATCGGCAATCGAATACTGCTCGCCGACTAGGTAGGACGTACGCTCCAACTGCTTCTCCATCACCTTCAGCGCCTTGTAGCCCAGCGCCAGGCAGCGCGCGTGCTCTTCGCGCCGCGCCTCCGGCATGCCCTGGTAAAGCTGGATGAAGCGCGCCACTGCAACATAGGGCTCGTGGCTGTATTGCTCGAAGAACTGCCACTGCAGTACCTGGGTGCGCAGGCGCGGCTCGGTCGGCAGAAACTCGCTGCCATCGGCAAGGAAGTTGAGGATGGCGTTGGATTCCCACAGACAGGTGCCATCTTCCAGCTCCAGCACCGGAATCTTGCCGTTGGGATTCCTGGCCAGAAAAGCTTCGCTCTGAGTTTCGCCCTTGAGGATGTCGATGGCAATCCACTGGTACTCCTTGCCCAGCAGATGCAGCATCAGCTTGACCTTGTAGCAGTTGCCCGAGCGGTAATCGCCGTAGACCTTGAACATCGCGTTGCCCTCCCCGTGTTTCATTCTTTCCCAAGGAGCCGGCTTGCCGGCGATCCGCTTTGCGCGAAAGCATCGCCAGCAAGCTGGCTCCTACGGTTCTGCAAGACCCTACTTCGCCTGCGCCTCGCGGATCACCACCGCCAACCGGCGCAGGCCTTCGCCCAGACGCTCCGGCGCCACGTGGCTGAAATTCAGCCGCAGGTGACCAGGGTTGGCGTCCGGATCGATGAAGAACGGCTCACCCGGCATGAAGGCGACGTTCTGCGCCAACGCTGCGTCGAGCAGCGTACGGGTATCCAGCGGCTGCTTGAGGGTCAGCCAGAAGAACAGACCACCCTGCGGAATCTCCCAGTCAGCCAGGTCAGCGAAGTGTTCCTGCAACGACGCCTGCATGGCGTCACGGCGGAGGCGGTAGAAATCGCGCAGCTCGGCCAGGTGGCCACGGTACTGCTCGCTGCCCAGCCACTGCAGCGCCTGCCACTGGCCGATACGGTTGGTGTGCAGATCCGCCGACTGTTTCAGGCGCAGCAGGTGCGGGAACAGGTCAGGCGTGGCGATCAGGTAACCCACGCGCAGGCCTGGCAGCAATGTCTTGGATACGGTGCCGGTGTAGATCCAACTGGCTTTCTTCAGGCGGCTGACGATGGGCGTGGCGCTGCCGGCGTCGAACACCAGCTCGCGGTACGGCTCGTCTTCGATCAGGGTCACGCCAAACTCGTCGAGCAGCGCCGCCACGGCTTCGCGCTTGGCCTCGCTGTAACGGGTGGCGGACGGGTTCTGAAAGGTCGGGATCAGGTAGGCGAAAGCCGGCTTGTGCGTTTCCAGACGCTGACGCAGCGCCGCCAACTCAGGCCCGTCGGCCTCCTGCGGCACGCTGATGCAGTCGGCGCCAAAGAGCTGGAAGGCCTGCAGCGCGGCCAGGTAGGTCGGCGCTTCGAGCAATACCTCGGTGCCCGGATCGATGAACAGCTTGGAGGCCAGATCCAAGGTCTGCTGCGAGCCGCTGACGATCAGTACCTGGCTGGCCTCGCAAGGCACGCCCAATGCACGCGCCTCAGCGGCAATGGCCTCACGCAGCGCCGGCTCACCCTCGCTCATGCCGTACTGGCCCATGCTCGCCGGCATATCGGCCCAGTCCACCTTGGGCAGCATCGGTTCGGCCGGCAGGCCACCGGCGAAGGACATCACCTCCGGACGCTGCGCCGCAGCCAGAATTTCGCGAATCAGAGAGCTTTTCAGGCGGGCGATACGTTCGGAGAAGGCCATGAGATGTCCTGGGCTGCAAAGTCATTGGAATTAAGTCAAACTGCTTGACCGAAACTACGCCGCCAACCCGAGATACGTCAATATGACTGACCTAAAAAATTTCGCCGAGAAGTTTTTAACGTCACCCGCCGAGGGTGCGCAGGCCAACCATCATGGCGCACAAGTGATCAAGCACGCTGCAGCCCAGCAGGCTGCCATGGAAGCCTTCTTCTTCGGCTACCAGGCCTTCACCGCCAAGCCTGACGAGATGCTGGCAAAGCGCGGCCTGTCGCGGGTGCATCATCGCATTCTGTTCTTCATCGCCAAGTATCCGGGCCTGAACATGACCGAACTGCTGGGTTACCTGGGGGTAAGCAAGCAGGCACTGAACATGCCGCTGCGTCAGTTGATCGAGATGAATCTGGTGCAAAGCGAGGCTGCCACGGACGATAAGCGCAAGCGTGTTCTCGGCTTCACGGCCGAAGGTGCCAAGCTGGAGCAGGCACTGCGCCGCGAGCAGGCGCGGCTGCTGCAACGTGTATTCGCTGAAGTGGGTGAAGAGGCGGTGCAGGGCTGGCTCAGGGTAAATCTGGCACTGGCTGCCGGCCGTAGCTGAATCGCTGTCAGACAGCCTGGCAGACGGAAGAGTCTGCCTACCCCTGCTGTAACTCGCCAGCACCCCTGAAGAACACCAGCATCAGCGCTACGCCCGCGCCCAGCAGCGGCAGCAACGCCACCAGCATCAGCAGCACGCTGGCCAACATCAGCCCGCCGACAATATCGAGCCAGGCCATGACCTTCAGCGCCGGATAGGGATAGTCCAGCTTGAGTAGCCGCATTCCCAGCCAGGTGGTGCATATGCCCATCAGACAGAGCAGCGCCATGTAGCCAATGGTTTGCCAATCCAACCCACCAAACAGCTGATCGCCGAACAACATATCGAGTATTTCCAGCAACAGCGTCACCCCCAGCAGCAGCCAGATCGGTACGCCCAGGTTGCGTGCAGCGAAGCGGGCTTCGGCAAAAGCCTTGAAACGCAACAACAGGTAGCAGCCGAGCAGAGCCAGCATCAGGCTCAACCAGTCGGTATAGGCAAACAGTCGTTCGGCCTCAGGCGTCTGCAGTGGCGCAGCCAAGAACAACAACCCGAGCAACAGTGTGTTGGCGGCGACCGACACCAGCGCCAACCCGCCCAATACCTGCAACTGCCTGGCACTCCATCCCGGCAATTGCCTGCTGCCGACACGGTCGAGCAACTCCACCTGCGGTGCGCTGTAGGGATTGTCCGGTTGCATCGATGTGGCCCTTGATCGGCAAAAACTCGAGGCTAACGATATGGCCAGCGCTTGGCCAGACTGTACGGCCCAACCCAGCCATGGCTGTACCGCGACGCCGCTGCGGTGGCGCAATAGGCTTTGCCAGTCCCCGGAGAACGACCATGTCCACCGAACTGCTGCTCGCCTTCATCGCCTTCGCCTTCGTCACCTCGGTGACGCCAGGCCCCAACAACATGATGCTGCTCGCCTCCGGGGTGAACTTCGGCGTGCGCCGCAGCATTCCGCACATGCTCGGCATCAGCCTGGGCTTCATGCTGCTGGTGGCCGCCGTAGGCCTGGGCCTGGGCCAGGTGTTCCAACGGCTGCCGCTGCTGCATGACGTGCTGCGCTATGTCGGCGCCGCCTACCTGCTTTATCTGGCCTGGAAAATCGCCCAGTCCGGCGCGCCGCAAGGCCGTGACAACCCTGCCGCCAAACCCTTCACCTTTCTCCAGGCTGCGGCATTCCAGTGGGTCAACCCCAAGGCCTGGATCATGGCCATCGGCGCCATCACCACCTATACCCCGCAGGATGGTTTCTTCAGCAACGTGCTGCTGATCGCCGCCCTGTTCGCCCTGATCAACTGCCCCAGCGTGGGCCTGTGGACCGTCGCCGGCAGTATGCTGCGCAAGTGGCTGGACAACCCGCGGGCGCTGCGTACCTTCAACATCGGCATGGCGCTGCTGCTGGTCGCCTCGCTTTACCCCATCATCGTCGACACTGGAATGTTCTGATGCAAGACGCCGTCCCTTCCCGCCTGCGCCCACTGGCGGACACCTCCACCTCGGCCGTGGTCGCTGGATTCATCGCCATGCTCACCGGCTATACCAGCTCCCTGGTGCTGATGTTCCAGGCCGGCCAGGCGGCCGGCCTCAGCGCCGGGCAGATTTCCTCGTGGATCTGGGCGCTGTCGATCGGCATGGCGCTGTGCTGCATCGTGCTCTCGCTACGCTATCGCGCGCCGGTGATGATCGCCTGGTCGACGCCCGGTGCGGCGCTGCTGATCACCAGCTTGCCGCAGGTGTCCTATGGCGAGGCGATTGGCGCCTACATCCTGGCCTCGGGTCTGATCGTGCTGATCGGTCTGACCGGCACCTTCGACCGCCTGATGCGCCGCATCCCTGCCTCTATCGCGGCCGCCCTGCTGGCCGGTGTGCTGTTCAAGATCGGCCTGGAAATCTGCGTGGCCGCCGAACAACAACCGATTCTGGTGGTGGCCATGCTGCTCGCCTACCTGCTCGGCAAGCGCCTATGGCCTCGCTACTCGGTGCTTTCGGCACTGGTTGTCGGCAGCGTGCTGGCCGGGATGTTCGGCCTGTTGGACTTCACTGGCTTCCAGCTGCAACTGGCCACGCCTGAGTGGACCACGCCGAGCTTCTCCCTGGGCGCTGCCATCAGTATCGGCATACCGCTGTTCATCGTCGCCATGGCCTCGCAGAACCTGCCGGGCATGGCGGTGCTGCGCGCCAATGGTTACGACGTGCCGGCCTCACCACTGCTGACCAGCACCGGCCTGGTGTCGATCCTGATGGCGCCGTTCGGCAGCCACGGCATTCACATGGCCGCGATCAGCGCCGCCATCTGCGCTGGCCCGGAAGCCCATGAAGACCCGCGCAAGCGCTACACCGCAGCAGTCTGGTGCGGGGTGTTCTACGCCATTGCCGGCATTTTCGGCGCCACTCTGGCCTCGCTGTTCGCCGCGTTGCCGGCGGCGTTGATCCTCTCCATCGCCGCACTGGCGTTGTTCGCCTCGATCATCGGCGGCCTGACCCAGGCCATGAGCGAACCCAACGAGCGCGAAGCGGCGCTGATCACCTTCCTGGTCACCGCCTCGGGCATGACCCTGGCCGGTGTCGGCTCGGCCTTCTGGGGTATCGTCGCCGGCCTTCTGACCCTGGCCGTGCTGAACTGGGGCAAGCGCTAGCCACCCCATAGCTCTGAAGCAATCCGGGGCTCTACAAGGCCGCCCCGGATTGCATCCGGGCTACGAGCGGTAGGGTGCGCCGTGCGCACCAACGACTGACAGCGTATGCATGCGGTGCGCGCAGCGCACCCTACTGTTCGGGCACCGCGTCGTGGGCCAGTTCTGCACCATGCACACGGTTGACCCACAAGCCGAACAACGCCGCCGTGATGAACATGATCAGGCTGTAGATGGCGGCCGGAATGGCCATGGTCGGGTTGTTCAGCAGCGCCGGGCTGAGTGCCAGGGCGATGGCCAGGGTGCCATTGTGGATACCGATCTCCATGGCGATGGCAATCGCCTGGCGCAGGTTGAGCTTGAGCAGCCTGGGCACGCAGTAACCCACCGCCATGCTCAACAGGTTGAAGGCCAGCGCCGCGCCGCCTACCGACGGCGCGTAATCGACGAAGGTACGCCAGTCCTTGGCCACCGCCAGCAGGATGATCAGCAGCAAGAACAGCGCCGAGATGATCTTCACCGGTTTCTGCATGCGCTCGGCGAAGCCGGGGAAACGGCTGCGCAGCCACATGCCAATGGCCACCGGCCCCAGGACGATGACGAACACCTGCACCACCTTGGCGAACTGCAGCGGAATGGCCTGATCGGCGGACATGAAGTAAGCCAGCGACAGATTGACGATCAGCGGCATGGTCAGAATCGCGATCACCGAGTTGACTGCGGTGAGGGTGATGTTCAACGCCACGTCGCCATGGGCCAGATGACTGTAGAGGTTGGCCGTGGTGCCGCCCGGCGAGGCAGCCAAGAGCATCAGACCGACGGCCAGTGCCGGCGCCAGACCGAACAATTTGGCCAGGAAAAAGCACGCCAGCGGCAACAGCAGCAGCTGGCAAGCCAGGCCGATCAGCACCGGCTTGGGAAATTTGGCCACGCGGGCGAAGTCGGCCAGGCTCAGGGACAGACCAAGCCCGAGCATGATGATGCCCAGCGCAGCGGGCAGGAAAAACGTCAGCAAGGGATCGGCGGTCATTATTGTTATTGCTCCAGTTGAACCCGTCGTGATTGTGCTGAGTCAGAGCCACTGCTGACAGTGGCCCTGCGAGCCAACCTTAGACTGCGTGCAGACTACCGGGCCAGAGCTATTAGATCGCCGTGGCACCACCGTCTACGGCCAGCGCCTGGCCAGTGGTGAACGCCGCATGATCACTGCACAGATAGAGCACTGCTGCGGCGACTTCCTCGACCGTGCCGATACGCCCGACCGGGTGCATGGCGGCAGCGAACTCGGCCTTCTTCGGGTCCGCCTCGTAGGCGCGGCGAAACATATCGGTGTCGATCACCGCCGGGCACACGGCGTTGACGCGGACTTTCTTCTTCGCATATTCCACCGCTGCGGATTTGCTCAGGCCGATCACCGCATGTTTGGAAGCGGCATAGATGCTCATCTTCGGCGCGGCACCCAGGCCGGCGACCGAGGCGGTGTTGACGATGGCGCCGCCGCCCTGGGCCAGCAGCAACGGGATCTGGTGTTTCATGCACAACCATACGCCCTTGACGTTGACGCCCATGATGGCGTCGAACTCGGCCTCGTTGCCGTCGGCCAGCTTGCCCTGTTCGATCTCGATACCGGCATTGTTGAAGGCATAGTCCAGCCGGCCGTACTGCGCCAGGGTGGCGTCCATCAACGCCTTGACCTCGGCATCACGGGTCACGTCGCAGCGCACGAAGCAGGCCTCGCCACCGGCCGCACGAATCAGCTCGACGGTGCCTTCACCGCCAGCCACATCCACATCGGATACCACGACCTTGAGCCCTTCGGCAGCGAAAGCCTGGGCGGTGGCACGGCCAATACCGGCGGCAGCGCCGGTGACCAGGGCGACCTGGCCGGAGAACGTCATGCTCATGTCTGCTTCCTCGCAGTGATTCCTGTTGAATGGGCGAGGAGTCTAGCCAGCAAGCCGGACGGCGAGCAGCACTATCAGACTCTGGAGTGGCGGGTCATGCAGGGCGCTGATGACGACGCCAGCAGCGCGGTGCCGCGATCAACGGATAGCCCGGATGAAATCCGGGAAAGATAGGACGGCATGCCAGACCGCCCCAGATTTCATCCGGGCTACAAGGCTCAGGCGTGCAGTTCGGCGACCACGGCAGCCAGCGCCTGCGCCGGATCGGCGGCCTGGCTGATGGGGCGACCGATCACCAGATAGTCGGAGCTGGCCTCCAGTGCCTGACGCGGGGTGAGGATGCGCTTCTGGTCGTCGGCGCTGCTACCAGCCGGGCGAATGCCGGGCGTCACCAGTTGCAGGCGCGGCTGCGCCACCTTCAGCGCCTGCGCTTCCTGCGCCGAGCAGACCAGGCCATCGAGCCCGGCCTCGGCGGCCAGCCCGGCCAGACGCAGCACTTGCTCCTGCGGCGGCACATCCAGGCCGATACCGGCCAGGTCCTGCTGCTCCATGCTGGTCAGCACCGTCACGCCGATCAACAACGGCTTGGCGCCCGCCAGCTTGTCCAGCTCATTACGGCAGGCCGCCATCATGCGCAGGCCGCCGGAGCAGTGCACGTTGACCATCCACACGCCCAGTTCCGCAGCGGCCTTGACCGCCATCGCCGTGGTATTGGGGATGTCATGAAATTTCAGATCGAGAAACAGCTCGAATCCTTTGGCCTGCAGCGCCTCGACCACCTGCGGGCCACTGCGGGTGAACAGCTCCTTGCCGACCTTGACCCGGCACAACGCCGGATCGAGCTGGTCGGCCAACGCCAGAGCGGCATCACGGCTGGGAAAGTCGAGGGCGACGATGATCGGGGTCTGGCAGGCGGGCATGAGCAAATCTCGAACAGGACAAAGTCGGGTAGGGACAGGCCATTACTGGCCCGTCCCCCCCTAAGAACCGTACGTGCGGCTTTCACCGCATACGGCTCAAGCTTACGAAAAACCAAGTAGCTTGGCCGGCAACGTACGAAGTGTTGCGTCGAATTCTACAGTTTTAAACCGCTAAACCGTAGAGGTGTCTCTTGGCGCCGGCTATGAACCAGCGCATGGCAGTTGGGATGAAGCAGCACACGGTTTTGCAGAGTGTCTGGCCCGCCGTCCACCCGCCTGATGACGTGATGGTCGTGCCAGCCAGTTTCCTTGCTCACCGCTTGCCCGCACGAGGCACATAGGCCCCGCTGTCTGCGGAAGAGACTGAGGATTTGTCCCCGATAACGCAGCTTGTGCTGCATCCGTTTGACTCTCAGCGCCTCCCATTCCAGCTCGCGCTCCGCGTCGTAGGGGGTGTAATCCACCGACAGACGCTTGTGACGCACGATTGCGGTTCCCGCCAACTGGTATAGCCGGCGGTACTGCTTTTCTCCCTTACCATTCTTGTAGGGGTACGCGAACACCCAGTTCTGCCCGCCTATGGATCGGAAGTATTTATTCCTGATCCAATCAGCCGACTTCCTTGGATGCCTACGTTTCGCCCACCTCCAGATTCGCCAAAAGATCAGATGATCCAGCCTGCTGAAGGTTTGTTTTGCCACGACCGGGGAGTGGTATTGTGCCCACCCCTTCAGTACCGGGTTCAGTTGGCCGATCAACGCTTCCTGCGTCATGGCCCCACTGCCTTTGATGATCTCGCGCACCTTCCGATAAAACGCTGAAGCGTTTTTCTTCGAGGGCTTGATCAGCAGCTTGGCTTTCCTGCGTGGTGACTTCGGCACGTACTTCCTGAAATTCCACCCCAGGAAATCGAATCCCTGGTGAATGTGCGTGATGTGCGTTTTCTCCCGGGACAGCTCAACCCCTCGTACTGACAGGAATTGTTCTACCCAGGGTTTGACCTCTTCCTCCAACAGCTCTTTCGAGGCTGCCAGGATCACGAAGTCGTCCGCATACCTAACGCATTGCACCTTGGTCTTCTTGGCTTTCACAACCCCCAGCCTCTTCGCCAGATGGCGCTTCAACTGAGTTTCCAGACCGTTCAGAGTGGCATTGGCCAGACAGGGCGAAATAATTCCACCCTGCGGCGTCCCGGCTTCCGTTGCCATGAGTTGTCGCCGGTCGATAACCCCGGCTTTTAACCACTTGCGCAGTACCTTCGTGTCCATCGGGACATTCCGACACAGCCATTCGTGGTTGATGTTGTCGAAGAAGCCCTTGATGTCGCCTTCCAGAATCCAGACCGGCGCCGTTTGCGACGACAGCAGGTGGAAAAGCTCAACCATTGCGTCAGCAGTCGAACGATCCGGGCGAAATCCATAGGACTTCGGATCGCTGGTACTTTCGATTACAGGCTCCAACGCTTGCAGATGCAGCGCCTGCATGGCCCGATCCAACATCGTCGGGATACCCAGCGGGCGCCTCTCATGCTTACCGGGTTTCGGTATCCAGACCCGCCGTAGCGGTTTGGGTCGATAACCCCGTTGTTTCGACAGACTTCCCACAGCACGGAGCTTGGCCTGGGGCGATCCCCAGGTTTCTCCATCGACGCCCGGAG
Organism: Pseudomonas wenzhouensis; assembly: GCF_021029445.1. Lineage (NCBI taxonomy): Bacteria > Pseudomonadati > Pseudomonadota > Gammaproteobacteria > Pseudomonadales > Pseudomonadaceae > Pseudomonas > Pseudomonas wenzhouensis. The sequence continues at coordinate 2,700,550 of NZ_CP072610.1, forward strand.
TCTTACGACCCCGGTTCTCCGTGACTCGTCGTACAGCCAAACAGCGGCCGTAAAACGAATAGGTCAGCATCCGTTGCAGGCGTTTAACCCTGCGCCAGTTACCTTCCTGTGTTGCCTGCGCAATCTTTAGCTGCGTTTTCCGAACGGCTTGCTGAACGGTGGCCCAATCGAGATCGTGCCAATTCATCACTCCGCCGAAGGGCGCAGACGCGACCGGTGTTGCTGGTTGCGTTTTCATACAGTCCTCCTGAGATGAACGACATTCAGGACGGACTACTCCCCTATGGGCAGTAGTCGCCCATAGGGTCGTTTGGTTATCGCTGGAATCAGCGGCTCTTCTTGCGCTCGTAAACCAGATGCACGTCAGCCAGGGTTGCCCCTGCCGGTGATGTTTCAACCGATATGCTACCCATTACAGGCAGCCATTCGCTTCTTGCATCCTCCCATTCCCCACACCCATCAGCGCCCCTTGCGGTTTGCCTGCCTGACCATGCTGCTGGTCAGGCGAGTGGTCGGGATTGCCACGTTCCCCGAGTCGCATCTATTCCCCGTTTAGGCTTCGTCTTTCCCCCGACAGTCGTTTTGGTACCGCATCACCAGACGCTACGGTGATGACCGACTGTGTTGCCTTTTGGCTGAGGCCGATAATTGCCGTAGGCCTCTCAATGCTCACGGGGGGTCTGTCGACGATTCACATGGGTTAGCCATGCGGGTTGGGTCATTAGCCTCGGCGCATCCGTGCAATTCGGACACATGGAGCTCTCCGTCACCGGATAACACCCTCTTGCGAGCGAGACATTGTCAATCGGGCTTCACACCCCAGGGTTGGCCCCTGACGCATGCCGATCTAATGAACTGGCAGGTACATGCCAGGCTCGGTACCCCTGTGTAAGCGGGCTGAGCAATGCGATTAGGAGCTTGACGCTCCGTGCTTGGACAACACTTCCCACCTACGTCTCACGACGGTGATTAAGGCTCAATGCCAGACGTTGAGAAGTGAAACCTTGCCCAGAGGGCGGATTCACCCTCTAGGCTGACATATTTAGTTACACCCCGATTGCATCAGAGTGCGACTTTCCTGCTTTTCGCACCGATTCCACGGCCCAACGAAGGCGTGAAATGGTGCATTTTGTTGCCTGTCCCCGTTGAAGCACGATGCTCCCGAGGCGCAGATCAACCCAGGCTGAGCTGGTTATGTTGATTGCTGTTTTAGGCATTAACCCCTTGATAGCAAAGGATTTGGAGCCATGGTGCAATGAACCAGACCAAGCACGACGCGATCATACGTGTCGCACAACGCCGGGCATTGTAGCGCAAAGCCAGCGAACACTGGCCAGGGCGAAAGGCTGCAAGGCACTCATCACGCCCACTCACCTTACGCTCTGCACACCCTGCCAGCATGGCCTCCACATCGGTTAAGCATGCTCTGTGCGGCGAATGATCTGCGCCGGCCGAGGCATCCGATCAACACCTGTCGGGTCAATGCAGTCATGCATAGCTCAGCCTGCCGGCGGCCTCAGGTGAACCAGACAAGACAAGGTACGATACGCAGGTTATGGTTGACATTCTCCCCCTCGTAAGGAGTTACCATGCCCTGGTACGTTTGGTTGCTGCTGGCTCTGGTGTTCGGCTCGGTAATCGGCAGCCTGCTGATCCTGCGCAGCAGTGCCAAGAAAATGCCCCTGAGTGAGGAGCAGCTCGCACGCATGCGCCAGCGCGCCATCGAACAACAAGCCAAGGACGAACGCGAGCGCCAACGCTAGGTTTTGTGCGAAAAGTCGTCGAGCGAAGATGATGACGACCGCGCACAAACAGGCAAGAAAGGGTCTGGCCCCACACTCGCGCCCGGGCGCGGTAAATGAGCATTTGACCGCACCGAGGTTCCAGCCCGGTTTCAACCAAGCATCACCAAGCGCAGGCATTTTTCCTGAAGCGCCCAGACTGCGCAGCCTCGCCAAGGACATATCATGCCCCTGCACCTGCGCCTGCTGCTCCCGGCCCTAACCCTGGCCCTTGGCACCAGCCTGGGCTTCATTGCCCCCACAGGCCTGCTGTTCGGCGGCCTTTTCGTTGTATGGGTACTGGCCGCTGAACGGCACTTGCCGAACGGGCTTTGGCTAGCACTGATCCTGCTGAGTAGCGTCAGTCTGGCAGCGCACCTGATACCCGGTTTCACCCCCTGGCAACTGTGGCCACCGCGCCTGATCAGCAGCGATGCGGCGCCCTATGGCCTGCGCCTGTCCTGGGACAAACTGCTAGTGGCCACCACACTGCTGGCCTGGTGGCTGGGGCAGGCACGCCGCGACGCCAATTCTCCGCAGCGTGCATGGCTGGCCTGCATCGCCACCTTGCTGCTGGTACCGCTACTGGCCATGGCGCTGGGCCTGCTCGCCTGGCAACCCAAATGGCCGCAGGGGCTGCTGCTGTGGCTGGCCATCAATCTCGGCGTAGCGGTATTGGCCGAGGAGTTGCTGTTTCGTGGCCTGTTGCAGCCGGCTCTGATCAGATACTTGGGAACGTGGCCTGGATTGCTACTGACGGCAGGCCTGTTCGGTGCGGCCCACCTGCCCTTCAGCCCGCTGTTTGCCATAGTGGCAGCCTGTGCAGGCCTTGGCTATGGTCTGGCCTTTCACTACAGCGGTCGTCTCAGCCTGGCCATAGCGCTGCACGGAGCAGTCAATCTCCTGCATTTCCTATTGCTGAGCTATCCGCTGCGGCTGACGTGACGGCAATGCGGTAAGGCGAAAAAATGCGCAGCAACTCGCCCTTACTGCGCAAACGTTCGAGCAGGGCGGCGAAGCGCTCAGGCGTTATCGGCGCGCCCGCGCGAATCATCGCGTGGTGGCGATAAACCTGATCGATACGCTCGGAGATCAGCAATCGAGGCGCATATTCCTGATTACGCGCCAGAAAATCGTAGAGATTGGAGCGCGTCACCAAGGCAACATCGGCGCGCCCGCGCAACACCATCAACAGATTGCTGTCATGCGAATGACCGAGGTAGGCATTGAAAGTGCTGGTGAGAAAGTCAGGATCGCTGTTGAACTGGGCAAAGCCATAGTGATAACCGCGATACAGCGCCAGCCGCTTGCCCTCTAACGCGGCGAAGTAACCCTGATCACGCAGGTTCTCACGCCTGGCCACGAACAACTCGGCATCTTCGAGCTGCATGTCGACCGGCTCGGCATCGATGCCCTGCCAGCCCCATTGCGGATTCTCGAAAATGGCCATATCGATGCGCCCGCGCTGCAGATCGTCGAAACGACGCACGACAGCCGTAGGCAGCATGATGAACTGGTAATCGCTTTGTTCCCGATTGAGCGCCTCGAGCAACTGCGCCAGCAGGCCACTCGACTCCTGCAGATTGGACTTGACCACATAAGGCGGAAAATAGGCGCCGCCCACCTTGATCAGCTCGGCGGCAAACAGGGGCACGGCTGACAGCAGCCCAAGGGCCAGCACGCATCCTTGAATCAGGCACCGTGAATGACGCATTGCGAGCCCCCGAAAAATCCGTCTTCTGATGTGCGCCAGCCTACCCGAACCGACCTTGACCGAACAGACGGTTTCTAACGCCCGGATTCCTTATCGATCAGGGTCAGATGATAGCGATCAAGCAACCTCGAAAACTCGCCACTGCCCTTTAACTGCCGCAGCAGCTCGCCGATTTGTGCAGGCTTCAGAGGCCCACCACGTCGCAACAGGATCTGGTGGTGATAAAGCTGATCCGCCTGCGCGGAAACCAGGAATTCGGGCACCAGTGCCGGATGCCGATCGAGGAACATCTGCAGGTAGGAGCGCGTAACCACGGCTACATCGGCACGCTGAGCCAAAAGCATTAACAGGTTGCTGTCATGGGAGTAGGTCAGCATGGCGTTGTAGGTACGCACGAGATGGTCAGGGTCGGCATTGAAGCCAGCGAAACGGTAGTGATAGCCATGATAGAGCGCCATGCGCTTGTCGCTCAGGTCCTGGAAATATTCCTGGCCACGTCCTGGCTGGGCAGCGGCGACGAAAACCTCGGCATCATCGACATTCAGATCCAGCGCCAGATAGGAGCGCCCCTGCCAACCCCAGGTACTGGACTCGAAGAACATCAGATCGAAACGTCCGTTCTCAAGGTCGCGATAACGCCGGGGAGCCGAGGTCGGTACCAATACGAAACGATAGCGCTGCTGCGTGGCGTTGAGCGCCTGCAACAAATCAGGCACCAGCCCCTGCGGCTGCGATGATTCCGGCCGCTCTACATAAGGTGGAAAGTGATAACCACCGACGCGCACCTCCTGCGTGGCAATGGCAGTCGGCACATGCAGCAACGACAGGCAGCACATCATGCAAAACACTAGCGCACGCAAACTCGACCTCTCGTCACGTCACACGATACGAAGCAGCCCGGTGTCAGAGCCCCTAGAACGGGCGCTCACCATCAGCCTAGCCAAGTTTGCTCAAATATCCTTGCACACCAGCGACAGCGCCTCTTCCGCCAGCTGATCCAGGCTCATTGGCCCCTGCGGACGAAACCAGGTATTGGTCCAGCTCAAGGCACCAGTCAGAAACCGCCGCTGGATGAACGGATCACCCTTGAAATAACCGGCGTCACGCGCCTCGCCCAGCACCTGCAGCCAAAGCTGCTCGTAGGTGTCGCGCAAGGCCAGAATCTGTGCCTGCCCCCGCTCGGACAACGAACGCCACTCGTAGACCAGCACCGCCATGGCTTCACCGGTACCGCCCATGATCGACTGCAGCTCACAACGAATCAGCGCCAGTAGACGCTCACGGGTGCCCTGTGCCGAGGCCAGCGCAGCACGCATCAGCGCCGTGTTATAGATGATGGTCTCCTCCATCACCGCGCGCAGGATCTCGTCCTTGCTTTTGAAGTGATGAAAGATGCTGCCCGACTGGATGCCAATAGCGCTGGCCAGGTCACGCACCGTGGTGCGCTCATAGCCCTTGCTGCGGAACAGGTGGGCGGCCATCTGTAACAGCTTGCCACGGGCGCTGTCCGGGTCGGTCACCTGGCCGCTGGCAACCAACTCCAGCATCACGGCCTGGGCTCTGTGTTCATCCACGCTGATTTCTCCCCTGATTGCCTTGCACGGCAATTGTTCTGATGAGTTCTTCATGCTGCCGGCAAGTGCTTGTCTTACTTGATGAAATGTATGCGCCGGACGATGACCAAGCAAGCGCTTGGGCGCATTTTTGGCCGTTTTGTCGCCTTCCACCACTTTTCAACCAAGCGCTTGCTTGGTAATGTCGACTCACCTTATCAATGTGTGACGGGCCAATTCCAATGACCAAAACCGTACGCATCGGCTGCGCCTCCGCTTTCTGGGGCGATACCTCCACCGCTGCAGCCCAACTGGTTCGCGGCGCCGAACTGGATTACCTGGTGTTCGACTACCTGGCCGAGATCACCATGTCGATCATGGCCGGCGCCCGCATGAAGAAGCCGGATGACGGCTACGCCCGTGACTTCGTCGAGGTGCTCGCGCCGCTGCTCGGCGAACTGGCAGCGAAGAAAACCCGCGTCATCAGTAACGCCGGTGGGGTCAACCCGATGGCCTGCGCCGCCGCCCTGAGCGCCGCCTGCGAGCAGGCCGGGGTGAACCTGAAGATCGCCGTACTGCACGGTGACAACCTGCAACCCAAGCTTGGCGAGCTGGTCAAGGCCGGCACCCGCGAGATGTTCACGGGCGCCGCGCTGCCGCCCTTCTGCGTCTCGGTCAACGCCTACCTCGGCGCACCGGGCATCGTCGCCGCGCTGGAACAGGGCGCCGACATCGTCATCACCGGCCGCGTGGTCGACAGCGCCGTGGTCAGCGCCGCCCTGGTGCACGAATTCAGCTGGGCCTGGAGCGACTACGACAAGCTGGCCCAGGCCGCACTGGCCGGGCACATCATCGAGTGCGGCGCGCAGTGCACCGGTGGCAACTTCACCGACTGGCGCGACGTGCCGGATTACGAGCACATCGGCTTCCCCATCGTCGAAGTCGAGAGCGATGGCCGTTTCGTCGTGACCAAGCCGGAGGGTTCCGGCGGCTTGGTCACGCCTTTTACCGTTGGCGAGCAGATGCTCTACGAGATCGGCGACCCGCGCGCCTATCTGCTGCCGGACGTGATCTGCGATTTCACCCTTGTCGAGCTGAGCCAGGTCGGCGACAACCGCGTGCAGCTGCGGGGCGCACGCGGCCTGCCGCCCACCGACCAGTACAAGGTCAGCGCCACGCACCCGGACGGTTTCCGCTGCACCGCCAGCTTCCTGCTCGCCGGTATCGATGCGGTGGCCAAGGCCGAGCGGGTCAGCCAGGCGATCATCAACAAGACCGAAGAGCTGTTCGCCGAGCGCGGCTGGGGCCGTTATCAGGAAGTCAGCGTCGAGCTGCTCGGCAGCGAAGCCACCTATGGCGTCCATGCTCACCGCAAATACAGCCGCGAAGTGGTGGTGAAGATCGCCGCACGGCATGCCAAGAAGGAGGCACTGATCCTCTTCTCCCGCGAGATCGCCCAGGCTGCCACCGGCATGGCACCGGGCCTGACCGGCATCGTCGGCGGCCGCCCCACCGTCTACCCGGTGATCCGCCTGTTCAGCTTCCTGGTGGACAAGAGTGCCTGCGCCCTGAGCGTCGAGATCGATGGCGAACGCCAACCGGTCGCCCTGCCGCAGATCGATGCCTTCGACCCGGCCCAACTTCGTGCACCAGCCGCTCTGCCCGTCCCCATGGGTGAAGCCGACGCCGCCGTGCCGCTGATCCGCCTGGCCGTGGCCCGCTCCGGCGACAAGGGCAACCACAGCAACATCGGCGTGATGGCCAGAAAGCCCGAATACCTGGCGTGGATCGCTGCTGCGTTGACGCCCGAAGCCGTGGCCAACTGGATGGCGCATACCCTGGACGCCGAACAGGGCCGCGTCAGCCGCTGGTACCTGCCGGGTTGCCACGGCCTCAACTTCCTGCTGGAGAACGCGCTGGGCGGTGGTGGCGTCGCCAGCCTGCGCATCGACCCGCAGGGCAAGGCGTTCGCCCAGCAGTTGCTGGAGTTCCCGGTGCCGGTGCCCAAGGCGCTGGCCGACAGCCTGAACACTGCAACCGTCTCGTAGCGCGCCACGCGCACCGCAATCACTCAGGACAACAAGAACAATGAGCTACGACTCCGTATTCAAACCTGGCCTGTTCAATGAACAGACCATCCTGGTCACCGGTGGTGGCAGCGGCATCGGCCGCTGCGTGGCCCACGAGTTGGCCCACCTCGGCGCCCATGTGGTGCTGGTCGGGCGCAAGCAGGAAAAGCTGGAGAAGACCTGCGCCGAGATCACCGAGGACGGTGGCAGCGCCAGCTTCCAGGTCTGCGACATCCGTGACGAAGACGCCGTGAAGGCCATGGTCGGCGCGGTGATCAGGGAACGCGGGCGCATCCACCAGCTTGTGAACAATGCTGGCGGCCAGTTCCCCGCGCCGCTGATCGGCATCAACCAGAAAGGCTTCGAGACCGTGGTGCGCACCAATCTGGTGGGCGGCTTTCTGGTGGCCAAGGAAGTCTTCCTGCAGAGCATGAGCAAGCACGGCGGCAGCATCGTCAACATGCTCGCCGACATGTGGGGCGGCATGCCCGGCATGGGCCATTCGGGGGCGGCGCGGGCCGGCATGGAGAACTTCACCAAGACCGCCGCCTACGAGTGGGGCCACGCCGGTGTGCGGGTCAACGCCGTAGCGCCGGGCTGGATCGCCTCCAGCGGCATGGACACCTACCCTGAGTCGATGAAGAACATGATCCGCAACCTCAAGGATCACGTGCCGCTGCAACGCATCGGCACCGAGTCCGAGGTGGCGGCGGCCATCGTTTTCCTGCTCAGCCCCGGCGCCAACTTCATCAGCGGCAACACCATCCGCATCGATGGCGCCGCCAGCCAGGGCACTCGTGCCTGGACTCTGGGCAAGGCGAAAAACAGCGAATCCTACAACGGTTTCCACCGGGCCTACGTGCCCGACGTACTGAAAGATCAGGAGTAAGGCGATGCCCGTGATCCAATCGGAAATCGATGTCCATGGCGAAGCCTTCGCGCAGAACCGCGAAGCCATGCTGAGTGCCATCGCGGCCTTCCGTGACGTGGAGCAGAAGGTGCTCGACAAGGCGCAGGAAGCCAAGGCCAAGTTCGAGAAGCGCGGCCAGTTGCTGCCGCGTGAACGCATCAACCTGCTGCTCGATGCCGGCGCGCCGTTCCTCGAACTGTCCTCGCTGGCAGGCTACAAACTGCACGACGACAAGGACGGCAGCCAGGCAGGTGGCGGCCTGATCGCCGGCATCGGCTACATCGCCGGTGTGCGTTGCCTGGTGATCGCCAACAACAGCGCGATCAAGGGCGGCACCATCTCCCCCACCGGCCTGAAGAAATCCCTGCGTCTGCAGCAGATCGCCTTCGAGAACAAGCTGCCGGTGGTGACCCTGGCCGAAAGCGGTGGCGCCAACCTCAACTACGCCGCCGACATCTTCGTCGAGGGCGCGCGCGGCTTCGCCAACCAGGCGCGCATGTCCGCCATGGGCCTGCCGCAGGTCACCGTGGTGCATGGCTCCAGCACTGCTGGCGGGGCTTACCAGCCGGGCCTGTCGGACTACGTGGTGGTGGTGCGCGGCAAGGCCAAGATGTTCCTCGCCGGCCCGCCTCTGCTCAAAGCCGCCACCGGTGAAATCGCCACCGACGAGCAACTGGGCGGCGCGGAAATGCACGCGCAAGTCGCCGGTACCGCCGAGTACCTGGCCGAGAACGACGCCGACGGCGTGCGCCTGGCACGCGAGATCCTTGGCATGCTGCCGTGGAACCAGCAACTGCCCGCTCGTGAGAAGCTCACCTGGCGCGAACCGCTGTACCCGGCCGAGGAACTGCTCGGCCTGGTGCCGGCCGATGCCAAGAAGCCCTACGACGTACGCGAGATCATCGCGCGCATCGCCGATGGCTCGGAGTTCCTCGACTTCAAGAACGAGTTCGACAGCCAGACCGTCTGCGGCCACCTGCAGATCGAAGGCCAGGCCTGCGGCTTCATCGGCAACAACGGCCCGATCACCCCGCAGGGTGCGGCCAAGGCAGCGCAGTTCATCCAGCTGTGCGAGCAGAGCAACACGCCGATCCTGTTCTTCCACAACACCACCGGCTTTATGGTCGGGACGGAATCGGAACAAAACGGCGTGATCAAGCACGGCTCGAAGATGATCCAGGCCGTGGCCAACGCCACCGTGCCCAAGCTCACCATCGTCGTCGGCGGCTCCTACGGCGCCGGCAACTACGCCATGTGCGGCCGCGGCCTCGACCCGCGCTTCATCTTCGCCTGGCCCAACAGCCGCACCGCCGTGATGGGCGGCGCCCAGGCCGGCAAGGTGCTGCGCATCGTCACCGAGGATAAGCACGCCAAGGAAGGCAAGGAAGCCGATCCGAAAATGCTCGACATGCTCGAGCACGTCACTGCGCAGAAACTCGACAGCCAGTCCACTGCCCTCTATGGCACCGCCAGCCTGTGGGACGACGGCCTGATCGACCCGCGCGACACGCGCAAGCTGCTGGGCTTCTTGCTGGACATCTGCGCCGAAGCCAACCTGCGACCTCTGAAATCCAACCGTTTCGGCGTCGCCCGTTTCTGACCCTCATCATCGGAGCACAACAACAATGATCTTCACTCAAGAGCACGAAGAACTCCGCCGCACCGTGCGCAACTTCGTCGACAAGGAAATCAACCCGCACGTCGATGAGTGGGAAAAGGAAGGCCGCTTCCCCATCCACGACATTTTCAAGAAGGCTGGCGAACTGGGCCTGCTGGGCATCTCCAAGCCGGAGAAATTCGGTGGCATGGGTCTGGACTACAGCTACTCCATCGTCGCCGCCGAAGAGTTCGGCACCATCCATTGCGGCGGCATCCCCATGTCCATCGGCGTGCAGACCGACATGTGCACCCCGGCCCTGGCGCGCTTCGGCTCCGATGAGCTGCGCGAGGAGTTCCTGCGCCCGGCCATCAGCGGCGAGATGGTTGGCTGCATCGGCGTCTCCGAAGTCGGCGCCGGTTCAGACGTGGCGGGCCTGAAGACCACCGCCCGCAAGGACGGCGACGACTACGTGATCAACGGCAGCAAAATGTGGATCACCAACTCGCCGTCGGCCGACTTCATCTGCCTGCTGGCCAACACCAGCGACGACAAGCCGCACGTCAACAAATCGCTGATCGTGGTGCCGATGAAGACGCCCGGCATCACCGTCAGCCCGCATCTGGACAAGCTCGGCATGCGCAGCTCGGAAACCGCTCAGGTGTTCTTCGACAACGTGCGCGTGCCGCAGCGCTATCGCATCGGCCACGATGGCGCCGGTTTCATGATGCAGATGCTGCAGTTCCAGGAAGAGCGTCTGTTTGGCGCCGCCAACATCATCAAGGGGCTGGAATACTGCATCGACACCACCATCGACTACTGCAAGCAGCGCCACACCTTTGGCCAACCACTGATCGACAACCAGGTCATCCACTTCCGCCTGGCCGAACTGCAGACCGATATCGAGTGCCTGCGTGCGCTGGTCTACCAGGCCACCGAGCAGTATGTGAAAGGTCGTGACGTGACCAAGCTGGCGTCGATGGCCAAGCTCAAGGCCGGCCGCCTGGGCCGCGAGGTGTCCGACGCCTGCCTGCAATACTGGGGCGGCATGGGCTTCATGTGGGACAACCCGGTGTCGCGCGCCTACCGCGACGTGCGCCTGGTCAGCATCGGCGGCGGTGCCGACGAAATCATGCTCGGCATCATCTGCAAGCTGATGGGCATTCTGCCCGGGAAGAAAAAATAGCCGGGACGATTCTGCGAGCTGATGCTTCCCACGTCGAGGCGTCGAACCGTCCGCGTGGGAACCCATAACGGGACGCTCCGCGTTCCAGCGACGCAGAGCGTCGCCAAATGCATTTCCACGCGGAGCGTGGGAACGATCTAAAGGTGCCCCCATGAGCAACCTGCCCCACTGCGAAACCCTGCTGCTGAACCTAGAAGGTGGCGTGCTGCACGTCACCCTCAACCGCCCGGACAGCCGCAACGCCATGAGCCTGGCCATGGTCGGCGAACTGCGCGCTACGCTGGAGGCCGTGCGTCATGATCCGAACGTGCGCGCCCTCGTCCTGCGTGGTGCCGATGGTCACTTCTGTGCCGGCGGCGATATCAAGGACATGGCCGGCGCCCGCGCCAAGGGAGGTGACGCCTATCGCGAGCTGAACCGCGCCTTCGGTGCGCTGCTGGAAGAAGCTCAGGCCGCGCCGCAGGTGCTGGTGGCGGTGCTGGAAGGCGCCGTGCTCGGCGGCGGCTTCGGCCTGGCCTGCGTATCCGATGTGGCCATCGCTGCCAGCGGCGCCAAGTTCGGCCTGCCGGAAACCACGCTAGGTATCCTCCCGGCGCAGATCGCCCCCTTCGTCGTGCACCGCATCGGCCTGACCCAAGCGCGCCGCCTGGCGCTGACCGCTGCCCGCTTCGACGGTGCCGAAGCCCTGCGTCTGGGCCTGGTGCATTACTGCGAGGACGGTGACGCCGCCCTGCAACAGCGCCTGGACGAGACCCTGGAACAGATTCGCCAATGTGCGCCACAGGCCAATGCGCAGACCAAGGCCCTGCTGCTGGCCAGCGAAGGCGAAGCGCTCGGCCCGTTGCTCGACCGCGCAGCCGAACAGTTCGCTGCCGCCGTGACCGGCGCCGAGGGCGTCGAAGGCACCATGGCCTTCGTGCAGAAGCGTAAGCCGAAGTGGGCGCAATGATGGATTGGCTGGACTGACATGATCGACCGTAGCCCGGATGTAATCCGGGAGCGCTCGCCAAAATGATTCCCCGGATTGCATCCGGGCTACGCACAGCAGGAGCACAAAGATGCCCGCATTCAACAAGATCCTGATCGCCAACCGTGGCGAGATCGCCTGCCGGGTGATGCGCACCGCCATCGAACTCGGCTACCGCACCGTGGCGGTGTACTCCGAGGCCGATGCCGACGCCCGCCACGTACAGATCGCCGACGAAGCCGTGTGCATCGGCCCGGCCCAGGTCAACCAGTCCTACCTGCGCATCGACGCCATCATTGAGGCCGCGCGCAAGACCGGCGCCGACGCCATCCATCCTGGCTATGGCTTCCTCTCCGAGAACGCCGATTTCGCCCGCGCCTGTGAAGCCGCCGGCATCGTCTTTATCGGCCCGACCGTGGAAGCCATCCACCTCATGGGCAGCAAGCGCCTATCGAAGATCGCCATGCTCGAAGCCGGCGTGCCCTGCATCCCCGGCTACGAAGGCGCCGCCCAGGATGACGACACCCTGGCCCGCGAAGCCGAACGCATCGGCTACCCGCTGATGATCAAGGCCAGCGCCGGCGGCGGCGGCCGTGGCATGCGCCTGGTGCATGAATCCGCCGAACTGCTGGGGCAGATCCGCACCGCCCGCTCGGAGGCGCAGAACGCCTTCGGCTCCGGCGAGCTGATCCTCGAACGCGCGGTGATCCGCCCACGCCATGTGGAGATCCAGGTCTTCGGCGACCAGCACGGCAATATCGTCTATCTCGGCGAGCGCGACTGCTCGGTGCAGCGCCGCCACCAGAAGGTGGTCGAGGAAGCACCCTGCCCGGTCATGACGCCCGATCTGCGCCAGGCCATGGGTGAAGCGGCGGTCAAGGCTGCTACCTCGGTCAACTACGTCGGCGCCGGCACCGTGGAATTTCTACTCGATACCTCCGGCGAGTTCTTCTTCCTGGAGATGAACACTCGCCTACAGGTCGAGCACCCGGTCACCGAGCTGATTACCGGACAGGATCTGGTGGCCTGGCAGATTCGCGTGGCCGAAGGCCAGCCCCTGCCGCTGCAGCAGGACGAGATTCGCCTCACCGGCCACGCCATGGAGGTGCGCCTGTACGCCGAGGACTCGGCCGCCGGCTTCCTGCCGCAAACCGGTCAGGTGCTGCGCTGGGAGCCCGAACTGCTGGCCGGCGTGCGCATCGACCACGGCCTGGTCGAAGGCCAGGCCGTCACGCCCTTCTACGATCCGATGCTGGCCAAGGTCATCGCCTACGGCGAAACCCGCGACGAGGCCCGGCGCAAGCTGGTACGCGCCGTCGAGCAGTGCGTGCTGCTGGGCGTGAATGGCAACCAGCGCTTCCTCGCCAACCTCCTCAAGAATCCGGAGTTCGCCGCCGGCAACGCCACCACGGCGTTCATCGCCGAACATTTCGCGGATGACCCCAGCCTGCACCCACACACCGCCAGCCTGGCCGAGTTGGCCATGGCCGCCGCCCTGCTCTACCAGGTCTCGGCCGACACCCGTGCACACCAACCCGGCCTGTCCGGCTGGCGCAGCGCCGGCAGCGCGCCCTGGCGTTTCGTTCTCAAGCAGGGCGAGCACAAGCACGCCGTGGAGCTGGACGTACTCGCCAGCGGCGCCCAAGCGCACCTTTGCGTGCGCCGGGGTGAGGAACAACTGTCCCTGCGCCTGCTGGCCAGCGACGGCCGCTGGCTGACTTTGGAGCTGGACGGCGTGCGCCGCCGCCAGGCTTACCACATCGAAGGTGAGCACCTGTGGCTGTATGGTGAGCACGGCAACCTGGAGCTGGTCGATGTCACTCACGAGCCAGCAGGCGGCCAGAACGCCGCCAGCAGCGGCGCGGTAAAGGCACCGATGGATGGCGCCATCGTCGACGTGCTGATCGCCGAAGGCGCCAGCGTGAGCAAAGGGCAACTGCTGCTGGTGCTGGAAGCGATGAAGATGGAGCACCCGCTCAAGGCTGGCGTCGACGGCATCGTTCGCCGCGTCGGCGTAAGCCAGGGCGATCAGGTGAAGAATCGCCAGTTGCTGGTGGAAATCGAAGCCGCCGAGGTTTGACTACATCACCGTGGGAGGGGCTTTAGCCGCGAGCGTTGTTCATCGCGGCTAAAGCGGATCGCCGCCCGGCCCTTCCCACGGCCCCATAACAACAAGAAGGAGCACGCCCATGTCACTGTCCGGCAAAACCCTGTTCATCACTGGCGCCAGCCGTGGCATCGGCCGCGAGATCGCCCTCAAGGCCGCCGCCGATGGCGCCAACATCGTCATCGCGGCCAAGAGCGCCGAGCCACACCCGAAACTGGAAGGCACCATCTTCAGCGTCGCCGCCGAGGTCGAAGCCGCTGGCGGCAAGGCCCTGGCACTGCAGCTGGACGTGCGCGACGAACAGGCCGTGGCCGCCGCCATGGCCCAGGCTGCCGAGCATTTCGGCGGCATCGACGCCCTGGTCAACAACGCCGGCGCGATCAAGCTGGTGGGCGTGGAAAAACTCGAACCCAAGCGATTCGACCTGATGTACCAGATCAACACCCGCGCAGTGATGGTCTGCAGCCAGGCGGCACTTCCCTATCTGAAGAAGAGCGCGGGTGGGCATATTCTCAACCTCTCGCCGCCACTCAACCTCGATGCCAAGTGGTTCGCCCAGCACGGCCCCTACACCGTCACCAAGTACGGCATGAGCATGCTCACCATGGGCATGAGCGAGGAGTTCAAGAAGTACGGCATCAGCGTCAACTCGCTGTGGCCGAAGACCATGATCGCCACCGCCGCCATCGAATTCGAACTGGGCAGCCGCGACGCCTTCAAACGTGCGCGCACGCCGGCGATCATGGCTGACGCCGCCCATGCGATTCTGAGCAGCGAAGGCCGCAGCATCAGCGGGCGTCTGCTGATCGACGAGGACATCCTGCGCGAACGGGGCGTCAACGATTTCGAGCAGTACCGTTTCGATCCCGCTGGCGGCAGCCTAGTGCCGGATCTGTTTGTCGACTAAGGCCTAAGACGCGTGGCTTCGTAACCCGGATGCAATCCGGGTATCCCATGCGCGGATTCCCCGGGTTACATCCGGGCTACGGACACCCGAGCCGCGTGCACCGAGACAAGCGTCGGGATCGCGCCTTGCCCGGTACACACGGCTACTGCTTGAACTCGAACTGCACCTCGGCGCCTTCGATGGAGTCCCAGTAGTCGTCGACACGCTCGTTGCTGATCAGCCGACCGCTGATCTGGAACGGACTCTGGACGTCGGGTTTCTCGCCAAACAGCGGCGGCAGCACTGGCGAGAGTTCCTCGCGGGTTTCGTTTTCCAGCGCCTGCTCGAACAACTCCTGCGGCACGCTGAGATCCAGTGCCAGCTTCGCCTCGGGCTCGGCAGGTTTAGGCTGTGGTGCTGCAGCAGGTTTGGGCTTGGCGGCAACAGGCGCTTTGGCGGGAGGCACGGGTTTGTTTTCGACCACCTTGGCAGGCGGCGCAGGTTGAGGCGCGCTAACCACGGCGGGCTCAGGTGCAGGCTGCTGCGCAACAGGCTCAGGCGCACGCTCGCAGGCGCTCAGCCAACCCAAACACAGCAACAGTAAAATGGACTTACGCATCATGGGACAAGGGTAACTCGATCAGTAACGCGCCCATGCTCCTCCGCCTGGGCGCGCCTGACAAGTCGACTTACAGGACTTTTACCCGACCGCTCATTCGGCTGACGGCTCCTTAGCCAGATGCTCAAGCTCGGCCTCGATATCCAGTTGCGGATAATCGGCCTTGAGCTGCTCCAGCAACCGCTGCGCCTCCTCCTGCTGATTGGCCTTGCGCAGCGCCAGCAGACGCAGCAACGCCTCGCGCAGTTCGCTCTGGATCACCAGCTCGGCCATCGGTGCGATGGCAGTAGCACTGCTCAGGGCTTCATCCGCCATCGCGGTCGGCTGCGCTGATCGTGCAACAGCCTCAGCTTTGAGGCGCTCCTGAGGAACAGCCATACGCGCCATCGGCTCAACCTCCGCAGCCCGCTTGGCCGCCATCGATGCAGGTGCTGGCGCGGCAGGGCTCATCGCCACGCTGGGCGGCACGGCATCGAAGGCCTCCGGCGTTTGCTCCAGCGTACGCCAGGTAAGGCTGACGCCGATCCCCACGCAAGCCAGCCCGGCTAGCGCCACCGACCAGCGCTGACGACCGCTGCCGAACAGCCATTGGTGCAGGCGTTGCGCCCTGCCAGATTCAGCCTTGTCGGCCTGCTGTGCTTCACGGGCGGCCGCATTGGCCGCCGCCAGGATGCGCGCATCCATCTCGGCCGAGGGTTCACCGCTGCCATGGGCACGGAAATGCGCCAACAGCTCTTGTTCGTGATCCAGCGGTTCTCGTTCATGGGTCATACGGACAACTCCTCGGTGGCCAGCAGCCGGCGCAGTTTCTGCAGGGCATAGCGCAAACGGCTCTTGACCGTCTCAGCCGGCGTGCGGGTCAACTCGGCAATCTCGTTCAGTTCCAGGTCGCCATGGGCACGCAACAGGAACACCTCGCGCTGATCTTCCGGCAGGTCAGCCAGCGCCGCCTGCAACCGTTCTTTGTCGCGGGTCAGCCACCAGTGCTGCTCCGGGCCTGGCTGCGGATCGGCCTGGGCGTGCTGGCCTTCGTCATATTCGTCATGTCCGGTCTGATGACGACCCGTCTTGCGCCAGTGGTCGATCAAACGGTTGCGGGCGATCTGGTACAGCCAGGTCTTGAACAGCACCGCCTCGCGCTGCTCGCTCTGGCTGCGGATCAGGCTCATCCAGGTTTCCTGGAACACTTCCTCGGCCAGGGCATGATCGCCACACAGGCCGAGCAGAAAGCGGAACAGACCCAGCCGATGGCGCTGGTACAGCGCGTTGAAGGCTGCGGCATCACCGCGGCGGTAACGTCGCAATAGAGCGGCGTCGTCATCCGTGAGAGGTGCGTTCACTGCTGAACTCGTGCGGGGGTGGAGCCGGAAGTGTGCAGGCTCTGGGCAATTTCGGCCAGTTGGATGAACTCGCCGCGCAGGCCGAAGCGATCCTCGCCCCTGGCCGAGCGCGCCAGCTCGATGCTCTGCGCCAGGTCGAAGTCGCCGGTGTAGCGACCGTCCTTGAGCTGCTGGGCGAAGGCCGCGACCGCAGCGGCGAAGCGCAGATCCTCGCTGGCAGCGCTTATCGGCTTGGCCTCGGCACGCGCGATGGGGCGCTCCAGCAAACGGCTGGCTGCCTCGCCTGGCGCCTTGTAGCGAATCCGCAGCCAGGCCAGTTCATCCGCCTTGCCCGCTGGCGAGGTCGCGGCCTGGTAGCGCAGCGGCTCCAGCCAGCCCTTGCCGCCGGCGGGAACAATCTCGTAGAGCGCAGTGACCGTGTGGCCAGCGCCAATATCGCCGGCATCGACCTTGTCGTTGCTGAAGTCCTCGCGCTTGAGCGCGCGGTTCTCGTAGCCCAGCAAGCGGTATTCGCTGACTTCGCTCGGGTTGAATTCCAGTTGCAGCTTCACGTCGCTGGCCACGGTGGCCAGGGTCGAGCCGAGCTGATCCACCAGCACCTTGCGCGCCTCGCGCAGGTTGTCGATATAGGCGTAATTGCCGTTGCCGGCATCGGCCAGTTGCTCCATCAGGCGCTCGTTGTAGTTGTCCACGCCGAAACCCAGGGTGGTCAGCGAGACGCCTGTGTTGCGCTTGTCCGCCGCCAGTTGCTTGAGGCTGTCGAAGTCGCTGATGCCAACATTGAAGTCGCCGTCGGTGGCCAGCAGGATGCGGTTGATGCCGCCCTCGATCATATGCTTGCTTGCCTGCTGATAGGCCAACTGAATGCCTGACTCCCCTGCCGTCGAACCGCCAGCGCTGAGTTGATCGATAGCCGCACGAATCTTCACCGTGTCACTGCCGGGCGTGGAGTCCAGCACCACCTGGCTGTTACCGGCATAGGTGACCAGCGAGACACGATCCTGCGGGCGCAGCTGCTCGACCAGCAATTTCAGCGTGCCCTGCACCATCGGTAGACCTTCACGGCGATGCATCGACCCGGACACGTCGACCAGGAACACCAGGTTGGCCGGCGGCAGCTCCTCCACGCTGCGATCCGATGCCTTGATGGCGATGCGCAGCAGGCGCGTCTGCGGGTTCCACGGCGTCACCGCCAGCTCGGTGCTGACGCCGAAAGGTACGTCACCCTGCGGCAACGGATAGGCATAGGGGAAGTAGTTGACCAGCTCCTCCAGGCGCACGGCATCCTTCGGTGGTAGTTGCCCACCGTTGAGGAAACGCCGCACGTTGGCGTAGCTGCCGGTATCGACGTCGATGCTGAAGGTGGACACCGGCGTTTCGGCAACGGCGAATACCGGGTTGTCGGCATAGGCCTGGTATTGCTCACGCGACTCGTCACGGTAGCTCGGCGGCAGGATATCGGCGACGGGGGCCGGCGCGTAGGCCATCGGCGCCATGCGCTTCTGACTGGCCTCGACATGCATCTCGGCAGCCGCAGGCGCAGCCAGACGTTCACGGACAAGTGTCACCGCCGGTTCCGAATTGGCCTGGGCTTCCGGCTCCGGGCCAGAGGCGCTGCAAGCGGCAAGCAACAGCACGGTGCCCGCCGAAAAACCGACGGCGAACAGACGAACGAGCAACAAGGCATAAGCGGGCATGCTGCACCTCCTGAGCAATGGCACGAGACCTTCGCTCAGGTAGACGCAGCCTTGAGGTGAATCGGGTTAAACCAGAACGTGCCTGCTCAACCTTCCCACGAACCGCCCGCTTCCTGGCACAGCTGCGTGGCCAGCATGCCCAACGTCATCAGCGCCCTCTCCGCCTCACGGTTCCATGGAATGCCGCAGTTGAGGCGCACACAATGGTTGAACTGTTCGGTATTGCTGAAGATCAGCCCGGGGGCGATGGAAATGCCCTGCTGCAGCGCGCGCACGTGCAGATCCTTGGTGTTGACCCGCGCGGGCAGGCTGATCCAGAGGATGAAGCCGCCCTTGGGCCGGGTCATCTGCGTACCGACCGGGAAATACTGCTGTACCGCCAGCTGGAAGGCGCTGAGGTTCTTGCGGTACTCCTGACGGATATGCCGCAGATGGCGGTCATACCCGCCATTTTCCAGGTAGGCCGCCACCGCCATCTGGGTGACGCTGCACGCCGAATGGGTGGAAAAGGTCTGCAGCCGCTGGATCTCGTCCTGATACTTGCCAGCGACGATCCAGCCGATGCGCACACCGGGCGACAGCGTCTTGGAGAAGCTCGAACAGTAGATCACCCGGCTGTCGCGATCATGGGATTTGAGCGCCTTGGTCGGGCCCTGTTCGAACATCAGCTCGCCGTAGATGTCGTCCTCGACGATCTGGAAATCGTAATCGCCGGCCAGGCGCAGCAACTGGCGCTGACGCTCCTCGGGGATGGTGCCGCCGAGTGGGTTGGATAGACGTGCCGTCAGCACCAGCGCCTTGATCGGCCACTGGTTGGCCGCCAGTTGCAGCGCTTCGAGGCTGATGCCGGTGGTCGGATCGCACGGGATCTCGATGACCTTGAGCCCCAGCAGATCGGCCAGTTGCAGCAGACCATAGTAGGTCGGCGACTCCACCGCGATCAGGTCGCCCGGCTTGGTCAACACGCGCAGGCTCATCTGCAGCGCATCGACGCAGCCATGGGTGATCACCACCTCGGACGGGTCGACCACCACACCGGCATCACGCATGCGGATCGCCACCTGGCGGCGCAACGGTTCGAAACCGGGGCTGAACATGTAGCTGAAGGCGCGCGGACTGTGAAAACGGGTGACCTTGGCCAGTTGCTGGTGCAACGCCCGCACCGGCAAATAGTCGACATGCGGCACCGCAGCACCCAGCGGGAATACGCCCTCACGACGCGACTCGGTGAGGACCTGGTTGATGATACTGGCGCGGGTGACCAGACCAGGCCGTTCGACCTTGGCGATATCCGGCGTCGGCGCGGTCAGGGCTGGCGTCTGATGTACGTAGAAACCCGATTGCGGGCGCGCACGGATCAGCCCCTGATCTTCGAGATTAGCGTACGCCTGCAAAACGGTGGCGTGGCTGACGTTGAGCTGGGCGCTCATCTTGCGTACGGACGGCACACGCTCGCCGGGCTGATAGACGCCGCGACGAATATCCTCGGCCAACTGCTGGGCGATACGTTGATAGAGCAGCAGATTGGTCATGGCGATATCCTCCGGGGCACAGGAGCATAACAGTAACCTATTGCTACACAATTGTACCGGCACAGATGCGATCTGTTTTTACCGTACGCAGCACTTTGCTGGTCACAGATTGCGTAAATGCCGTGTTCCGAACATAAAAAACCCCGGGCGCGCCGGGGTTTTCAGGTTCGGTACCAGGCGATCAACGCTCTGCGCCAAGCTGACCTCGCTCATCGGAGAAGACGATTTCCACCCGCCGATTCTGCGCCCGACCACGTGCCGAGGCGTTTTCCGCAACGGGAAAGTCCACGCCGTAGCCAACCACCTGAATACGCTTGGCATCGACGCCCAGGTCGACCAGCAGGTCGGCTACAGCCTGCGCGCGCGCGCGCGACAGTTCGAGATTCTCCGCCGCATCGCCGGTGTTGTCGGTGTAGCCCTCGATACGCACACGCCGCTGCGGATTGATCTGCAGAAACTGCACGAGTTTGAGCACAGTACGGTTGGCCGCCGGCTGCAGATCAGCGCGACCGGCATCGAACAGCATGTCGCCCAGGGTCATCACCAGGCCGCGCTCGGTCTCGCTGGTGGCCAGGCTGACCATCTGCTCTTCCAGCCAGCCGTTATGCTGCTGCACGCTGAGCAGTTTGGCTTCACGCAGGGTCAGTTGCAGACGCTGACGCTCCAGTTCCAGCTTGGCCGCACGCTCCTGGTTGAGGCTGATATCGCTATGTTGCCGGGCGATCTCGGCATAGCGCTGACTGAGGTAGGCGTAATGACGTACATCGTCGCCACTGCCCCAATAACTGGACAGTCGCTCGGCACGCGCCAGGGACTCGCCTGCGCGAATCACATCCTTGGGCGCGGCACGCAGTACATTAGGATCCTCCTTGACCGACTGGAAGCTGATACGCGCCTCCTCCAGAGCCTGCTCGCTTGCCGGCTGACTGCTGACGCAGCCACTCAGAACGGCACCAGCCAGTACCACCGCGCCGAAATGACCGAAAGTCTTCATCACATCGCCCCCAATTGCTGGCGCAGCCGACCGATACGCTGGTTGAGCTCGGTCAGTTGCTCACGGCCCTTGGCGTTCAGATGCTCAGCCTCGGCCAGGCGTGCATCCAGTTCGGCCTGCTCGGCAAGTTGCCGTGCCTGCTTGTTTTCGCCGTCCTGCATGGCGCTCTGAGCCTGGGCGAGCTTGCTTTCGGCTTGTAGCAATGAAGCGGACTGCTCGCTGACGACACCCAGGGATTTGGTCTGCGCCAAGGCCTGTTCGGTCAGCCGCAGCTGCTCGGTGGGTGCAGGATCGCTGGCGCAGGCCGTCAGGCCCAGCGCCAGCAGCAAGGGAAGGGTTCGATTGATCACGAAAATTTCCTACTGAGTGACGTCGCCAACCGGATCAGGCTGCATCTGCTGCGCCTTCCACAGATCCAGATTGCGTTGCAGGAACTGCTCAGGCAGCCCGGCGGCGACCATTTCTGTCATCTTCCGCGCCAGCTGGCCACGCAGCCAGGGCTCGTTGCACGCCGAATTGTGCGACAGGGTAAGGTAGAGGCCTTCGCTGGAAATCGGCGGATCCAGCACCTCGAGGTCATCATCCATCCCCAGCGTTTCAGCGAGTGCCAGGCCGGGATAGCGTTCGTACAGCACATAATCGGTGCGACCGAGCAGTAACTTCTGGAAGGCCTGAGTCAGGCTCGATACCCCTTCGAGCGTCAGGTTCTGCTTGGCAAAGGTGTCGAACTGCTGACCGAAACTGTTGCCCACCAGCGTATCGCCGGTATGTCCCTGCAGGTCGATCCAGCTGCCATAGGGGAAGGCTTCACCCTTGCGCACCCAGACTACGCTGGGCGTATAGAAGAACGCTGGGTGCACATAATCCATTTGCTCCAGACGCGGCAGGGTGATGAACGCGCCCGCAATCAGATCGACACGACCGGTACGCACTTCATCCTGCGCGCGTGACCATGGCCCGGTGTAAATCACGTCGATCACCACACCCAGCTCTTTACCCAAATGCTTGAGCAAATCAGCATTGGCGCCGACCAGTTGCTGCGGGTTCTGCGGATCACGCCAGAGATAGGGCGGGTACTCGGGGTTACCGGTCGCCACCAGGCGCTCGCATTTACCAGCAGCAAGGGCCGCAGTTGGCATGACGACCAGTGCGCACCACAACAACAGCGACTTAAACAGACAACGCTCAGGCATTGGCTACTCTCGGATCATACGTGGGTCGGCGGGACAGCGGCCCCGGAGTCCTGTGTATTCATGCTAGCTTAATGGCGCCACCGGAATCAGTGCGATAAGGACGCGCCATGAAAAAACTGCTGTTCGCGCTGCTGCTCCTGCTGTCAGGTAGCGCAGCTACGCTGTATTTCTTTCCTGCGACTCAACTGGCCAGCCTGCGTCTGCTACCGCGCCGGTCTCGCTCACGAGCAGCTGACTGTCCATAATCTTAACATCCATTACTACCAGGGAGGGCCGGCAAGCGCTGAAACGCTGGTGCTGCTTCATGGTTTTGCCGCCGACAAGGATAACTGGCTGCGCTTTGCTCGCCACCTGACCGCGAACTATCGCGTCATTGCCCTGGATCTGCCAGGCTTCGGCGACAGCGACCTGCCTAGCGGTAGCTACGATACCGGCACTCAGGCCGAACGTCTGGCGGATATTCTCGCCGCCATGGGTATCCAGCAGGCGCACGTGCTGGGTAACTCGATGGGCGGACAGATCGCCGCCCTCTTCGCCGCACGCTACCCGGAACGCGTCCGCTCGCTGGCGCTGTTCGCCAATGCCGGAATCGACAGCCCGCACAAGAGCGAGCTGTATCGCCTGCTCGCTCGTGGCGAGCCCAATCCCCTGGTGATCAGGCAGCCGCAGGATTTTGACAAGCTGCTGCACTTCATCTTCGTCGAGCCGCCCTATCTGCCCGAGTCGCTCAAGCGCTATCTGGGTGAGCGCGCCATGGCCCGTGCCGGGCATTACGAGATGGTGTTCAAGCAGTTGCGGGAACGCGCCATTGCTCTGGAGCCCCAGCTGACAGGAATCCAGGCACCCACCTTACTGCTGTGGGGCAAACAGGATCGAGTGCTGGACGTATCCAGCATCGAAGTCATGCAACCGTTGCTGCGCCAGCACAGCGTGGTGACCATGGATGACGTTGGTCACGCCCCCATGCTTGAGCGTCCCGAAGAAAGCGCCCTGCTCTATCGGCGATTTCTGGAAGGCCTGAAGTGACACCCGGCACACAGGATCGGGTAGGAGGCGGGGTCACCCCCGCCGTCCTCCCACACCACCGTACGTACGGTTCCGTATACGGCGGTTCCTGCCTACTGACCAACAGCGTCAGCGAGCTTGGTTCCGTTGATGTGTCGCCCGTGGTAACTAAGCGCCCAGACCGGCCCTCGGAGTTTCCGACTCCTACCTCCTGATGGTCTCGACCGCCGCTGTTCACGACGCTTCTGCTTTACGCTCCAACAGAGAGCACACCTGACTATCCACTCATGACAGGTTCAGCCCTTCATTGCTCCGGTTGCGAGCAACTACTACGGCCTCTGCTGACTTCTGTTCGCCCATCCCGTCACCTCGCGGCGCCGGTAGCACATGGCAGGTCAAACAGATCTCCCAGGGTAATTCGCGCGACTTTCCTGCTTATGCCTGTCGGATCTACGTCACAGCGTTCCGTGCAAGTATTGGGCTTTGGCAATTTTGGCTACCTTACCCCGCTGCACCGCCTAATCCGCTTCCTGTTCGTCAGGCCAGCATTTTGCCTCGGGCTTCCTTCAGATTCGCAGTCACCCACGACACCCTTGCCTCTGGCTAACACTTCCCCTTGCCGGGTGTGTAGAGGACTTTCACCTCCTAGTCGTCCAGCTCACCACCACAGTGAACCGAACAGCGCCAGTCACGGCGCTACGCGCCATGCCTGGCGCAATCGAGTAGGAGGCGGGGTCGCCCCCGCCGTCCTCTCACACCACCGTACGTACGGTTCCGTATACGGCGGTTCAGGCCATACGGCTAAGCCGAGTGATCGTATCCAGTATTGACACCAGTCCAAGCGCATCCCAGCGTTTCTTCGGCAGCGCCTGCCGCAGGTGCAAGGCGCCGGCGTTCCACCAGGGGCCGCGCCCGTTGGTGGCCGACTTCCAGGCCCGCTCCTCCGGTAAGCCCAGCCGCATCAGATTGCGTGCCCGGGTAACCGGTCGTTTCCAGTGCCGCCACAGCACATTGCGCAGCAACCGCCGCACCCAGCCATCCAGCTCTTCCACAGGCCGCTTGCTCTGGCTCAGCTTGAAGTAGCTGCTCCAGCCACGCAGAACCGGGTTGAGCCGCTCGATCAGCCAGGTCAGCTGACTACCCCGCCTAGCACGTAGCAGGCTTTTCACCCGTTCGCGCAGGCGCTGCAGACTGCTGCCGGCAATCCGCAGTTTCGGCTGCCGGTGCACGGTCATGCCGTAGCCCAGGTAACTGCTGCGCCACGGGCGGATGACCTGGCTCTTGGCCCGGTTCAACCGCAACCGCAGCCGCTGCTCCAGGAAACGCTCCAGACTGGCCAGCACCCGCTCGCCCGCCTGCCGACTGCGGACGTAGACGTTCGCGTCGTCGGCATAGCGCACGAAGCGATGGCCGCGCCGGCTCAGCTCCTGGTCCAGCTCGTTCAGCAGGATGTTCGAGAGCAGGGGCGAGAGCGGCCCGCCTTGCGGCGTGCCTTCTCGTCGCAGGCTCACGAGCCCATCCGCCATGACACCGGCTTCCAGGTAGCGCCGAACCAGCCGCCGCACACGCGGGTCTTCGACCTGACGCGCCAGCAGATCCATCAGCAGATCGTGGTCGACCCGGTCGAAGAATTTCTCCAGGTCCAGTTCCACGCTCCAGCGATAGCCCGACGCCACATGGGCGCGGGCCATTTCGATGGCCTGGTGCGCGCTGCGCCCCGGACGAAAGCCGTAGCTGAAGTCCGAGAACAGCGGTTCGAAAAGCGGCGTCAGTTGCTGCAGCAGCGCCTGCTGGATCAGGCGATCCAGCACGCTGGGTATCCCCAGCGTTCTGACCCCGCCCTCGGGCTTGGGAATGTTCACCGCACGGACGCCGTGCGGCTGGTATTCACCCGTCTGCAGCCGCTCCCGCAGGGACGGCCAATACTGCTTCAGGTAGCCCGCGAGTTCGTCCACCGACAGGCCATCGGCCCCAGGTGCGCCCCGGTTGTTCACCACCCGTCGATACGCACGCCTCAGGTTCGCCGGCGACAGCACCCGCTCCATCAGCGCGTTCGGCTCCGCTTTCGTCCACGTTACAGACGCCATCGGTGTCTGCGCACTGTCAGCCGGCATGCGCGGATTCCGTCCACCATGCCGGGGAACAGCCTTCCCCTGGGGGGAAGCTTCTGCGGTTCGACATCCCATGAGACTCCAACGCCTACCGGCGGTATGACCTGTTCGGCCCTTGGTGACGTGGTTGCTCGTCACTTACTACGGCCTCGGCTGACTTCTGCACGCCCATCCCGTCGCCTCTCGACGCCCGGTAGCCCAGCGGCAAACATGCAGATCTCCCAGGGTAATTCGCGCGACCTTCCGGCTTATGCCTGGCGGATCTACGTCGTAGCGTGCCGTGCAAGTACCGGGCTTTGACGAATTGGGCCGTCTCACCCCGCTACGCCGCCTCCATCCGCTTCCTGTTCGTCAGGCCAGCCATTTGCTTCCGGCTTCCTTCAGATTCGCAGTCACCCGCGACACCCTTGCCTTCCGCTAGCACTTCCCCTTGCCGGGCGTGCAGAGGACTTTCACCTCCAAGTCGTCCGGTTCACCACCACAGTGAACCGAACAGCGCCAGTCACGGCGCTACGCGCCATGCCTGGCGCACCCAATAAAAAACCCGCTCTAGTGAGCGGGTTTTTCGTTGCGGGAAAGCGGCTTAGACCGACTTTTCCAGCTCCGGTACGGCTTCGAACAGGTCAGCAACCAGACCGTAGTCAGCCACCTGGAAGATCGGCGCCTCTTCGTCCTTGTTGATCGCAACGATCACCTTGGAATCTTTCATACCAGCCAGGTGCTGGATCGCACCGGAGATACCGACGGCGATGTACAGCTGCGGCGCAACGATCTTGCCGGTCTGACCGACCTGCATGTCGTTCGGCACGAAACCGGCGTCGACGGCAGCGCGGGAAGCGCCGACGGCAGCGCCCAGCTTGTCGGCCAGCGCGTACAGGTGCTTGAAGTTGTCGCCATTGCCCATGCCACGACCGCCGGAAACGACGATCTTGGCAGCCGTCAGTTCCGGACGATCGGACTTGGCCAGCTCTTCGCCGACGAAGGCGGACTTGCCGGCATCGGCCGGGCCGGAAACGGCTTCAATGGCAGCGCTGCCGCCTTCGGCAGCAACAGCGTCGAAACCAGTGCTACGCACAGTGATCACCTTGACGGCAGCCGAGGACTGCACGGTGGCGATGGCGTTACCGGCATAGATCGGACGCTTGAAGGTGTCGGCGCTTTCAACGGCGATTATCTCGGAGATCTGATCGACGTCCAGGGCAGCAGCGACGCGCGGCAGGATGTTCTTGCCGTTGCTGGTGGCGGCAGCCAGGATGTGGCTGTAGTTCTTGCCCAGCTCGGCTACCAGCGGCGCGACGTTTTCCGGCAGCTGGTTGGCATAGGCCGCGTTGTCGGCAACCAGCACCTTGGCTACGCCAGCGATCTTGGCAGCGGCGTCGGCAGCAGCGCCAGCGTTGGCACCGGCTACCAGAACGTGAATATCGCCACCGATCTTCTGCGCCGCAGCAACGGTGTTCAGGGTAGCGGGCGCCAGGGCGGCATTGGTGTGTTCAGCGATAACCAGGATAGTCATTTAGATTACCTTCGCCTCGTTCTTCAGTTTCTCGACCAGTTCAGCCACGGACTTGACCTTGATGCCGGCGCTGCGAGCAGCCGGTGCTTCGACTTTCAGAGTCTTGACGGTGGAAGCGGTGGAAACGCCCAGCGCGTCCGGGGTAACGGTTTCCAGCGGCTTTTTCTTGGCCTTCATGATGTTCGGCAGCGACGCGTAGCGCGGCTCGTTCAGACGCAGGTCAGTGGTGACGATCGCCGGCAGGTTCAGCGCAACGGTCTGCAGACCGCCATCGATCTCACGGGTGACGTTGACCTTGTCGCCAGCCACTTCGACCTTGGAGGCGAAGGTGCCTTGGCCGAAGCCAGTCAGGGCGCCCAGCATCTGGCCGGTCTGGTTGTTATCGCTGTCGATGGCTTGCTTGCCCATGATCACCAGCTGCGGCTGCTCCTTGTCGACCACAGCTTTGAGCAGTTTGGCCACGGCCAGGGAGTTCAGCTCATCGTTGGACTCGACCAGGATGGCACGGTCGGCGCCGAGGGCCAGCGCGGTGCGCAGTTGCTCCTGCGCAGTAGCCGGGCCGATGGTGACGACGACGATCTCGCTCGCCACGCCCTTTTCCTTCAGGCGTACGGCCTCTTCCACGGCGATTTCGCAGAAGGGGTTCATGGACATCTTGACGTTGGCGAGGTCGACGCCGCTGTTGTCCGCCTTGACGCGAACCTTGACGTTGTAGTCAACCACTCGTTTGACAGCTACAAGAACCTTCATGGATTCCTCGTTACTCTCCGGTGAATAAGAATGTCGCCAAGGCGAGCCTGGCCGGTGATGCAAAAGCGACCGCATCCAACCTTTTAGCTCAGACGGCGAGCGCAAAACCGCCCGTATCTTGACCCCGCAGCCTGGCCTGGTCAATACAGCGAACCGGCCGGTCATCTGCGATGTAGTAGGATTCTAGCAGGCCTACAGAAAATTCAAACAAACGTTTGTATTGGCCCGTCGAGAGGGTGTAGATATAATGCCTGCACCGTGCTTAGGGAGCGAGCTGTACCCTCCCCTATAAAACATCGAAGAGCCTTGAGTAGGAGATAGCCTGTGGAACGCGAATTTATGGAGTTCGACGTCGTCATCGTCGGCGCCGGCCCGTCTGGCCTGTCCGCCGCCTGCCGACTGAAGCAGAAAGCCGCAGAAGCGGGCCAGGAGATCAGCGTTTGCGTGGTCGAAAAAGGCTCCGAAGTGGGCGCTCACATCCTCTCCGGCGCGGTGTTCGAGCCACGCGCACTGAACGAACTCTTCCCTGACTGGAAAGAACTTGGCGCCCCGCTCAACACCCCGGTCAAACGCGACGATATCTACCTGCTGCGCGACGCCGACAAGGCTACCCGAATTCCTGACTTCTTTGTGCCGAAAACCATGCACAACGAAGGCAACTACATCATTTCCCTGGGCAACCTGTGCCGCTGGCTGGCCCAGCAGGCCGAAAACCTGGGCGTCGAGATCTATCCGGGTTTCGCCGCCCAGGAAGCGCTCATCGACGAGAACGGCGTGGTACGTGGCATCGTCACTGGCGATCTGGGCGTCGACCGCGAAGGCAACCCCAAGGAAGGCTACTACACCCCGGGCATGGAGCTGCGTGCCAAGTACACCCTGTTCGCCGAAGGCTGCCGTGGCCACATCGGCAAGCAGTTGATCAAGAAATACAACCTCGACAGCGAAGCCGATGCCCAACACTACGGTATCGGCATCAAGGAAATCTGGGATATCGATCCGGCCAAGCATGAGCAAGGCCTGGTGGTGCACACCGCCGGCTGGCCGATGGACATCATGGGTACCGAGAACACCGGTGGCTCCTTCCTTTACCACCTGGAAAACAACCAGGTCGTGGTGGGTCTGATCATCGACCTGTCCTACGCCAACCCGCACCTGTCGCCGTTCGACGAGTTCCAGCGCTACAAGCACCACCCGGTGATCGCTCGGTACCTGGAAGGCGGCAAACGTGTGGCTTACGGTGCCCGCGCCATCTGCAAGGGCGGCCTTAACTCGCTGCCGAAGATGGTCTTCCCGGGCGGCGCGCTGATCGGCTGCGACCTCGGCACCCTGAACTTCGCCAAGATCAAGGGCAGCCACACCGCGATGAAATCCGGCATGCTGGCGGCTGACGCCATCGCCGAAGCCCTGGCCGCCGGCCGCGAAGGCGGTGACGAGCTGACCAACTACGTCGATGGCTTCAAGGCCAGCTGGCTGTATGACGAACTGTTCCGCAGCCGCAACTTCGGCGCGGCCATCCACAAGTACGGCACCCTCGTCGGCGGCGGTATCAACTGGCTGGACCAGAACATCTTCGGCGGCAAGGCCCCCTTCACCCTGCACGACAACAAGCCGGACTACGCCTGCCTGAAGCCTGCAGCCGAGTGCACGAAGATCACCTACCCGAAACCGGACGGCAAACTGAGCTTTGATAAACTGAGCTCGGTATTCCTCTCCAATACCAACCACGAAGAAGAGCAGCCCTGCCACCTCAAGCTCAGCGATCCGAGCATTCCGCTGGCGAAGAACCTGCCGCTGTACGACGAACCGGCGCAGCGCTACTGCCCGGCCGGCGTGTACGAGGTGGTGACACAGGAAGACGGCGAGAAGAAGTTCCAGATCAACGCGCAGAACTGCGTTCACTGCAAGACCTGCGACATCAAGGATCCGGCGCAGAACATCACCTGGGTGGCGCCGGAAGGCACCGGCGGCCCGAATTACCCCAACATGTAATTCGCGCCAGCATGAAAAAGGCTCCCTCGGGAGCCTTTTTCATTTCTATCGAATCACTCCTGCGGGCATTCAGTCCTGATAGATCATCTTGCGGCTCATGCCACCATCGATGACGAACTCCTGACCGGTGACGAAACCGGCCGCATCGGAGAGCAGCCAGGCAACCTGCGCTGCGACATCCTCCACCGTACCGACACGGCCGACCGGATGTTGCGCATGATCGAACACCGACAGCGGCTCCAGGCGCTGCTGCGACGGGTCACGGGCATCGATCCAGCCGGGACTGACGCAGTTGACCCGCACTTCGGGGCCCAGACTGATCGACAGCGCATGAGTGAGCGCCACCAACCCGCCCTTGCTCGCAGCGTATGCCTCGCAATCAGCCTCGGACTGGCTGGCGCGGGTCGAAGCGATGTTGACGATGGCGCCGTGATGTCCACGCAGATAGGGCGCGCAATGCTTGGCCAGGAGCATGGCGCCGGTCAGGTTGACCGCCAGCATGCGATTCCAGCGCTTGAGATCGAGTGACTCCAGTGGCGGCGTATGCGGGTCGGCGATGGCCGCATTGCACACCAGCGCATCGAGACGGCCAAACTGACCGAGCACCTCGGCGACACCAACGCTAACCTGCTCTTCCCTGGCCACATCCATGGCCACGAACCAGGCGTTATCGCCCAGCGCACGCGCCACCCTGGAGCCACGCTCACGGTCGATGTCGGCCAGCACCACCTGCCAGCCTTCGGTAATCAGCCAGGCACTGATGCCCAGACCAATCCCGCGAGCGGCTCCGGTGACCAGCGCGACACGCCCGTTGTTGGGCGTGTCAGTCGTCCCCCACTCCAGCATCAGAGTGCCGCCAGGCCGCGCGCCAGATCCGCCTTGAGGTCTTCCAGCTCTTCCAGGCCCACGGCCACCCGAATCAGGCTGTCGCCGATGCCGGCATTGGCACGCTCCTGCGGCGTCAGGCGACCATGAGAGGTGGTCGCCGGATGGGCGATGGTGGTCTTGGTATCGCCCAGGTTGGTGGTGATGGAAATGACACGGGTGCCATCGATCACCTTCCAGGCCGCCTCACGCCCGCCCTTGACCTCAAAACTGACCACCGCGCCGAAGGCACTCTGCTGCCTTTTCGCCAGCTCATGCTGTGGGTGGCTGGGCAAGCCGGCATAGTACACACGCTCGACCTGCGGCTGTTGCTCCAACCACAACGCCAGCTGCCGCGCACTCTCGCTCTGCGCCTGCATGCGGATACGCAGGGTTTCCAGCCCCTTGACGAACAGCCAGGCGTTGAACGGGCTCAGGGTTGGCCCGGCGGTACGCAGGAAACCGACCACCTCCTTCATCTGCTCGCTACGACCGGCCACCACACCGCCCAGACCACGGCCCTGGCCATCGATGTACTTGGTTGCCGAATGCATGACGATGTCGGCGCCGAGCTTCAACGGTTGCTGCAGCGCCGGCGTGCAGAAGCAGTTGTCTACCGCCAGCAGCGCACCACGGGCATGGGCAATATCGGCCAGCGCGGCGATATCCACCAGCTCGGCCAACGGATTGGATGGCGACTCGACGAACAACAGCCTGGTATTGGCCTTGAAGGCGCCCTGCCAGGCGTCCAGGTCGGCCAGCGGCACGTAATCCACCTCGATACCGAAACGCTTGAGGTACTTTTCGAACAGGCTGATGGTGGAGCCGAACACGCTGCGCGAGACCAGCACATGGTCGCCGCCGCTGCACAGGCTCATGACGATGGCAAGGATCGCCGACATGCCGGAAGCGGTCGCTACCGCCTGCTCGGCCCCCTCCAACGCCGCGATGCGCTCCTCGAAGGTGCGCACGGTGGGATTGGTGTAGCGCGAATAGACGTTGCCCGGCATTTCACCAGCAAAGCGTGCCGCCGCATCGGCTGCGGTACGGAATACATAGCTGGAGGTCAGGTACAAGGCCTCACCATGCTCGCCCTCTGGCGAACGGCGCTGCCCGGCACGCACCGCCAGGGTGTCGAAACCGGCACCGTCCAGATCGCTATCCAGGCGCCCCGCTTCCCATTCCAGTGTCATCGTAAATCCTCATCCAGAAAACAGGCCGGGCCACTAGGGCCCGGACTTCAATCGATCACGCAGAGTGTGCCGCTCAGTTATTGTGCAAATCAATAATTGCACTGACGGCCTGAGACTTCGCCTTGCTGGCGTCGTTGCGTGCCTGCTCGATACGGTTCAGGTAGGCCTCGTCGACATCGCCGGTGACGTACTTGCCGTCGAAAACCGCACAGTCGAAGTTGTCGATCTTGATCTTCTTGCTACCGCTGACCGCCTCGATCAAATCCGGCAGATCCTGATAGACCAGCCAGTCGGCGCCAATCAGCTCGCAAACCTCTTCGGTACTGCGTCCATGAGCAATCAGCTCGTGGGCGCTGGGCATGTCGATACCGTAGACGTTCGGGTAACGCACCGCTGGTGCTGCCGAGCAGAAGTAGACATTCTTCGCGCCGGCTTCGCGCGCCATCTGAATGATCTGCTTGCAGGTGGTGCCACGCACGATGGAGTCATCCACCAGCATCACGTTCTTGCCGCGAAACTCCAGCTCGATGGCATTGAGCTTCTGCCGCACGGATTTCTTGCGCGCCGCCTGCCCAGGCATGATGAAGGTACGCCCGATGTAGCGGTTCTTGACGAAGCCTTCACGGAATTTCACGCCCAGACGGTTGGCCAGCTCCAAAGCGGCCGTACGGCTGGTATCGGGAATCGGAATGACCACGTCGATATCATGATCCGGCCGCTCACGCAGAATCTTGTCGGCCAGTTTCTCCCCCATGCGCAGGCGCGCCTTGTACACCGAGATGCCATCCATGATCGAATCGGGGCGCGCCAGATAGACGTGCTCGAAAATGCACGGCGCATACTTGGCATTGGTCGCGCACTGGCGGGTGAACAGTTGGCCTTCCTCGGTGATATACACCGCTTCGCCCGGCGCCAGGTCACGGATCAGGGTGAAACCGAGCACGTCCAGCGAAACGCTTTCCGAAGCGATCATGTATTCCACGCCTTCGTCGGTATGCCGCTGACCGAAGACGATCGGGCGAATGCCATTCGGGTCGCGGAAACCAACGATGCCGTAGCCGGTGATCATCGCCACCACGGCGTAGCCGCCAACACAGCGCTCGTGCACATGGGTCACGGCGGCGAACACATCTTCCTCGGTCGGCTGCAGCTTGCCGCGCTGGGCCAGCTCATGGGCGAACACGTTGAGCAGCACTTCCGAATCGGAATTGGTGTTGACGTGACGCAGATCGGATTCGTAGATCTCCTTGGCCAACTGCTCGACGTTGGTCAGGTTGCCGTTGTGCGCCAGGGTGATGCCGTACGGCGAGTTGACGTAGAACGGCTGCGCCTCGGCCGAGCTGGAACTGCCAGCGGTCGGGTAGCGCACGTGGCCGATACCCATATGGCCGACCAGACGCTGCATATGGCGCTGCTGGAACACGTCACGCACCAGGCCATTATCCTTGCGCAGGAAAAGGCGGCCATCATGGCTGGTGACAATACCGGCAGCGTCCTGGCCGCGATGCTGAAGGACGGTGAGCGCGTCATACAGCGCCTGATTGACGTTCGACTTGCCGACGATACCGACGATGCCACACATGTGCCACAACCCCTGCTAGATAATTCAGGCTAATTCAGCGACCGATGCAGCGGTTAATCCGCCTCGGCCACTCTTTTAAAGCAGATCGACTGGGTTAGCCGAACCACCAGAGAACCACTGCTCGGACCACCCCAGAATGAGGTTCTTCGACCAGTCAGCGACCATCAGAAAATGCGGCACCAGGTGCGACTGCTGCCACCACGTATCCTGTTCAACTGGCGCCAGGCTGATCAGCCCGACCAGCAGCACGACCAACAAGCCACCGCGCGCGGCGCCAAACACCATGCCGAGAAAACGATCGGTACCGGACAGGCCCGTCACGCGAATCAGTTCGCCGATGAGGAAATTCACCAGGGCTCCGACCAGCAACGTGGCGATGAACAGCATGGCACAGGCGGCGATCACTCGTGCAGAAGGCGTTTCGATGAATTCAACGAGATGCAACGCCAGCGCGCCACCGAACATCCAGGCAACCACGCCTGCGATGATCCAGGTCAGCAGCGACAGGGCTTCCTTGACGAAGCCGCGCTTGAGGCTGATCAGACTAGAAATGGCGATGACGGCGATGATCGCCCAATCGACCCAGGTAAATGCCACGGTGCAATCCGCCAGCGGAAAAGGCCGGCATTCTAGCAGAGCGCGGCGCGCGGGGTAACCGTGCGACGCGCGCCATGCTCAGCCCGCCTCAGGCTGGAAGCGCACGACGAAGCCACTCAACTTGTGCTGGCGATTGAGCTGGTCGCGCAGACGTTCGGCTTCGGCACGCTCGATCAGCGGGCCAACGAATACCCGGTTCATACCGTCGAAGGTACGGATATAGGCGTTATAACCCTGGCTGCGCAGGGTTTTCTGCAGATTCTCGGCACCACTGCGGCTGGACAGGCTGGCCAGTTGCACCGACCAGCTTATCGGCAGGTTATTGGCATCCAGGCGCCCTTCGGGCTGTGCCGGAACGGCCACGACCGACTGCTCGGGCTTGGCCGGCGCGGACTGGCTCGGCGGGGCAACAGGCACCGGCGTCTGCACCGGCGACTCAGGTACTTCGGGGGCTTCGACGGTCTGCGCCTGCGACTCCTCGACGGGCACCGGCTCTTGCGGCAACACCTCGGGTTCGATCACCTCGGCGGGCTCGACGATGATCTCGACCGGGGCTGACGCTTGCGGCATTGGCGGGGCATCCACGACCACGCGCCGCATCTCGTTCTCGCGTGACAGCAGCATCGGCAGGAAAATCACTGCCAGCGCCACCAGCACCAGAGCGCCGACCATACGCTGTTTGAGCCCCTTATCCAGCATTGCCATCCCCAATCCCCTCATTCAAGCCGGGCGGGCCAGCCAATCCAGAGCTTCGGCCACGCAGAAAAACGATCCGAACAGCAGTATTTCGTCACCCTCTGCCGCTTGCTCGCATTGCGCCTCGAGTGCTGCACACAGATCCGGGTATTGCACCACCGCCGCCCCCCACTTGCGCAGGTGAGCGGCCAACTCATCAGCCGAACGTGAGCGCGGCGTAGCGAGTGGCGCTACAGCCCAACCTGCTACCTGACTCAGGAGCGGTTCAACCACGCCCGGCAGATCCTTGTCGGCCAGCAAGCCGAACACCGCCCAGCGCTTACCGGCCAGCGGACGACCCTGCAGACGCTGCGCCAGATAGTCGGCGGCATGGGGATTATGCCCAACATCGAGCAACAGTGTGAGTGACTTGCCCCGCCAATCCAGCTCGCGTCGATCCAGACGCCCGGTCACCCGCGTAGCGAGCAGGGCCTGGACGATCCGCTCATGGTTCCAGGGCAGCGGCAGCAGCGCGTAGGCCTGCAAGGCCAGGGCCGCGTTCTCCATCGGCAGGTCGAGCAACGGCAGTTGATCAAGGTGCAATACCCGCCCCTGCAGGTCGAGGCCGAACCACGACCACTGCTGCCCTTCAACCCTCAGGTTGTAGTCGCGCCCACGCAGGAAAAACGGCGTATCCAGCAACGCCACCTGCTCGATGAGGGGTAGTGGCGGGTCAAGATCGCCACACAAAGCCGGCTTGCCTGCGCGCATGATGCCGGCTTTTTCGAACGCCACCGATTCACGCGTATCGCCCAGCCAGTCGGCATGATCGAGGCCAATACTGGTGATCAGCGCCAGATCGGCATCGATCAGGTTGACCGCATCCAGGCGTCCACCCAGGCCGACCTCGAGCACCACGGCGTCCAGCCCGGCACGCTCGAACAACCAGAAGGCCGCCAGCGTACCCATCTCGAAATAGGTCAGCGAGATTTCGCCTCGCGCAGCTTCGACCGCGGTGAACGCCTGACACAGCGCTTCGTCGCTCGCTTCACGCCCATCCAGAACCACGCGCTCGTTGTAGCGCAGCAGATGGGGCGAGCTATAGACGCCTACGCGCTGCCCCTGGGCAGCGATCAGGCTGGCGAGAAAGGCGCAGGTAGAGCCCTTGCCATTGGTGCCGGTGACGGTGATCACCAACGGCGCAGGCTTGCCCAGGCCGAGCCTGCGGGCTACCTCGCGCGAACGCTCCAAGCCCATGTCGATGGCCGAGGGATGCAGCTGCTCGAGGTAGGCGAGCCACTCGCCCAGGCTACGTTGGGTCATGCCGTGGCCGGCAGAGCAACCGGTGACGGACGATTCATCAGTTGCGCAAGCAGACGCGCCAGACGCGGACGCAGCTCATTGCGCGGGATGATCATGTCGATGGCGCCGTGATCCAGCAGGAATTCACTGCGCTGGAAGCCTTCGGGCAGCTTCTCGCGCACGGTCTGCTCGATCACGCGCGGGCCGGCAAAGCCGATCAGCGCCTTCGGCTCGGCCACGATCACATCCCCGAGCATGGCCAGGCTGGCCGATACGCCGCCATATACCGGGTCGGTCAGCACGGAGATGAAGGGCAAGCCCTCTTCACGCAGACGGGCCAGCGCCGCCGAGGTCTTGGCCATTTGCATCAGCGAGATCAGCGCTTCCTGCATTCGCGCACCACCAGAGGCGGAGAAACACACCAGCGGGCAGCGGTTCTCCAGGGCGAAATTGGCCGCCTGCACGAAGCGCTCGCCAACGATGGCGCCCATGGAGCCGCCCATGAAGGAGAACTCGAACGCGCAAACGGCGATCGGCATGCCTTCGAGCGTGCCACTCATGGAAATCAGCGCATCCTTCTCACCCGTCTGCTTCTGCGCACCGGCCAGGCGATCCTTGTATTTCTTGGTATCGCGAAACTTCAGACGATCGACCGGTTCCAGGTCTGCACCAATCTCTCCACGCCCTTCGGCATCGAGAAACAGATCGATACGAGCGCGCGCACCGATGCGCATGTGATGGTTGCACTTGGGGCAGACATCGAGGGTCTTTTCCAGCTCGGGACGGTAAAGCACGGCCTCGCAGGACGGACACTTGTGCCACAGGCCTTCAGGCACCGAGCTTTTCTTCACCTCGGAACGCATGATCGAGGGAATCAGTTTGTCTACCAACCAGTTGCTCATGCTGTCATTTCTCCATAACCGTTGGTTCGGGTGAGCGACTCATCGATGCTCACCTCCAGCAATTCTTTTCCGCCGTATCGGCAGGCCGCCCCTTGGGTTGCCTGTGGCGGTGTGACAGGCTAATTGACGGCCACGCACGAAGCGCCGTCACATCGCGCACTCTGTACGGCCCGAATGAAAGCACAAATCTTGCCTGCATCCTTTATGCCTTTACTGGCCTCCACCCCACCACTGACGTCCACGGCATAGGGGCGCACCTGGCGAATCGCGGACGCGACATTACCGGCATCGAGCCCGCCTGCCAGGATAATGGGCTTGCTCGCCTGCCTGGGCACCAGTGACCAGTCGAAGGCGGCTCCGGTTCCCCCTGGCACCCCTTCGACGAAGGTATCCAGTAAAATGCCCTGCGCGCCCGTGTAGGGCGCCATCGCGGCCATCACATCCTGACCGGGGCGGACCCGCAGCGCCTTGATATACGGACGGCCATATCCCTCGCAATCCTGCGGGGACTCATCGCCATGGAACTGCAACAAATCCAGCGGCAACTGCTGCAGCACTTGCTGCAGCTCGGCACGCGGCATGTCGACGAACAAACCGACCGAGGTCACGAATGGTGGCAGTGCGCGCAGAATCGCAGCGGCCTGCTCGACACTGACAGCGCGCGGACTTTTCGCATAGAACACCAGACCAATGGCATCGGCGCCCGCCTGCACAGCAGCCAGGGCGTCCTCGACACGGGTAATACCGCAAATCTTGCTGCGTACGACGCTCACGTTCACACCTCTTGCCATGCGGCCCCGGATGTTAGCAAAGGCTTATGGCTGTCGCACGTCCGGCAGGCCAGAGAGGAAATGCGGGCCGAGATAGCGTATTGGCAGCTCGAACTCCTCTGGATAATCGACCTGCACCAGATACAGACCATAAGGATGTGCCGTCACGCCACCGCTGTGCCGATCACCGCGCTCGAGCACCTCACGCGCCCACTCCGGCGGCCGCTCTCCCGCGCCGATGGTCATCAACACTCCGGCGATATTGCGCACCATATGATGAAGAAAGGCGTTGGCACGAATATCCAGCACGATGAAGCGGCCATGCTCGATCAACTGCAAATGATGCACGGTCTTGATCGGCGACTTGGCCTGACAACGCGTAGCGCGAAAGGCACTGAAGTCATGCGTGCCAACCAGCACCTGAGCAGCCTCGCGCATGCGTCCGACATCCAGCGGGCGATGA
Organism: Pseudomonas wenzhouensis; assembly: GCF_021029445.1. Classification (NCBI taxonomy): domain Bacteria; kingdom Pseudomonadati; phylum Pseudomonadota; class Gammaproteobacteria; order Pseudomonadales; family Pseudomonadaceae; genus Pseudomonas; species Pseudomonas wenzhouensis. The sequence continues at coordinate 2,738,411 of NZ_CP072610.1, forward strand.
TTCCAGGTGACTTCCTCGGCCATGTGCGCAGGACGAATCGGATCGTTGTAGATCACGTAGCGGTAACGCCTCGCCATGGCCGAAAAACGCGCATGAAAATGCGCCGGCATGACCTTGGCCCAGGTCACGCTGATGTCGGCAGGCAGATTCATGTTGGCGCCCATGACCCAGGCATGCAGCGAGCGCTCGACAGTCGTGTCGAAATGCACCACCTGACCACTCGAGTGCACGGAGGCATCGGTGCGCCCGGCGCAGAGAATACTGACTGGCGCACCACCGGCCACCTTGGACAGGGCAGTTTCCAGGTGCTCCTGGATCGACGGTACTTTCGGCCCCTGACGCTGGAAGCCGCGATAACGTGCGCCCTTGTATTCGAGGCCCAGGGCGATTCTGGAAAAGCCAGCGGCCGCCATTTCGGCGGCCGCTACAGGTACTGCTTCAGACATCGATCAATCAAACCATCTTGGCAATCATCTCGCGAGCTTCCTGCTGCTGGGCATCACTGCCCTCGGCAATCACTTCGTCAAGGATATCGCGGGCACCTTCGGTATCCCCCATATCGATGTAGGCCCGCGCCAGGTCAAGCTTGGTGGCGGTCTCATCGGTACCGGAGAGGAAATCGAAATCATCGTCGCCATCCAGATCGCCGGCCAGATTAGCGGCCGGCACCTGCGGCGCCTCGAAATCCGTGGACAGCTGATCGAGCTCAGCGGTCACTTCGTCCAGTTGTGCGGCAAAGCTGTCGGCCTCGGCAACAGGCTCGAGCGGCGCATCATCCTCGAGAGAAAGATCGAAGTCAGACGGCAGCTCGGGGCTGGCAAGCGGAGTTTCTTCCGGCAGATCAAGGCCCAGGTCGGCAAAGTCACTGGCTGGCTGACTGAGCGGCGCATCATCATCAAGACTCAGCAGGAAATCATCAGCTTCAGCGCTGGCTGCCGGCACCGGCTCGTCCAGATCCAGACTGAAAGCAGACAGATCATCAGCGGACCGAGACAGGTCGACCTTGTCATCATCAAGAGCCAGATAGAACTCCAGATCATCGGTGGCACTCGGCGTAGCCGGCTCATCGATCAGACCAAAGTCCAGATCATCATCCTGCGCCAGGGGCGCGGTCTCGACCCTGGCAGACTGCATATCCGCCTCGAGGTCGCCTTCAAGATCATCCAGACTCAGGTCAAAGGCATCGTCCAGATCACCAGTTTCGGTGGTCTGTGCGTGCGCAACCGGCTCACCCTCGCCCAGACTCAGGTCGTCCAGATTGAAATCACCCATGTCGTCATCGGCAGAAGCAGAGGCAGCCGCCACACCAGCGCCGGCGAAAGCAGCGATGGCCGGATACTTGGACTTCAGTTGCTCGGCCTGGGCATTCACACCACCGATTTCACGCAGTTCGTTGTCCTGACGCGCGAAACCTTCACGATCGCCCAGCTCGGCATAAACCTCCATCAGCTTCAGGCGCAGGTCGGCACGATGCGGCTCGTCATTGATGGCGTTTTGCAGCAACTCGGCGGCCTGATTGAAACGACCGTAGGCAATGTAGATGTCAGCCTCGCCCAGTGCATCGCCGGTCTGCGCGGTGACACGTTCTTCTGCACCAGCCTGAGCAGCCTTGGCAGGCTCATCATCCAGGCCGGCGAAGCTTTCTTCGGGCATGTCCAGATCAGCCGAGAATGCCTGATCCTGGGACAGATCATCGGCAAGCTCTTCCTGCAACTGCGCTTCCTTCATCGCGTTACGACGTGACAGCGCCATCAGACCAAGCAGCAGGACCAGGAGCGCACCGCCACCGGCGAGCCCCAGCGTCATTGGATTGGCCATCAGGTCATCGATGAAGCTCTGCGGAGCGGGAGCGGGAGCAGGCGTTGCAGGCTTGGCTGCTTCGACCGGTTTGACCGGGGCAGCGGGCTCAACGACAGCAGCCGGCTCTGCGGCCGGCTGTTGGGTGGCGGCGGCACTGTCTTCGACAGGTGCAGCCGACTCTTCGGAATAGTTGTAATCAGGTGCTGCCTCCTCAGGCACAGTGGTCGGCGGCGTAGCCGCCTCCACTGCCGGCGGTGCAGCTTCAGGCGCTACTTCCGGCGTTTGCGCAGACGGTTCTTCCACTGCATCAGGCGTGGCCGGCGCTGCAGACAAATCGGCCTGAAGCTTGGCCAACTGGCTGTCCTTGAGTTCGATCAGACGCTGCAACTTATCCAGCTGACTTTGCAAATCGCCGACACGGCTTTGCAGCTCGGCATTTTCACGACGGGTCGAATCCAGACTTTCCTGAGTCACTGCCAGCTTGTCAGCCAACGCCTTGCTGTCGGCCGAGCCGGTATCGCTGCCGCGTGTGGACTGGCCCGCCTCGGCAGCGACCAGTTTCAGGCTGTCGGCCTGCTCTACTGCAGCTGGCGCAGCACCAGCAGTGGTACGACGGGTGGCATCGAGCTGACGCGAGGCAACGGCACGCCCCTCACGCCAGGCGGCATTCTGCTCGGCAACCTGAGCGATCGCTTCAGCGTTGCTGCGACTGCGCACCTGCTGCTCATCCGGCAAGCGCAGTACCTGGCCGCTCTTCATGCGGTTGATGTTGCCGCCGATAAAGGCATCAGGGTTGAGATCCTGAATAGCCAACATGGTCTGATTGACCGAACCACCGCCGACACGCTGGGCGATTTCCCAGAGCGTATCGTTGGCCGTGGTTGTGTATTCGTTGCCGGAAATGGCGCGCGAAGGCGCAGCTGGCGCAACCGGGCGCGGCGCAGGCGCCGAGGTCGCACGGCTGGGCGCAGGCGTTACAGCCGGACGCGGCGCAGGCGCGGCGATCGGCAATTGTGGCGCTGCAGCTACGGTGGTTTGCGGGGAGTAAAGAGGTGGGTCGAGCAGCAGGGTGTATTCACGCAGCAAACGGCCATTTGGCCAGAGCACTTCCACCAGGAAGTTGAGATAGGGCTCGCGGATGGCCTTGCTCGAGGTGACACGAATCACACTCTTGCCATTGGGTTTGAGTACGGGCGTGAACTTCAGATCGGTCAGAAAGTACTGACGATCCACGCCAGCCTTGACGAACTCTTCGGGGGACGCAAGGGCGGGAATCACTTCATTGGAGGCCAGGTCACGCACCTCGAGCAATTCGATTTCTGCTACCAACGGCTGATTCAGCGAGGACTGCAGGGTAACTTCACCCAACCCCAGCGCATGCGCCATACCGGGAGACAGCGCGGAAGCGGCTGCGATTGCCAGCACCAGTTTGCGAACCCGAACCATAGTGTTATCCCTTGTTTTATCTTTTTTCTCGGCATGCGAGAGGGTGTTGATAATTGCTGCCTGCTTCCGCTCAAAGAGCGGCTCCCCATTCAGCAATCAACTCAACCAGTATTGCCAAGCTAGAAAGATTCTTCAAATTTCTAGGTAAGTATCTTTTACAGATAGTGTTTTATCAATAACTCCGCTATCTGCACAGCATTCAGGGCGGCGCCTTTTCTTACGTTATCAGACGCAATCCACAAATTGAGCTGTCTGGAGTCGCTCACCCCGCGCCGCACGCGCCCTATATACAGCTGATCCTGCCCAACCGCATCGCCCACTGCAGTCGGATAATCGCCTGCCTCGACCAGTTCTATACCCGGTGCAGCATCCAGCAACCTTACGACGGCGGCGACGTCGATATCGACATCAGCACGCACGGCAAGCGTCAGGCTGTCGCCAAAAAACACCGGCGCCAGAGCACAGGTCACCGCGACCGGCAGTTCGGGCAAACCCAGCAACTGCTGAACTTCAGCCGCCAGCCGTTTTTCCAGCTGAGCATGCCCCTCCTCATCGACGTCACCGACCTGCGCCAGCATATTGAATGCGATCTGCCGATCCAGCGCCGCGTGCTCCAGCGGACGCCCATTGAGCAATTCGGCAGTCTGCCGCGCCAACTCCTGCACGCCACTGCGTCCCAATGTCGAAACCGCCAACATGGCCGTTACTTGCAGTTGCTGTGGCTGCACGACAGGTTTCAATGTAGCCAGCACCAACGCACAGGCAACCGCCGAGGGTGTCGGCGCACTGACGCACCAGGGTTTGGTCAACGCCGGCAAGCCCGCAAGGCCAAGCTCGGGCAATACACAGGGCGCTTGTGCCAGCGTAAAGGCAGCGCTCAGATCGATAATGCAACAACCCGCCGCAACCACTCGCTCATAATGACTGCGTGTCACCTCAGCGCCCGCTGCAAAGAATGCCAACTGCACCTGAGAGAAGTCGAACGCCTCGAGCGACCGCACCCGTACCTGGCGACCACGGAATGACAGGCTCTGCCCGACCGACTCGCTACTGGCCAGCAGATGCAGATCCTTGAGCGGAAACTCACGCTCCTCGAGCAACTCGACCAGTGCCTCGCCGACATTACCGGTAACGCCGATCAGGGCGATATTGATGGGCTGACTCATGAAATGACCTACAACACGGAAGGAGCGGCACTGTAACTGCACGCCCCTCGTCCGAGCAATCGGCGCACACCCATGAAAAGACAAAGCCCTTCTGCCGAAACAGAAGGGCTTTGTTTGACCCCGGGCGTTGCGCCTGAAGCTTAGCGCTCCAGCAGAATCCGCAGCATGCGGCGCAGCGGCTCGGCAGCGCCCCACAGCAGTTGGTCACCCACGGTGAAGGCGCCCAGGTACTGCGAGCCCATGTTGAGCTTGCGCAGACGACCGACCGGTACGCTCAGGGTGCCGGTCACGGCTGTCGGGCCAAGGTCGCGGATGGCGTCTTCGCGGTGGTTCGGCACCAATTTGACCCAGGGGTTGTGCTGGCTGATCAGGCCCTCGATGTCGGCCATCGGCACATCCTTGTTCAGCTTGATGGTCAGCGCCTGGCTGTGGCAGCGCATGGCACCGATGCGCACACAGATGCCGTCGACCGGAATCGGGTTCTTGAAGCGGCCGAGAATCTTGTTGGTTTCGGCCTGAGCCTTCCACTCTTCACGGCTCTGCCCGTTCGGCAGTTCCTTGTCGATATAGGGGATCAGGCTGCCGGCCAGCGGCACGCCGAAATTGTCCACCGGGAAGCTCTCGCCGCGCATGGCTTCGGCCACCTTGCGGTCGATGTCGAGAATGGCGCTGGCCGGATCGGCCAATTCATCGGCCACCGCACCGTTGATCGCGCCCATCTGCTTGATCAGCTCGCGCATGTTCTGCGCGCCTGCACCGGAGGCTGCCTGATAGGTCATGGCACTCATCCACTCGACCAAACCGGCTTCGTACAGACCACCGAGCGCCATCAGCATCAGGCTGACGGTGCAGTTGCCACCGATATAGTTCTTGCTGCCAGCGTCCAGTGCCTGGTCGATGACCTTGCGGTTGACCGGGTCGAGCACGATCACCGAGTCGTCGGCCATGCGCAGGCTGGAGGCCGCATCGATCCAGTAGCCCTGCCAGCCGGCTTCACGCAGCTTGGGGAAGACTTCAGTGGTGTAGTCGCCGCCCTGGCAGGTCAGGATCACGTCCAGGCCTTTCAGGTCTTCGATGCTGTAGGCGTCCTTCAGCGGGGCGATGTCCTTGCCAATGGCAGGGCCCTGGCCACCGACATTGGAAGTGGTGAAGAACACCGGCTCGATCAGGTCGAAGTCCCGCTCTTCCAGCATGCGCTGCATGAGCACGGAACCGACCATGCCACGCCAACCGATCAGACCTACACGTTTCATAACGACTACACCTATATGAACAGCCCGCCGGAACCACCCCGGCGGGGCTGGGAAGATTACAGACTACGCAGCGCGGAGGCTACCGCATCACCCATCGCAGCAGTACCGACCTTGGTCTTGCCCTCGGACCAGATGTCGCCGGTACGCAGGCCCTGATCCAGCACCAGGCTCACTGCCTTTTCGATGGCATCGGCCGCGACCACCTGGCCGAAGCTGTAACGCAGCATCATGGACACCGAGAGAATGGTGGCCAGCGGGTTGGCGATGCCCTGGCCGGCGATGTCCGGCGCGGAGCCGTGGCACGGCTCGTACATGCCCTTGTTGTTGGCATCCAGGGATGCCGACGGCAGCATGCCGATGGAACCGGTGAGCATCGAAGCTTCGTCGGACAAAATGTCACCAAACATGTTGTCGGTGACCATCACGTCGAACTGCTTGGGCGCGCGCACCAGTTGCATGGCGGCGTTGTCGACGTACATGTGGCTCAGCTCGACGTCCGGGTAATCCTTGGCCACTTCCTCGACCACGGCGCGCCACAGTTGACTGGAGGCCAGGACGTTGGCCTTGTCCACCGAGCACAGCTTCTTGTTGCGCACCATGGCCATGTCGAAACCGACCTTGGCAATGCGACGGATCTCGCTCTCGCTGTACGGCAGCGTGTCGTAGGCCATGCGCTCGCCGCTCTCCAGCACCTTGCTTTCGCGCGGCTGGCCGAAATAGATGCCACCGGTCAGCTCACGGACGATCAGGATATCCAGGCCGGCGACCACTTCCGGCTTGAGGCTGGAGGCCTCGGCCAATTGCGGATAGAGGATGGCCGGGCGCAGGTTGCCGAACAGGCCCAGTTGCGAACGGATCTTCAGCAAGCCGCGCTCGGGGCGAATGGTCGGATCGATGGTGTCCCACTTAGGCCCGCCTACGGCGCCGAGCAGCACGGCATCGGCGGCCTTGGCGCGCGCCAGGGTTTCGTCGGCCAGCGGCACGCCGTGACGGTCGATGGCCGCGCCACCCAGATCATCGAAGCTCAGTTCGAAACCCAGGGCGTACTTGTCGTTGGCCAGGTTCAGCACCTTGACCGCCTCGGCCATGATTTCCGGGCCGATACCATCGCCAGGGAGAACCAGAATCTGCTTGCTCATCACATCCTCGATACGCAGTAGGGTGCGCCGTGCGCACCTTTTAAATAGTGAGTCAGTCGGTGCACACAGCCTAAGCGGCCCCGCACACTCTACTTGATGGCGCCGAACATCCAGGGGCTGTTCTGCCGGTGTTTGGCTTCGAAAGCCCTGATCGCGTCCTGATCCTGCAGAGTCAGGCCAATGTCGTCCAGACCATTGAGCAGGCAGTGCTTGCGGAAGGCATCGACATCGAAGCTGTACTGCACGCCATCGGGGCGGGTCACGGTCTGCGCTTCGAGGTCGACGGTCAGTTGGTAACCCTCGGTGGCCTCGGCCTGCTCGAACAGCGCATCGACCTCTTCATCCTTGAGGATGATCGGCAGCAGGCCGTTCTTGAAGCTGTTGTTGAAGAAGATGTCGGCGAAGCTCGGCGCGATGATGGTACGGAAGCCATATTCTTCAAGCGCCCAGGGCGCGTGCTCACGGGAGGAGCCGCAGCCGAAGTTCTCACGGGCCAGCAACACGCTGGCGCCCTGGTAACGCGGGAAATTGAGCACGAAATCCTGGTTGACCGGGCGCTTGGAGTTGTCCTGATTCGGCTGGCCGACATCCAGGTAGCGCCACTCGTCGAACAGGTTGGGGCCGAAGCCGGTGCGCTTGATCGACTTCAGGAACTGCTTGGGAATGATCTGGTCGGTGTCGACGTTGGCACGGTCGAGCGGGCAAACCAGGCCAGTGTGTTGGGTGAAGGCTTTCATGTGCGGTCTCCTCAGGCCTGGATCAATTCGCGAACGTCGATGAAGCGGCCAGTCACCGCCGCCGCGGCAGCCATGGCCGGGCTGACCAAGTGGGTACGACCACCGGCGCCCTGGCGGCCCTCGAAGTTGCGGTTGGAGGTGGAAGCGCAATGCTCGCCGCTGCCCAGTTTGTCCGGGTTCATCGCCAAGCACATGGAGCAACCCGGCTCACGCCATTCGAAACCGGCCTCGATGAAAATCTTGTCCAGCCCTTCGGCCTCGGCTTGCGCCTTGACCAGACCGGAGCCCGGCACCACCAGCGCCTGCTTGACGGTCGCGGCGACCTTGCGCCCCTTGGCCACTTCGGCGGCAGCGCGCAGGTCTTCGATGCGCGAGTTGGTGCACGACCCAATGAACACGCGATCCAGCTGGATATCGGTGATCGGCTGGTTGGCGCTCAGGCCCATGTACTTGAGTGCACGGGTGATCGAGTCCTTCTTCACCGGGTCGGCTTCGACGGCCGGGTCCGGTACGTTCTGGTCGACGGCCAGGACCATCTCCGGCGAAGTGCCCCAGCTCACCTGCGGCTTGATGTCCTCAGCACGCAGCTCGACCACGGTGTCGAACACCGCGTCAGCGTCGGAGACCAGGTTCTGCCACTGCGCCACGGCCTTGTCCCAGTCGCTGCCCTTGGGCGCGAACGGACGATCCTTGACGTAGGCGATGGTTTTCTCGTCCACCGCGACCAGGCCGACACGGGCGCCGGCCTCGATGGACATGTTGCAGATGGTCATGCGCCCTTCCAGCGACAGATCGCGAATGGCGCTGCCGGCAAATTCCAGCGCATGGCCGTTGCCACCGGCGGTGCCGATCTTGCCGATCACGGCCAGGACGATGTCCTTGGCGGTGACGCCGAACGGCAGTTTGCCTTCGACGCGCACCTGCATGTTCTTCATCTTCTTGGCGACCAGGCATTGAGTGGCGAGCACGTGCTCCACCTCGGAGGTACCGATGCCATGGGCCAGCGCGCCGAAGGCGCCATGGGTGGAAGTGTGCGAGTCGCCGCAGACCACGGTCATGCCCGGCAGCGTGGCGCCCTGCTCCGGCCCGACCACATGGACGATGCCCTGGCGCACGTCGTTCATCTTGAACTCGAGGATGCCGAAGTCATCGCAGTTCTCGTCCAGGGTCTGCACCTGGATGCGCGAGACTTCGTCGGCGATGGCTTCGAGGCCACCCTGACGCTCGGCCTTGGTGGTCGGCACGTTATGATCCGGGGTGGCGATGTTGGCGTCGATGCGCCACGGCTTGCGCCCGGCCAGACGCAGGCCTTCGAAAGCCTGCGGCGAGGTCACTTCATGGAGGATGTGACGATCGATGTAAATCAACGAGGAACCGTCGTCACGACGTTTCACCTCGTGCATTTCCCAAAGCTTGTCGTAGAGCGTCTTGCCAGTCATCAGCCTTACCTCATCAGCGCCTTTTGAGCACATCCATCAACGGCCTACGTGATCAACGCACGGCGTCAGAAGTGCACGTTTCTATGCCCGGGCAACAAAGCCCCTTTGGCTTATGGGGTGAAATGCTATGATCGCGAGACAAATAACTCAAATTCATATTTTTCATCCAGAGGATTCCATAAAGGAATCCACCTGAAGCCGCAAGCGCCAAGCCACACGCCGCAAGCAAAGACCGAGCGGCCCGGCTTGTGGCTTGCAGCTTGCCGCTCGGAGCTGCTTTATGGATCTCGCCAACCTCAACGCCTTTATCGCCATTGCCGAAACCGGCAGTTTCTCCGAAGCCGGCGAGCGCCTGCACCTCACCCAACCCGCCGTGAGCAAACGCATCGCCGGCCTGGAGCAGCAACTGGGCGTGCGCCTGTTCGACCGCCTCGGCCGCGAAATCGGCCTGACCCAGGCTGGCCGCGCGCTGCTGCCACGCGCCTACCAGATCCTTAACGTGTTGGACGACACCCGCCGCGCCCTGACCAACCTGTCCGGCGAGGTCAGCGGCCGCCTGACACTCGCCACCAGCCACCATATCGGCCTGCATCGCCTGCCTGCCCTGTTGCGCGCCTTCACCCGGGCCCACCCGCAAGTGGCGCTGGATATCCAGTTTCTCGATTCGGAAGTGGCCTACGAAGAAGTCCTGCATGGCCGCGCCGAACTGGCGGTGATCACCCTCGCCCCGGAAACCCGCGAGCCGATTCGCGCCGTCGCCGTGTGGGACGACCCACTGGATTTCGTTGCCGCGCCAGAGCATCCATTGGCCCGTAGCCAGGTGATCAGCATGGCCGATGTGGCGCAGCACCCGGCGGTGTTTCCCGGCGGCAACACCTTCACCCATCACATCGTGCAGCGTCTGTTCGAGGCCCAGGGACTGACCCCCAACATCGCCATGAGTACCAACTACCTGGAAACCATCAAGATGATGGTGTCCATCGGCCTGGCCTGGAGTGTACTGCCGCGCACCATGCTCGACGATCAGGTCGCGCGCCTGCCGATACCCGGCATTCAGCTGACCCGCCAACTGGGCTACATCCTGCATACCGAGCGCACACTGTCGAATGCTGCACGGGCTTTCATGGATCTGCTCGACAGTCAGCGGGACGACCTTGCATAGGCCACCGGCATCAGATTAACGTGGCAACATAACGATAAAAAAAGTGTCTAGAAGACATTAATGCCCGCCCCGCGCATCGCGCATTCCGGAGAACGGTTCGGCCATGGCCAGATCGACTGACCAGACCCCGCCCCTGCCGCATATACCGGCGATGGATCCCGTCGAATTCGAACAAACCTGGCAAGATGCACCGCGTTTGCTGGCGGCCCTCAATGGCGCAAAACTCGGCACCTGGTATTGGGACATTGGCACTGGCCAGGTCAACTGGTCACGTGGCGCCCAGGCATTGTTCGGCCTGGACCCCAGCCGCCCCGTCAGCCAACCGCTGAACTACTTCGAACTGATTCAGGAAGAAGAGCGCCCGGCGATCCTGGCGAATTTCAATGCCATCGTCAGGGGCGAACAGATTTTCGATGTCCTGCGTCACCGCATCCGCTGGCCCGATGGCAGCCTGCACTGGCTGGAAATCACCGGCAGCCTGCAATACGAGGCCGACGGTCGGCCACGCATGTTCGGTGTCATCCGCGACATCAGCGCCCAGCAGGAGCGCGCCGCAGCCTTGCGCGCCTCGGAAGAACGTTTCGCCAGCCTGTTCCGTCTGAGCCCCGACATCATGATGCTGGTGCGCTACGACAACAGCGAAATCGTCGAGGTCAATCAGCACTTCACCCAGGCCTTTGGCTGGGCTGCCAGCGAGATCATCGGCCGCGCCACCCACGAACTGAATATCTGGGTACACGCCAGCCAGCGCGATCATTTGCGCCAGCAGGCACCACTGAACCGCGAGCCACTGACGCAGGACGTGCAACTGCGCACCCGCGCTGGCGATATTCTCGACGGTGTACTGTCGAGCCAGTACATCGAACTGCAGGGCGAGCGCCTGATGCTCTGCACCTTCCTCGACACCAGCGAACGCAAGCGGGCGGAAACTGCGCTACGCGCCAGTGAGGAAAAATTCGCCAAGGCCTTCATGCACACCCCTGATGCGGTCGCCATCACCGACCGCACCACCGGATGCTTCATCGAAGTCAATCCGAGCTTCGAGCGGCAATTTGGCTGGAGCAGTGCCGAAGCGGTGGGCCGCACCTCACTGGAGCTCGGCATATGGGCTGACCCCAGCGACCGCCAACGCATGCTCAACGCTGTGCAGACTGGGCGCCTGAACAACCTGGAGGTAAGGCTGTTCAGCCGCGACGGCGAGGTCACCACTAACCTCTTGTTCGGTGGCGAGATCGAGCTGAATGGCACGACCTGCCTGGTACTCACGGTGCGCAACATCACCGAGCAACGCGCCCAGGAGCGCGCGCTCCATGAAAGCCGGCAACGCCTCAAGCTGGCGCTGGAGTCCGCCGACCTGGGAACCTGGGACTGGCACATTCCCGACAACCGACTGTATGCCAGCACCCGCGCCGCGCAGCTGCATAGTTTGCCAAGCCAACCGTTCGAAGGTGCCTTCTTCGACTTCTTTCGTCAGGTGCCGCTGGAAGATCGCTACAGCCTGCGCCAGAGCTACCTGCGCCTGATCGAAGAGCAGCGCAGCTACTATCAGGTCACCTATCGTGTGCAGCTTGCAACTGGCGGACTGCGCTTTCTCGAAAGCACCGCCAAACTGCAGCTCGACGATACCGGCCAACCGCTGCGTATGGTCGGAACGCTGGTCGATATCAGCGAGCGTGTTCTGCGCGAACAACGCCTGCAGGCATCGGAAGAGCGATTTGCCAAGGCGTTCCACTCCAGCCCGGACGCCATCACCATCACCGAGCGTGGCAGCGGCCGCTATATCGAGGTCAACGAAGGCTTCACCCGCATCACCGGTTATCAGCCAGAGGAAGTGATCGGTCGTACGGCCTTCGATCTGAACATCTGGGCTTACCCCGAAGAGCGCCGGCAGATGATCGAGCGCCTGAGCCAGAACGGCCAGGTGCTGCACATGGAAATGCACGGCCGCCACCGCGAAGGCGAGATTCGCCTGGTCGACGTGTCCGTCCAGCCGATCGAAATCAATGGTCTGCCCTGCCTGCTGCTGACGGCGCGTGACATCAGCGAACTGAAAGCAGCCCAGGCCCAGGCTCAGCACCTGGCCTACCATGATGCCCTGACCAACCTGCCCAACCGCGCCCTGCTGATGGACCGCCTGACCCAGCAGATCGCCCTGCTCAAGCGCCATGATCTGCGCGGCGCGTTGCTGTTTCTCGACCTCGATCATTTCAAGCACATCAACGACTCGCTCGGCCATCCCGTTGGCGATTCCGTGCTGCGCATGGTCACGGCGCGACTGGAAGCCAGCGTTCGCCTGGAAGATACCGTGGCACGCCTGGGCGGCGACGAATTCGTGGTGCTGCTTTCCGGCCTCGAGGGCAAGCGCTCGGAGGTCACTCGCTACGTACGTCAGGTCGCGGAAAAACTGCGTCATTTATTGGCCGAACCGATGCTGCTGGATGGTCACCGCCTGCAGGTCACCCCCAGTATCGGTATCGCCCTGCTCCCCGATCACGGCAATACCCCGGCGGATCTGCTCAAACGTGCCGACATCGCCCTCTACCGCGCCAAGGATTCCGGGCGCAATGCCATCCAGCTGTTTCGCAGCACCATGCAGGAAGCCGCCAGCGCCCGCCTGCGCCTGGAGAACGATCTGCGCCTGGCTCTGGCGCGCGGCGAATTCGAGCTGCATTTCCAGCCCCAGGTCGATGCCCGTGACGGCCAGGTAGTCGGTACCGAGGCGCTGCTACGCTGGCAACACCCACAACTGGGCCCGCAGTCACCGGCTCAGTTCATCCAGGTGCTCGAAGAAAGCGGTCTGATTATCGAAGTGGGCGGCTGGGTCTTGGCCGAGGCCTGTCATTTCTGCGCGCGATTGCTGGCTGACGGCTTGATCGATGGCGAGCGATTCAGCCTGTGCGTCAACATCAGCCCCCGGCAATTTCGCCAGCATGACTTCGTCGAGCGGGTCGCCAGCAGCCTGCGCGACAGCCGGCTACCCGGCAGCATGCTCAAGCTGGAGATCACCGAAGGCATCGTCATCCAGAATATCGATGACACCATCGGCAAGATGCTGCGCCTGAAAAAGCACGGCGTCAGCTTCGCCATGGATGATTTCGGCACAGGCTACAGCTCACTGACTTATCTCAAGCGCCTGCCCGTGGACATGCTGAAGATCGACCAATCGTTCGTGCGCGACGCCACCAACGATCCCAACGACGCCGAAATCATTCGCGCCATCATCGCCATGGCACGCAGCCTGGGCCTGGCGCTGATCGCCGAGGGCGTGGAACAGCAGGACCAACTGCACTTCCTGCAGGCCCAGGGTTGCCACCTCTATCAGGGCTACCTGTTCAGCAGGCCGCTAGCGCAGGAAGCCTTTCGCGCCCTACTGAGCCGCGCAGCCGACTGACACGCGATGATCGTGGGCCCGACGCTGCGGAACATGCCTGCTCAGCCCACTCAATGCAGGCGCTTGCGGCACATCAACTGCGCCAGTTTGGTACTGTCCGGCCGTTCGACAATGCCTTTCTCGGTCACGATGTAGTCCACCAGATCAGCAGGCGTCACATCGAACAGCGGATTGACTGCAGGCACATCAGTTGCCACGCGATGCCCGGCCACCTCCAGCAACTCACGACCATCACGCTCTTCGAGGCGCATGTCCTCAGCGTCTTCCAGGCTCATGTCGATGCTCGAACTCGGTGCCACGACCATCATCCGCACCCCATGGTGCATGGCGTTGACCGCCAACTGATAGGTGCCGATCGTGTTGACGACATCGCCATTGGCGGCAATGCACTCAGCCCCCACGACCACCCAGGTGATGCCCTTGGTTTTCATCAGATGAGCAGCGGCGGCATCGACATTGAGGCTGACCGGCACACCATCGCCCGCCAGTTCCCAGGCCGTGAGGCGGGCACCGTGCAACTCGGGACGGGTTTCATCGACATAAACATGTTCGAGCAAATCATCCAGATACGCTGCGCGAATCACGCCAAGCGCCGTACCGAAGCCGCCGGTCGCCAGCGCGCCGGCATTGCCGTGCGTCAGCAATACCTGCGGGTTGCCCTGATGCTTGCGAATCAGCTCGATGCCCAGTTGCGCCATGGTCAGGTTGGCCTCGCGGTCGCTCAGGTGAATGCCAACTGCCTCGGCCTCCAGCAGCGCCAGCATGTCATCGCCGTCCTTGAGCCGCATCAGGCGCTCACGCATACGCTGCAAAGCCCAGGACAGGTTGACGGCCATCGGCCGCACGTGCGCTAGACGGGCAAAATCGGCCTCCAGCGCCTCACGCCAGTCACCACCGAGCGCCAGCCGGGCCCGCGCCCCCAGCACCAGAGCGTAAGCCGCCGCGATGCCGATAGCCGGGGCACCACGCACCACCCCGTCGCCAATCGCGTCCGCCACCTCGGCAGCCGTTTCGAAACGCAGCCAGGTTTGCCGATGCGGCAGCAGGCGCTGATCGAGCGCGTACAGCGCGCCCTCGCGCCACTCGATGGCCTGAACCTTCTCCACCGCCAGCAATTGCTCGCGCATCGCGCACTCCATCCTAACCGCCAAAAAATCGCGGATTATACGCAGACAGCCAGGCGCCAGCCGAACAATCCGGCGGCCCTGGCGACTTCAAGCCAGGCACGTTCATCTATACACTGGCGGGCTTTCCTGCATCGATCAAGCCAGACGGACACGCCATCATGCCCGACGCCCCTCTCGACCTGTTGCTGCTGCCCACCTGGCTGGTGCCCGTGGAGCCCGCCGGGGTCGTATTGCGCGAGCATGGTCTGGGCATACGCGACGGCCACATCAGCCTGATCGCCCCCCGCGCCGAAGCACTGCGCCACCGGGCAACGCAGGTTTTAGAGTTGCCGCAATGCCTGCTTGCACCGGGGTTGATCAACGCCCATGGCCACGCCGCCATGAGCCTGTTTCGCGGCATAGCCGACGATCTGCCGCTGATGACCTGGCTGCACGAACATATCTGGCCTGCCGAAGGCAAATGGGTCGACGAGAACTTCGTCCGTGACGGCACCGAGCTGGCCATCGCCGAACAGATCAAGAGCGGCATCACCTGCTTCTCCGACATGTATTTCTACCCGCACACCGCAGCCGACTGCGTGCATGCGGCGGGCATGCGCGCACAGATCACCGTGCCGGTGCTGGACTTTCCGGTACCTGGCGCACTCAATGCGGCCGAAGCACTGCGCAAGGGCTTGCAGCTGTTCGACGACCTCAAGCAACACCCGCGCATCCGCATCGCCTTCGGCCCACATGCGCCCTATACAGTCAGCGACGACAAGCTCGAGCAGATTCGCATGCTGGCCGACGAGCTGGATGCCGGTATTCACATGCATGTTCACGAAACCGCCGAGGAAGTGGCCGACGCCGTCGCCAGGCACGGTGAACGCCCGCTAGCCCGCCTGGCCCGCCTTGGCCTGCTCGGCCCGCGCTTTCAGGCCGTGCATATGACGCAGATCGATGATGCCGATCTGGCGCTGCTGGTCGAACACAACTGCAGCGTGATTCATTGCCCCGAGTCCAATCTCAAGCTGGCCAGCGGCTTCTGTCCGGTCGAACGCCTGTGGCAGGCGGGTGTCAATGTCGCCATCGGCACTGACGGCGCGGCCAGCAACAATGATCTCGACCTGCTCGGCGAAACCCGCACCGCCGCCCTGCTGGCCAAGGCCGTTGCCGGCTCTGCCACGGCCCTCAACGCGCACAGCGCCTTGCGCATGGCGACCCTCAATGGTGCCCGCGCCCTGGGCCTGGAAGCGCAGACCGGTTCGCTGGAGCCGGGCAAACTGGCCGACCTGGTCGCCTTCGACCTGTCCGGGCTGGCCCAGCAACCGATCTACGATCCGGTCTCGCAACTGATCTATGCCAGCAGCCGCGACTGCGTGAAGCATCTGTGGGTGGGCGGCAAACAATTGCTCGCTGATGGTCGCCTGACGCGCATGGACGAACAGGCACTGATCGCCAAGGCCAGGGAATGGGGAGCCAGGATTGCGCAAAGGTCGCCGGAGCCACCTGAGAACCATGCCCACGGTCTACGCTGAGCACACCACTGCGACAAACTGACATACATTGAACGAATCCGCGCCGCCCCATGCCCGATCTTAAACTGGCAACATAGCGGCAGTCCGCTTTCCACGCTTTGAAAGAGATGCTTATGAGCAACGTCGACCGCGCCGAAATCGCCAAATTCGAAGCCCTGGCACACCGCTGGTGGGATCGCGAAAGCGAGTTCAAACCCCTGCATGACATCAATCCGCTGCGCGTCAACTGGATCGACGAGCGCGTCAGTCTGGCCGGCAAACGCGTGCTGGACGTCGGCTGTGGCGGCGGCATCCTCAGTGAAGCCATGGCCCAGCGCGGCGCAACGGTCACCGGTATCGACATGGGCGAGGCGCCGCTTGCCGTCGCCCAGTTGCACCAACTGGAGTCCGGCGTCGAGGTCGACTACCGGCAGATCACCGCCGAGGCCCTGGCCGAGGAGATGCCCGGCCAGTTCGACGTGGTCACCTGCCTGGAAATGCTCGAACACGTGCCCGATCCGTCCTCGGTGATCCGCGCCTGCCACACCCTGGTCAAGCCCGGTGGCCAGGTGTTCTTCTCCACCATTAACCGCAACCCCAAAGCCTACCTCTTCGCCGTGATCGGCGCCGAGTACATCCTGCGCCTGTTGCCGCGCGGCACCCATGACTTCAAGAAATTCATCCGCCCCTCCGAACTAGGCGCCTGGAGCCGTGCCGCCGGCCTCGAGGTCAAGGACATCATCGGCCTGACCTACAACCCGCTGACCAAGCATTACAAGCTGGCCGCCGACGTCGACGTCAACTACATGATCCAGACGCTGCGCAAGGAGTAAGCACGCATGCGTTTGCAAGCAGTTCTCTTCGATATGGACGGCACCCTGCTGGACTCGGCGCCGGATTTCATCGCCATCACCCAGGCCATGCGCACAGTGCGCGGCCTGCCGCCGCTGGCCGATAAGCTCATTCGTGACCAGATCTCCGGTGGTGCCCGCGCCATGGTCGCCAGCGCCTTCGATGAGGCGCCGGACTCCGCCGCCTTCGAGGTGTTGCGCCAGGAGTTTCTCGAGCGCTACCAGCAGCATTGCGCGGTGCTGACCCGCCCGTTCGAAGGTATCGAAGCCCTGCTCGACGATATCGAACAGGCACGCCTGCTGTGGGGCGTGGCCACCAACAAACCTCTGCGCTACGCCGAGCCGATCATGCAGGGGCTGAAGCTGGCCGAACGCTCAGCGGTGCTGGTCTGCCCTGACCATGTCGAACGCAGCAAGCCCGCGCCGGACATGCTGTTGCTAGCCTGCCAGCAGATGGGGGTCAACCCCGAGGCCGTGCTGTTCGTCGGCGATGACGCCCGCGATATCGAATCGGGTCGCGCGGCAGGTTGCCGTACGGCAGCAGTGACCTACGGCTATATCCACCCCGAAGACAACCCGCGCAACTGGGGGGCCGACGTAGTCGTCGATCACCCGTCGGAACTGCGCGCGGTACTCGATCGCGCGCTCTGCAGCTGCTGATCGCGCAAGGCGGGTGAAACCCGCCATTTCTTCATTCGGCGGGGTTCACCCGCCCTACTCTCAAGAGCTTTGCGAAGGATCTTCACATGTTCGATTACACCGCCCGCCCAGATCTGCTCAAGGATCGCGTCATCCTGATCACCGGTGCCGGTCGCGGTATCGGTGCTGCGGCCGCCAAAAGCTTCGCCGCGCACGGCGCCACGGTATTGCTGCTGGGCAAGACCGAAGCCAACCTGAGCCAGGTTTATGACGAAATCGAGGCCGCCGGCCATCCGCAGCCGGTGGTGATTCCCTTCAACCTGGAAACCGCCCTGCCGCACCAGTACGACGAGCTGGCGGTGATGATCGAAAACGAGTTCGGGCGCCTCGACGGCCTGCTGCACAACGCCTCGATCCTCGGCCCGCGTACGCCGCTGGAGCAACTCTCCGGTGACAACTTCATGCGCGTGATGCAGATCAACGTCAACGCCATGTTCATGCTCAGCAGCACCCTGCTGCCACTGCTCAAGCTGTCGCAGGACGCTTCCGTGGCCTTCACTTCCAGCAGCGTTGGACGCAAGGGCCGGGCCTACTGGGGCGCCTATGCAGTGTCCAAATTCGCCACCGAGGGCCTGATGCAGGTCATGGCCGACGAACTGGACGGCATCGCCAACGTACGTGCCAACAGCATCAACCCAGGCGCCACGCGCACCGCCATGCGCGCCCAGGCCTACCCGGGAGAAAATCCGGCGACCCGTCCGCTGCCAGAAGACATCATGCCGCTCTATCTGTACCTGATGGGGCCGGACAGCAAAGGCGTCAACGGCCAGGCTTTCGACGCTCAGTAAACAGCCTCTGGCCCGCTAGCTTCAGCGGGCCAGGCCACGACAAAAATCCGTCACCCTCATTGCCGTGCGGCAGCACATTGCCACCAGTACCGCCAGACAACCGGCAAGTGCTTGCCGAACAACGCCTCAGAAATCATCTAAGTGACTGACTTCACAAGACTTTATTCCAACATGAACCACCTGGCACGAAATTCGCTCTAACCCTCTCGTCGCACCAACGCGCGAGAGGTTCAGCTCAATGGTTCCCCCCAGCCAGTCCAACACCATCGATTTCGATGCCGCCAAGTTGCAGCGTCTCGGTTTTACCGGCACGCGCAAGCTACCGCTCAAGCCTGCCGGCCTGGTGGAGTTGCGCCATCAACTGGGCCTGCAATTGCAAACCAGCCTGGACGTGGAACGCATCCTCAACCTGTTCTTCCGCGAAGTGCAGCGCCTGGTGCCGCTCGATGCGCTGGCGTTCCAGCATCCCGCCCATGACCTGCGTCTGGAACTGGGTGAGCGCGCACCACACTCGGCGGGCTATCGCTTGAGCCACGAGGGTGAGTATTTGGGGGAGCTGATCTTCCGGCGCAAACAGCGTTTTGCCGAAAACGAATTGATCCAGCTGGAATCGCTGCTCGCCAGCCTGCTGTTCCCGCTGCGCAATGCCCTGCTCTATCGCACGGCCCTGCAGAGCGCACTGCGCGACCCGCTGACCGATACCGGCAACCGTATTGCCATGGAGCAGGTCCTGCAGCGCGAGGTGGATCTGGCCCGCCGCAACCTGCAGCCACTGTCCGTGCTGATGGTCGATATCGACCACTTCAAGCGCATCAACGACAACCATGGTCATGCGCTTGGCGACGAAGTGCTGAAAGCCGTGGCGCAAACCCTGAAGAACCAGCTGCGCAATATCGACATGGTCTTTCGCTACGGTGGCGAGGAATTTCTCATCGTGCTTTCCGGCACCAGCCGGGAAAGCGCCGCCCTGGTAGGTGAACGCCTGCGCTTTGCAGTGATGGAATTGCAGTGCCTGGACGCGGGCCACCCCATTGATGTGTCCATCAGCCTGGGGTGTTCCAGCCTGCTGCCCGGCGAGTCGGTGGAAAGCCTGCTACGTCGCGCCGACAATGCGCTATACATCGCCAAGCGCGAAGGGCGCAATCGTCTGAGCATGGCGGGATAACCACGCCTGACAGAGGGCATTCGGGCAATACCTGTGCTGTGCTGCGCATCGTGAATAACAGGTGATTGCCCTTTGACCTCTACCTATTTATCCTGCGCACTTCCAATAGGAGTGCTCAGATATGGACTGTCGCCTACACATCACCTCGTTGAAACAGCTATTTGTCCTGCTCGGTTTCGCCCTTCTGGCAGGCGGCTGCAGCAGCACCTCTCAGCAGAGCGCCCGCTTCTGCGATAACAGTGGCTGTTCCGAACGCCCCCTCTCCTCCGTCTCAGCCGACTATCTGAACAAACCGGCTGTGGTCAAAAGCGAAGAAATCCTCAAGCTCGAAGAGGCTGCCGCCAGCGAACCCAAGGCCGCATACGATCTGTCCCTGCGTTACTTTCGAGGCGACGGCGTGCAGCGCAACAGTTATCAGGCTTTGCAATGGATGCGCAAGGCAGGCCATGGTGGTCTACTGGAGGCCCAGAAAGCGCTGGGCGGCTATTACCTGAGCGGTTTTGAGGAAATGGGCAGCGACCCTCAAGAAGCCGAAAAATGGCTGTCGATGGCAGCAGCGCAAGGCGACCAGGAATCCGCCGCGCGCCTGGCCGAAGCCACGGAAGCTAAGAAATCAGAAGCCGAAGACTACCGCTGGCGCAAGCACTGGCGTGAGTATTACCGCGGATACTGGTATCGAGGCTATTCGTACTTCGGCTACTGGCGACAAGGCTATTGGTACTACTACTGACAGCCCTCCAAATAAGCAAGAAAGCTCGGCCAGGGAAGGCAAGGGTGATCCCTGCCGCATCTGGCTAAGCGAATGATCGTCCGACACTACAACATATGGAGAAGTGCATTTCATGAACAAGGCTCGCATCCCATCCAAGCCTCTCAAACTGTTCAGCCTGTGCCTGCTGGGCGCGACTTTGTCGGCCTGCGCTGGCGGCGGCATGATCAGTACCGGCAACCAGTCCACCGCCATGTCCGGATCCGCCGGTGGTAGCACCAGCGTCGGCGCCAACCCAGAACTGGAGCGCTGCGATCGCACTCTGGGAACCATCGCCATCGATGATGGGCGCAATTCCGACTGGTATGGCCAGTTCGGCAGCGCAACCCAAGTCACCAGCATCGAACCACTCCTGCGCCTGGCAGTACAGCAATCCAACTGCTTCGTGATCACCTCCATCGGCAACCAGCAGCTAGACAGCCGCCTGAGCAAGATAACCGACCAGCAGCGCAATTCCGGCGAATACCGTGCCGGCTCCAACCAGCAAAAGGGCCAGCGCGTTGCCGCTGATTACTTCCTGGAACCCAAGATCATCATCGATAACGATTCGGTAGGCGGCGTGGGTTCGGCCATCGGCGGCCTACTGGGTAACAGCGCTGTGGCGGGTCTGGCGGGCGCCCTGCAATCGAAGGCATCGGTAGTAACCCTGTCGCTATTCGACATTCGCTCCTCCGTACAGATTTCCACCTCCGAAGGTAACGCCACCGCTACCAACTACGGTGCAGCCTTGGGCGCCCTCACCAGCAGCGGCGTGGCTGGCGGCCTGGGTGGTTTCTCCCGCACCCCGGAAGGTAAAGCCACCGTGGCAGCGTTCAACGACGCCTGGAACAAGATGATTGTCTCCCTGAAAAACTACAAAGCACAGGAAGTTGAAGGTGGTCTGGGTACCGGCGGTGTCTTGAAGGTCAACTGATCCTCACCCATGCCCAAACGAAAACGCCCCGCACAAGCGCTTGTGCGGGGCGTTTTCGTTTGTAAACCGCTTGGGGCTATAGCTTTCTAGCGCTTACGCCCGAAGCCTGGCCGTTGACCATCACCCGCTGGCGGTCGCTTACCCGGCGCAGCCGGGCGAGGCTTGCGTGCCGGACGCTCGGAAAGCTCGACAGCCGGGCGTGGCTGACGCTTCTTCACATCGCTCGGCCGTTCGGCGACCGGCGTGCCACGGTTGTTTTCACGGCGCTCACCACCCTCCTTGCGCGGTGCACGTGGCGTACGCTGCTCGCTCTCCTCACGGCGCGGCGCACGGCTCGGGCGGCTGTTCTCTGCACCAACCTCATCCTTCGCCGGGCGCAGCACACGCTTGCCCCGAACCTCGACCGGCTTGGCCGACTTGCGCTGCAGGCGGTCGAGCTTTTCGCGGGTTTTCTCCTTCATGGCCGGCAGTGCCTGCGGCGCCAGCCCAACTTCGGCACTGAGAATGTCCACTTCACGCTGATCCATCTCGCGCCAGCGGCCCATGGTCAACTCCGAGGTGAGGAACACCGGGCCGAAACGCACACGCTTCAGACGGCTGACCACCAGACCCTGCGACTCCCACAAACGGCGCACCTCACGGTTACGGCCTTCCATCACAACGCAGTGATACCAGTGGTTGAAGCCCTCGCCACCCGGCGCCTGCTTGATATCGGTGAACTTGGCCGGGCCATCCTCGAGCATCACGCCGGTCTTGAGGTTCTCCAGCATTTCCTCGGTGACCTCACCCCGTACACGCACCGCATATTCGCGGTCCATCTGGTAGGACGGATGCATCAGACGATTGGCCAGCTCACCATCGGTGGTGAACAGCAGCAGGCCTGTGGTGTTGATATCGAGGCGGCCGATATTGATCCAGCGGCCCTCTTTGGGGCGCGGCAGACGATCGAATACGGTCGGGCGACCTTCCGGGTCGTCACGGGTACAGATCTCGCCGTCCGGCTTGTTGTAGATCAGCACGCGGCGAACGGAGCCGGTGATTTCTTCACGCTTGATCAGACGGCCATCGAGGGCGATGGCGTCGTTGGCATCGACGCGCTGCCCAAGCGTCGCATCTGCACCATTGACCTTGACCCGCCCTTCGGCGATCCAGGTTTCGATCTCGCGACGTGAAGCCAGCCCGAGGCGGGCCAGAACTTTCTGCAGTTTCTCGCCTGCAGGACGCGGTTGTTCGTGCTCAGTCATCTTGGGCACCTCCCGGTGTAGTAGTTGATGATCGAAGGGCGCGCATGATACGCGCTGTGGCGTTCATAGGGTAGACGATGCCACAGCATTCGCCCGAATAAGACGGCCAGCGCCAGGGTAAATTCCTGCTGCTACACGTCCGCCACCTCAGGCAACAGCAGCGCCTCACCATCGATCAGCGCCTGCAACGCCAGAAACTCCAACGCCGATGCCCGCCAGGACTGCGCCGCTGCCAACTCGGCGCAACGCCCTCTATCCAGTTCCAGTGCCGCCAGGCAGGCAGTGCGCAGATTATCGTCCATCACCCCACTCAGCCCCTCCCGCAGCACATCCAGCGGCCCGGCCACCGGGAAAGCCGCTACCGGCGTACCGCAGGCCAGCGCCTCGAGCATCACCAGACCATAGGTATCGGTGCGCGACGGAAAGACCAGCACCGGGGCAGCGCGATAGGCCTCGGCCAGCGCCTGCCCATGGCGATAGCCGAGAAAGCGTACCTGCGGATACTGTCGTTGCAGCATCTCACGCTGCGGGCCGTCGCCAACCACATGTTTCTCGCCTGGCAGGTCCAGTTCGAGAAAGGCCTGCAGATTCTTTTCCGGCGCGATACGCCCGACGAAGAGAAACACCGGGTGCAGCGGGCGCGGGCGTGACTGATCGGGGCAGAACAGGCGCGTGTCGACGCCCTTGCGCCATAGCTGCAACCGGCGCAGGTTCCAGCCGGCGAACTCTGCGCGCAGACGCTCGGTGGTCACCAGCACGGCCTGACTCGGCCGGTGAAAAGCGCGCAGAAAGGCATAACCCCAACGTGGTGCGATCCACGGCCAACGGGTGCTGACATATTCGGGGAAGCGCGTATGGATCGCCGTGGAAAATGCCAGCCCACGCCGCACCAGCCAACCTCTCGCCGCCCAGCCCAGCGGCCCCTCGGTGGCCAGATGCACGCAGTCCGGACGGAAGTCGCGAATCGCCGCACCGACGCGCCAGAGATCCCACACCAGCGGGATCTCCGGATAAGTCGGACAGGGTACGACGCGAAAATCGGCGGGCGACAGCAACTTGACCTGATGACCCAATCCGCGCAGTTCGCCGACCAGCGCGGCCAGGCTGGTGACCACGCCATTGACTTGCGGCGCCCAGGCGTCGGAGACGATCAGTATTCTCATGCGCCGCTCTCGAAGACGATTGCCCGCTCCTCGCTGGCCAGGCGCGCCTGCGCTTCGGCCAGGCGGTAGAGTTCGATCGGGCCATCCCAGTGCTCGATCAATGCCGTGCAGGACTCCACCCAGTCGCCACAGTTCATGTACTCGACACCATTAACCTGACGGATTTCGGCGTGATGGATGTGACCACAGACCACCCCTTGCAGCCCACGCTTGACGCACTCGTGAGCGATGGCCTCCTCGAAGTCGCTGATGAAGTTCACCGCTGTTTTGACCTTGTGCTTGAGGTACGCCGACAGCGACCAGTAGCCATAGCCCCAGCGGCTACGCCAGTGGTTGAGCCAGCGATTGAGGGTGAGGGTCAACTCGTAGGCCGAATCACCAAGAAAGGCCAGCCAGCGGTGGTAACGGGTGATCACGTCGAACTGGTCGCCATGGATCACCAGCAATTGGCGACCATCGACGGTGACGTGCACCGCCTCATCCACCAGTTGGATGTTGCCCAGCAGCAAGCTGGAATAACGGCGCAGAAATTCGTCGTGATTTCCGGTGACGTAGATCACCTCGGTGCCGCGCTTGCTCATGGTCAGCAGACGGCGGATCACGTTGGTGTGCGCCTGCGGCCAATAGATGCCGCCGCGTAGCTTCCAGCCATCGATGATGTCGCCCACCAGATAGATACGATCAGCGTGATAACGCTTGAGAAAGGTCGCCAGGTGTTCGGCCTGACAGTCACGCGTGCCGAGATGCACGTCGGAAATCCACAGGGTGCGGACTCGTTGCTTGCGGCTGGGCTTGGCGAGCTGAGCGCTGGTCATGGGCGGCCTCCGGCTGGGTTTAGACGAGCTTGAGGCGTTGCGGTGAAAGACCTGTGACAGGCAAAAGACCATTGCGTGACGCAGCATCGCTTCCACACTGGCGTTACACTGCTGCGGTTGCCGAGGAAACCGCCATGCCCCCGATCCTGTCCCTGCGTCATTACAGCCACGAAGTGCTCAGCCACAGCCACGACCATGCGCAGCTGGTATTTGGCCTGGCAGGTGAGCTGCAATTCGAAGTGGATGGCCAGGGCAGCCAGGTGCTGCGCCATCAACTGGCTGTGGTGCCGGCTACAGCACGGCATACCTGCGGCAGCCCACGTGGCAGCCAATGCCTGGTACTGGACCTGCCGGCCAACGACTGGCTGGAACGCCAGCTCGGCCACCATGCGAGCGATATCCAGCGTTTGCTGGACAAGCCCAACGCCCTGCAACTCGATCCCTCACAGGGGCAGTTGCTCAATTGGCTGGCCAGCAGCCCGATCAATGACCCGATCATCGCCGGCCAGGGTGCGGCTCTGCTGCTCGGCAGCCTGGCCTGCAGCCGCCAGCAACGTGAAACAGCGGGTTTGCCCCTGGCTGCACTCGATCACTACATCGACCAGCATGCGGCTCACCCGCTGCAGGTAGCAGATCTGGCACGCCTGGCCGGTCTTTCGGTGGCGCGTCTGCATGCCCGTTTTCTCGTCGAAACTGGCCGTACGCCCATGGAGCACATCCGCCAACGGCGCCTGCAATTGGCTGAACAGCTACTGCGCGACAGCGACCTGGCGGTTGGCGAAATCGCTGCACGGGTCGGTTACAGCTCGCAGAGTGCCTTCACCGCCGTCCTCTCCCGCCATCTGGGCATGACCCCAAGGCAGTTGCGCCGCGCGCGCTAACAACCTTATTCGCGCCACACCCGTGAAATCGCCGCGGATATCATCCGGGCTACAGCGGGTTCGCCGCACTCAGCCGAGACACTAACGAGAGCCTGGCGACAAAACTCATCACTCCCGCGACAGACAGTTGTCGCCGGCGCCACCTAGACTGCGCCGCATCATCGAGGAGTACCCCATGCAAAGCATCGAATGGCAGGATTTCGAAAAAGTAGAGCTGCGCGTCGGCACCATTCGCAGCGCCCGTGCCAATGAAAAAGCGGTGAAGCCGGCCTACGTACTGGAAGTCGATCTCGGCGAACTGGGCATCAAGACCTCCAGCGCCCAGGTCACCGCGCACTACAGCTGTAGCGAGCTGATCGGGCGCCAGGTGCTGTGCGTGTGCAACTTCGCCCCCAAACGCATCGCCGGGGTGCGTTCCGAAGTGCTGGTCACCGGTGTCTATGACAGCGAGAACCGTGTCGTCCTGGCCGGCTTCGACAAACCGCTGCCGAACGGGGCGCGCCTGGCATGACTGAGCGTAACGCCCTGCTGGCGATTCACCTGGGCGCCCTGCTGTTCGGCCTGTCGGGCATATTCGGCAAACTGGCAGCCACCACGCCGAACATGATTGCAGGTGGCCGCGCGATCTTCGCCGTGCTCGCCCTTGGCCTGGCGGCGCTGCTCTGGCGCAGCCGTAACGCGCAGCGCCCGACCCTGCGGCAGTTGGCCTTGCTGGCGCTCGGCGGTCTACTGCTGGGCACGCATTGGATTACCTTCTTCGAGTCGGTGAAGATCTCCGGCGTGGCCATTGCCACGCTGGGATTCGCCAGCTTTCCGGCCTTCACCGTACTGCTGGAAGGCCTGCTGTTCCGCGAGCGCACCCGCCCCGGCGAGTTCGCCATGGTCGGCGTGGTGTGCGTGGGGTTGGTACTGGTCACGCCCGAGTTCAGCCTGACCAGTGACGCCACCGTCGGGTTGCTCTGGGCCGTACTATCGGGGTTTCTGTTCGCCCTGCTGTCGCTGCTTAACCGCGCCAGCACCCGTGGCCTCGATCCGGTAAAGGCTGCGCTATACCAGAACATCACGGTGCTGATCTGCCTGCTGCCGCTTGCCTGGCCGCTGCTGCCCAGCGTGCGCCCGATAGACTGGCTGTGGCTGGCCATGCTTGGGATCTTCTGTACGGGGCTGGCACACAGCCTGTTCGTTGCCAGCCTGCGCGTACTCAAGGCACGCACCACGGCAGTGATCTTCGCCCTGGAGCCGGTCTACGGGATTCTGTTCGCCTGGTGGCTGTTCAGCGAGCAACCGACACTGCGCATGCTGGCCGGTGGTGTGCTGATCGTCAGCGCCATTGTCGTATCGGCGCGTATGGCACGGCGAACCTGAGCGCCTAGCGGTCGTTGTGCCCCAGATCGCGCGCCGGGTCGATCTGATCGCGTACACGCTGCTTGAGCACCTTGGCCTCGGGAAAGCCTCCATCGGCCTTGCGCTCCCAGATCTACCGGCCATCGCAGAGGATACGGAATACGCCGCCCGTGCCGGGCTCCAGGCTGACGCGCGCCAACTCGTCGGCAAAGGTACTGAGCAGTTCCTGAGCCAGCCAGGCAGCGCGCAGCAACCATTGGCACTGGGTGCAATAGGTGATGACGATTTCAGGCTTCTGAACGGACATGACAACGGCTCTACGATGGGGCTAGGTGCCTATAATAGCGGCCTTTGTCTCTGCTTCAGCCGGAAATCGCCATGCGTCGCCTGCTCGTGTCACTGCTTTGCCTGCTCGCTCTGTCCAGTCTGCCCACTGTCGCGGCCGAACGGGTCGGCCTGGTGCTGTCCGGCGGTGCCGCCCGAGGTCTGGCGCACATCGGCGTGCTCAAGGCCCTTGAGGAGCAAGGCATTCGCATCGATGCCATTGCCGGCACCAGCATGGGCGCCATCGTCGGCGGGCTCTATGCTGCCGGTTATTCGGTGGCTGAGCTTGAACGCCTGGCGCTGGAACTGGACTGGCAGCAGGCATTGTCGGATTCACCGCCGCGCGAGGACATCCCCTTCCGGCGCAAGCAGGACGACCGCGACTTTCTGATCAAGCAGAAACTCAGCTTCCGTGACGATGGCAGCCTGGGCCTGCCGCTGGGTGTGATCCAGGGGCAGAACCTGGCGCTGCTGCTGGAGAGCCTGCTGGTGCATCGCAGCGCCACCCGCGACTTCGATCAGTTGCCGATCCCATACCGCGCCGTAGCCACCGATGTGGTCAGCGGTGAGCAGGTGATCATGGCCAGCGGACACCTGCCACAGGTGATGCGCGCCAGCATGTCGATCCCGGCAGTGTTCGCACCGGTGGAAGTCGACGGCCGCCTGCTGGTCGATGGCGGCATGGTCAACAACGTGCCGATCGACGTGGCGCGACAGATGGGCGTCGATCACGTCATCGTCGTCGACCTGGGCATGCCACTGAAACCGGCCAAGGATCTGCTCACCGTGGTCGACGTGATGAACCAGTCGATCAACCTGATGATGCGCAAGAACTCCGAAGCGCAGTTGCAGACATTGACCGCCAACGACGTGCTGATCCAACCGCCGCTGGCCGGCTTTGGCGTCGCCGACTTCAACCGTGGCGCGCAGATGATGGAAGCCGGTTATCGCGCCACGCAGATCCGAGCGCAACAACTGGCCCGCCTGCGTGCCAGCAGCCCCGGTAATCCGGCGCTGGCCATGGCCCGCACTCGCGAACAACGCACACCAGTGATTCGCGAGATCAAAGTGGAAAACGACTCGAAAGTCGGCGACGCCGTGATCCGCCGGCACATTCGCCAGCCACTGGGCCAAGCCCTGGATATGGAGCGCTTGCAAAAGGACATGGGCACGCTGTATGGCCTGGACTACTTCGAGCGCGTGCAATACCGCATCGAACCACTGGATGAGCGCGGCAGCGCCCTGGTGATCGACGCACGCGGCAAGCGTACCGGCACCGACTACCTGCGCCTGGGGCTGAACCTGTCGGATGACATGCGAGGCGACAGCGCCTTCAATATCGGCGCCAGCTACCGTATCAACGGCATCAACGAGCTCGGTGCCGAGTGGCTGACACGCCTGCAACTGGGCGACCGCCAGGAACTCTACAGTGAGTTCTATCAACCACTGGACGCCGGCTCGCGCTACTTCGTCGCGCCCTACCTGTTCGGCGAGGCGCAGAACGTCGAAGCCATTCTGGACAACGACCCCATCGCCGAATACCGCCTGGAGCGCTACGGCTATGGCCTCAATCTGGGCCGGCAGATTGCCAACAACGGCGAGATTCGCTTCGGCGTCGCGCAGGCCTGGGGCGAAGCGAACGTACGCGTCGGCGAACGCGAGCTGCCCAGCTTCAGCTTCAGCGAAGGCTACTACGAGCTGCTGTACTCCTTTGATACGTTGGATAACCTCGACTTCCCACACAGCGGCGAGGACATCGGCCTGATGCTGCGCCAGTACGATCGCGGCCTGGGCTCGGACGACGAATACCGGCAATGGCAACTGAAGCTGGACAAGGCCTTCAGCCACGGTGCCAACACCTGGCTGTTCGGTGGGCGTTACGGGCGCACCCTGGACGAAGCGGAGGTGGTCACCTCAGGCTTCATTCTCGGCGGCGCCCAGGAGCTGTCCGGTTTTCGCCAGGACTCGGTGAGCGGCCAGAACATGGCACTGGCACGGATGATCTACTATCGGCGCCTGACGCAGAATTCGCTGCTACCGCTGAACTTCCCGCTGTACCTGGGCCTGTCGCTGGAGCGTGGGCGCGCCTGGAACAACGACAATGCCTTCGACAGCGGCTATATCAACGCAGCGAGCATCTTCCTCGGCCTGGACACCCCGTTAGGCCCGCTGAATTTCAGCTATGGCTTCAACGACGAGCGGGAAAAAGCGCTGTATCTGAACCTGGGCAAGAGCTTCTGAAGCGACGAGGCCGCGCAGTTGCGCGGCCTCGTCAGATACAGCAGCCCGGGACTGTCAGGCGATTTCCGCCAATAACTGGCGAGCCGCCTTCTTCTGCTCGTCGTCGCCATGGTCGATGACGTCATTGAGGATGTCGCAGGCAGTGGCGATATCCCCCTGCCTGATATATGCCAGTGCCTGATTGAGCCGGGTCATGTGCTCGGGGTCGGTCGCCAGTTGATCGATATCGCCCTGCAGCGCCGCAGTGGCATCGGCATCGCCGGCGAAGGCATCGAGGAAATTGTCGTCCAGCGCTTTGACCTCATCACTGAGGACCATTTCCATCTCGCCGAAGGCGCTCAACTGCTCGTCTTCATGATGCAACTCGAACACCTCCGGCAACTCCTGCAGGTTGCTGGCGAAGGATGCATCGAACTCCGGTTCGACAGCCGGCTTGGCTTTGCCTTTGGCGGTAGCCGGGAACGGGCTGACCAGCTCCCAGTCGGCATCCAGCGACAGGTCGTCGAGGTTGAGCTGGAAATCCTGCTCGGTCAGCGGCTCTGCAACAGGCGGCGACATAACAGGCTCTTTCGGTGCCGGCTGGGACATGGGCAGGTCGGGATGGCGCGCCTTGAGTGCATCGATACGTGCAGCGTCGAAGGCCTCGCCCCGCAGTAACGCCTCCTCACGGGCAAAGCCTGCGCCATCACCGAGCATCGCCATGACTTCCAGCAGACGAAAGCGCAGATCACTGCGCTGCGGTGCCTGAGCCAGTGCCTTGTTCAGTTCGCCACGAGCCTCGCTGAGACGCCCATAGGCGATATAGACATTGGCCGCCTCAAGCGCATCGACTGGCGCCTGGGCCCGGGCAGGCACCGGTGTCGGCACAGCCTTCAGCACCGGCTCGGCAGGCACCGAAGCGGTAATCTGCTGCTGGGGTTGTGGCTGAGACGCCTGCGCCTTCGCTTGCACCTGAACCACGGGCTTGCCTGTGTCGACACGCCGCCGCACAGCCCAGAACAGTGCACCGAGCAGCAATAAAAGACCCGTGCCACCTGCCAGGAGCGTCGCCCACCAGCCACGCCCGGCAATGGGCTCCTGTAAACTGACCGGCGTTGCCACGACAGGCGCAGTAACGGGCTCGGCTGGTGTACGCGCAGCCAGCTCAGCCAACTGGGCATCCTTCTGCGCGAGTTGTTCCTGCAATTGCTGCAGTTGCAGTTGCAACTGCGCCAGGCCTTGTTGCAGCTGCAGGTTTTCTGCAGCCTGGTTGGCCAGCTCGGCATCCACCTGACGCTGCTTCTCAGCCAGTAGCTCCAGGCTTTCGGCTTGTGGCGGTGCCGACGCCACAGCAGCCGGTGGCGCGCTGAGCAATCCCTCGGCACTGCTTTGTGCAACGATGGGCGCGGCGTCGGCTGCCGTTGGTGCGGCAGTCGGCTGGGGCGCGCCTGCACGCGCGGCGTCCGGCAACAGCAAGTCGGCACCAGCCTGCAAACGGCTCGCATCGCCACCGGCAAAGGCATTGGGATTAAGAGCCAGAATGCCCTCCATCAATGCCTGCTGAGACAGCGTACTGCCCTGCTGACGCAAACGCGCAGCGATGGACCAGAGGCTGTCGCCGCGCACGACTTGGTGACGATGCCCGGCAGTGGCACTCGGTGGAGGCACCGCTCTGAACTGTGCCACTGGAGCCTGAGCACGCGGGGCCTCTTGCGAGACTACTGCAGCACTGGGCGCTGCCACCGAGGTGTAGGCCGATGAGCCTGGCGGGTCGAGCAGCACGGTGTATTCGCGCAGCATCTGACCGTTGGGGCGCGCCACCTCGACGATGAAATTCAGGTAAGGCTCGCGCACCGGACGGCTGGAAACCACACGAATGACACTGCGCGAACCACGCAACAACGGCGTAAAGCGCAGGTCATTGAGAAAGTACAAACGCTCGACGCCCGAACGGCTGAACACATCGGCAGGCGCCAGACCGACGCGCAGATCCTGCGCGCCCAGGTCACCCACCTCGAGCAATTCGATCTCGGCCTCGAACGGCTGGTTCAACGCCGAGTGCAGGGTGATGTCCCCCAACCCGAGCGCCGGCGCCATACCCGAATAGAGCGCAGAGCCCGACGCCAAACCCAACATTAACTGACGCACCCGAGCCATGTGACCTCCAGGGTTATCCGGCTCGAACGCCACCTCCACGACTCCTGTCTAAGCTTCCATTGGTCGGGAGGCTGGCGCCCTTGAAAGTTCCGAGAACGGCTGACAAGCCTCTTGTCGAGGCCGTCTCGGATTACATTATGGCTACTGATTCACAAAGTAGCGGCCTGGGCGTCAGTTTGCCGATGAAAGCACGGTGCTATCAAGCGCCATTAGTCAAAAGCTGGACACAAAAATGATTTCGATCAGAAAGTGATCGAAATTTTGACACCAACAGCCGGTCACTTCATCAAATTACCCAGTACACGGGCGTGAACCTGCTGGCAGCGACGCAGATCATCCTCATCAATACCGGCAAAGACCTCATGGCGCAGCTGGGTGGAGATCGCCTCGATCTTTTCAATCAGCGGCTGCGCCTTGGGCTGCAGCGCGATCTTCTTGGCGCGACGGTCTTCAGGCACTGCCACACGCGTCACTAGTTCCTGGCTCTCCAGGCTGTCGAGCAGTCGTGCCAGAGTAGGCCCCTCTACGCCGACGCTCTGCGCCAGTTCACGCTGGGTGGGCATTTCGGTGAAGCGCGCCAGGTGCAAGAGCACCAGCCAGCGCGCCTGGGACAGCCCCAGGCCGACCAGACGTCTATCGAGTTCGGAACGCCAGGCGCGCGACAACTGGGCAACCTGCATGGCAAAGCGGTGTTGATCGGGGTAAGACATGGGCTAACGGACTCATACAAAGGTCAAAAACTAATTATTAGCCAGCTAGCCATAACCCGTTGCTCAGGGCAAGTCCAGATTGTTGCGTGACCGTTGCAGGATGCGACCGATTTGCACTGAATACATTTTCCGGGCTCAGACAGAGACCTGATTACGTCCAGACGCCTTGGCCTGATACAACGCACGATCAGCCTGCTCGTACAACTGGCTGAGCTGCGGCTGACTGTCCGGACTCAACCAGGCAACCCCGACCGACATGGTCAGCACCTTGCCACTGGCGGACTCGCGATGACTGATACCCGCCTGCTCCAATGCCTGCCGCAGGGCTTCAGCGCGCCGTACCGCTTCATCGGCAGCGATGTCGAAGAGCAACAGGGCGAATTCCTCGCCACCGAGACGCACCCCCATATCCAGCGGCCGTCTGGCCGCCTGCTGGATAAGCGCGCCGACATGTTGCAAGGCGACGTCTCCAGCCTGATGACCATAGCTGTCGTTATAGGCCTTGAAATGATCGATATCGCATAGCAGCAGCGCCAGTGACTTGCTTTCTCGTTGTGCCTGACGCCACAGGCGTTCGAACTGTCGATTGAAACTGCGTCGGTTGTGCAGACCCGTCAGGCTGTCGTGATAGGCCAACAGACGCATCAGCCGGCTGACCAGAAAATACTCGCGCGACTTGTGCTCGAGCAGGTAGCAGCCGACGCCACCGATGAGGTTGCCGAAGGTCAGCAACAGCACATTGTTGAGCAGCTTGGGCACCGGCAAGCCAGCTGCCAGCTCCGCCAGCACATAGGCCAGCAATACCACCAGGGAACAGACAACGGCCTCACTCAACCGCAGCCCCACGAGAAAGTAAGCGGCCATGCTCACCAGCATCAGCCCTTCATAGGGGTAGTCGGGGTCGGCACGATGAGCCACACCGACGATCATCGCAGCCCCGACACCCAACACGAGGATGCAGGTCATGCTCAGCGGCAGCCAGAGATGACGATAGCGGCGCTGCACAATGAAAAAGGCACACACCAGCAAAACAGCCAGCGCCAGAACACGAATGGCAATGACCCAACTGACGTGCGAGGCCGGCACGACGGCCATATCGAATACCGTCAGTGCCAGCCAGATCAAGGCCGCCACGCTCAGTGCAATACGTTTGAGCTCGAAGCTCTCCTCGAGGATAGAGGCGCGGTACTCACGCTCCAGCGCCTGAGAAAAGCGCAATCGGCGAAAGCCCTGGCTGAGCTGATCGGCATAAGGGCTGGGACGAACTTCGTCGAGCCAGGCTTGATCCTTGGGCACCCTTACCTCGCCAACAGGCTATATGCCTCTCACCTTAGCCGTACCGCGGCAATGCCGCCACAGGTGCAGCAGCGTTTTCTCTGCCCAGGGGCTTCAGAGTTCGAACTCGGCCTGCAGGGCTGCGCGTACGCAATAGAGCACTGCTTCGTCGATACGGCCGGCAAACAGTGGCGCAATGTCACTGACCGGTGGCAACTCGCCCTCTCCGTCGAGGAAGGCCTCCTGAATCTCGCCCAACAGGTCTTCCGGCAGATCCAGCGCCTGCTCAAGGCTCAACTGCTGTGCGGCGATCGCCTCGGCCAGCAGGCTGTAGACGTTCTTCTCGCTGCAGTTGAGCTGGCCGGCGATTTGCGTCGGCGTCATGCCGGCGCGGGCCAGGCTGACCAGTTCATGACGCAGGTCAGCGACTGGCGCCGGCACGGCTTCCTCAACCGCGCCATTGAGCACCTGCAGAAAAGCCTGGCCATAGCGTTCCAGCTTGCGTGCACCGACACCACTGACTTCGGCCATCTCGCGCAGCGAGCCTGGCTGGCTGCGCAACATTTCCAGCAACGTGGCATCGGGGAAGATCACGTACGGCGGTACGCTGTGCTCTTCGGCCAGCTTACGGCGCAGGCTGCGCAGCGCCTCCCACATCTCTCTTTCATGGCCGCGCACCAGTTGGCTGGCAGCGCTACTGGAGGCCTTGGCCGCCTGTGCCGGCTTGAGCTCACGGCGCAGTTGCAGGCTGACCTCGCCACGCAGCAGCGGCCGGCAGCTCTCACTCAGGCGCAAACCGCCGAAGCCGTCCAGATCGACATCGGCCAGGCCACGGGCGACTAGCTGACGGAACAGGGTGCGCCACTCGACCTCGGAAAAACCCTTGCCCGCGCCGAACACCGCCAGGTGCTGATGGCCAGCAGCGCGAATTTTCTCGTTGTCGCGGCCCAGCAGAATGTCCACCAGATGACCGACACCATAGCGCTGGCCGCTGCGATAGACCGCCGACAACGCCTGGCGCGCCGGCTCGGTAGCATCCCAGGTCTCGACGCCATCGATGCAGTTGTCGCAGTGCCCACAGGGGTTGGGCAATTCTTCATCGAAGTAGGCCAGCAGCGCCTGACGGCGGCAGCGGGTTTCCTCGCACAGGGCGAGCATGGCATCGAGCTTGTGCTGCTCGATGCGCTTGTGACGCTCGTCGCCGTCGGAATTGTTGAGCATCTGTTTGAGGAAGATCACATCCTGCAGGCCGTAAGCCATCCAGGCATCGGCCGGCAAACCGTCGCGGCCGGCGCGACCAGTTTCCTGGTAATAGGCCTCCAGCGACTTGGGCAGATCGAGGTGGCAAACGAAGCGCACGTTGGGCTTGTCGATACCCATGCCGAAGGCGATGGTGGCCACCATGATCAGGCCTTCCTCGTTGAGGAAACGCTTCTGGTGATAGGCGCGCAGCTCGTTGGGCAAACCGGCGTGGTAAGGCAAAGCCGGAAAACCCTGGCTGCTGAGAAAGTCGGCGACCTCCTCGACCTTCTTGCGCGACAGGCAATAGACGATACCGGCATCGCCCTTGCGCGGAGCGAGAAAGTTCAGCAGTTGCTTACGCGGCTGATCCTTGGGCTGGATACGATAGAAGATGTTTGGCCGGTCGAAGCTCGACAGAAAGCGCTCGGCGTTGTCCAAGTGCAGGCGCTGGACGATTTCTTCGCGGGTGCGCTTGTCTGCCGTGGCAGTCAGGGCGATACGCGGCACATGGGGAAAAAGCTCAGCCAGCTGGCCGAGCTGCAGGTACTCCGGACGGAAATCATGGCCCCACTGCGACACGCAGTGCGCTTCATCGATGGCGAACAGAGCGATATCCAGGCCTTGCAGAAAGCTCAGCATGCGCGGCTGCACCAGGCGCTCGGGCGCCAGATAGAGCATCTTGATCTGCCCACGGCGGATGCGATCGGCAATCTCGCGCTGCTCGTCAGGGCTCAGGGTGGAGTTCAACGCCACGGCTGCCACGCCCAGCTCGTCGAGAGTGGCCACCTGATCGTCCATCAGGGCGATCAGCGGCGACACCACCACCGCCAGGCCTTCGCGCATCAGTGCCGGCACCTGGAAGCACAGCGACTTGCCGCCGCCGGTCGGCATCAGCACCAGGGCATCGCCGCCGCCGGCCACGCGCTCGATGATCGCGGCCTGATTGCCGCGAAAGGCGTCGTAGCCGAAAACGTCTTTGAGAATGCGCATGGCGTGGTCGAGCATGAAGGCCTCCAAATCTGGCCGCGCATTATGCCGCAGGATGGCAGGCAACAGGGCGCCAACCCGTCCGAAGCAGCCGAATCGCCATCAGCAGAGCGCCCGCGCTGGTCGCAGAGGCGGCGGTGAACTAGAATCTCACCTCGTTTATCCCCTAAGCCTCAAGGTAACCCCCACGATGTCCTTCGCTGAGCAACTGTCCCGCCTGCAAGCCTTTCTCGATGCCGATGAGTTGCATGAGGAAGCGTTGGACTACGTGGCCGCCCATGGCTACCTGACCGCCCTGGCGATCTGCCCCGATCAGGTGCCGGAGCGTGAATGGATCGACGCGCTGTTCGCCGAACCGCCGCACTACCGCAGCGATGCCGAACGCGAAGAGATCGAAGGTACGCTGATCCACCTCAAAGCGCACATCGCGCGCCAGTTGGCCGGTGAAGAAGAGCCGGAACTGCCCTGCGATCTGGATCTGGGTGACGAGCCGGACGACTCCGACCTGCGCGGCTGGTGCATCGGCTTCATGGAAGGTGTGTTCCTGCGCGAGGCCGTGTGGTTCGAGGATGCCGAAGACGAAGTCAGCGAACTGCTGCTGCCGATCATGGTTGGTTCCGGCCTGTTCGACGAGCAGCAGGAGTTCGCCGAGATCGCCCGCGACCACGACCTGGTGGACAGCATGATCGAGCAGATTCCCGAACTGCTGACCGCCCTCTTCCTGCTGTGCCAGGCGCCGGAAGAAAAGCCCGCGCTGCTCAAACCTCGCCACTGAGTGCCCGCGCCGGGGCATGGCCCCGGCTGCCGCCAAGACCCGCACATGCCGCGTGATATCCAGCCCAGCCGCCATCGCAGCGTCCGCTACCTGCTGCTGACCATCGGCTGGCTGAGCGTGGCCCTCGGGGTCATCGGCATCTTCCTGCCGGTACTGCCAACCACGCCATTCCTGCTGCTGGCGGCGGCCTGCTTCGTGCGCAGCTCACGGCGGTTCTACCTCTGGCTGGTCACCCACCGGCACCTGGGGCCGTGGATTCGCGACTACCTCGAAGGCCAGGGCATACCGCTCAAGGGCAAGGTCTACGCCCTGCTGCTGATGTGGGCCAGCATCAGCTTTTCCTGCTATCTGGTGCCGATGCCCTGGGCACGCGCTTTCATGCTTACCAGCGCGGTGCTGGTGAGCATCTACATCCTGCGCCAGAAGACGCTGCAACGACCCTGAGGGTATTCGGGCGACGCAGACTGGTCACCCCCTCGACAACCTTTTGACAGCCTCGCCCGCCCTGACGGATCGACCGGCAAAAAGCCGGCACCTCACCTAGACTCACCGAATCAGGCCTACAGGCACGACCTCATGCGACGGCGACGGATTCAGCGATGGTGGTGGCAGCTGTCGATCTTCTGGATCGGCGGCATGTCGCTGGCTGGCATGACGCTGGCCAACTGGGACTTTGCCCAGATTCTGAAGAACGCCGAAAGTCGCTATGGCAATCTCGCCCAGGCGCAGGCACGCATCCTCGATTGGGAAGCGCTGATCAAGAGCAGCGCGGCGTTGCCAGAGCCCGACAAGCTCAACGAGGTCAATCGTTTTTTCAACCGCAAGGTGCGCTTCGTCGACGACATTCAACTCTGGCGGGAAAACGATTACTGGGCCACCCCCGTGGAAATGCTGGTCAAGGGCGCTGGCGATTGCGAGGACTACTCCATCGCCAAGTACTTCACCCTGCGACGCCTCGGCATCCCCAGCGAAAAACTGCGCATCACCTACGTCAAGGCGCTGAATTACAACCAGGCGCACATGGTAGTGACCTATTACGCCAGCCCCAGCGCCGAGCCGCTGGTGCTGGACAACCTGATCAACGACATCCGCCCTGCCTCACAGCGCAAGGATCTGTTGCCGGTCTACGCCTTCAACGCCGAAGGCCTCTACCTGCCGGGTTCCAACACCCGCAAGAGCGACTCGAAGAAGCTCTCGCGCTGGCAGGACATTCTGAAAAAAATGCATGCCGAGGGCTTCGCCGTGGGCGAAGGCTAGGAGGAAGAATATGTCCCTGCTGAAACAACTGTTCCTCGCCATCTGTCTGTTCCTCGTCGTGGCCTTTACCGGCAGTTTCATCGCCAGTGTCGAAACCTCACGCGAGCAACTACTCAGCCAGTTGCGCTCCCACGCGCAGGACGCGGCCACGGCGCTGGGCCTGTCGATGACGCCGCACGTGGACGACCCGGCGATGCTCGAGCTGATGGTCAGCTCGATCTTCGACAGCGGCTACTTCGCCAGCATCCGCGTGGTGAGCATTGCCGACGACAAGGTACTGGTCGAACGCAGCACCGAAGTGCGCGCGGAGAACGTTCCGCAGTGGTTCGTCGAGCTGGTGAATTTGCAGCCCGAAGGTGGCGACGCCCTGATCATGCGTGGCTGGGAACAGGCCGCAAGGGTCGAAGTCCTGAGCCACCCGCAGTTTGCCCTGGCCAAGTTATGGGACAGCGCCATCGGCAGCCTGCTCTGGTTACTGCTGTGCGGTCTGGTCAGTGCCGTACTCGGTGGCTGGCTGCTGCGCACCCAACTGCGCCCGCTGGATAACATGGTGCAGCAGGCGCAGGCCATCACCCGCCGAGAGTTTCTCACCCTGCCCCACGTACCACGCACACCGGAACTCAAACGCGTGGTGCTGGCCATGAACCAGATGGTCGACAAGCTCAAGACCCTGTTCGCCGAAGAGGCTGCACGCAGCGAGAAACTGCGCGAGGAGGCCTATCAGGACAGCCTCACCGGGCTGGCCAACCGCAGGCAATTCGATATTCGCCTGAGCAATCAGTTGCTGGTCAACGAACAGAACGCCGAAGGCTACCTGCTGCTGTTGCGCGTCAACGACCTGGGCGGTCTCAACCAGCGCCTGGGCGGGCAACGCACAGACGCACTGATCAGTGCGCTCGGCGAGCGGCTCAAGGGCCTGCTACAAGCGCCTGAGCACAGCGAATGGCTGGCCTCGCGCAGCCGAGGTGGCGAATTTACTTTGCTCGCGCCAGGCCTGGGGCGTGATGATGCCGATCGTCTTGCCGAAGAACTCAGCGACTACCTGCATACCCTGCGCCAGACGGGTGCCAGCGACTGCGACCCGGTCGCTCACCTGGGCATCGGCGCCTTTCGCCCTGGTGAGGAACCGGCCAGTGTGATCGCCCGTGCCGACCAGGCACTGGCGCAGGCTCAAAGCAATGCACAGAGATGCTGGGAGCGCCTCGATGACTTCACCGCGCAGAGCAATCAGGGGTTGCATGACTGGCGCGGCTGGATCGACGAAGCGCTGAGTCAGGGCAAGTTGCAGCTGTACTTCCAGCCGGTGATCGAATGCGCGTCAGGCAAACCCTTGCAGCAAAAGGTGCTGGCACGCCTGCTTGATCCGCAGGGTGAGGCCGTTACCGCCGGGCGCTTCCTGCCCTGGATCGAACGCCTCGGCTGGAGCGCGCGCTTCGACCTGGCGATGCTCGAACACAGCCTGGCGCACCTGGAGCAACACCCGGCGCCACTGGCACTAAGCCTTTCAGCCGCGACCCTGCGCAACGACAAGGACAAGGCACGTCTGCTCGAAGTGCTGAGCCATCGAAAAGACCTCGCCCATCTCCTGACCCTGGAAATCGACGAACGTCACCTGCCACCGCCTGCCGAGCTGGAAGCACTGAGCCAGGCCATTCGTGAGCTGGGCTTCACCATCGGCCTACAGCATTTCGGAGGGCGCTTCAGCCTGATCGGCAATCTCACCCACCTAGGCCTGGCCTACCTGAAGATCGATGGCACCTATATCCGCGCCATCGACAGGGAAAGCGATAAACGTCTGTTCATCGAAGCCATCTACCGCGCCACCAACAGCATCGACCTGCCGTTGATTGCCGAGATGGTGGAGAGCGAAGGAGAGCTGGCAGCCCTGACAGAGCTTGGCGTACATGGTGCCATGGGACGGCTGGTCGGAGCGCCAGCCCCCTGGAGCAAGGCGTGAATCACATCATCGTCAGGGTCTGCAGATCACGACCTGCAAGCCACTGCCTTGGCAGACCGCTGAAGAGACACGGGCGAAGAGTGGGTAATTCAGACGGTAGCGAAGCAAGAAACCAAAGCGGATAGTTTCGACAGCCGGTCAAACCAGGTCGTGTTCGTCGTCGCCCAGCAAACCGCTCAATCCTTCGATTTCGGCACGCGCGATCGCACGCTGATCGAGCTTCTGCCGTGCCGCTTCAGGCAAGTCGGTGTAGCGAATGACACCACGCTCGACCAGCACACTGACCACGTCTTCGAGCACACGAACCAGCTCGAGATCAGACTGTTTCAGGCTATCCAGACGCGCCTTGACCTCTTCCTTGGCGGCTAGCCAGTTATGCAGCTCCTCGCTCTCGACGGCCAGATTTTCAGTCATTCCCTCGAAGGGTTCATGCTCCACGCGCAACAAACGCCCAGCTGCATCGCGCTGTACGTAAACCATCTGTGCCTCCAGCAAACGCCATAAAAAAGCCCACTACCCGGAGCGGGTAGCGGGCTTACTCTAGTTCAGTGCTCCAACTAAGGAAACTCTGAAGAGCATATCCCCTTGCCAGGAAGGCCACCAGCACACTGGCAGCCTGCCTGGCACCTCAGGCGACCAGTTGCTGGTTATCCAGCATGCCCTGGATGATTTCCGCTGCATTACCGCCCGACAGCACGGTATTTTCCAGGGTGATGGTCTGATCAACCGGCGCGCCACCTCCAGCGCTGGCGATGTTGATCACCGTACTACCCGGATCACTGACGAAGTCGAAGCTCAGATACTGAGTCAGCACATCGGCCGTGGCGGGTTCTTCGATCCCCTGCAATAGCTGCGACAGGTCCAGCTTGTCGTCGCCATTGCCGAAGTCCTTGATGATGTCGTGATAGTTTCCGCCACGATCATCAGCAGTCCAGACGAAGGTGTCATTGCCGCCACCGCCGATGAGGATGTCGTTGCCCTTGCCGGCGATCAGGGTGTCGTTGCCATCACCGCCCTCCAGACGGTCATTGCCACCCAGCCCATAGAGCGTATCGTTGCCGCCTAATCCCAGCAGCACATCACTGCCTTCGCTGCCCAGCAAGGTGTCGTTGAGCGCCTCATGGCCCATTATCACGTTGGGCTGAACCGCCACGCCGGAGCCGATACCAACCACCAGGCGCGCCGTGCTGACGTCACCATCGGGCTGGGTCAGTTGATAGGTGAAGACATCTTCCTTGCCCAGGTTGGCGTAGTCGGGATCCGGCGTGTAGGTGTAGGCACCATCACCCTGTATCAGCAAGCTACCCCACTGCCCTGTGAGAGTCTTCGAGGTGCCGACTGCGACAAAGTTGCCGTTGTCCAGAACGCTGAGTACGGCCCCTTCGCTGCCCTTGCTGTCCACCGCGCCCCAAGGGTGGTCGCTATTGAGGTAGTTATTGGGGTCGGTCAGCACGTTACCTGCAACTGCCGTGGCCGTGTCGACCAGCATCGCGGCGGCCACGGTGATCAGGGTGATGTTGTCCACCCTTACACGGTAGCTGCTGCTGTTGTTGGTACGATCATTGACCTCGAAGTAGAGACGATAAGTACCCTCGCCCACGCTATTGCTGGTGACAGTAGTCGAGTTACTGGATGCATGGGTGCCACTCTGCACCAGCTCCCAAGCGCTGCCATTCTGCTTGTATAACGTCCAGGTGAACTGATCGCCCGTGCCGCTGCTGCTGAAGTTTCTGATGCTACCCAGATCGAAAGAAACCCTGGCAGTGCTGTCGCTGGCAACGTCGAAGGTCGGCGTTGCCGCCTTGGTGCTGACACCGGCGCTACGGTCGCTGTCGATAAGCTGAAGCGCACCACTCTGCACACTGACGCCATTGGTAGAACTGAGCGCGGTGGCGCCCCACTTGCTGCCCGACACGTCCAGAACATTGGCCTGCGTAATCACCGTGGTTTCATTGCCACTTACGTTGCCGTTGTTAAAGGTATCGAATATCCAGGGGTTGTAGTTGGGTCCTGAGGAGGCAGGATTGCTGGTGCTGGAGAAGTCCGCCAGTACCTTGGGCACCGGGTTCGGCGTCACCCATGTCTGCCCTACGACAGCCTGGTTGTAGTTATCGTAGGCATGCACCTCGCTGCTGTCGGTGATGGTCAACTTGAGTTCGGCGGTCGCAGCATCGCCGTCCCGGTCGACCAGCGTATAGCGAATGGTGTCCGTCCGGTTTTCGGCCACATCTCCGTTGAAACTGTAGGTGTAGGCTCCGGTGAGCAGGTTGACGCTGAACGCGCCGCCACCTGCGGTGGTGAAGGTCAGCGTGTGCGTCGCTTCATCGTAGGCCGCGGAGGCACGGGTATAGGTCACACCATTGTGCGTGATCGACGCGATTGGCAGCACGCCCGGGCCGTCTGCACCGAAACCATTGCTGCCTTCGTCGATCAGGTTGCCGGTAATAACCGTCCCCGTCACCGTACCCTGCAGGGTGTCGTTGAGCTGATTGAGGTTGGAGACCAGGATGCCATCGGTATTGACGCCAGCCTTGCCGTCATAAGCGATCGGGTTGAGCAACGTCTGGTCGAGGTCGCTGCCAAGCCCCATGCCCAGTGCGTAGGACTTGATGCCCCTGGCCGTCAGGAAAGCGATCCAGTCCGCCTCTTCGCCGGCACCGATACCATCACCCAGTTCCGGGTTGTACTGGCTGCCGCTGTTATTGCTGCCCGGGTTGGCGTTGGACAACGTCGGCTGCCCGTCGGAGAGGAAGTAGGAGACGCTCTGCACGCCGGTACCGGTGAGCTTCCCGGTCGAGTCGTAGGCGCTCATCGCCTTGATCAACGCATCGTCATAGTTGGTCGAGCCGTTTCCGGCGTTATTGGCCAGCGCGGTCAACCAGGCCTTGGCGTCGTTGGCCGTCATCCAGACATTACCCACGGCGCTGGCCGTATTGGCAAAGGTCACGATGCGCACCATCACATCGCCAAGGTTATCGTAGCTGTCGATCAGACGTTGCACAGCATCCTTGGCCAGCGCCAGCTTGGTAGTGAACCCACTGACGCCCGAGGGCGCGTCGTCCATGCTGCCAGACAGGTCCAGTACCACCATGAGATTGGTATGAATACCCAGCGGCTCACTGGCAGATTTGGCGATATCGTTCGGCTGGGCCGGCGAGTCGTCGTCTACTGAAATGATCAGTGCTCCGCTTGCCGTGGAACCATTGCCATCGACCATCTGGTAACCGAACTGGAAGTCCAGGTTGTTTTCCACGCTGCCCGAAGCGGGCGCAGGATGATCCAGCGGTGCATGCAACTGGAACTGGAACGCCCCCGTCGCGGTGTTGGTCAGGGTCACGGTGAACACAGGCTGCTGACTGCCCACAGTCTGCGCCGTCAGCACCAGGCCATTGTCGCTGACCTGATACTCCACAGACTGGCCGCCCGAGGTGACGGCCGGTAAACCATCGGTTTGCCAGGCGAAACTGCCAAAGCCATCGTCGCCATAGTCATAGCCCAGGCTGCCGGTGACGATGGTCGCAACCCCGTCATCATCCGCCACGCCGCCCACGATGCCGTTTGGCAGGCCCTCTTCGTCGACACGGTCGAAGACGAAACCACCGGATGGTTGATCGTTGACGAAGCAGATATCCAGCTGGGTGCTGACCACATCGTTGTCGCCATCGACGACGTCAATGTGGAACGACAGAT
The DNA here is from genome assembly GCF_021029445.1 of Pseudomonas wenzhouensis. NCBI lineage: Bacteria > Pseudomonadati > Pseudomonadota > Gammaproteobacteria > Pseudomonadales > Pseudomonadaceae > Pseudomonas > Pseudomonas wenzhouensis. The sequence continues at coordinate 2,781,793 of NZ_CP072610.1, forward strand.
CCAGACTCGGTGGCAGGAACTGCTGCTCCAGGGCGATGTTCTGGATGCGGTAGTCGCCGTCGTTGGAAGCAAAGGTCAGCTTGACGAAGCCCTCGGCCAGCGAGGCGGCCGAACCGAAGGTGAAGGTCGAACCGGCCAGGTCGAAGGTGAACGCCGAGTTCTCCGAGCCCTGGCCATTCTGCGTACCGGAGGCCACCAGTTGGTCGTTTTCGTCGAAGGCCTGCCAGGACAGCTGATCGCCGGACGACAGTTTCTGCACGCTGACCTCGGCCGAATAGACCGTGGCGCTGAAGGCCATGTGCAGTTGCTCGGCGCCATTGATCAGGTTGTTGCCACCGACGCCGACGCCCTGGTTCGATGGGTTGACCAGACCGCTGCCCGTCAGGGTGACCGACAGCCCTTCGCCACTATCGACGAGGAACGAAGCCTCAGGCTGACCGGCATCGATCGACTGCAGATCGAAGTCGGCAATGGTCACCGGGCGCGCATTGAAGATGGTCAGCTCGTAGTTGTTGCCATTGCCCAGCGCATCTGGATCGTCGTAGACGGTCAGGGTGAAGAACGTCTCGCCATCGGCATCGCCGACCGTGGCCGTCAGTGTGGTGACACCGTTCTCCTTGACCACGCTGTAGAACAGGCCGTCAGCGGTCGGCCCGGCGTTGGCCGACAGGTCGAAGCCACCGCCGTCGCTGCCATAGTCGGCCTGAATCACGCCCTGAGTGGTGAAGCCAGTCTGCTCCTGAAGCTCGGCACAATCGGGCTGGATGACGCGGGGGCCATCGTCCTCGAAGAGAATCTGCCCACCGATGTCCACCCTGGAAATCGTCACGTCGCCATCGCCATCGGTCACCGTCAGCACCGCTTCGAGCTTGCCGCTCAAATTGACGGACTCGTCCTGGCTGTCCGGTGAGGTCGGGTGCTGCAGCGCCTGATACTGCGCCACGGTCACCACACCTGCTGCATCCATGCTGACGGCGATGACCACGGTACCGGTCGCACCACCAATGCGTCCGTTGATGCTGCCATCGCTCTCCTGATACAGCGTGATCGCCTGCCCGCTGGTGGTCATCAGCCCGGAGTTGGGGTCAGTGATGCTCAGGCTCAAGGCAACGCTGGAGCCGGCTTCGTCGGTACCCACATCCGCGCTCTGCACGTCGACCAGATCACCCTGCATCAGCCCGATCGGCGTACCGTACCCAGCCGGGAAGGTATTGGACGAGACATCGTCGTCCAGCGCGGCATTGCTGTCCGTCGGATCGGTGCCCAGCGACTCGTCGAGGATCAGTTTCACCTGAGCGTTCAAGGCGATCTGCGCCGATGGGCCGTCGTCCTCGAAGCCGACCACCTTGCCCAGATCCAGGCTGGCGCTCTGCACGTCGCCATCCTTGTCAAAGACGGTCACGCCGAGTGTCAGCACGCCCTCCTTGATCGACGCCAGCTCGTCGTGGCTATCGGTATCGCCATGCTTGATAGCCTGGTATTGCTCCAGCGTTACGCTACCATCAATGGCATTGACGCTGATCTTGAACACCGTGACGCCGTTGGCCTTGCCGAGAATGTTGCCGTCAGCGTCTTTGAACAACAGGATGTCGCCACCAGCCGTGGCGTCGAGGCCCGAATCCACGCCATTGGCGCTGAGGCTCAGGCTGAAGCGGGTGCGGCTGGCATCCAGGCCATCTGCGCCACCGTCGGCGCTCAGGCTGAACAAGTCCTTGCCCTGGATGCGCGCGTAACCCAGCACGCTGCCATGCCCGAGTTCGTCATTTGGCGCGGCATATCCCGGCTCGTTCTGGCTGGAGCCGCCCGCGCCAACCGACTCGTCAACATAGAGCTTGGCCTCCTCGGCAATGGAGAACGCGGTGATTTTCGGCCCGTCGTCCTGGAAGGAGAAATACGACGATTTACCGCCGGCCAGCTCCACACTCTCGCTGCGGGTGACGGCATCACCGTCACCATCGACGAGGATCATCTGATACTGCAGTTTCAGCGAACCGTCCTTGATCAGCAGGTCGACCGCTTCATCGAAGCGCTGGCCGTTGTCCGGGTGACGAATGGCCTCGAACAGAGTGGTCTGCAATTGCGCCTGACCGTCGACCGTGATGATGGCAATGGTGAAGACCGTATCGCCGCTGCTGTCGAGCCCTCTGAGCAGTTGGCTATCGGAGGCATCGACGATCAGACGGATGGCACCGCCGTCAGTAGCTGACAACGTGGTGGCCAGCCCCTCAGGTGGGATGCCGGTAAAGCTCAGGCTGCTACTGAGCGATGCCTGACCATCGGCCCCGGCCGCGGAGCTGACGCTGAACAACGCGCTGAGACCGCCAGAAACCTGAGTCGTGGTACGCGCCAGCGCGCCGCCGGCATCGTCATTGATATAGCCCTGGCTGGTGTCGTCGTTGGCGGCGTAGCGATCCTGCTCGCCACGGGTTTCGTCCAGCACCACTTCCAACTGAGCCAGAGCCTGGGTATTGATCCCGAGGCTCAGGGTCGGTACGTCGTCCTCAATATTGATCACGAACAGGCCGCCCACACCTTCATGAATATTCAGCGGATCGCCGTCACCATCGGTGATGGCCAGCAAGTGGGTGAAGTCGATGCCGATCTTGCCATCGCTCGACCACAGTTCACTGTCGTTGCCGTCCGCCTGCGGATGATCGATCGGCCCCTGCAGAGTGAAACTGAAGCTGCCATTGGCATTGATCACCAGGGTGAACACCGGATAGCCGCCGACCTCTGCGGCAGCGGTCGCGGTGAGCGTGGTGCTGAGCAGATGGCCCTGGTCGTCGAGGCTTTCACTGACCGTATAGACCAGTGGCCTTTCCGCCGAGGCCAGGCCCTGCCCATCGAGAGCGGCCGTAGCGGCCTCGCTGCTGACCAGGCCAAAGCTGCCACGCCCATCGGCGCCAAAGGCCACCAGCGAGGCCAGGCTACCCGCGCCGGTAGCGGTGCTGACTACCAGGGTCTGGCTGGACTCGGGATTACCGATATGCGGGCTGTCGAGCTTGTCTTCATGAACGGTGCCACCGATGGCGGGCGGTGTGCTATTCGCCCAGGTGGCCTGGATATTGACGTCGTTGTAGTCGTTGTCGCTGCCGCTGTTGTTGACGTCTTCCCAGTTCTGATTGCCAGGGGCGGCGTTGTCCTGAACATGGGGTTTGTTATCCGGATTCAGTGCCGGATTGTCGAACACCACACTGGCACCGCCTTCGCCTACCAGCGGAGAACCATTGGCAAAGACCTGCCACTGACCATCGACCAGCTCGAAGCTCACCTCGGTGCCATTGCTGACGCCATTGGCACCACCGTTAGGGATGATGAAGAAGCCAATGCTGTCGGGGGCCAGGCCTTCCAGCGTCACGCTGCTGCCAATGCTCAGTTGCGTCGTGTCAGACCACACCACCACACCGCTGACCGGGACACCGTCCGGCCCCTTGATGTAGTAGCCGTAGCTATTGGCATAGGACGCATCGCCCCCCTGGTAAGTCAGGGTCAGGCTGTACTCCGGCTCGCTGGTCACCAGTTCTGGAACATCGTCCTCGATGTTGATGACGAACAGCCCACTGCTGCCCTCAGGCAGTTTTAGCGGATCGCCATCGCCATCGGTAGCGGTGAACAGTTGGGTGAAGTCGATTCCGGTAGCCCCTACGTTGCTCCACAGTTCGCCATCATCGCCATTGGCCTGCGGATGGTCGATCGGCCCCTGCAGGGTGAAACTGAAACTGCCATCGGCATTCACCTGCAAGGTGAAGACCGGGTAATTACCCAGGATGTCGGCGGATACTGCCGTCAGCGTAGTGCTTACCAGCTTGCCGTCGATAACGGTTTGCACCACGTCATAGACCAGGTTCTCACCGCCTGATTTCAGGCTCTGAGCATCGAGCAGCGCGGTAGCCGTATCGCCGTCCACCAGGCCGAAAACACCGGGGCCATCGGCGCCGAAGGACACCAGCGAACTCAGCGTGCCTGCGCCCGTCGCGGTACTCACCACCAAGGTCTGCGCGCCACCCTCGGCATTGCCGGTGTAAGGCGAGGACAGCAGATCCTCATGCACCGTCCCGCCCGGCAGCGCCTGCTGCGGATCGAGGTTTTTCAGGACTGGCACATCATCCTCAATGTCGATGACGAAGCTGCCCTCGGCGAAGCCGCCGAAGATCGGGTCACCGTCGCCATCGGTGGCCACCAGCACACCGGAGAAGTCCAGCGCCCGCTCGCTGCCGCCGAGGATTTCGGAGTCAACGCCATCCTGCTGCGGATGATCGACCGGGCCTTGCAGGGTGAAGTCGTAACTGCCGTCTGGCCGCACTATCAGGGTGAAGACTGGATCGCCGCCCCCACCTGCAGTAGCCGTCAAAGTGGTTCCATCGATGGAAACACTGTACACCAGTGCCACGCCACCGGAAGTCAGGTTCAGCCCCTGCAGGCCGGACAGCGCGCCAGGCTCCTGGCTCAATTGGAAGCCGCCGCGACCGTCCGCACCGAACGCCACCAGCGCATCCAGGGTGCCGGCCGCACCGATGGCCGTCAGCGTCTGTCCGCTGCCTTCGGTATTGCCGCCAGTCAGCGCATCTTCCTGCACCTGGCCGGTGACCACTGGACGCTCCTCGCCGCCGATCTGTACCGGCACATCGTCCTCGATATCGATGACGAAGCTGCCCTCGGCGAAGCCGCCGAAGATCGGGTCACCGTCACCATCTGTGGCCACCAGCACGGTGGAGAAATCCAGCACCCGCTCGCTGCCGCCCAGGGTTTCCGAGTCCACGCCATTCTGCTGCGGATGATCGACCGGGCCTTGCAGGGTGAAGTCGTAACTGCCGTCTGGCCGCACTATCAGGGTGAAGACTGGATCGCCGCCCCCACCTGCAGTAGCCGTCAAAGTGGTTCCATCGATGGAAACACTGTACACCAGTGCCACGCCACCGGAAATCAGGTTCAGCCCCTGCAGGCCGGACAGCGCGCCAGGCTCCTGGCTCAATTGGAAGCCGCCGCGACCGTCCGCACCGAACGCCACCAGCGCATCCAGGGTGCCGGCCGCACCGCTGGCCGTCAGCGTCTGTCCGCTGCCTTCGGTATTGCCGCCAGTCAGCGCATCTTCCTGCACCTGGCCGGTGACCACTGGACGCTCCTCGCCGCCGATCTGTACCGGCACATCGTCCTCGATATCGATGACGAAGCTACCGCTGACGAAACCGCCAGGCACGGCATCGCCATCGAAATCCGTGGCGATCAGCAGCTTCGAGAAGTCCAGCGACAGCTCGCTACTGCCCAGGGTTTCCGAGTCGACACCGTCCTGCTGCGTATGATCGATAGGCCCAAGCAGGGTGAAGGTGTAGCTGCCGTCCGCGCCGACCACCAGGGTGAATACTGGCGCACCTTGCGCACCGGCTGTGGCAGTCAGGGTGGTGCCATCTTCGGACACCGAATAGACCAGCGCCTGGCCAGCTGATGACAAACCCAGCGCCTGCAGGTCGCTCAGCGCTTCGGCACGGGTGTCGAGCTGGAAGCTGCCAGGGCCGTCGGCGCCGAAGTCGACAAGGTTATTGAGCGTGCCCGGCTCACCGATGGCCTGTGTGGTTTGCGCCGGCAGGTTATCCGGTTCCGCATTGCCAGTGCCCAGCGCATCCTCATGCACCTGAGCACGAATCCACGGCCGCTCCTGCTCACCGCCCGACTGTATAGGGCTGTCGTCGTCGATCAGGATGCTCAGGCTACCGGTCGCGGGGGTGCCGTTGCCATCGGTGATGGTGTAGCCGAACTGATAAAGGATGTCGTTCTCGTCACTGCCACCCAATTCCGGAGCTGCATGATCGAGCGGGGCGAAAAGCTGGAACTGATAGGCCCCCGTGGCCAGGTTGGTGACCTGGGCCACGAACACCACGGACTCCCCCGCCGTCGCGGTCAACGTCAAACCATCGGGGCTAACCTGATAGACCAGCGGTGCGCCACCGGAGCTGACGCCCAGCGCGGCCAGGCCGGCGGTCGACCAGGCGAAGGTGCCGGGGCCATCCGGCCCAAAACTGTAGCCAAGGACGCCATTGACACTCGTGACCTCGCCGTCCAGGTCGTTGACGCCACCGACGATGCCGTCAGGCAGGCCATCCTCGTCCACCGCATTGGAGGCTGCGCCTCCCGTGGGCACGCCATCCACAGCAGGCGTGGCATCGGCAGTGGCGACGGGCTCACCCTCCGGAAACTCAGGCCCACCGGGTAGGCCCTCCGTGGGAAAACCAATGACCGGATCCAGTGCCCCGCCGACCTCACCGAGCAACACGAAAGAATGGCCACCACCGGCACCACCTGCAGCACCGCCTGCACCCGGCCCAGCCGCAGTGGCCTCACCTTCCAGAGTCGGGTCAACACCCGCCTCGATGGCAGCCTGCAGGCGCTCGACATCGGTCAGATCGGCATCGCTGGGAGCTGCGGGAGGCGCTTCAGCGGCCGGTGCTTGCGGCTCACCACGATCGGCAAACATCTGCGCATCGAGGGTGATGTTGCTGTCGCGCCCCAGGGTCAGTTGCTGGCCATTGGTCAGGGTCACCGCAACCGCACCGGCAACCCCGGTCAGCAGTTGTTCGCCTGCATAGACCCGATCACCTTCGCTGATTGGCCGGCGCGATCCGTCGCTCGCTACCGCGAACACTTCGCCGACCACCTGACTGACGACACCAATGAGAGTAGCCATGATTCCATCCTCACTACAGCTGCCGACCACCGCCGACACGCATCTACCGAAAGGGCCAGAAGAACTCTTCACGGTCGAGGAAAGAACCCTGTACAGCTGATCGAAGTGGAACGACGCAAAATCAAAAAAACACTTACGACAAAAAAATGTCACCACCACATGCGTCGAACGACTCCACCAGATGCATCCTCGCCTTTTCGTGCCTGAAAGCCCACCTCACCTGCACAACCCTCGAAAAATCAGGCATTGCACAGCACTCGAGTTCAAACAATGTGCTGCTTTTCGCAGAGTTCATAAGATTTTTTCTGAATATAGGTTATGAAGAAAACGTCTTAGGTCTCTCAAAAGTTGTTCTTAGCTCTGATGTTACAAGCCTGAAACGCTTTTACAGGCAAAAACGCCATTTTTATGGCGACAGGATAAGAACAGCAGCAAGGAGAAACCCCAATGCGCACCTTGAAACCCCTGTTGCACGCCATGCTTTTGGCGACCGTTTGCAGCCAGGCACAGGCCATGAATCTCTCGGAAGCGATTCAGAGCACGCTGGACAACCACCCGGAAATCCGTGCTGCCACCAATAGTCGGCTCGCTTCGGATGAAGATGTGAAATTTGCCAAGGGTGGCTATCTCCCCACTGTCGACCTGCTGGTTGGCTATGGCCGGGAACGGACGGACAGCCCCAGCACTCGAGCACTGGGCGACCACAACACGGAAACACTGAACTACCGCGATGCCGAGTTACGTCTGCGGCAAATGCTGTTCGACGGTTTCAATACCCCCAACGAAGTAGCGCGCACGAAAGAGGTGGTCAACTCGCGCGCCTATCGTCTGCTTGGCACGTCGGAAAGCCTCGCCCTGCGCACCGTCGAGGTATACCTCGATGTGCTGATGCGCCGCGAGATGGTCACGCTGGCGCGCAACAATCTGCAGGCGCATCAGCGCATCAACGACCAGATCGGCATGCGTAGCCGCCAAGGCGTAGGCAGCACGGCTGATCTGGATCAGTCCGAAGCACGTCTGGCCCTGGCGCAGAACAACCTCTACACCGAAGAGGTCAACCTGGCCGATGCCGAGGCCAATTTCTTCAGTGCCGTCGGGCGCCTGCCGGATCAACTGGAAACCCCGGCCTCGATCAAGGGTGGCATGCCTGCCGACTTGCTCGCCGCACGGCAGACCGTGATGGAGAACAACCCCTTCCTGAAATCGGCACAGGCTGACGTCAACGCTGCCGAGAAACAGTACGAGGTTGCCAAATCGCCGTTCTACCCACGCTTCGATCTGGAACTGGCCACCTCGGCCGATGACAACGTACAAGGCGACGAAGGCCACAACAACTCCTGGCGGGCCGCCGTGGTGATGAACTACAACCTGTTCAATGGCATGCGCGACAAGGCCCGCCTGGAGTCAGCCGCGCACCAGATCAACGAGTCGATGGACATCCGCAACAACGCCCTGCGGGTGCTCAACGAAAATCTCTCGCTGGCCTGGAATGCCATGGAGAATGCGCGCCTGCAAACCCCCAAGGCCCGCGACTATGCGGACTACACCACACGCGTGCGCGAGGCCTATCAGCAGCAGTTCAGCCTGGGTCAGCGCACCCTGCTCGACCTGCTCGACAGCGAGAACGAACTATTCACCGCCAATCGGCGCTACACCGAGGTTCGCTACGGCGAGGAGTTCTCGATGTACCGCGTCGTCGCGGCCATGGGTGATCTGCTGCGTCAGCAACAGGTCGTAGTCCCGGCGCAGGCCGTAGCCCTCTCGGAAGTGAAGAGTGAGGCGCGCTTGCCGGAAATGAAGTAATACCGGCCCGAGGAGTAGTCGAAATTGACCAGCATGGAACGGCCCATAGCTACAAGCGATCCACGGCTCAGCCATGACGATCCGCTGCTCGACGGCCTGTTGATCCTCTGTCGCCTGCACGGCTGCTCGGCCAGCCGTGGCAGCCTGAGCGCCGGCCTGCCATTACCGGCCCAGCGTCTGAGCCCCGAACTGCTGCCGCGTGCAGCGGCACGGGCCGGACTGCAGGGCCGTATGCTGCAGCGCGAACTGGCCAGCATTTCGGCGTTGAATCTACCGGTTCTGCTGCTGCTCAAGGATGGTCGCAGTGCCGTGCTGCGCCAGTGGGGGCCAAAGCAGCAGGCACAGATCCTGCCGTGCGAGGCAGACGGCGGCGAGCAGTGGGTCAGTCGTGAGCAACTGGCTGCCGAATACAGCGGCCAGGCGTTCTTCGCCCGCCCACGGCATGAGCTGGAAGAAGCCCGCACACCGCTGGTGCCACGCATCGAAGCCTGGTTCCGCGACACCCTCAAGCTGTCGCGCTGGCTCTATACCGATGCCGTGCTGGCCAGCCTGCTGATCAACCTGCTCGGCCTGATGGTGCCGCTGTTCGTCATGCAGACCTACGACCGCGTGGTGCCCAACCAGGCGACCGCTACGCTCTGGGTATTGGCCATAGGCCTGTTTATCGGCACTGGCTTCGAACTGCTGCTCAAGGTGCTGCGCGCGCACCTGCTCGACACTGCGGGCAAGAAGACCGACGTGGTTTTGTCGGCCACCTTGTTCGAACGCATCACCGGTATGTCGATGAAAGCGCGGCCGGCCAGCGTCGGCGGCTTCGCCCAGAGCATTCATGATTTTCAGGGGCTGCGCGATTTCCTCACCGCCGTGACCCTGACCAGCCTGATCGATCTGCCTTTTTCCCTGTTGATGTTGCTGGTGATCGGGCTGATCGGCGGGCCGCTGGTGTTCATCCCGCTGCTGGCCTTTCCCATCACCATCGTTTTCGCCTGGGTCATCCAGATCCGCCTGCGCGATACGGTGCACAAGAGCCTGCAACTCGGTGCACAACGCCAGGCCTTGCTGATCGAAACCCTCGGCGGCCTGGAAACGCTCAAGGCTTGCGGTGCCGAGAGCGAGCGTCAGCACCAGTGGGAGCAAACCCATGGCGCCCTCACCCGCCTGGACGGCCATGCCAAATTCCTCGCTTCGCTGGCTACCAACGGCACGCTGTTCCTGCAGCAGTTCGCCGGCATGGCGACCATCGTCGCCGGGGTCTACCTGATCATCGCCGGCCATCTCAGCGTCGGTGCGCTGGTGGCCTGCTACATGCTCGGCAGCCGCATCCTTGCCCCGCTCGGGCAAATCGCCGGGCTGATTACCCGCTACCAGCAGGCACGCCTGACCATGACCAGCACCGACGCCCTGATGGCCCTGCCGCAGGAGCGTCAGGACAAGCAGCGCCCGCTGGATCGCACCCTGCTCAAGGGCAGCCTGGAGATTCGCCAGGTCAGCTTCACCTACCCCGGCCAGAACGCACCAGCCCTGAACAACGTCAGCCTGCGCCTGGCAGCCGGAGAACGCCTCGGCATCATCGGCCGCAGCGGCTCGGGCAAGAGCACCCTGGCCCGACTGCTGATGGCCTTCTACAGCGCCGACGAAGGACAGATCCTGCTGGACAACCTCGATCTGCGCCAACTGGATGTCGCCGACCTGCGCCACCAGATCGGCTACGTCGCCCACGACCTGCCACTGCTGGCCGGCAGCCTGCGCGACAACCTCACCCTGGGTGCCCGTTACATCAGCGACGCACGCATGCTCGAAGTCGCCGAACTGACCGGCGTGGTCGACCTGGCCCGGCAGCATCCGCAAGGCTTCGATCGCCCGGTAGGCGAACGCGGACAACTGCTCTCCGGTGGCCAGCGCCAGGCCGTGCTGCTGGCCCGCGCGCTGCTGCTCGACCCACCCATCCTGGTGCTCGACGAGCCCACCAGCGCCATGGACAACACCAGCGAAGACCTGCTGCGCCAACGCCTGCACAACTGGGTACAAGGCAAGACGCTGATCCTCATCACCCATCGCGCCTCCATGCTCAGCCTGGTCGACCGTCTGACCGTGCTGGATAGCGGCAAAGTGGTAGCGGACGGCCCCAAAGAGGCCGTGATCGAAGCCTTGCGCAAGGGCCGTGTCGGCCCGGCCAGCCTGTAGGAGCGATCTGTGATGCACGCGACGCAGAACCTCAGCAACTACTTCGACAGCCTGCGCGAAAAACGCCAGGACACCGAATTCATGCCGGAAGTCGAAGGCGCCATCCTGGAGGATTCACCCTGGCTGAGCCGCATCACGGTATGGGCGGTCAGCGCCTGCCTGCTCACGGCATTGATCTGGGCGCATTTTGCCGTGCTTGAGGAAGTCACCACCGGCGAAGGCAAGGCCATCCCCTCGAGCAAAGTGCAGGTGATCCAGAATCTCGAAGGCGGCATCGTCAGCGAGATATTCGTGCGCGAGGGCCAGGTGGTGGACAAGGGCGATACCCTGCTGAGGCTCGATGACACGCGCTTCCTCTCCAACCGCGGCGAAACCGAAGCGGATCGTCTGGCCCTCATCGCCCGTCTCGAACGTCTCAGTGCAGAGGCCGAAGGTCGCGCACCACGGCTGCCCGAGGAAATCACCCGCGATGCGCCACAGTTGGCCGAAGACCAACTGGCTCTCTACCGCTCACGGCAGGAGCGCCTGCGCAGCGAGCAACGTACCCTCGGTGAGCAACTGCGCCAGAAGGAACAGGAGCTGGCCGAATTCCGCTCCAAGGCCCAGCAATACCGCTCCAGCCTGGGCCTGCTGCAGCAGGAGCTGAACATGTCACAGCCGCTGGTGGCTTCGGGCGCGATTTCCCAGGTCGAGGTTCTACGCCTTCGCCGTAGCCTGGTGGAAGTACGTGGCTCACTGGAGGCCACCAACCTGGCCATTCCGCGTGCTGAAGCGGCCATGAGCGAAATCAGAAGCAAGATGGAGGAGTCCGAGCTGGCTTTTCGCGCCGAAGCCTTCAAGGAACTCAATGAAGTACGCACGGAACTGCAGAAGATTACCGCCACCAGCGTAGCCATCGAAGACAAGGTGACCCGCACCACCGTGACCTCGCCCGTGCGCGGCGTGATCAAGCAACTCAAGGTCAACACCATCGGCGGTGTGGTTCAGCCAGGTAGCGACATGCTGGAAATCGTGCCGCTGGATGACAGCCTGCTGATCGAAGCCAAGGTGCGCCCACAGGATGTCGCTTTCCTGCACCCAGGTCAGAAGGCCATGGTCAAGTTCACTGCCTATGACTACACCATCTATGGCGGTCTCAAGGCCAATCTGGAACTGATCAGCGCCGACACCATCACCGACGAGGAAGGCAACAGCTTCTACCTAATCCAGGTGCGTACCGAAAAAAGCCATCTTGGCAATCCGGAACACCCTCTGCTGATCATCCCCGGCATGGTCGCCACCGTGGACATCATCACCGGCGAAAAAAGTGTACTGGACTACCTGCTCAAACCGGTGCTCAAGGCCCGTTCCGAGGCCATGCGCGAACGCTGAGCGCGCCGAACACACGGCATTCAAGGCCTCGCGGCCGACGCGACATCGTAGTTTCGTCGCTCGGCTGTAATCCGGGGAGGTTCTGCGTCCCGACAATCAGCCTTGGATTGCATCCGGGCTACGCGGCATCCCAGGATGCGCCCTTGCCACCTAACGCTGGTGATTGCGGATGAAGACCTCTTCTCCCATCGCCGCGATCTGCCCTTCGATCAACGCATCGAAGGGCCTGAGCAATGCGCTGAAATCGTGCGGCGCCTCCAGCACATCCAGTGCCGTGGCAATCGCCTCGATGGTCGACAGCGCTCCCTCTTCCGGCGCCTTGCGCAGGCGATAACGCGACGGCGCGGCGCCATCCAGGCTGACGCGTGGCAACGCCGCCAACAACGGGTTCATGTGCAGCAGCTTGCGCGCCTTGCGCCAGGTGCCGTCGGGAACCACCAGCAGCAAAGGCCTCTCATCAGTCGCATAAGCACTCAGGATGACGGACTCTTCACCGGGAAACAGCAGGCAGGCGCGATAATCAGAATGCGCAAGCAATGCCGGCAAATCATCGCACACCTCACCGACACGCAGCTCCGCGTTGCGCAACCCAAGCGCAGCCAGGCGAGCGGTATTGAGGGCATGGCCGACCTCGCTCGGGTGCTGCAGGATCAGCACCCGGGTACGACTGTCGAGACTGGGAACCAGCGCACAGAGACAATGGCTCAGCGGGCGCTGGCAACGTGAACAGGTTGGACGAGGCATGCCGCGCAGTGTGCCAGAACACCGCTGCGACGCGTAGTGCGTATGCTATCCGGAAACCCTGGATTGCATACGCACGACGGGCTCAGCGGTTGAAGCGTTCGGCCAGACTGTGCAGGTAATCAGCCATCTGCTCCAGCTCGCGATTGATGGCCGCGCCCTGATGTGCCTGGCCAGCACTGTGGTCGGAAAGCTGGGCGATGCGGGTGATCTGCCGGCTGATATCCTCGGCTACATGACTCTGTTCTTCAGACGCTGCCGCCATTTGCTGGCTCATGCCGGTAATGCGCGTCACGGCAGAGCTGATGCCTTCCAGCGCATCCCGTACTGACTCGACACTCTCTACGCTGCCACGGGAAATTTCCTCTCCCTTTCCGGCGGTTAATACGGCGCGCTCGGCTCCTGCACGCAGCTCCGAGATGATCTGGTGGATCTGCTCGGTCGACTGGCGAGTGCGAGAAGCCAGTGATCGAACCTCATCGGCCACCACCGCGAACCCACGTCCCTGCTCGCCCGCTCGCGCAGCTTCGATCGCGGCATTGAGTGCCAGCAGATTGGTCTGCTCGGCAATCGAGGTGATCACATCGGCGACACTGCCGATGGACTGGGTGGAGTTGGCCAGCTCGTTGACCGCCTGGCCGATATCGTTGACGGCCTTGGCCATCTGCCGCATGGAGTCGAGACTGCCGACGGCCAGATCACGTCCCTCACGCGCCAGACGATCCGCCTCCTCGGCAGCATGCGAGGTGTTCTGTACGTTGTGCGAGACCTCCTGAATGGTGGCGGCCATTTCATTGATAGCGGTCGCCGACTGATCCGTCTCGGCTCGTTGCTGGTCCAGCAACTCGGCACCCGCACTGGCCAGTTGGGCAGCCTGCGCAGCTCGCCGCTTGACGTTTTCACCTGCATCTTCGAGGCGCGTCAACGCGGTCTGCAAACGAGCCTCCTCACTGATCATGGCCATATCCAGCAGCGCCTGCGCGCCCCGGTTGTCGCTGTAGGTCAGGGCCACCAACTCACTGGTGAAAGCCTTGGGATGTTCGGCGAGGGTACGCAAGATCAACGTGCGGCTGCGATGCAACTGATATGCGCCCAACGCAATCATCATGGCGATGGTAACGCCGACCAGCAGTCCGCCCGTCATGAAATGCTCGGCTAACAGAATGAGTGCGGCAACCAGGATCAGCGGCCAGGAACGCACCAGGCTGTAGGTCCAGCGTTCAATCGCCGGCACCGCAGGCTTGCCCTCACGCAAACGGGCATAAAGCTTCTCCGCGCGCTGCTTCTGCGCCTGGGTCGGTAGCGAGCGTACCGACTCATAACCAACCATGCGCCCGCCTTCATAAACTGGCGTCACATAGGCACTAACCCAGTAGAAATCACCATTCTTCGCCCGGTTCTTGACGATACCCATCCAAGGTTTGCCCTGCTTGATGGTGTCCCACATATGCCCGAATACTGCCGGCGGCATATCCGGGTGACGTACAAGATTGTGGGGCTGGCCAATCAGTTCCTCGCGGGTGAAACCACTGATCTCGACAAACGCATCATTGCAATAGGTAATCCGGCTATCCATGTCGGTCGTGGAAATAAGGCGATCGTCCGCAGGAAACGTGCGTTCACGTTGGGTCACGGGCAGGTTCTGGCGCATTCGGAGGTGTCTCAGTGGGTAAGAGATACTGGTTTCTTCTAGAAGTAGTAGCACAGCGCCAGAGGAGCGCTAATCAGCGATTAGGCGCAGAGCCTGATGAACAGTGCGTATCAGGCTTTCGGCTGGCACCATGAAGTCTTTAACAGTGTTCTGGATCGAGTTGAGCCTTCAGCAGATCACGACATATCGGATAGAAGCTCACGGTTTTCATCCCGATAGGAAAGCAGACAGAACGACGCCTACCGTGCAGACGCGCCCAGTCATGCTGAACCCAATAAGAGTGGCCTGAACGGCATGAAAAAGTAGACGCTCAGTCAGAGCTGATAGGCACTTGGCTCAAGGCCCATCGGCTCAACTGACGAGTTTCAGCGACGCTGACGCGCTTCGCGACTCAGACGCTCCTGCTCGGCTTCACTGATGCGAATCGGCTGAGGTTGTGGGGCGAGGCCAAGGGCCTGCAGCAGGGCTTGCAGTTGTTCTTGCAGCTTGGCGAGCATGGGTACGACCTCCTGCCAAGTAAAGGGAAGAGCCAGCGGCTCACCTGTAAGATTAGGCCGGGCAAGGCGGATTTCAACCAGCTTCCGTCAAATCACCGGACTCTTGCGTCGATACGGGAATACGTCGATCACCTTGCCCGCCCGAATCGCCTCCTGCAATTGTTTCCAGTAATCGGCGTCATAGAGATTGCCATGCAACTGGCTGAACAGCCGGCGCTGCTTGATATCGGCGAACAGGAACGGCGGAAACTCCTCGGGGAACACGTCCATCGGCCCCACCGAATACCAGGGCTCGGAACTCATTTCGTCCTCGGGAAAACGCGGCGGCGGGATGCGGCGGAAGTTCACTTCGGTGAGAAAGCAGATCTCGTCGTAGTCGTAGAACACCACGCGGCCATGGCGGGTGACGCCGAAATTCTTCAGCAACATGTCGCCAGGGAAGATATTGGCCGCCGCCAGTTGTTTGATGGCCAGGCCGTAGTCATCCAGCGCTTCGCGCACCTGCGCTTCGTTGGCACTCTCCAGGTAGAGGTTCAGCGGCGTCATGCGCCGTTCGGTCCAACAGTGGCGCACAAGCACGGTGTCACCCTCCACGACCACGGTCGACGGTGCCACCTCCAGCAACTCGGCCAGGCACTCAGGCTCGAACTTGGCCTTGGGAAAACGGAAGTCGGCGAACTCCTGGGTATCGGCCATGCGCCCTACGCGGTCGACGCTTTTCACCAGGCGATACTTCTCGATCACCGTATTGCGGTCCACCGTCTTGGCGTGGGCGAAACGGTCCTTGATGATCTTGAACACGGTATTGAAGCCCGGCAGGGTGAACACGCTCATGACCATGCCGCGCACCCCCGGCGCCATGATGAAGCGATCATCGGTGCCGGCCAGGTGGCCGATCAGGGCGCGGTAGAACTCGGATTTGCCATGCTTGTAGAAGCCGATCGAGGTGTACAGCTCGGCGATGTGCTTGCCCGGCAGGATGCGCTTGAGAAAGCCGACGAACTCCGCCGGAATGGCCACGTCCACCATGAAATAACTGCGGGTGAAGGAGAAGATGATCGACACCTCCGCCTCGTCGGTGATCGCTGCATCGGCCTGGATGCCCAGCCCTTCGCGATGCAGCAGCGGGATTGCCAGCGGCCACTGCTCCTCGCGGTTATAGATGCGTCCGATCAGATAAGCACCCTTGTTGCGATACAGCACCGAGGAAAACAGCTCGATGCATAACTCAGGGTCCTTGCACACCCAGTCCGGCAGGCTGGCACGCAGTTGCTCCTCCAGGCGCAGCAAGTCACGCGGCAGGTCTTCGTAGGGCACGTCAAACCGGTAATCGTCGAAGATTGCCTGCAATGCCGGCGGTAATTCGCCTGCAGGTCGATAGCCGCGTATCTGGACGGCACTGGGCTGGTTGCGCAGCGACGGCCGCGTAGTGTGGATGAACATGCAGCCATCGCTGATCTGGTCATGGCTGAACAGGCTGCAGAAGATCGAGTTGAACCAGGTTTCCGCCAACTCGTCATCGAAACGCAGGTCGATCAGGGCGATATAGGCGCTCTTGACCAGCGGCCACTGCCCGACTTCCAGCAGCGACGCATCAAACCCTTGCAGCAGATGCTCGCGGGTCTCGGCGACCTTGTCTTCGTAGAGGTTGATACGCGCCGCCGAGGCTTGCTGCGCATCCTGCCACTGCGCCTGCTCGAAACGTACCCGCGCGCCATCGGTGATCTGACGAAAATGCTCGCGATAGTCGTCGAAGCCATCGAGAATCAGACGCGCGATCTCACTGGCCGGCCATTGCTGTCCCATGGAAGTGCCTCGCAAGGAAATGAGTGAAGCGAGCTTAGCCACAAAGTCGGCCAAACGTAGCCCGGATGCAATCCGGGGACTATCGCCCATGTCTTCCCGGATTTCATCCGGGCTACGGGTTCGTTCGACAGCGCAATACGGATTGCCAGAACCCTGCCCAGCAGCAACACTCTCGATCCCACCCTGCCGGATACTTCGTCTTGCGTACCGCCGATCTGCTTCGCCTGCTGCTGCTCGCCGCCATCTGGGGCGCCAGTTTCCTGTTCATGCGCGTTGCCGCGCCGGTGCTGGGCAGCATGCCGACCGCCTTCTTCCGCGCCAGTTTCGGCATGCTGGGCTTGCTTGCCCTGCTACTGTTGTTGCGCACGAATTGGGACTTTCGCGGCAAGTTTCGTATATGCCTGGTACTCGGGCTAATCAACGCCGGCGTGCCGTCAGTCATGTACTGCCTGGCGGCGCTGATCCTGCCGGCCGGTTACTCGGCAATCTTCAACGCCACCACCCCACTCATGGGCGTATTGATCGGCGCGCTGTTCTTTCATGAAGGCATCACCCCGAGCAAGGCAGCCGGCGTATTCCTCGGTCTACTGGGTGTGGCGGTGCTGACCCGTACCGGCCCGGTAGCCTTCGACCTGCAACTGTTGCTCGGTGCCGGAGCCTGCCTGGTAGCCACCACCTGCTATGGCTTCGCCGGTTTCCTTACCCGGCGCTGGATTGGCCAGCAAGGCGGCCTGGACAACCGTTTGACCGCCTTCGCCAGCCTGGTAGGCGCCAGCCTGTTCCTGCTGCCACTGTTCGCCGGCAGCCTGGTGCTGCAGCCGCCGCCAAGCTGGGGTGGCATAGAAGTGTGGCTATCACTGGCAGGTCTTGGGCTGGTCTGCACGGCCTTCGCCTACGTGCTGTATTTCCGCCTGCTGGCCGATATCGGGCCGATCAAGGCCAGCACCACCACCTTCCTGATCCCGCCATTCGGCGTGTTGTGGGGCGCACTGCTACTGGGCGAGCCACTGAGCTGGGACTACCTGCCCGGCTGCGTGCTGATCGCCCTGGCCCTGTGGCTGGTGGTGCGCCCGAGCGCGAGCAGAACGTAGCCCCGATGGAATCTGGGATTCACCGTATTCCATACGAGCTAAGGACTGAAGGTCAGGCAAGGGCAGAGCGCACTTCACCGCCCCACAAAAGCGATATCCGCTCTGAGCACGTAGCCTGCAGGAGCCGCGCCTGGCGACGAATCGCATGAACAGCGCATAAACAAAACCTTTGCCCCAACATCAGGCCTCTGCATACGCGCCACAGACACTGCAACCTGCGTCAAGCCACCCGGTCAGGCGATATCACCGGCTGCACCGGTGGCGTCAGTGGCGGCAGGCCATGGGCCTTGCGCGCGTCGTCACAGCGCGGGTTGTGTACGCCGTTCTCCCAGCTCGCTGCGAACTCGCGGCAACTGCTCGAGCGCTGTTCGTACATGGTGCAGCGCACGCCGCAACCGACATCGCCGAGCAACTGGGTACAGCGCGCGGGGGCGCTCTCGGTACCTCGCATGGCGACGTAATGGGGACTGATCTGGACGACCTGTTCATCCGGCACGCTACCGCCTGCGGATTGGCACTCGCCCCAGAAGAAGGACACACGAAAAAACGCGCAGCAGGCGCCGCACGTAAGACAGGGATTAGCTTCGGACATTTGAGGAGAACTCGGAAACCGGCGGACGCCAGTAACTGGCGGCTATTCTATGCTTGGCCAATGACTTGTAAAGCCCCCACCTACGGCGGTTTACAGGCGCCTGACCACAGGTAGAATGGCGCACTTTTACAACCCGCCAGAGCCCTTGCACATGGCCTTGCCGACGCTGCGCATCATCGGTTTCATCATCGGCATATTCCTGATTACCCTGGCGATCAGCATGGCCATTCCCATGCTGACGCTGTTGATCTTCGAACAACCGCAGGACCTCTACGCCTTTCTCTGGTCCAGCCTGATCACCCTGATCGCCGGCCTTGCCCTGGTGATTCCTGGTCGCCCCGAAAACGCCCAGCTGCGCCCGCGCGACATGTACCTGCTGACGACCGGCAGCTGGATCGTGGTCTGCTTTTTCGCCGCTCTGCCGCTGATGTTGATCGCTCACATCAGCTACACCGACGCCATCTTCGAGACCATGTCCGGCATTACCACCACCGGCTCGACCGTGCTGGTTGGTCTGGACGCTCTCTCACCCGGCATTCTGATCTGGCGCTCACTGCTGCACTGGCTCGGCGGCATCGGCTTCATCGGTATGGCCATTGCCATCTTGCCGCTGCTACGCGTCGGCGGCATGCGCCTGTTCCAGACCGAATCCTCGGACTGGGGCGAGAAAGTGATGCCGCGCTCGCACATGGCCGCCAAGTATCTGCTGCTGATCTACCTGGCCCTGACGCTGCTCGGTTCACTGGCATTCTGGGCAGCCGGGATGACGCCTTTCGAGGCGATCAACCACGCCATGGCCTCGATTTCCACCGGTGGCTTTTCCACCTCCGATGCATCACTGGCGCACTGGCCACAGCCGGCCGTGCACTGGACGGCCGTGGTGCTGATGCTGCTCGGTGGTATGCCCTTCATGCTCTATGTCGCCTTCGTGCGCGGCAATCGCCAGGCGCTGTTCAGGGATCATCAGGTACGCGGCTTCATCGGTTTCCTCCTGCTGACCTGGCTGGTCTTCGGCACCTGGCTATGGCTGAACTCGAATTACGCCTGGCTCGAGGCTTTTCGCATCGTTGCCGTCAACGTCACCTCGGTGGTCACCACCACAGGCTTCGCCCTCGGCGATTACACCACCTGGGGCAGCTTTGCTGTCTTGCTGTTCTTCTACCTGACCTTCGTTGGCGGCTGCTCCGGCTCCACGGCTGGCGGTCTGAAGATCTTCCGCTTCCAGGTCGCCTACGTCCTGCTCAAGGCCAACCTGATGCAGCTGGTGCACCCGCGTGCAGTGATCCGGCAGCAGTACAACAACCACAATCTGGATGAAGAGATCGTCCGCTCGATGATTACCTTCTCCTTCTTCTTCACCATCACCATCGGCGTGCTGGCCCTGGCGCTGACCCTGGTTGGCCTGGACTGGATGACCGCGCTGACCGGCGCCGCCACTGCAGTGTGCAACGTCGGCCCGGGTCTTGGCCCGATCATCGGCCCGGCCGGCAACTTCGCCAGCCTGCCGGATTCGGCCAAATGGCTACTGAGCCTGGGCATGCTACTCGGCCGCCTGGAAATTCTGACCGTGCTGGTCCTGATCACCCGCAGCTTCTGGAAACACTGACCGATGCCTCTAGCCAGCCTGCGCATCCTTGCCTTCATCAACGGCATCTTCCTCGTCACCCTGGCAGTGGCCATGCTGGTGCCGGTGATCACCCTGCTGATCTTCGAGCAGCCACAAGGCATCAACGCCTTTCTCTGGTCGAGCATGATCACTGCGCTTGCCGGCATCGCCATGATCGCCCAGGGCAGGCCACAGCAAACACAGCTGCGTCCGCGCGACATGTACATGTTGACGGTATCGAGCTGGGTCATGGTGTCGATCTTCGCCGCCTTACCGTTCATTTTCGCCGAACGGGCGAGCATCACCGACGCCTACTTCGAGAGCATGTCAGGCATTACCGCCACTGGCGCGACGGTGTTCAGCGGCCTCGACGACATGTCGCCCGGCACGCTGATCTGGCGCTCGCTGCTGCACTGGCTGGGCGGCATCGGCTTTATCGGCATGGCCGTGGCGATTCTGCCGATCCTGCGCATCGGCGGCATGCGCCTGTTCCAGACCGAGTCGTCGGATCGCTCGGAAAAGGTCATGCCACGCTCGCACATGGTCGCCAAGTACATGGTGCTGGCCTATGTCGGCCTCAGTACCCTGGCAGTGCTGGCCTTCTGGTGGGCCGGCATGGGTCTATTCGACGCGATCAACCATGCCATGTCAGCCATCGCCACCGGCGGCTTCTCCACCTCGGATGCCTCGCTGGGCAAATGGCAGCAGCCGGCGATTCACTGGGTCGCCATCGTGGTAATGGTGCTCGGCAGCCTGCCGTTCGTGCTCTACGTCAGCACCCTGCGCGGCAACTACCGCGCCCTGTTGCGCGACGCGCAGGTACGCGGCTTCCTCTATCTGCTGGTAGGCAGCTGGCTCACCCTGGCCATCTGGAAATGGCTCACCACCGACCTGTACTGGCTCGATGCACTGCGCCTGGTGGCCGTGAACATCACCTCGATCATGACCACCACCGGGTTCGCCGTGGGCGATTACCACCTGTGGGGGCCGTTCGCCAGCATGATGTTCTTTTATCTGGGTTTCGTCGGCGGTTGCTCCGGCTCCACAGCCGGTGGCCTGAAGATTTTCCGCTTCCAGGTCGCCTATATCCTGCTCAGGGCCAACCTCAGACAGCTCATCCATCCACGCGCGGTGATCAAGCAGCAATACAACCGCCACCGCCTGGATGAAGACATCGTTCGCTCGATTCTTGCCTTCGCCTTCTTCTACACCATCACCATCGCCACCCTGGCCCTGGCGGTCGCCATGTGCGGGGTGGACTGGATCACCGCCCTGACCGGGGCGGCAGCCATGGTATCCGGTGTCGGCCCCGGCATGGGCGAGATGGTCGGTCCGGCCGGCAATTACGCCACCATCCCCGATACGGCCAAGTGGCTGTTGAGCCTGGGCATGCTGCTCGGGCGCCTGGAAATCCTTACCGTACTGGTGTTGTTGTTCCCGGCCTTCTGGCGCCACTGAGCACACGCGCGCTCAGTCGCCAAGCCCGCGACGGCTGCGGTACTCGCCAGGCGTTGCGCCGAACCAGCGACGAAACGCCCTGAAGAAGTTGCTCGGATCGGCAAAGCCAAGCAGGTAAGCGACCTCCAGCAAAGTCAGATCGGCCCGCCCGAGATACTGCTCGGCCAGCTCTCGCCGGGTATCGTCCAGCAACTGCTGATAGCTGGTGCCCTCCTCCTGCAGGCGCCGCTGCAAAGTGCGTTGCGACAGATGCAGGGTTTGCGCCACCACCTCGCGGCGCGGCTCGCCCTGCGGCAGCAGGCGGCACAGCACCTGTCGCGCCTGGCGGGTGACACGGCTGCTGCAGAAGCGTGCCAGGTAATCGCCGGCGAACCCGTCATGCAGTTGCGCCAGCGCCTCGTTGGCGCTGGGCAATGGCGCCTCGAGATCGGCACGGGTAAAAATCAGCGCATGCTGCTCGGCATTGAACGTCAATGGCGCCTGGAATACCTCCTGATAAGGTGCAAGATCGGCAGGCGGCGGCCCTTGCAGACGAATCTCACGCGGCCGAATGGGCTTGCCAGTGAGCCAGCGGCAGAAGGCCAGGCAGTACGCCAGTGAAGCCTCGGCACTCTGTCGGGCAGACGGCAGACGGTCGCCATGAATGACCAGCGTCAGCGCATAGCCATCAGGCTGCGCCAGGAAGCTCAGATCCGCGCCCTCGCCGATGATGCGCTGATAACGCACCAGGCGCGCGAAACCTTCGCGCAGATTGCGACTGGACATCAACGCGTAACCGACCACATGAAAGGACGCCGGCCGCACCACCTTTGCCATGTTCAGACCAATGGCCGGATTGCCGGACAGCGCCACGGCGCGCTGCCACAGCCTGGTCATGCCGTCCTGCGGGAAGCGTGCGTCGGGGTCGCTCAGGGCTGCGTAGTCCATACCCAGTTCAGCGAACAGGCTGAGGCAGTCGACCCCGCCCAGCTCCAGCGCCTGTACGATGGCCAATGCCCAGCTGGAAGATGTGGTTCTTTCGTTCATCATCTTGTTCTTGTGATCGATCAGCAGGCCATGGTCAGCGGCGCAAGGATACTAGACTGGCACCTTAAGTCAGTGGCCCACGAAGACAGCCGTCCTACACTGATCATGACAATAACAGGAGGTGCGCCATGACCACCCAGACCACCGAACGCTACCAGAGCTTCGCCGAGTTCTACCCCTACTACCTGCAGGAGCACAGCAACCCGGTGTGCCGTCGCCTGCACTATGCCGGCAGCCTGCTGGTGCTGGCGATCCTCGCCTATACCCTGCTCAGCCAGCAATGGCTGTGGCTGCTGGCCATGCCACTGGCCGGATACGGTTTCGCCTGGATCGGTCACTTCGTTTTCGAAAAAAACCGTCCAGCCACCTTCCAGTACCCGCTCTATAGCCTGATGGGCGACTGGGTGATGCTCAAGGATGCCTTTACCGGACGCATCCGCTTCTGAACCCTACCCGGGCGCAGCCCTGCTATGACTGCGCCCAGCCCATACCTGCCAGAGGTCATTCGCACGCGCTGACCGCTGGCCACTGCTACGCCACCGTTCGGCAGTCATGCTTGGCGGGTAGCCCCCCCTTGGTTATGATCCCCGCCCAGCAAGCCTCTGGCTTCGGCCTTGCCGACCAGCCAGGCGTCCAGCAGAGACGCCAAAATCCAGCAGGGACAGTTCCAGTAGATGAAGCCAGCCACCCCCAGTCGTGCCAACGGACTTCCTACGCCGCCACTGCGCGAATACTACTCGCGCGTACTGGCCTATATCGCCACGGCAGCCACTATCGCTGCCGGCACCTATGTCGGTTATTTCTCCTACGACATCCTGTGGATGGTGCCCTACGCCCTGCTTTACCCGCATCTGGCGCATAATCTCAGCCGCCGTTTCAAACATGACCACCCTGCAAAGACCGACCTCACCCTGCTCTTCTTCGACGCCCTGCATGCCGGCGCATCCTGCGTGCTGCTCGGTTTTTCCGTCGTCCCCAGCCTGATGTTTCTGCTGACCCTGTGCTTCAGTGCATTGGTCATTGGCGGCCTGCGCTACCTGGGTCTGTCGTTGCTGGTCGCAGCAAGCGGTATGGCGCTGTGCGCCGCGCTGGTGGAGATTCACCCCAGAACCGAGACACCGACGCTGGTGGCATTGGTCAGCATCCTCTTCGCCACACTCTACATCTGCATCACTGCCTACTTCGTTAACCAGCAGGGCATACGCCTGGCCCAGGTGCGCAGCGAAATCAAGCGCGAGCAGGAAAAGGCCGCGCGTCTGGCACGCAACCTGGCCAAGTACCTGTCACCGCAGGTCTGGGAATCGATCTTCACCGGCAAGAAGAGCGTGCGCCTGGAGACTCAGCGCAAGAAGCTCACGGTGTTCTTCTCCGACATCAAGGGTTTCACCGAGCTGACCGAAGAGCTGGAAGCCGAGCAACTCACCGACCTGCTCAACACCTACCTCAATGAAATGTCGAAGATCGCCCTGAAATATGGCGGCACCATCGACAAATTCATCGGCGACAGCGTCATGGTGTTCTTCGGTGACCCCAGCAGCAAAGGCGCCAAACAGGATGCCGTGGCGGCCGTTTCCATGGCCATCGCCATGCGCAAGCACATGAAGGTGCTGCGCCAGCAATGGCGTGCACAGGGCATCACCAAGCCGCTGGAGATCCGCATGGGGCTCAATACCGGCTACTGCACGGTGGGCAACTTCGGCGCTGACACGCGTATGGACTACACCATCATCGGCCGCGAAGTGAACCTGGCCAGCCGCCTGGAAAGCGCAGCCGAATCCGGCGAGATTCTCATCTCCCACGAAGCCTATTCGCTGGTCAAGGACGTGATCATGTGCCGCGACAAGGGCCAGATCACGGTCAAGGGCTTCACCCGCCCGGTGCAGATCTACCAGGTGGTGGATTTCCGTCGCGACCTGGGCGCCACCTCCAGCTACGTCGAACACGAGCTGCCCGGCTTCTCCATGTACCTGGACACCAATGGCATCCAGAACTACGACAAGGAACGGGTGATCCAGGCGCTCAACCAGGCCGCCGAAAAGCTGCGCGACAAGGTCATCCTTTAAGTCCGGTCGGCAGGCTTAACACCTCGGAAACACGTACATGCTTCCGAGGTGCTGCAAAAGCTGGCTATCAGGCGATGCTGGCCAGCAACTTTTCCCACTCTTTGGCCTCTTTCTTCGAGGTGCCACCGAGCAGCTCCAGTGCCTGGCGCAGGCGGAAACGAGTCAGGTCCGGACCAAGGATTTCCATGGCATCGAGTACCGATACCGAGCTGGCCTGGCCCGTAATGGCGGCGAACATCAGCGGCATGGCATCACGCAGCTTCAGCTCCAGATGCTCGACCACCGCCTGGATGCAGCCGGTGATACGCTCCTTTTCCCACTGACGCAGCGACTCGAGCTTCCACAGGATCAGCTGCATCAGCTGACGCACCTGATCAGCCGACAACTTCTTGTGCTCGAACAGCTTGGCATCCAGATTCAGCCCACCGGAGAAGAAGAAGCCGGCCAGCGGCGCGATCTGGCTGAAGGTTTCCACCCTGCCCTGCACGTGCGGCGCGATCTTCATCAGGTACTCGGGGTTGAGCGCCCACTTCTGCACTTCGGCGGCGAAGGTTTCCACCGGCAGCTCACGCAGCCATTGTCCGTTGAGCCAGGACAGTTTCTCCAGGTCGAAGATCGGCCCGCCCAGCGACACGCGATTGATATCGAAGTGCTCGATCATCTCGGCCAAGGAGAACTTCTCGCGCTCGTCCGGCATCGACCACCCCATGCGCCCCAGGTAGTTGAGCATGGCCTGCGGCAGGTAACCCATACGCTCGTAGAAGGTGATGCTGGTAGGGTTCTTGCGTTTGGACAGCTTGCTCTTGTCCGGGTTACGCAGCAGCGGCATGTAGCACAGCGCTGGCTGCTCCCAACCAAAGTATTCGTAGAGTTTGATCAGCTTGGGCGCCGACGGCAGCCACTCCTCGCCACGCAGCACGTGGGTAATACCCATAAGATGGTCGTCGACCACGTTGGCCAAGAAGTAGGTGGGCAGGCCATCGGCCTTCATCAGCACCTGCATGTCCATGCGGTCCCACGGGATCTCGACATCGCCACGCAGCATGTCCGGCACCACGCAGACGCCTTCGCTCGGCACCTTCATGCGCACCACGTGCGATTCACCTGCGGCGATACGGCGCTGCGCCTCGGCCGGCTCCAGATGCATGCAGTGGCCGTCGTAACGCGGGGTTTCCTTGTTGGCCATCTGCTGCGCACGCACTTCATCGAGGCGCTCGGCGGAGCAGAAGCACGGGAAGGCATGCCCCTTGGCAACCAGTTCGTCCGAGTATTTCTTGTAGATCTCGCCGCGCTCGCTCTGCCGGTACGGGCCATGCGGGCCGCCGACGTCCGGGCCTTCGTCCCATTCGATCCCCAGCCAGCGCAGGGCATCGAAAATCTGTTGTTCGGACTCGCGAGTCGAACGCAACTGATCGGTGTCTTCGATGCGCAGGATGAACTGGCCACCGTGCTGACGCGCGAAACACAGGTTGAACAACGCGATGTAGGCAGTGCCGACGTGGGGGTCGCCAGTGGGCGATGGCGCGATACGGGTACGGACGGTGGTCATGAATGCTCTCGGTAAGGAAGACACGAGGTTTGAATCAAGCAGGCGATGTTAGCAGGCCGACGCCCCCCGGCTCCAGCAACCCGCCACGGGTTATCGGCAAGCTGGTGATCAGGAAGTCGAGAAAGGCCTTGACCTTCATCGCCTGAAAACGCCGCGATGGATAGATGGCATAGACCTCGCCCACCGGCAGCCGCGCTTCAGGCAACAGCTCGACCAGGCGCCCGCTGCGCACCGCCTCTTCGCTGATCATCACCGGCAGCCCGGCAATGCCGGCGCCCGCCAGTGTCGCCTCGCGGGCGAAGGTGATGTTGTTGCAGGTCATCACCCGCCGGCATGGCAGATGCTCGCCCAGCAGCGGCCAGTAACGCGGCGCATCCTGCTGCAACAGGATCGCCCGATGCCCTTCCAGCTCGGCAACGCTGCGCGGTGTGCCGTGCGCAGCCAGATACGTAGGGCTGGCGCACAGGCGCCGGCCACTCTCGAACAGCTTGCGCGCGATTAGCGTGGAATCCTGCGGCTGGCCGACCAGAATGGCGATGTCCACGCCCTCCTCCAGCGGATCAACCGGGCGCGAGGTCAGCTCTACCTCGGCGTCGATCTGCGGGTACTGGCGCATGAACTCACCCAGTACGCGCCCCAGAAACAACTGGCCGAACTCGATGGGCGAGGTGATTCGCAGCAGCCCCGATGGCTCGCGCTGCAACTGCATCACCGCCTGCTCGGCCTCGGCGAAGTCGAGCATGATCTGTCGGCAACGCTCGTAATAGGCCTGGCCCACTTCAGTCAGGCGCAATTTGCGCGTGGTGCGGTTGAGCAGACGTACGCCGAGGCGCTCCTCGAGCAAGGCGATGCGCCGGCTCACCGTCGATTTCTGCATACCCAGGCTGGTCGCCGCCTGCGTGAAGCTGTGGCACTCCACCACGCGGGTAAAGATCAGTGCATCATCAAGCCCCATGATTGTTCCTCATACGCAACAAAGCATGTCAAGCAGAGAGTCTACTGGCAAAAAGGGAACACTGTTAAATTTACTTACATTTCCCGCCGTATTTCGAGCCCAAAGCATGCCCGTCAAACTGCAACGTCGTCTTTTCATCTGCGTGATCCTGCTGGCGTTGATCGCCGGCGCCCTACTGACTCGATGGTTATTGGTCGGTCGTTATCACGAGAGCACGGACAACGCCTACGTACAGGGCGAGATCACCCGTATTTCCAGCCAGCTGAATGCACGCATCGAAAAGGTGCTGGTGCGCGACAACCAGCACGTGGAAGCCGGTCAGTTGCTGGCCGTGCTGGAAGACGCCGATTTCCGTCTGGCGCGCCAGCGCGCCCTCGCCGCGCTGCAAACCCATGAGGCCGAGCGCGCCCAGGCGCAGAGCAAACTCGACCAGCAGGCCAGCCTGATTGCCGCCAGCCAGGCCGACGTCGCTGCCAGCCAGGCCACGCTGTATCGCTCCAGACTCGATCTCGGCCGCGCCCAAACCCTGCGCAAGCCGGGTTATGTATCCGAAGAGCGAGTCACCACCCTGGCCGCCGACAATCGTGTGGCCCGCTCGCAAGTGGCCAAGGCCCAGGCCGATCTGCAGGCGCAGCGTCAGCAGGTCGCCAGCCTGGAAGCTGAACTCAAACGCCTGGACGCACTGATCCTGTCCGCCCAGGCTGACCTGGAACAGGCCGACCTCAACCTCTCGCGCACGCAGATCAAAGCGCCGATCAGCGGCATGGTCGGCCAACGCTCGGCCCGCGAAGGCCAGGTGGTACAAAGCGGCGCCTACCTGCTGTCGCTGGTACCGGATCAGGACATCTGGATCCAGGCCAACTTCAAGGAAACCCAGATCGGCTACATGCGCCCAGGGCAAAAAGCCGAGCTGCTGTTCGACAGCTACCCGGACACGCCTATCGAAGGCCACATCGACAGCCTGTTCGCCGCCTCCGGCGCGCAGTTCAGCCTGCTGCCGCCGGACAACGCCACCGGCAACTTCACCAAGGTGGTGCAGCGCATACCGGTCAAACTGACCTTCGCCGCCGACAATCCGCTACGCGGGCTGATCCGCCCCGGCATGTCAGTGGACGTCAGCGTCGATCTGCGCAGCGACGACAGCCATGGCGGATGATGCGCTGATCCGCCCGACGGCAGAGCCCAGCCGCCGCGACTGGATCGCCGTGATGAGCGCCATGCTCGGCGCCTTCATGGCGGTGCTGGACATCCAGATCACCAACTCCTCGCTCAAGGACATCCAGGGCGCACTGTCCGCCACCCTGGAGGAAGGCTCGTGGATTTCCACCTCCTACCTGGTCGCCGAGATCATCATGATTCCGTTGACCGCCTGGCTGGTGCAGCTGTTTTCGGCACGGCGCCTGGCGGTGTGGGTCTCGGTAGGTTTTCTGATCGCATCCTTGCTGTGCTCCCTGGCCTGGAGCCTGGAGAGCATGATCGTCTTTCGCGCCCTGCAAGGCTTCACCGGCGGCGCGTTGATTCCACTGGCGTTCACCCTGACGCTGATCAAACTGCCCGAGCACCAACGCGCCAAGGGCATGGCGCTGTTCGCCATCACCGCCACCTTCGCCCCCTCCATCGGCCCGACGCTGGGCGGCTGGCTGACCGAGAACTGGGGCTGGGAATACATCTTCTACATCAACGTGCCGCCCGGCCTGATCATGATCGCCGGGCTGCTCTACGGCCTGGAGAAGAAGGCGCCACAGTGGGAGCTGCTGAAAACCACCGACTACGCCGGCATCGTCACCCTAGGCCTGGGCCTGGGCTGCCTGCAGGTATTCCTCGAAGAGGGACACCGCAAGGACTGGCTGGAATCGCAACTGATCGTCGGCCTGGGTAGCGTGGCCCTGGTGAGCCTGATCCTGTTCGTCATCCTGCAGATCTCCCGGCCCAACCCGCTGATCAACCTGGGCGTGCTGCGCGAACGCAACTTCGGCCTGGCCAGCATATCCAGCCTGGGCCTCGGTGTCGGGCTGTATGGCTCGATCTACGTGCTGCCGCTGTACCTGGCGCAGATCCAGAGCTACAACGCCCTGCAGATCGGCGAAGTGATCATGTGGATGGGCGTGCCGCAGCTGTTTCTGATCCCGCTGGTGCCCAAGCTGATGAAGATCATCTCGCCGAAATGGCTGTGCGCCCTGGGCTTTGCCTTATTCGGCGCGGCGAGTTTCTTCTCCGGCGTACTCAACCCGGACTTCGCCGGTGAACAGTTCCAGCACATCCAGATCGTCCGCGCGCTGGGCCAGCCACTGGTAATGGTCACCGTGTCGCTGATCGCCACGGCCTATATCCTGCCGCAGGATGCCGGCTCGGCCTCCAGCCTGTTCAACATCCTGCGCAACCTCGGTGGCGCCATCGGCATTGCCCTGCTCGCCACCCTGCTGGATGCCCGCGCCAAGGTCTATTTCGACTACCTGCGCGAATCTATCGTGCCGACCAACCCGCAAGTCGAGGAGCGCTTACAATTGCTTACGCAGACCCTAGGTAGCGAGCAGGCGGCCCTGGCCAAGCTCAGCCAGATCGTCCATGAACAGGCGACCATCATGGCCTATAACGATGCCTTCCATTTCATCGGCATCGCCCTGGGCGTGAGCATGCTGGCGATCTTGCTGACACGGAAATTGCCGCAGAACATGGCAGGTGGCGGCGCAGCGCATTGAGGCGCCTGTCACGCGGGAGGATATCGCTCTCTAAATCCCCCCGCGCCGGCTGCCGCCTTACTGCTGCAGTTCCTGCTCGGTGAACATATCGCTGAACAGCATGCTCGACAGATAGCGCTCACCGGAGTCCGGCAGGATCACCACGATGGTCTTGCCCTGCATCTGCGGCTTCTCGGCCAGACGCACCGCCGCTGCCATCGCCGCGCCACAGGAAATGCCGCAGAGGATGCCTTCCTCACGCATCAGGCGCAGGGCCATGGCCTTGGCTTCGTCGTCAGTGACCTGCTCGACCTGATCAACCATGGCCAGATCAAGGTTTTTCGGCACGAAGCCGGCACCAATCCCCTGAATCTTGTGCGGCGCCGGTTTGACCTCGTCACCGGCCAGGGTCTGGCTGATCACCGGCGAGCCCACCGGCTCCACCGCCACCGACAGAATCGGCTTACCCTGGGTCTGCTTGATATAGCGCGACACCCCGGTAATGGTGCCGCCGGTGCCGACGCCGGAGACCAGCACGTCGATGGCGCCATCGGTATCGCGCCAGATTTCCGGGCCCGTGGTCTTCTCGTGAATCGCCGGGTTGGCCGGGTTCTCGAACTGCTGCGGCAGGTAGTAGTCCGGGTTGGCAGCAGCCAGCTCATTGGCCTTTTCGATAGCGCCCTTCATGCCCTTGGCCGGCTCGGTCAGCACCAGTTCGGCGCCCAGCGCCTTGAGCACCTTGCGCCGCTCCAGGCTCATCGACGCCGGCATGGTCAGCACCAGCTTGTAACCGCGCGCGGCGGCGACGAAGGCCAGGCCGATGCCGGTGTTGCCCGAGGTCGGCTCGACGATGGTCATGCCCGGCTTGAGCACACCGCGCTCCTCGGCGTCCCAGATCATGCTCGCGCCAATGCGGCATTTGACCGAATACGCCGGGTTACGGCCCTCGATCTTGGCCAGAATGGTCACGCCTTTCGGCCCCAGGCGATTGATCATCACCAGGGGCGTATTACCGATGGCCTGGGCGTTGTCTGCAAAAATGCGGCTCATGACGAAATCCTTGCGGGCAGAGAAAGACACCAAGCCTAAGCCGCGCCCTGGCGCGCGTCCAGCCAACAGACCGAAAGCTGGGTGACTCGCCATTCAGTGACTGAATACTGCGTCTGCGTTCACAGCCACCGGAGCTGCGCGTTATAGTCGCGCTCTGAATTTCTGCTGCGGGCCGGCCCCGCGCGTTACCGTTCCGAGGATTTTCCGATGAAGTTCGAAGGCACCCAGTCCTACGTCGCCACCGACGACCTCAAACTCGCGGTCAACGCCGCCATCACCCTGCAGCGCCCACTGCTGGTCAAGGGTGAGCCGGGCACCGGCAAGACCCTGCTCGCCGAGCAACTGGCCGACGCCTTCGGCGCCAAGCTGATCACCTGGCATATCAAGTCCACCACCAAGGCGCATCAGGGCCTGTACGAATACGATGCGGTCAGCCGCCTGCGCGATTCGCAGCTCGATTCCGACAAGGTTCACGACGTTCGCAACTACATCAAGAAGGGCAAGCTGTGGGAGGCGTTCGAATCCGACGAACGCGTGATCCTGCTGATCGACGAGATCGACAAGGCCGACATCGAGTTCCCCAACGACCTGTTGCAGGAACTCGACAAGATGGAGTTCTACGTTTACGAGACCAACGAGACGATCAAGGCCAAGCATCGCCCGATCATCATCATCACCTCGAATAACGAGAAGGAACTGCCGGACGCCTTCCTGCGCCGCTGCTTCTTCCACTACATCGCCTTCCCCGATCGCGACACGCTGAAGAAGATCGTCGACGTGCACTACCCCAATATCAGCGGCGAGCTGGTGGCCGAAGCGCTGGACGTGTTCTTCGACGTGCGCAAGGTGCCGGGCCTGAAGAAAAAACCCTCGACCAGCGAGCTGGTGGACTGGCTCAAGCTGCTGATGGCCGACAATATCGGCGAAGCCGTGCTGCGTGAACGCGATCCGACCAAGGCCATCCCGCCGCTGGCTGGCGCCCTGGTGAAGAACGAGCAGGATGTGCAGCTGCTCGAGCGCCTGGCCTTCATGACCCGCCGCGCTTCTCGGTAAACATCGGGCGGCTGCGCGTCGGTCAGGCTGCGTTGAGAGCAGGCTCGCAATGCTCATGTACAAAAGTACACTGCGCTTGCTCGCCTGCTCTCGCCTTGCCTGACTCTAGCTCACTCGTCCTTACTCTGGTGCGGGCAGTGGCCACAGGCAGTCACAGACTTTCATGAGGGCATAGCATGCTGCTCAACCTGTTCAACGAAATGCGCGCGGCCAAGGTGCCGGTGTCGGTGCGCGAGTTGCTCGACCTGATCAACGCGCTCAAGCACAACGTCGTGTTCGCCGACATGGACGAGTTCTACTACTTGGCGCGCGCGATCCTGGTCAAGGACGAACGTCACTTCGACAAGTTCGACCGCGCCTTCGGCGCCTACTTCAATGGCCTGGAAAACCTCAACCAGCACATCGAGGCGATGATTCCCGAGGAATGGCTGCGCAAGGAGTTCGAGCGCCTGCTGAGCGACGAGGAAAAGGCGCAGATCCAGAGCCTCGGCGGCCTGGACAAGCTGATCGAGGAATTCAAGAAACGCCTCGAAGAACAGAAGGAAAAGCACGCCGGCGGCAACAAGTGGATCGGCACCGGTGGCACCAGCCCGTTCGGCTCCGGCGGCTACAACCCCGAAGGCATTCGCGTCGGCGATGCCGGCAAGCGCCAGGGCAAGGCCGCCAAGGTGTGGGATCAGCGTGAATACAAGAACCTCGACGATCAGGTCGAGCTGGGCACGCGCAATATCAAGGTGGCGTTGCGCCGTCTGCGCAAGTTCGCCCGTCAGGGCGCAGCCGAAGAGCTCGATCTGGACGGCACCATCGACCACACGGCGAAAGATGGCGGCCTGCTCAATATCCAGATGCGCCCGGAACGGCGCAACACGGTCAAGCTCCTGCTGCTGCTGGATATCGGCGGCTCGATGGACGCCCACGTCAAGGTCTGCGAGGAACTGTTTTCCGCCTGCAAGACCGAGTTCAAGCATCTTGAGTATTTCTACTTCCACAACTTCATCTACGAGAGCGTGTGGAAGAACAACCTGCGCCGCACCAGCGAACGCACCTCGACGATGGATCTGCTGCACAAGTACGGCGCCGACTACAAGGTGGTGTTCGTCGGCGATGCGGCCATGGCGCCCTACGAGATCACCCAGGCCGGCGGCAGCGTCGAGCACTGGAACGAGGAAGCCGGCTACGTCTGGATGAAGCGCTTCACCGAGAAGTTCAAGAAGATCATCTGGATCAACCCCTACCCCAAGGACACCTGGAACTACACCGCCTCTACCGGCCTGGTGCGCGAGCTGATCGAAGATCGCATGTACCCGCTGACCCTGCAGGGGCTGGAAGACGGCATGAAGTACCTGTCCAAGTAAGGCTTCATGCCGAAACGAAAAACGCCGCGCACCCTGCACAGGATCGCGGCGTTTTTCGTTGCCTCCCGGTAATCGCCTTCAGCGCCAGTGGCGTTGCTGGGCGCGCCTGAGCCGCCCGCTCCCGAACATCAGGCCGAACATCAGCACCAGCAGCTCGGCCACCCAGGCCAGCAGCAAGGCACTGATCACACCCCAGAGGATTGCATCCGGGGTGAACAGCACCTGGTAGCGGTAGGCCTGCAGGGTTTCCTCGAACAGCTCATGGTCAGCGCCCGTCGCCAGGTGCCAGGCCTGGGTGTACCAGGGCCCCTGCATCGTTTGCCATTCGCGTTCGAGCAAGGCCGAGCGCTGTACCAGATGCCCGACGCTGGCGGCATCGCTGCGCATCACCGGGTCATCGCTGACCCGGTAGTGGGCCACCAGCGCGTCCATATCGCCCTTGAAGAACTTCTGCGCCGTCTCCCGGAACCCCTTGAGGCTCTGCTGCGACTCCAGGCGGTGAGCCTCGACCCGCTTGGTGTAGTCATCGATAAAGCCCGGCACCTGCACGCCCAGCAGCAGGCCAAAAGCGAAAAGCGTCAGACGCAGGTAACTTCTAAGCATGGGATCAGGCCTTGCCGTGAGTGATGCTTTCGCCGCGGCGCCACAGGCGCCATTCACCCGGCTGGTACAGCGACCATTGTTCGTTGTCGGTCAGAGGTTCGGTGGCGATGACCGTCACCACATCATTGGGTGTGGTTTCCGCCTGGAAGTCCACCTTGAGATCGGCGTCCTTGAGCTGCGCCGGGCCAAACGGCGCACGCCGGGTAATATGTGCCAACTTGGTCGAACAGAAGCTGAACAACCAGTCGCCATCACTGAGCAGGCAATTGAACACGCCGAGCTGACGGTAACTGGCGCAGGCGGCGACCAGCACCGGCAGGAGCATTTCCACCGAGACCGGCTCGGGAAAGGCGCGGCGCACACGGTTGAGCAGGTCGCAGAAGGCCGCCTCGCTGTCGGTCTCGCCCACCGGCCGATAGAAACTGGTGGAGCCCTGCAGACCTGCCAGCTGACCATTGTGCGCGAAACACCAGTTGCGCCCCCACAGCTCGCGGCTGAAGGGATGGGTATTGACCAGGCAAACCTTGCCGACGTTGGCCTGGCGGATATGGCCGATCACCACTTCGCTCTTGATCGGGTAGCGCTGCACCAGTTGCGCCACCTCGGATTCACTGCTCGCGCGCGGATCCTGGAACAGCCGCAGGCCACGCCCTTCATAGAAGCCGATACCCCAGCCATCACGGTGCGGCCCGGTGCGGCCACCACGCTGCATCAGCCCGGTGAAACTGAAGACGATATCGGTGGGTACATTGGCGCTCATGCCGAGCAATTCGCACATCGAATCAATTCTCCTTGCCGAGGATCAGGCGCAAACGTTCGGCCTCGTCCTGCAGACGCGCTTCGATTCGCTTGCGGCCCATTGGCAGAAAACGCACCAGCAATCGCCAGAGCAGCGCCGGCAGGTCACCCGGCCGACGCGGAATCA
This sequence comes from Pseudomonas wenzhouensis, assembly GCF_021029445.1. NCBI lineage: Bacteria > Pseudomonadati > Pseudomonadota > Gammaproteobacteria > Pseudomonadales > Pseudomonadaceae > Pseudomonas > Pseudomonas wenzhouensis. The sequence goes on from NZ_CP072610.1 coordinate 2,816,529, forward strand.
GGTGTAGATGAAGATGAGGCACGTGCTGGTTGGAGTCCGGACCGTCATTGATCAGCAGGTTGATGCCGTTCTTGCCAAAGCCCGCTTCACGCAGCGCACTGGCCACGCGCTCCGACAAAGTCAGCAGGCGCTCACGAACCGACACGGGCAAGTCACGCAGAAACGGCGCATGTAGGCGACTGACGATCAGCACATGGGCCGGACGCATCGGGAAGATATCCAGCAGAACGATGAAATCATCATCCTCGTAAAGTCGATGAGCGGGTAGCCGTCGCTCGGCAATGGTACAGAACACGCAATCCATCGGGCCTCCCTTGCACAAGGCCATCATGCTGAACGCACGGGCCAGCCGGCGCAAGGGGGCAAATCAGATTCGCGGCTCCAGACGGCCGCTGCGATCGCGCCCATAATCGCGAATCGGCAGATCGTCGTCCTCTTCCATGCGCTCGCGCAGGGTGCGCGGGTCTTCGTCAGGCTCCGACGCTGGTTGGCCATGGCGATCCTTCCACCAGCGCTCGATGGGCCAGCGAATGGCGACGAACAGCAGATAAACGGCAAGGGCAATCAGGCTGTACAACGCCAAATCGGCCACCGCACGCCAGGCGTTGTTGCCGACCTTGAGCAACACGTCCATGGCAGTGACCGCCAGAGCGGGTGCAAACAGGTCACGCGCCGGATCGACGATGGTCGGGCTGAACAACAGCACAGCCATCAACACCCGCAGCGGCTCACGCAGGTAGCGCCACATCCAGCGGGTCAGGCGCATCCACACCAACAGGCAACCCAGGGCAGCAATCCCATAGGCCGCCCAGGCCATGAGGTAGTCGTTTTCATTCATCATAAGCAGGCGCCGGCGTGGCAGGTCTGGCAAAGGGGCGCTTATGATAGCGGCTTTTGTCCAGCGCGGCGCCCCTGCCGTCGCCCTCTCGTTCACTGGAGCCATGCCATGTCCCCTGCCCCCATCGCCCGCCAGGAAGCCGGCAACGACCCTTATCACTGGCTGGAAAACCGCGACAGCGAAGAGGTGCTGGCATACCTGCAGGCCGAGAACGCTTACCTGGAGACGGTGCTGGAACCGCAGCAGGCGTTGCGCGAGCAACTGTTCGAAGAAATCAAGGGGCGTATCCGCGAGACAGACCTGTCGCTGCCCACGCCCTGGGGCGACTATCTCTACTACCAACGCACCACGGCCGGTGACGAGTATCCACGGCACTATCGCTGCCGCCGTCCTGCCGATGGTTCGCTGCAGGTCGACAGCGCCAGCGAAACGCTGCTGCTCGATCCCAACGAGCTGGCCGGCGGCGGCTTTCTTTCCGTAGGCGCCTTCAGCATCAGCCCCGACCAGCAGCGCCTGGCCTACAGCCTCGACAGCAACGGCGACGAAATCTACCGTCTGTTCGTCAAGGAATTGGGCAGCGGCCAGATCAGCGAACTGCCCTTCGACGACTGCGACGGCAGCATGACCTGGGCGAATGATAGCCAGACGCTGTTCTTCACCGAACTGGACGACACCCACCGCCCCTACAAACTCTATCGTCACCGCCTCGGCGACGCCGCAGCCGAAGCGGTATTCGAAGAGGCAGATGGCCGTTTCTTCCTGCACTGCTACCGCTCCAGTTCCGAGCACCAGTTGATCCTGAAACTGGGCAGCAAGACCACCAGCGAAGTCTGGGTGCTGGACGCCCATAGCCCGCAAGACGCCTTCACCTGCCTGGCGCCCCGCGAGGAAAATCACGAGTACGACGTCGACCACGGCATGCTCGATGGCCACTGGTGCTGGCTGATTCGCAGCAACCAGAGCGGTATCAACTTTGCGCTGTACCGCGCCACTGAGTCGCAGCCGCAACGTCCGCACTGGCAGCAGATTCGCGCCCACGACCCGCGGGTGATGCTCGAAGGCGCCACGCTGAACCAGCGCGCCATCGTCCTGGCGCTGCGCGAAGGCGGTCTGCCGATCCTCGAAGTGCAGCCACAGGGCGCTGAAGCCTATCGCGTGCAGTTGCCGGATGCCGCCTATAGCCTCTACGTGCAGGACAGCCTGGAGTTTCACAGCCCGGTGATTCGCCTGCGCTACGAAGCGCTCAATCGCCCCGCGCAGATACGCCAGCTGGAACTGGCCAGCGGCGCGCAGCAGGTACTGAAGCAGACGCCCGTGGAAGGCCCGTTCGATGCCGATGCCTATGAAAGCCGTCGTCTCTGGGCCAGCGCTGCCGACAGCACGCAGATACCGATCAGCCTGGTGGCGCGGCGCGACGTGTTCGCCGCAGGAAAGCCTGCACCGCTCTATCTCTATGGTTACGGCGCCTACGGCGAGAGCCTTGACCCCTGGTTCTCCCACGCTCGCCTGAGCCTGCTCGATCGCGGTTTCGTCTTCGCCATCGCGCATGTGCGCGGCGGCGGCGAGATGGGCGAAGCCTGGTACCGTGCCGGCAAGCTTGCGCACAAGCAGAACAGCTTTGATGACTTCATCGCCAGCGCCGAACGCCTGATCGCCGAGGGCCTGACCACCCCCGCGCAACTGGCAATCAGCGGCGGCAGCGCCGGCGGCCTGCTGATCGGCGCCGTGCTCAACCAGCGCCCCGAGCTGTTCGCTGCTGCCATCGCCGAAGTGCCCTTCGTCGATGTGCTCAACACCATGCTCAACCCGGATCTGCCGTTGACCGTGACCGAGTACGACGAATGGGGCGACCCGAACCAGCCCGAGGTGTATGAACGCATCAAGGCCTACGCGCCTTACGAGAACGTACGCGTCCAGACTTACCCGCCCATCCTCGCCGTCGCCGGTTACAACGACAGCCGTGTGCAGTACTGGGAAGCTGCCAAATGGGTGGCCAGGCTGCGCCGCGAAAAGACCGATACCAATCTGCTATTACTCAAGACCGACCTCGGTGTTGGCCATGGCGGCATGAGCGGACGTTATCAGGGCATCAGAGATGTGGCGCTGGAGTACGCGTTTCTGTTCCACGTACTGGGGGTCGCACACCCGCAGATGCAGCTTGGGCGTTGACTCACCTGCATCGTGTTTCAAGCCGCTACTGCAATAATTCGACGATCAGTCCTGCTGGCGTTGCCCTTCCAGCCCCTGGCTGTTGCGGCGTAACTGCTCATCCAGTTGCGGAATCGGCTGATCACGGGTGGACTTGGGCGCCGCACCGGGCAGAGCCTGCCCCTGGGGCGGCGGCAAGAGGGGCGCCGATCCCTGGCGCTTGATCGTATTGGGCATGGACGGCTGAGCGTAAGGCTGTGGCGTCGCAGTACCCGGTGAGCCGGGCTGCACAGCAGAAGGCATGCGTATCGGTTCCTGTGCCCAGGCCAGATTGACAGGGCTGGTGGCCAGTACCATTACGGCGAACAGAGGCAAGCGCATGACAGGTCTCCTGTGCTGCAGGCTTTCGTTCTATTCTGGCAACATATCCAGTCAAGCGTTCACCTCCCGATAACAGGTTCTGTCATGAGCACCAGCAACAACCGCTACTACCTGTCCGCCCAGGCCGAAGAAGGCTACCGGCAGAAAGCGCTGAAAATGTACCCACACGTCTGCGGCCGCTGCGCCCGCGAGTTCTCCGGCAAGCGCCTGAGCGAACTGACCGTGCATCACCGCGATCACAACCACCACAACAACCCGGCCGATGGTTCCAACTGGGAGCTGCTGTGCCTGTTCTGTCATGACAACGAACACTCGCGCTACACCGACCAGCAGTATTTCGCCGAAGGCTCCACCGCCAGCCCGCAGGCTGCCAAATCGACCTACAAGGCCTTTGGCGATCTGGCCAGCCTGTTGAAAAAGGACTAGGGCGGGGCGCTCGGCACCGTATAATCGGCGCTTTTGCGAGTGCCACCGTGGCCAACAAACGATACGCCTGCATCGGCCTGTTCAACCCGAAATCACCGGAAAACGTCGGTTCCATCATGCGGGCGGCGGGCTGCTACGGCGTCAGCTCGGTGTTCTACACCGGCACCCGCTACGACCGCGCCAGGGATTTCATCACCGACACCAAGAAGGTTCACCAGGATATCCCGCTGATCAATATCGACGATCTGCGCAAGATCCTGCCGCTGGGCTGCACACCGGTGGCGGTGGAACTGGTCGATGATGCCCGCGCCCTGCCCGCCTATACCCATCCCGACCGGGCGCTGTACATCTTCGGCCCGGAGGACGGCTCACTGCAGCAGGAGATTCTCGACTGGTGCGCGGGTGAAGTGGTGTATATCCCGACCCAGGGCTGCATGAACCTGGCCGCGACGGTCAACGTGGTGCTCTATGACCGCCTGGCCAAGGGTAACAACACCCGCTCCGGCCCCCGGTTCTGAGTCAAGCGCTAGCGTTCAGCGCAGCAACCGCGTATCCAGGGTCTTCGACGGGCCGCCAATGACGTTCTCGGTGATGTCGATGAAGTCCTTAGTGCTGACTCGATCCAGCCGCATCAGGCCACGGGTCACGTCATCCAGGGACAGGTTGCCCTTGTCCTTGGTCTTCTGCCGAATTTCCCGATCCAGCTCCTGCAGCAGCAGCACCGCACGGGCGGTGACGGGGCCGCTGGCATTGTCGGTGCGCAGGCTGCTGACCGGCTTGCTCCAGCGAATCAGCTGCTCACGGATCTTCTGGTAACGATCCTCGCTGATACCACCAGCGCGGCGCATCAGCTCGATGGCGTAATACTCGGCCAGGCCTTCGGCGATCCAGTCACTGCGATCACGCCCATAGATACGACCGAATACATGCACCAGTTCGTGCACCAGTGAGCTGGTGCCATTCTCACTGACCAACGGGCGGTCGGCGTGCATGTAGTAGGAATTGGCCGCCGACAGGCCGCCGCGCCACATCGGATCACCAGCGCCGACGATCAGCAGTTTGTCCGGGTCGCGCGGGAACACCTGCTGCAGCTGCGGCCAGACGAAGGTGAGGAAGGTCATGATGTCCATGCGCCGCATGCCCTCGCCGATCGGCGCGGAGATGGCGACCTCGGTATCGCCCAGGCGGGTGCGACGAGTGCCCAGCTTGCCAGCGAGCATCCAGCCGGTGGGACGGTCGAACTTGCGCTGCGGGTTATCGATGCGGAAACGGTTCTTGCCGATACGCGGCCAACCGGTCTCCACGCTCTTCCAGCCCTTGGGCAGCTCGAACTGCAGGCGCGCGACCAGCTCGGTCTTGTTCTGCTGGTCGAGTTTGGCCGCAGGAATCAGGTCGTCGCCCCTGAACAACGCCCAGTCCTCGGTCATCCTGGCGTCATAGCGCCCCGGCTTGCGTTCACTGTCGATCAGCACCCGATAGCTCAACACGCTCTTGCCTTCGCCTGGCTGCCACTTGCCGCGCTGCGGGGTTTCCTGCAACCACTGGCCGTCGGCCTTGAAATCGCTGAAGCGTTCGTCCTCGCCCAGATTGAAATCGAGGCTGCGCACGTACTCGCCCTTCTCCAGGGTGATACTGACTTCAGCCTGATTGCTTTCGGGTAGAAAACGCACGTGATAATCCAGATCGACCTTCTGCGTAGCAGCGAAGGCCGGCAGGCTCAGAAGCAGCAAAGACGAGAACAACGGCAAGCGAAGGGACATCGAGCGAAACTCCTGATGCGGGACATGGCGGCATATGACCGCCGCGCCAGAGGGCAAATTCCGTGGGCACGCGACAGATTTGCCACGAAGCCGCGTGGCAATCAACCTGCGCGGAAAATAAGATGATCTTCCCAGTCGTCTTCGGCCACGCTGTTTTCACTGAGCATGCGCCCCGACTGGGAAATGCGCTCAGCGTGCACAGCCTCCGGATCGCCTGAGACAAGATGGTGCCAATGTGGCAAGTCCTTGCCTTCGCTGACCAGGCGGTAAGCGCAGGTCGGCGGCAGCCAGCGAAACTGGTCGGCTTGCGCCGGGGTGAGCTGAATGCAGTCAGGCACATGCTTGACCCGATTGGGATAATCGCTGCAGCGACAGGTCTGCAGATCCAGCAGCTTGCAGGCGATGCGCGTGTAGTAGACGGCGCCGTCGTCCTCATCTTCGAGCTTCTGCAGGCAGCACAGGCCACAGCCGTCGCACAGCGACTCCCATTCGCCCGAGTCGAGCTGGGCGAGGGTCTTGCGCTTCCAGAAGGGTTCGAGGTCGGCGGCCATGGCTACAGTATGGACTCAGGCGGAAAAGGCGCGGCAGTCTAGCGTGGGTGCAATGCAGGGCCAAGTGGCGCGGGCCCGACGACCTCAGTAACCACGGGCGAAATCCACCTCACCGCGCAACGCCTCTCCAGCTTGCCAGCGCCTCAGGTTGTCGATGAACAGCTCGCTCATCAGCGCCGGGTCGGTGGGTGCCGAGCTGTGACCGGTGAGCAGCAAACGCGGCGCCGTCCAGAACGCATGACCGATCGGCAGCGGCTCTTCACGGCAGACATCGATCACCGCGCCAGCCAGTTTGTTCTGCTCAAGCGCGGCGACCAGGTCGACATCGACCACGGCAACGCCACGACCGGCATTGATCAGCACGGCATCCTGGCGAAAGTGGGCAAGCAGCTGGGCATCGTACAGATCACGTGTAGCCGGCGTATCCGGCAGCAGATTGACCACGTAATCGGCCCAGGCGACCAGCTGCGGCAGTTGATCCATTGCCACCACGTCGAGAAACGGCGCCTGCTCACGCGCCTGACTGGCGACACCACGCAGCTCCACGCCGAAGGGTTGGAGAAACTCGGCGACGGCCTGACCGATATCGCCGCAACCGACCACCAACACCCGGCGCCCGCGCAGGCTGCGCGACAGGCGGTGATCCCAACGCTGCTCGACCTGCGCCGCCAGGCGGGCGAACAGGCGCCGCTCGTGGGCCAGCATATGGCCGAGCACGTATTCGGCCATCACTTGACCGAAGATGCCGACAGCGCGGGTCAGGCGGTAATCACGCGGCAATCCATGGGCCAGCAACGGCGTGATACCGGCCCAGGTCGACTGCAACCACTGTGGGCGCACACCTTGGCGCAGCAAGGGTGCGAGCAGATCGGGTTGCCCCAGCCAGACGTCGCAATCATCGGCCAGCGCATGCAGCGCTTCGGGCTGTGCGCCGGCTACCAGTTGCAGTGCCGGACAGGCCATGCGGATGCGCTCGGCATAGCGTGCGTGATCATCCTCGGCGATCAGCAGGCGCATCGTTTACACCGGGTCGTTGCGGCGCAGCAGCTCGTCGGGCAGATGCTGGATGTATTCCTCCTCGGGCGGCGGCATCTGCAGGTGATAACCCTGTTTCTCGAGATTCTCCAGCACCAGGCTGATGTCCTCGCGAGCCAACTGACGCTCCGGGCTGAGCACCAGATCGAAGGCATGCGCGGGCGGGCCGAACACCGCGAGCAGCCCTTCGGGCACTCGGGTCAGCGCCTCGGCCTTGAGCACGTAGAGGTACATCTCGTTCTTGCGCGGGCTTTTGTAGATGGAACAGATGCGTTTCACGCGGATTCTCCTTCGGCGGCCAGGCAGTCAAGCAAAGCCTGGCCCATCAGCTCCCGGCGCCAGCCGCGCAGGGAGTCGGGCAATTGATAAGGGCCATGCGGATAACCGCTTTTGAGCAAGGCTTCCAGGGTTTTCTTGCGCAGCATCAGCTCCGGCACGATATCCAGCCGCTCACCCTCGCGCTGGCCGACGGCGCGCAGCTTCTTGAGCAGCGTCGAGGCCTCGAGCGGCAACGGCTCGGGCAGGGCTTCAGGCCATTGCGCAGGCGGCAGCGCTGCAGCCTCGCGGATCAGTTGCAGCAGGGTTTCGCCATCCTGACGCACGGTTTTCGGATGCATGTCCTCGATACGCGCCAACGCCACCAGATTGTCCGGCTGGGTGCGCGCCAGCGGCCACAGCGAGTGCTCACGCAGCACGCGGTTGCGCGGCTGATTGCGCGCCCGCGCCTCACGCTCGCGCCAGGCGCACAGGGCGCGCAACACAGCTTGTTGCTGGCGCGACAGTTTCCAGGCCAGCTTGGCCTCTCGCCAGGCGTCTTCCGGGGCAATCTCGCGGCCCAGATTGGCCACCAGCTCGGCGCCGTCTTCAATAATCCACTCGACCTTCTGCGGCGCCAGACGCGCCATCAATGCGCGGTATACCTCGACCAGATGCAGCACATCCTCGGCGGCGTAACGCACCTGCAGCTCGGACAGCGGCCGCTGCAACCAGTCGGAGCGGGTTTCGCCCTTGGGCAGCTCGATATCGAGCAAGGCCTGCACCAGACGCGAGTAGCCCATGGAGAAACCAAGATTGAGATAGCCAGCCGCCAGTTGCGTATCGAACAGCGGCGTCGGCAGGCTGCCGGTCAGGCGCAGGAAGACCTCCAGGTCCTCACTGCACGAATGCAGCACCTTGACCACATTCGGCGCTTCGAGCAGCGCAGCAAAAGGTTGCCAGTCGCCAATGCGCAAGGGGTCGATCAGATAGGCACCCTCGCCAGCGCTGACCTGCAGCAATCCGGCAATCGGGTAGAAGGTGTCGACGCGCATGAACTCAGTGTCCAGGGCGACGAATGGCTGCGCCTGCCAGGCGGCGCAATACTCGGCCAGGCTGGCGTCGTCGAGAATCCAGTGAATGTCGTTAGCCACGCGGCTCTCCCGTCTAGAATGCCGCGCAGTATATATGCCCGGGCCGATGCACGGGGCGCGGCCTGCCGTCGATCAACGGAACTGTGTAATCTGTGCCGCGCACCACCTCCGAAACGGACACACGATAATGCTGAGGAAACTGCTTGCCCTGCTCGTCGTACTGCTGGCCGCAGCAGCCGGTTACCTGGCCCTGACCCCGAGCCCAATCGACCCGTTGCCCTGGGATGCCGCGCCTGCCCCGGCGATGACCGGTGTGCTGGAGCCCAACGACACCCTGATGAAGGCCGAGCTGTTGGCGCGCGGTCAGGTGCATGGCCCGGAAGACACCGCTGTCGACAGCCAGGGCCGGGTCTATACCGGCTTGCACGATGGCCGCATCGTCCGCGTGCTGGCAGACGACAGCCTGGAAACCTTCGCCGATACCGGTGGCCGTCCGCTGGGCATGAACTTCGACGCCAGTGGTCACCTGATCGTCGCCGACGCCTACAAGGGTCTGTTGAGCATCGACCCGCAAGGTGCGATCAAGGTGCTGAGCACAGAAGCTGAAGGTTTGCGTTTCGCCTTCACCGATGATCTGGATATTGCCAGCGATGGCACCATCTACTTCAGCGACGCCTCCTCACGCTTCCAGCAGCCGGACTATCTGCTCGACCTGCTCGAAGCGCGTCCGCATGGGCGCCTGCTCAGCTATGACCCGGCCAGCGGCGAAACCCGCGTATTGCTGAAAGACCTGTATTTCGCCAACGGCGTGGCGCTGTCGGCGAACGAGGACTTCATACTGGTTAACGAGACCTATCGCTATCGCATTACCCGCTACTGGCTCAAGGGTGACAAGGCCGGCCAGCACGACATCTTCATCGACAACCTGCCGGGCCTGCCGGACAACCTGCAGGGCGACCGCAACGGCACCTTCTGGGTCGCGCTGCCGACCCCGCGCAAGGCCGACGCCGACTTTCTCCATCGCCACCCCTGGCTCAAGGCGCAACTGGCCAAACTGCCGCGCGCGCTGTGGCCGAAAGCAATCCCTTATGGCTTCGCCATCGCCCTCAACGAGAACGGCGAGATCGTCCGCAGCCTGCATGACACCAGCGGCACGCACCTGCGCATGGTCACCTCGGTGAAGCCGGTAGGCGACTACCTGTACTTCGGCAGCCTGGACAACGACCGTATCGGCAAACTGCAGATTCACTGAGACGAGATGCCACCGGCGAATGACAGCAAAAAGACAGAGCGGCCATTCGCGGTGGTGCGCCAAGTTGGTGGGCTGAAGTGGATCGCCGCCCGGCCCACCCTACGGTAGGGTGGGCTTCAGCCCACCAAATCGAAAGACTGCAGGCTCAGACCTTCTGGGCAATCCAGATGGTATGCCGCGTGCCCCTGTTGCCATGGGCATACACCTGCACCGCCTCGCCCTTGAAGCCCGCCTTGCGCACCTTCTCCGAAAATGCCCGGTCGGCGCTGGACGACCACACTGCCAGCATGCCCTTGGGCCTCAGCGCCTTGGCGCACTGACGCAGGCCGTCCATGCTGTACAGCCAGTCATTACCCTTCTGGGTCAGGCCTTCGGGGCCGTTGTCGACGTCCAGCATGATCGCGTCGTAGCACTGCTCGGCGGCCTGCAGCACCTTGGCGACGTCCTCCTGAATGATCACTGCACGCGGGTCATTCAACGGATAACCGGACTTCGCCCCGAGCGGGCCACGGTTCCACTCGACCACGCCAGGCACCAGCTCGGCCACCGCCACCTCGGCGTCAGCCCCAAGGTGCTGCAGCGCCGAGGCCAGGGTAAAGCCCATGCCCAGACCTCCGATCAGCACCCGCGCCTGTGGACGATTGGCGATCTGCTTGCAGGGAATCGCGGCCAGGGCATCTTCCGAGCCGTGCATACGGGTATTCATCAGCTGCCCGCCATCACCACCAGCGATCTTGATGACGAAGTCTTCCCCGTACTCAAACAGGTTCAGCGCACCATTCGTACCCGGGATCGGAGCGGTGTCGAGCAAGACAAAGCGTTTCATGCGTAACGACAACCTGTGTAACGAGCGTGAGGCCGGCAGCATGCCTGAATCGGCCGCGCAACACAGCCCCACCAGAAACGACGAGGCCCCGCGTTGACACGCGAGGCCTCGTGGCTAAAAACGGGATCGATCAGACTACGCCCTGCGCCAGCATGGCATCGGCCACCTTGACGAAGCCGGCGATGTTGGCGCCCTTGACGTAGTTGATACGACCGTTCTCTTCACCATGGTGCACACAGGCGTGATGGATGTTCTGCATGATGCCGTGCAGACGCTCGTCCACCTCGCCGGCGCTCCAGTGCAGGCGCATGGCGTTCTGGCTCATTTCCAGGCCGCTGGTGGCCACGCCACCGGCATTGGAAGCCTTGCCCGGGGCGTAGCAGATGCCGGCCTCAAGGAACAGGTCAACCGCTTCCAGGGTCGAGGGCATATTGGCGCCCTCAGCCACGCAGATGCAGCCATTCTTCAGCAGGGTGCGAGCATTCTCGCCGTCCAGCTCGTTCTGCGTTGCGCAGGGCAGCGCGATATCGCACGGCAGATCCCAGGGACGCTGGCCCGCCAGGAACTGCAGGCCATAGTGCTCGGCCATCTCACGCAGGCGACCACGACGCACGTTCTTCAGGTCCATCAGGTACAGCCACTGCTCATCACTCAGGCCACCCTCGGCATACAGAGTGCCCTCGGAGTCGGACAGCGAAATCACCCGACCGCCCAGCTCCATGACCTTCTGCGCCGCATACTGGGCGACGTTGCCGGAACCGGAAATGGCCACGCGCTTGTCTTCGAAACCCTGATCGATGCGCTTGAGCATCTCCTGAGCGAAATAAACGCAGCCATAGCCGGTGGCTTCCGGGCGGATCAGGCTGCCGCCGTAGCTCAGGCCCTTGCCGGTCAGCACCGAGGTGAACTGGTTGGACAGACGCTTGTACTGGCCGAACAGGTAGCCGATCTCGCGGCCACCTACGCCAATATCACCAGCCGGCACGTCGAGATCGGCACCGATATGGCGATACAGCTCAGTCATGAACGACTGACAGAAGCGCATCACCTCGCCCTCGCTCTTGCCCTTGGGGTCGAAGTCCGAGCCGCCCTTGCCGCCGCCCATGGGCAACGAGGTCAGCGAGTTCTTGAACACCTGCTCGAAGGCCAGGAACTTGAGCACGCCCAGGTTCACCGAGGGGTGAAAGCGCAGGCCACCCTTGTAGGGGCCGATGGCACTGCTCATCTGGATGCGGTAGCCACGGTTGACGTGCACCTGACCACGGTCGTCGACCCACGGCACCCGGAACAGGATGGCACGCTCAGGCTCGACCATGCGCTCGAGAATACCGGCATCGCGATAGCGCGGATTGGCTTCGAGGAAAGGCCATAGAGTACGCACGACCTCTTCCACCGCCTGGTGGAACTCCGGTTGGTCGGGATCGCGCTGTTTCAGGCGCGCCAGGAAAGCATCAACGGACAACGACATGCGGCACCTCGACACCACAAAGACAAAGTGGCCGGCACTTTATCAGGCAGCAAAGCACCAAAACAGATCAAAATGTCGCTTTCATGAAACTTTTTAGAGCATGAAGCTACAAGTAACCCCAGAAGCCCCGTTAACAGGCCGCATGAGCGATTTCTCGACGCACCAAATAAATGCCCTGATTGCACAATTTTTGCCCGCTCTTGCTCCCGGACTCCACCTCAGTCATCACGAATATCGCGAGTCCCCCTGCCAAAGCATCCTCTTGATAAGGTTGCGTCAGTTGCGGACGCTATGATGCAGCCAGCTCTCGACGACTCCGGAGATACCATGTCATTGGCTCAACTGATCAGCACGCAAGACCTTCAACAGCGCCTGCAACAGGAAGATCTGCTGCTACTGGACTGTCGCTTCGCCCTCGAAGATCCCGCCTACGGGCGGCGCAGTTACCTCGAAGGGCATCTGCCAGGAGCACACTTTCTCGACCTCGAGCAGGATTTGTCCGCGCCAGTGATCAAAGGCGTGACCGGGCGCCATCCACTGCCCGACGCCAGCGCACTGGTCGAACGCCTGCGCAGTTGCGGCCTGCGCCAGGATAGCCAGGTGATACTGTACGACGATGGCCCCGGCGCCTTCGCCGCCCGCGCCTGGTGGTTGCTGGTGTGGCTGGGCAAACGTGACGGCCTCTATCTGCTCGACGGCGGCCTGAAAGCCTGGCGCGAAGCCGGCCTGGAATTGACCTGCGCAGCACCGGACAACGCCCCTGGCGACTTCTGCGCCGAACCCGATAACAGCCTCGTACTGAGCGCCGAGCAATTGGCCGTGCGCCTGGGCACAGCGGATCTGACCCTGCTGGACGCGCGGGCACTGCCGCGCTTTCGTGGCGAGGTCGAACCGATCGACCCGGTTGCCGGGCATATTCCCGGTGCGCAGTGCGCCGCGTTCACCGACAACCTGGGCGCCGATGGCCGCTTCCTCCCGGCAGATGAACTGCGCCAGCGTTTCGACGCCCTGCGCGGCGAACGCCCGCTGGAAAACCTGGTGGCTTACTGCGGCTCCGGCGTCACGGCCTGCCATAACCTGTTCGCCATGAATCTCGCCGGCTATCCCCTGGCACCGCTCTATGCCGGCTCCTGGAGCGAATGGATCACCAACCCGGCACGTCCGGTTGCTACCGGCCAATGAGCAGCGGTTTTAAGCACGAATCGAAATATGTCCAATAGCTCAAGTCAGTAATCAATTTAAAAACAGACCGTTACCGCTTAAATATCGCACTAGGCTTGAGAATGAGCGGCTAACTCCGCTCCCGGTGGAGTCTTTATCGAACAACGATCAGAAGCCCGGCCTCCACCGGCACCTTCCGCGAGGATGCCATGGGAATAGCCGCCTGCGATCTCAGCCAGCACGTGATCCGCCCGACCCTTGTCTACCTGCAGCGCCACAGCAACAGCGCCGAAGCCCTGCTACTTGGAGCTGCCGCTTGCCAGTCGGCGCTGGGCAGCGCGCTGGATACGCCGCAAGGTCATGGTTTGTATCGCATCAGCGAACCGGCCCACCAGATGCTCTGGGATCAATACCTGGCCTTCGATCCGGAGCTTGCCAGCCGTGTTCGCGGCCTTGCCAGCCAACACGCGTTTCTCGAGGCGCCGCACCTCGAACTGACGGTCAACCTGCGCTATGCAACGGCCATTGCCTGGCTGCTGATCGAGCAGGAAAAGCTGACGCTGCCGGCCGCCGATGACGTACTGGCCATGGGCCGAATTTGGTGCAAGGTTTTTCAGCCACAGGCCAGTCAACAGGATTTCCTCGAGACCTGGCAGCGCTGCATCACCCCAGTGAGCCGGGTAGCCTGACCATTCAATCAGGAAATCAGCTTCGTATTTTTCATACCTATTTGCAGAAATTGTCTGACAATTCACTCAATATCATTGAACTTGTTTGCCTTGGCAGGGAGCGGGAAAAACGGTAGCGTGCGCCGCTCGCCTCACCACAGGAGCCTCCCCCGTGAGCAAACGCCTTCTCAAGACTGGCCTGGCAGTTGCCATCACCGCCACCTCGGGCCATGGTTTCGCCAGCGGCTTCGCCCTCAACGAACAGAGCATTTCCGGCATGGGCACCTCCTTCGCCGGCCGCTCATCCTCCGCCGAGGATGCCAGCACAGTATTCGGCAACCCGGCCGGCATGGCACGCCTCAAGCGCGAAGAGGTCTATGTCGGCGCAGCCGTCATTCATGCCCAGAGCGATATCAGCCGTGCCAGTGCCAACGCCGGCCCTGCGACACTGGCAGGCAGCAACGACGGCGATATGGTGCCAAGTACCGGCGTACCCATGGGCTATTACGTCAAACCGCTAGACGACAAGGTCGCCTTCGGTCTCGGTGTCTACGTGCCCTTCGGCCTGATGACCGACTACGAGCGCACGTTCCAGGGCCGCTACCACGCAGACAAGAGCTATGTGCGGGTGATTACCGTGCAGCCGACCCTGAGCTACCGTTTCAACGAGCACCTGTCGGTCGGCTTCGGCCCCACCTTCAACCATATCGAAGGGGAACTGAGCTCCTCGCTGCTCAACCCGGGCAACAGCGACGGCAAAGTGAGGGTCAAAGGCGATGACACCGCCGTGGGCTTCAACCTGGGAGTGCTCTACGAGTTCACCCCTGGCACACGCGCCGGCATCACCTACCACTCGCGCGTCAAATACGAACTGGAGGGCGATACCCGTGTTTCCGGTAACGGTGCACTGGCTGCTATCGCCGGCAAGTACGACGCCAATCTGGGGCTGACTACGCCCGAGTCGGTGGACATGTCCATCACCCACCAACTGACCGATGCCCTGACGCTGCATGCCGGCAGCACCTGGACGCGCTGGAGTCGCTTCAAGGAAATCCGCGTGGAGAATGACTCGGCGGCGCTGCCCGTCATCGTCGAGGAACAGAACTGGCACGACACCTGGGCACATGCCGTAGGCCTGTCGTACAGGCTCAATCCACAATGGACGCTGCGCACCGGCATCGCCGTCGATCAGTCACCGACCAATAATGTCGACCGTTCGGCCCGCGTGCCCTCGGGCGACCGCACCATTTTCAGCGTTGGCGCCGGCTGGAGCCCCAACCCGGACATGACCATCGACGTGGCCTACTCCTACCTGCAGGAAGAGTCGGTGGACGTGAACCAGCAGAGCTCGACCCGCGGTGACTACCGTGCACGCTACAACAACAGCGCACACGGCCTCGGTGCCTCACTCAGCTATCGCTTCTGACAATACCGCTCACAGGGTCAGGGACGACCACGTGAGCCTCTGCTCCGCGCAAACGAGCCTGGTCAGGGCTGCGAGGCGATGGCCTTTTCAACAGCGGCGATCAACTCGGGATCGTCCGGCTTGGTCAGGCTGGAGAAACTGGCCACCACCTTGCCCTGGCGGTCGACCACGTACTTGAAGAAATTCCAGCGTGGCGCCCTGCTCTGCTCAGCCAACCCCTTGAACAAGGGGATGGCATCAGTACCGGAAACAGGCTGCGGCTCGGTCATGGTGAAGGTTACGCCGTAATTGACGTAACACACGGTGGCGGTCTCCGTGCTGTCAGCGGACTCCTGGCGAAAGTCATCGGACGGCACGCCCAGCACTTCCAGCCCCTGATCCTTGTAACGCTGATAAAGCGCTTCGAGCCCTTTGAACTGCGGGGTGAAACCACAGAAGCTGGCGGTATTGACCACGATCAGAGGCTTGCCCGAGAACTGACAGAGTTCGATGCTCTCACCTTTGGCGTGCAGCTTGGGCAATTCGCCCTGAAGCATCGCCGGACACTCGGCGGCCAGCACCGGCAATGCCAGACTGGACAGCAACAGGGAACAGGCAAGACGGCGAAGAAACATGGCAGTGACCTCTGGCGCTAACACAATCGCATTACGCTACTCGCAGACCCGCCCTTAGGCAACTAGCAGATACCAACGCCCAACTGCAGCAGGGCCAGCCCACCCTGACGCCAGCCCCACCAGGCCAGCGTCAACAACAGGCCGAAGCCCAGGGCTACGGCACTGAACGTCACTACCTGGCGGTTCATGCCGGCGCCCCCTGCAGCCGCGCCACCGGCACTTCCCGTACCGGCCAGTTCAGCGCAGCGGCCATCAGGCTCAGGCCGACGGCAATCTGCCAAACCAAGTCATAGCTGCCGGTGGTGTCGTAAAGGTAGCCCCCCAGCCAGCCGCCAAGGAAGGAGCCGAGCTGATGGAACAAAAAAACGATACCGCCAAGCATCGACAGATTGCGCACGCCGAACAGCGTCGCCACGGTGCCGTTGGTCAGCGGCACGGTCGACAACCACAGCAGGCCCATGGCAATGCCGAACAGGTAGGCGCTCCACTGCGTCAACGGTGCCAGCAGAAACAGCGTGATCACCACGCCACGCAGCAGATACAGCACGCTGAGTAATCGCGGCTTGGCCATGCGCCCACCGAGCCAGCCGGCAATATAGGTGCCGAAGATATTGAACAGCCCCACCAGCGCCAGCACCGTGGTACCGGTCAATGCGGGCAAATGGTGGTCGACCAGATAAGCCGGCAGATGCACGGCGACGAACACTACCTGAAACCCACAGACGAAGAAGCCCAGCGCCAGCAGCCAGAACCCCGAGTGACTGGCGGCCTCGCGCAGCGCTTCGACCAGCGTCTGCTGCGGACCGTTGCTGGCAGGTTGCGGCGCCTCCCTGATCATCGCCGCCAGCGGCAGAATCAACGCCACCAGCAGCCCCAGCGCGAGCAACGCAGCCGACCACCCCAGCCAACTGATCAGCCCGAGCGTGCCAGGCAGCATGGCGAACTGACCGAAAGAGCCCGCCGCCGCCGCAATACCCATGGCCATGCTGCGTTTTTCCACCGGTACGGCACGGCCGACCACGCCGAGAATCACCGAGAACGAGGTGCCGGACAGACCGATACCGATCAGCAAGCCGGCGCTGAGCGACAGTGACAGCGGCGAGTCGGCCATGCCCATGCACAGCAGCCCCAGCACGTAGAGCACACCACCGATGACGATGGCCTTGCGCGCACCGAAGCGGTCGGCCAGCGCGCCGGTGATCGGCTGCGCCAGGCCCCAGATCAGGTTCTGCAGGGCGATGGCGAAGGCGAACACCTCACGCCCCCAGCCGAACTCGGCACTCATCGGCGGCAGGAACAGGCCGAAGCCATGGCGCGTGCCCAGCGACAGCGCCAGGATCAGCGAGGCGCCGAGCAGCAGCCAGGTGGTTGAACGCCATGCAGTTGTCATCGCTATCTCCAGCGTACGGTCGCCTGCGACCGTGTAAGCAGTAGGGCCATCAGGCCAGTTCTTCGAGCAGGCTCATCAGCTCGGCACGGCGCTCGGCGCCTAACCAGGCATTGAGTTCACGCTGCACCTGTTCCCACAGCGGCAACGCCTGCCCGATACGTTGCAGGCCGGCTTCCGTGAGCCGTACCTCGCGAGCGCGCAAGTCGCGCCCTTCACCCAGTTGCACCAGTCCCTGCTCCGCCAGCACCCGCAGGTTGCGCCCCAGCGTACTGCGATCGAGCCCCATGGCGTCGGCGAGCACAGAGATGCTCGGCTGCGTGAGCCGCTGCACATGACGCAACAGGGAAAACTGCGCAGCACCGAGCCCGACGGCCGCGAGGGCATCGTCATAACGACGGGTGACACCACGGCTGGCGCGGCGTAATTGAGTGCAAAGACAGGAGGTCGGCAACATGAATACAGGTATATACCCGCTTTAGCGATTAGCACTCATACAGTTACTCACTGCCTCGCCATAACAGTTGCAATCAGAGACTCAGGGCCAGCGCCAGCAGCACGCCACACTCACCCAGCTCGACCAGCGCGCCGGCCGTATCGCCGGTGGTGCCGCCCAGGCGCCGTAGCAACGCGCGGCGCAGCCAGATGAACAGCAGCAATGCCGTGGCCAACGCCAGCAGCCCCATCCAGCCGAACAGCAGCATGCCCAGCAGATGCATGCCCAGCACCCAGGGCAATTGCCCGCGCGGCAGATGCTCGACCAGCGCCTGGCCCAGCCCACCCACGCGCACATAAGGCGTGGTCGCCAGCAACAGCGGCAACAGGCTGCGCCCCAGCCAGGGCAGCAGCAACAGGTAGATGCCCTGTCCGGCCTGTAGCAGCGTGAACAACGCAGCGAACTTGAGCAGCAACAGCAGCACCAGCACCACCACCGCGATAGGGCCACTGCGCGGGTCTTTCATGATCGCCAGGGTACGCTCGCGATCTGCGAAGCCACCGACCCAGGCGTCAGCGGTATCGGCCAGGCCGTCCAGATGCAGGCCACCGCTCAAGCCCACCCATAGCGCCAGGATGATCGCCGCCTGCAACACCGCCGATGCCTGCCCCAACAGCAGATGGGCGCCCCACAGCAGCAGGCCGAGCAGCAGCCCCACCAGCGGGTACCAAAGCAGCGAGCGCCCCACCTGCTCGGGGGTCGGTATGCCCGGCAGGCTCACTGGAAGACGAGTAAGGAACTGCAAGGCGATCAGCAACGCAATCATGGCAACTCCGCCAGTTGTCCATCGGCATCCAGGCGCAGGCGAAAACGCTGGGCATAGCCGACGTTGACCTGCAGCAGATCCTGCCGTGGCAGGCCGCGCGCACGCGCCAGGAGCAGGCGCATCACACCGCCGTGCGTGATCAGCAGCAGGCGTTCACCCGCGTGGCGCTGCTGCAAGCGCTGCAGGGCAGACAGAATGCGTGCCTCGAAGTGCAGCAGAGGCTCGCCATTGGGCGGTGTGAAGGCATAAGGGTCGGCCCAGAAGCGGCCCAGCGCCTCCGCGTCGGTTTCCATCAGCGCGGCAGCGCTGCGCCCTTCCCAGTCACCAAAATGCAACTCCCGCACATCGGGCTCAAGGTGCAGCGGCAATGAATGGGTAGCGGCCAGCTCCTCGGCAAACCGAGCGCAGCGCTGCAGCGGCGAGCTAATCAGGCGATCCCAGGGGCCCGCGTCCTGCACCGCTCCGCGCAGTTGCGCCCAGCCATGCTCAGTCAGCGCGTCGTCCAGGCTGCCCCGCAGCCCACCACCCAGCTCGGTTTCACCGTGACGCAGCAAGTCCAGATACAGCATCAGTTTGCCCCCTGCGCCACGGCAGCCTCGGCGAACGTCGCCATCTGCCCGTGCAGGGCACAAGCCAGGCGCAGCAACGGTACGGCCAGGGCGGCGCCGCTGCCCTCGCCCAAACGCAAGCCAAGCTCCAGCAACGGTTCGGCCTGCAGCGTCTGCAGCACCCGTACATGACCGGGCTCGGCACCGTGATGGGCGAACAGCAGCCAGTCGCGACAGGCTGGATTGAGGCGCACGGCGAGCAAGGCGGCAACGCTGCAGATAAAGCCATCGACCAATACCGTCACCCCCTGCTGCGCGGCGGCCAGGTAGGCGCCGGTGAGCGCGGCGATCTCGAAGCCACCGAGGTGGATCAATGCCTGCAAGGGGCCGTCGATCTGCGCGCGGTGTAGGCTCAACGCGGCATCGATCACCCGCGCCTTGTGCGCTACACCGGCGTCATCGAGACCGGTACCGGGGCCAGCCAGCTCGCTCGCCGGGCAATCCAGCAGCCAGCAGGCAAGTGCCGCCGCTGCCGTGGTGTTGCCAATGCCCATCTCACCGCCAACGAACAGATCACAACCAACGGCACGGGCGCGCTGGATGCTGTCGCGCCCGGCCTCCAGGCTGATCATTGCCTGAGCCAGGGTCATCGCCGGATCGCGGGCGAAATTCTGCGTGCCGGCGCCGACCTGCAGATGACGCACGCCAGGCAGCGGCGGCAAGGGTTCGGCCGTACCCAGGTCGATCACCTCCAGCGCCGCATCGAGTTCGCGCGCGAGCACGCTGATGGCCGCACCGCCAGTGACGAAATTGGCCAGCATCTGCCCGGTCACCGCCTGCGGATAGGCGGAAATACCCTCGGCCACCACGCCATGATCACCGGCAAAAATGGCGATCCACACATGCTCAAGCGTCGGTCGCTCACGCCCCTGCAACGCCGCCAGATGAATGGCCAGCGCTTCCAGTCGCCCCAGCGCACCCGCTGGCTTGGTCAGTTGCTGCTGACGCGCTTCGGCCTTGATGCGAGCCACATGATCGAGCGGCTGGCACGGCCCCTGCCACCACTGCAGACTCATAACGCCGCCCCCTTGAGCACCATGGGCAGGCCGGCGACGGTGAACAGCACACGCTGGCTGCGCTCGGCCAGCGCCTGGTGCAGCCAGCCGGCCTCATCGACATAACGACGGGTCAGCTCGCCCAGCGGCACCACGCCCAGCCCGGTTTCATTGCTGACCAGCAGGATGCGCCCGGGCAGTTTGTTCACGCAGTCAAGCAGTGCCTCGCGCTCGGCTGCCAGCCGAACCGGATCGTCCTGCAGCAGCAGATTGGTCAGCCACAGGGTCAGGCAGTCCACCAGCAGACAACGATCGGGCGCAGCTTGCTCGCGCAGCACACGGGCCAGCGCCAGCGGCTCTTCGACCAACGCCCAGTGCGCAGGCCGACGTGCGCGATGCTGGGCAACGCGCGCATTCATCTCGCCATCGAGCGGCTGGCTGGTGGCGATGTAGAGGACCTCCAACCCGGAGTCGTCGGCCAGCTTCTCGGCCAGCCGGCTCTTGCCGGAACGAGCACCGCCGAGGATCAATTCAAGCATCTTCACTCCGTAGGGTGCGCTGTGCGCACCATTTCAAAACCTGCAAATGCCGCGCCCCTACCCCAGGCCGCAAAGTGCCTTGAGTTTTTCGGTATCCAGGTGCAATTCCACCTGGTCGGCAAGGCGTTCGATATCGCGCTCGCGCAGGGCCTGGTAATCCACCGCTTGCACCGCATGCAACCCGGCCCAGCGCAGCAAGGCAGCGGCTGCCGAAGGCTGCTCGAACAGGCCGTGCAGATAAGTGCCGAGCACCTGGCCATCGGCGCTCAACCCGCCGTCGCTGCGCCCGTCATCGAGTTGCACGGCGCCATTGAGGCCAGGGCCACGGCTGACCCCGGCATGAATTTCGTAGCCGCTGACCGGTGCCTGCTCCAGGCACAGCCGGCCGCGTACGTTGCGCAGCTGCTTCTCTGGCTCCAGCACCGTCTCGAAATCCAGCAGGCCGAGGCCCTCGCTGCTGCCGGCTGCGCCTTCCAGGCCGTGCGGGTCGTGAATCTGCCGACCGAGCATCTGCAGGCCACCGCAGATACCCAGAATCTTGCCGCCATAGCGCAGGTGACGGGCGATGGCGGCGTCCCAGCCCTGCTCGCGCAGGCGCGCAAGATCGGCGCGCACGCTCTTGGAGCCGGGCAGGATGATCAGATCCGCTGGCGGGATAGCCTGGCCCGGCCCAACGAAGGTCAGTTGCACCTGCGGGTGCAGGCGCAACGGGTCGAAATCGGTATGGTTGCTGATGCGCGGCAGCACCGGCACCACCACGCGCAGCGCCTGCGCGTCCTTGGCCTGCTGCCGAGTGTCGACGGCGTCTTCGGCCTCCAGGTGAAAATCCATCAGGTACGGCAGCACGCCCAGCACTGGTTTGCCGGTGCGCTGCTCCAGCCAGTCCAGTCCCGGCTTGAGCAGGGCGATGTCGCCACGAAAACGATTGATCACGAAGCCTTGGATACGTGCCTGCTCGCTCGGGCTGAGCAGTTCCAGGGTGCCGACCAGGTGGGCGAATACACCACCCTTGTCGATATCGGCAATCAGGATCACCGAGCAGTCCACCGCCTCGGCGAAGCCCATATTGGCAATATCGCCGGCACGTAAATTGATCTCGGCAGGCGAGCCGGCACCTTCGACCAGCACCAGCTCGTGACGCTCGACCAGGCGCGCGTGGGACTCCAGCACCGCCGCCATGGCCACCGGTTTGTAGGCGTGATAGGTCAGCGCCTGCATATTGCCGATGGCGCGGCCGTGGATGATCACCTGGGCGCCCATGTCGCTGTTGGGCTTGAGCAACACCGGGTTCATGTCGGTATGCGGCGCCAGCCCGGCCGCCTGCGCCTGCACCGCCTGCGCCCGGCCGATCTCGCCGCCATCGACGGTCACCGCCGAGTTGAGCGCCATGTTCTGCGGCTTGAACGGCGCCACGGACACGCCCTGGCGCCGCGCCCAACGGCACAGTGCCGTGACCAGGGTGCTCTTGCCGGCATCGGAGGTGGTGCCCTGCACCATCAGGGTGGCCATCAGGACGTTTCCTCGAGACTCGCCAATATCGGCGCGCACTCCAGCAGCCCCTGCTCCAGCCGCAACCAGCCCGTCTCGTCCGCCGGCAGGCCAAAGCGCAGGCTGTCCAGTTCGGCGAACAACCTGATCAGAATGCCGCGCCGTGCCAGCAGCTCCATGCAGGGCACCGCACGGCGGGTGCAGCAGAACTGGAACAGCGCCGAACCGCCGGTAGCCGGCAGGCCACAGTCACGCAGCAGTGTCCTGAGGCGCTCACCATCGGCCAGCAAACGCTCGCGCTGGCGGCGCTGGCCCTCACTGTCACGCAGTAAAGTGCAGGCCACGCTGCGCGCCGGGCCGCTGACCGCCCAGGGTCCGAGCAGCGCCTCCAGCTCATCTAGCAGTGCCTGGGCGGCGAGCACGAAGCCCAGACGCAGGCCGGCCAGGCCGAAGAACTTGCCGAACGAGCGCAGCACGATCAGCCCCGGCATGTCGCTGTAGGCGGCCAGGCTGTGCTGCGGTGTGCAATCGATAAAGGCTTCGTCGACCACCAGCCAGCCGCTACGCTCGGCCAGCTCGTCATGCCAGTCGAGCAGGCGCGCCGGCTCGATCAGACGACCAGTCGGGTTGTTCGGGTTGACCAGCAGCAGCACATCCAGCTGCGGCAACGCACGATGCACCGCCCCCTCGCTGAGCTTGGTCACGCAATGCCCCTCGCGACGCCAGGCTGCGGCGTGCTCGGCGTAAGTGGGCGCGAGAATGCCGACGCGGCTGTGTCCACGCAGACGTGGCAATGCCTGAATCGCTGCTTGCGAACCGGCGACCGGCAGCAGGCCGACAGCGCCGTAGTAGTCACGCGCCGCCTGTTCCAGGCCGTCGTCCGTTTCAGGTAGTCGTGTCCAGGCAGAGCGCGGTACGGCGGGCAGCTCCCAACCATAGGGCGCAATACCGGTGGACAGATCCAGCCAATCCTCCAGCGGTATGCCATAGCGCTGCGCCGCCGCGCGCAGACGACCTCCATGTTCAAGCACCCAGCACCTCCCAGAGGATCAGGCATAACAGCCACCAGCCAACCCCAGCGATAACCCTGTTCATCGCCCGTTCGATATCCCGCGCCCGTGGCGGTGGGCCTTCGCCCAGTTGCGGGCGCTCATGTCGCTCACCGTGATATTCCGCCACGCCGCCCAGGCTCACCCCCAGGCTGCCGGCACCAGACGCCATCACCGGGCCAGCATTGGGACTGTCCCACAACGGCGCCTGCCGACGCCAGCAGCGCAGCGCCAGCCAGGTATGCCCGAGCAGCGCATAGGTCAGCGCCACCAGACGCGCCGGGATGTAATTGAGCCCATCATCGATCTTCGCCGCCGCCCAGCCGAAGCGCTCGAAGCGTTCGTTGCGATAGCCCCACATGGCGTCAAGCGTATTGCTCAGGCGGTACAGCACCACGCCGGGCGCGCCAGCGACGATGAACCAGAACAAGGCGGCGAACACGGCGTCGGAGCCGTTCTCCAGCACCGATTCGGTGCCGGCGCGGGCCACGCCGGTAGCGTCCAGTTCAGCGGTGTTGCGGCTGACCATCCAGCCGACGCGCTCGCGGGCAAGCCGCAGGTCACCCAGACGCAGCGCCTGCGCAACAGGTTGCGCATGCTCATACAGACTGCGCAGGCCCAGGGCGAAATACAGTGCGAGAATCTCCACTGCCCAGCTCACCCCGCTCACCTGTACCAGCAGCCAGGTGAGCAGCGTCAGCGGCAGCACCGCCAGGCACCAGGCCGTGACGCCGTGGCTGCGCCAGCCACTGCCAGCCGGGTTGAAACGCTGCTCCAGACGCGCGGCCAGGCGCCCGAAGGCTACCAGCGGATGCGCGCGGCGCGGCTCGCCCAGCAAGGCGTCCAGCGCCACACCGGCGAAGGTGATCAGCGCCAGGCTCATGGTTCAGTCACCCTGTTCTCCCCATCGATTCTCGAACAGCAGCTGATTCAAAGGTCGGGGCGTGGCCCAGCCCTCTTGCACCAGCATGGGTTTTTCATAGAAGGCATCCACCGGACCAAGGCACAGCAATGCCACCGGCTTGCTGCCGGCTGGCATCCCCAGCAGCTCGGCCAACGCCTCGGGGTCGAACAGCGATACCCAGCCCAGCCCGAGCCCTTCGGCACGCGCAGCCAGCCACAGATTCTGAATGGCGCAGGCTACCGAAGCCATATCCATTTCCGGCAAGGTGCGTCGCCCGAAGACATGTTTCTCGCGCCCCTCCATCAGCGCCACCGCCAGCAATTCTGCGCAATCGCGAATGCCCTCGACCTTCAGCCGCATGAACGCGTCGCTGCGTTCGCCCAGGGCTTCGGCGGTGCGCACCCGCTCGGCCTCCACCAGCCCATGGATCGCCTCACGCAGTTGCACATCGCGGATGCGCACGAAGCGCCAGGGCTGCATCAGGCCGACGCTCGGGGCGTGGTGAGCGGCTTCGAGCAAACGCGCCAATACCTCGGCCGGCACCTCGCCACCGTTGAAATGGCGCATATCGCGACGCTCGGCGATGACGCGGTACACCGCTGCACGCTCCTCAAGGCTGAAGGCGTGCTCGCTCATGGACGCAGCAGCGCGGCGGCCGCCTCCGGGTTGGACGGCAAGTAGAAGTGGATATAGCTGGCGGTGAGCCGTCCCAGGCGATACACCGCCTCGGCTACCGGCTTGCCATTCGGGCAGCGGCCGCGTACCAGCGGCTCGAGCGGGCTGTCCAGGCGCGAGTGATGGTAGCTATGACCACGCAGCTCGCCTTCCGGCAACGTCACTGCCTGCAGGGCCAAAGCGGTTAGCCGCGGCTGCAACGCAGCGCTGCCTGCCAGCAAGCCGAGCATGCGCCCGCTAACGCCTTGTTTGTCGCGCAGTTCATCGAGCAGATAGAGCATGCCGCCACATTCAGCCAGCAGCGGTTTGCCAGCCTGGTGATGAGCCCTAATCGCTGCGGCCATGGCCTGATTGGCTTCCAGCTCGGCCAGGTACAGCTCAGGATAACCACCGGGCAGGTATAGGCTGTCCACCTCCGGCAGCCTGCTGTCAGCCAGTGGC
Organism: Pseudomonas wenzhouensis; assembly: GCF_021029445.1. Lineage (NCBI taxonomy): Bacteria > Pseudomonadati > Pseudomonadota > Gammaproteobacteria > Pseudomonadales > Pseudomonadaceae > Pseudomonas > Pseudomonas wenzhouensis. The sequence continues at coordinate 2,841,780 of NZ_CP072610.1, forward strand.
GAGAAGTAATGCAGCTTGGCACCGAGCGCCAGCAACAGGTCGAGATTGGCTTGATATAAAAAGGCGAACGCGGCATCACGCGCCACGCCAATACGCACATTTTTCATCAGGGGCGCAGGCTCATCGAACGGCGGCGCGGCGAAGCTCAGCGCAGGCGGCAGGTCGACGTTGGCGCTGGCGGCCAGGGCATCGGCGGCGGCGTCAAGGCGCGCATCGAGATCGGCCAGCTCAGCGGCCTGCACCAGGCCCAGATGCCGACTCGGCAGCTCCACCGCAGCGCTGCGCGGCAAGGCGCCGAACCAGCGAATGCTCGGCGGCAGCGCATCACGCAGGATCTCGCCGTGGCGTGTGCTGGCAACGCGATTGCCGAGCACGCCGGCAAAGGGCAAGTCCGGCTGAAAGGTGGCCAGGCCATGAGCCAGGGCGCCGAAGGTCTGCGCCATGGCCGCACCGTCGATCACGCCCAGCACCGGCACGCCGAAATGACGGGCCAGATCCGCCGCCGAGGGCTTGCCGTCGAACAGCCCCATCACCCCTTCGATCAGGATCAGATCGGCCTCGCCGGCGGCCTGCCACAGCAGGCGACGGCTCTCAGCCTCGCCGACCATGGCCAGATCGAGCTGGTACACCGGTGCGCCACTGGCGCGGGCGTGGATCATCGGGTCGAGAAAATCCGGGCCACACTTGAACACCCGCACCCGCCGCCCCTGGCGCGTATGCAAACGCGCCAGGGCAGCGGTGACGGTGGTCTTGCCCTGGCCGGAAGCCGGGGCGGCGATCAGCAACGCCGGACAGTGACGTGTCGTCATCAGAATTCGATGCCCTTCTGCGCCTTCACCCCGGACTTGAAGGCATGCTTGACCAGGCTCATTTCGGTGACGGTATCAGCCGCCTCGATCATCCCCGGCAAAGCGCCACGCCCAGTCACCACCACATGCTGCAGCAGCGGCCGCGCTTCGATATCCGCCAACACCGCATCCAGTTCGAGATAGCCGTGCTTGAGGGCGATATTCAGTTCATCCAGCACCACCAGGCCGACAGACTCATCGCTGAGCAGGCGCCGGGCCACCGCCCAGGCTTCCTGCGCCTTGGCGATATCACGCTGGCGATCCTGGGTTTCCCAGGTGAAGCCCTCGCCCATCACGTGGTAGCTGACTTCCTCGGGAAAACGGCGGAAGAAGGTCTCTTCGCCAGTGCTGGCCGCGCCCTTGATGAATTGCACCACACCGACCTTGATGCCATGACCCAGAGCGCGCGCAACCATGCCGAAGGCGCTGCTGCTCTTGCCCTTGCCATTGCCGCTGTGCACCAGCAGCAGGCCGTATTCGTCCTGGGCCTGGGCGATCTTCTCGTCGATCAGGGCTTTCTTGCGCTGCATGCGTGCCTTGTGGCGGGCATCGCGTTCGGCGGTCTCACTCATGCTGTGCTCCTGCACGTCAGGCACCCGCGCCGCCTGTTCAGCGAACAGTACGAACGGTCATGAGCAAAAAGATCGCGACGATCCGCATGCACTCATCCAGGCGCCAATGGCTGGTCAGGCAAGCGGAAGACGAAAAAACACGAACGCCCCGGTAGAACCGGAGCGTTGGCCGGACAACGCCCTCCGCGATGCCGTGAAACTGCGACAGGCCGGTCTCCGGGCTCGTGAGTGAACCCAAAGGTTCGGCACCGCGCCTTCCCGTGCAGTGCACAGTGGCTTTGAGCGGTGTTTGACTCACCTACCGTTGCGGGGGCAGCGCCGGCATTCGGACCGGCTTCCCTGTTTCACCCCTGCGCCATCACGGATGATGGCGCAGGGGCACCTGAAGCAAGGCGCGCAGGGTAGAGGCTGGCAGCCCTGCACGTCAACGCCGGGACGCCTCAATGCCTGGGCGTAAAGCCCGGCGGTTTACTGGCCAGCCACTCGACAAAGGTGCGCAAGCGATCATCGGCCAGCAACCGGCCCCGGTTGTTGTAGGTCAGTGCCAGCTCTTTTTCACTGAAGAGTCGGTGAATCTGGTTGTGGCAGGCACGGCACACCCAGAGCGTCGCCGTTATGCGCTGATGACGATCGAAACGCTTCTGCACATAGGGTTTGTCGTGCAGGGCCTTGGGAATCAGATGGTGACGCGTCAGCGCTACAGGTCGCGCGCACAACTCGCAGACCTCCGGCTGAGGCGGCAGGCGGATGGGCTCGACCATGACGGATCAGGGGTTACGGGCAAGCTCGGGCGTGATCACACGCTTGGCATCGAGATAGACGCGCTGCCAGTAGACATTGTCGAGGCTGTCCAGCCGTACGGTACCGCCAGTGGACGGTGCATGGACGAAACGCCCATCGCCCACGTAAATACCGGCATGGCTGACGGCGCGACCACCATTGGTGGCGAAGAACACCAGATCCCCGCTCTGCAATGCATCGCGGCGCACCGCAGGTGTACGCATGGCAATGAGTTCACGCGTCGAGCGCGGCAGGCTGATGCCGGCGGCATCACGGTAGACATAGCCGATCAGGCCGCTGCAGTCGAAGCCGCCTTCCGGGGTGTTGCCGCCGTAGCGGTAAGGTGTACCGACCAGCCCCAGCGCACGAAACAGCACATCCTCTGCGCCACCCAGGTAGGACGGCGAGGCGATTGGCGGGGTATGGACTGGCTGCGGAGAAGGTGCCCGGCTGCTGCAGGCAGCCAGCAACAGCGCAAGAGCAATGAGGGCGACACGGGTCGTGAGAGGCATTAGCGAGGCGATCCAGAGTCCAATGCGCCCTACTCTGCCCGAGTCACGACAAACGGCGCAACCCTTGGGTTACGCCATGCAACATCAGTTATGACGCTTGTCGGCAGGCGCCTGCTCTTCCACCTGAGCCAGCGCCAGCACGCGTTTGGCTTGCAGATAGCTGCGGTTCCAGTAGCTGTCATCGAGGCTATCGATACGCACACCACCACTGCGGCTACTGCTGGAATGGATGAACTGATCATCGCCCAGGTAGATGCCCGCATGGCTGACGCGGCCACGACCACGGTCATTGAACAGGATCAGATCACCAGGCTCCAGATCAGCCCGCGCCACCTTGGGCGCATCCAGGTTGATCAGCTCGCGCGTGGAGCGCGGCAGCTCCAGACCGACTTCCTGACGGAACAGGTAACCGACGAAACCGCTGCAGTCGAAACCGGATTGCACCGAGGTACCGCCGTAACGATAGCGAGTACCGATCAGCGAACGCCCAAGATCGAGCAGGCTATCGGCCAGTTGCGGCATTTCATAGGGCTTGTCGTCGATCAGCGCGTTGATTTCATCGTCAGCAGGCTCGGCCTGATGAGCCAGCGGACGCGCAGTAGGCTCGACCTTGGCATCGCTGATCTGCGGTTGCGGCGAGTGGCCGGCGCAGGCAGCGAGAAAGACTGTGAGTGCAAGAGGCACGAGGGGTGCGAAGCGTTTTAGCATGGGCACGACCGTGTCGGTTGAATTTACAAGCCTGCGACTATGCCCGCTATAAGGCTGATTTGCAAATTCTATCGTCGAAAATGTGACCCGGTTGTTTTGCCGCGCCATCTAAAGTGCCCAACCGTTCGCACAGCCGGGCGCTGCAGACGCTAGCCGAGGATCTCACTCAAGGGAATGAAGCGCAGCATGTCCCCTTCTGCCAAGGTGCTGCCCTCCATCACCTCGGCCAGCCCTTCGGCCCAGGCGGCACTGCGCAGCACACCGGAGCTCTGGTTGGCGTACGGCACTACGCGGCCATTCTCCAGGCGCGCACGCAGGTACTCACGACGTTTGCCCGGCTTGCCCCAGACAAAGCCTGCCGGCACCTCGAAGCCCAGCGGCTCCACTCGCTGCACACCGAGACGACGCAACATATAAGGACGCGCCAGCAAGCCGAAGGTGACCAATGTCGAAGCCGGATTGCCCGGCAAACCGATAACCGGAACCCCCTGGTAATGTCCAAAGGTCAGCGGCTTGCCAGGCTTGATCGCCAGCTTCCATAGCGTCAGTTCGCCGGCCTCACGCAGGGCCATGCCGAGAAAATCCGCCTCCCCCACCGACACACCGCCCGTGGAGAGGATCAGATCAACCTCGCCCAGGGCACCGAGCGCTGTGCGGATACGCGGCAAATCATCAGGCAATATGCCTGCATCGACTACCGCACAACCCAGCCGCAGCAACCAGGCAATCAGCAGACGCCGATTGCTGTTGTAGATCTGCCCCGGCCCCAGCGCCTGCCCCGGCTCCACCAGTTCGTCGCCGGTGGATAGCACGGCAACGCACAGGCGCCGCCGCACCCACAATTGTGCAGCACCAAGCGACGCGGCCAGGCCCAGCTCGATCGGCCCGAGACGCGTACCGGCCGGCAGCACGCACTCACCGACTCGCGTCTCCTGCCCCTGGGCACGAACGTTCTGCCCGATGCTCAGCGGCTCACGGAAATACACGCACCCCGCCTCATCCAGCTCAACGTTTTCCTGCATCTCGACGGTGTCGGCGCCTTCCGGTAGCGGCGCGCCAGTGAAGATACGCGCGCAACTGCCTGGCTGCAGTGGCAGCGGCGCATTGCCGGCCTGAATACGCTGACTGACCGGCAATGGCTGGCCGCTCCAATCAGCCAGCCGCAGGGCGTAACCATCCATGGCGCTGTTGGGCCAGGGCGGCAGATCCAGCGTGGCGATCAGTGGCTCGGCCAATATCCGGCCATCGGCATCGGCCAGCGAGACCGGCTCGCTCTCGTCAATGCGTGAGGCATCGGCCAAGGCCAGCAAGCGCTCCAGCGCAGCCTCCATGGGCAGCAAGCCGGGATGATCGCCAGCACTCATCCGCGCGTCTCGCAGGCGCCCACCTGCTTCAGGTGCGGGACGAAGTTACAGGGACGGTGCCGTGCATCCAGCTGATCGCCCAAAATGCCGTCCCAGGCAGTACGGCAGGCATTGGTCGAACCCGGCAGGCAGCACACCAGCGTGCCGTTGGCCAGGCCGGCCAGCGCGCGCGACTGGATGGTAGACGTGCCGATATCGGCCACGGATATCTGCCGGAACAGCTCACCGAAACCGTCGACCTGCTTGTCCAGCAGGCAAGCGACCGCTTCCGGCGTACTGTCGCGCCCGGTAAAGCCGGTGCCACCGGTGATCACCACGACCTGCACCTGATCCTCGGCGATCCAGGTCGCCACCTGCGCACGGATTCTGTACAGGTCGTCCTTGAGCAGCACACGGGCGGCCAATTGATGACCGGCGTCCGTCAGGCGATCGACCAGCAGTTGCCCTGAGGTATCGGTCTCCAGCGTACGCGTATCGCTGACGGTCAGTACGGCGATGTTCAGCGGCACGAAAACCGCATCAGCCTTATGGTTCATGGCAGGCATCCAATTGGGAGAGAATGGGCGCTGTTATATCACACAGCCCATCTACGGAGACCGCCTGCATGCCCGCATCCAATGCCTCTTCCTGCTGCTCCGTGCTACTGCTTTCCGGTGGTCGAGGCCAGCGTATGGGCGGACGTGACAAGGGCTTGCTGAACTGGCGCGGGCGCCCGCTGATCGCCTGGCTGCACGACCTGACAAGGCCACTGAGCGATGATCTGATCATCTCCTGCAACCGCAACCAGGAGCACTACGCGCCGTATGCCGATCAACTGGTCGCCGACCAGGAACAGGACTTCCAGGGCCCCCTGGCCGGCATTCGCGCCGGCATGGCCGCGGCCCGTCATGAGCAGATGCTGGTACTGCCTTGCGACGCACCGCTGGTCGATCATGCCCTGATCGAGTCACTGCTCGCCCAGGCTGGCAGCCAGCCCGTGGTGATTCGCCAGAATGATTACTGGCAGCCGCTGTTCTGCCTGCTGCCGACCCGTTTGCGCGATGACCTGGAACAGGCCTGGCAGTCAGGGGAACGCAGCCCGCAACGCTGGTTTGGCAGACTGACGCCCATCGCCGTCGACTGCCCCGTACAAGATTCACGCCTGGCCAACCTGAACACCCCGGACATGCTCGCTTCCAGCGCTAATATTGACTGATGCTATAAAACCATAAGGAACTCACGTGACAGTTTCACGTCTGAGCGAAGGCATAGCCCAACCGTTAGCCCTCAAGGAGACAGACCATGACCAAACGGATCATTCCCACACTGCTGATGACACTAGGCTTCGTTGTCCTGGCCGGCTGCTCGACCCCCTCGGTGATCACGCTCAACGATGGACGTGAGATCCAAACCGTGGACAAGCCCAAGTACGATGAAGACTCAGGCTTCTACGAATTCGAGCAACTGGACGGCAAACGCGCCACGATCAACAAGGATCAGGTGCAAACCGTCAAGGAACTCTGAGCAGGAAAGCCCGAGGCGCTGCTGGAGGCTGCTCGGCCCGAATATTTTTCAGGCTAACCCCTTGTGCGGTAAAAGTTTTTCAGTAGAATATCCCTCATTCGGAGTGTAGCGCAGCTTGGTAGCGCAACTGGTTTGGGACCAGTGGGTCGCAGGTTCGAATCCTGTCTCGCCGACCAGTCCTTTGTTTCAGCATGTCGTGACATGCCTCGAAACCCCAGAAAACCCGGCCTCTGCGCCGGGTTTTCTGTTTCTGCTTGCCTCACCTTATCCCCGGTCATCTCTACCTAATTGGTATGCCGATTGGCATGCTGGCAAAACACCTATAACCCAGCATACCAAACAGCCATGAAACGAGCGGATATCAAGCGCCGGCCGATGGCCGATACCACCCTCTCTCGACCAAATCAAAAAACCCGCCTCACGGCGGGTTTTTTATTGTCTGCGATTCATCATCTCAGACGTTTCAACTGAGAAACTCAACGACCTGCTCGGCATCGAACGGCCAATTCAGCTCGCTGCCCGTATCGCAACGGCGCAACACCGGAATACGCAGTCCGTATTGCTCGACCATGCTCTCGTGCTCGGCAATGTCGATCAACTCGACCAACAGACCGTTCTCCACGAACGGCATCAACAACGCCTCCGCCACCTCACAGAGATGGCAACCCAGGGTTCCGAAAAGTTGGCATTCAGGCGTCATCTACGCACCTCACTGTGAGCAAGGCGCGCAGTTTAGCACCACGATGAATCAGCTCGCGCCAGCGGCAGCGCCTGCCTGATTGGCAAGCAGAGACTGCAGGCCGCCAAGCAGACTGCGGTTGATGCTCTCGGCCTTGTCCAGACGCGGCTGATCGAAACGCTCATCGAGCGAGAAGCCGCCCTTGAGCAGATCCCTGAGCAGGCCACCGGCATCCTGGCTCAGATCACCGGCAGTGCGTAGCGCATCGAGCAGCCCCTGGGCATATTCCTGCAGCCCCGGATTGACCGCACTGACCCCCTGCCCGGCCACCGCGCCATAAGCATCAGTGGCCTGCCGCACGCTGGTCTGGGTCAGACGCAGCGACATCGATGCCAACTGTTCAGCATCCATATCCAGCGCCATGGCACGATCGAAGGCACCAGCCAGATCACCGGCGTAGAAGGTGTCGGAAAGTTCCTGCACCTGGCTGAAGAGCTTCTCCAGCGCCTTGACCTCGCCATAGTCCAGCTCGCCCTCGACCTGCACTTGCCAACCGCCGATGCGCATGCTGCCTGACTGGCTGCTGGCGGCGACGGTCGCAGACTTGTCATCGCTGGAGGCGGCAAAACTGCTCTGCGACCAACTGGCCGAAGCCTGTGCCACAGAGATGCGCAGACGGTCGCCATCACGGGTGGTGACGGACAGATCGAAGGTCTCTGCCAGGGCACTGAAACGCTCGCTGTAGCCGGCCAGGGCAACCCCGTCCGAAATGCTCGGAGCGGCACTGCCGAAGCGCTTGTCGAGGTCGCCCAGGCCGTCCTGAATGCGCTTGTAGGTGTCGTCGACGTCACTTGCCACCTGACCTTTGAGCACACCCATGCCATCGAGAATCTTGCGTGCCTCGGCAAAGCCCTTCTCTACACCATCGCGCGCCTGGGTCAGCAGCTTGTCCAGTTTGGCCGGATCAGCGCCGGCAGCAGCCTCACTCTGCAGGCGCTGCTCGATGAAACCGAGAATCCGCCCGGCGACCTTTTCAGGCGTGTAGTCATCGCGCGCAGCGGAAAGCGAGCCCGGCGGCACACCCAGCTTCTCGGCAAGACGGTTGGCCAGCGTGGCCTGAGCATCGATTGCAGTGTTGCGCGCCGCCTGGGACTGGCTGGCCTGCGCGGCACGGGAAGCGGCGGAGTTGAGTGAGTTCAGAGGATTCATGGCCGGGTACCTGAATAGGTTATCTGCCGACCTTAGCGGCCGCACACAGGCAAGCTTTAACCTTTATCGACCAACGGTTATCGATTTTTCTCAGCCTGATCACCCGCAGTCGATTTTTTTCTGACCGCCGGCGCTCCCACTAAAAACACGCGATAACCACGCGCTAGAGCCTACGCACCACTCCCCCCCGAAAGCGCGGAAACCCCCGCCAGACTAAAGTCTTACAGTCGACTCGCGAGCCAGATGCTTTATTTCATCGCGCCGTAACTGGTCGGTCACATCGTGGCCGACCTGCCAATAACAACGAGGAGACAACAATAATGAGCAAAACTCCCCTCGCCCGCGCCGTGGCCCTCGCCACGCTGGGCGCCAGCCTGACTCTACCGAGCCTGGCACAGGCTGACTTCATCGGCGACAGCAAAGCGACGCTGGAACTGCGCAACTTCTATATGAATCGCGACCTGCGTGATCCGGGTGTGGCCCAGTCCAAACGCGAGGAATGGGCACAGGGCTTCATTCTCAAGGCCGAGTCCGGCTTCACCGAGGGTACCGTCGGTTTTGGTCTGGATGCCTATGCAGGCCTGGGCCTGAAACTCGATTCGTCTGACGAGCGTGCCGGCACTGCTCTGCTGCCCAACGGCTTCGGCAACGAGGGGCCGGACGAATATTCGGAATTCAGCGGGGCGGCCAAGGCACGGATCTCGAAAACCGTCGGCAAGGTTGGCGGGCTGATGCCCAAGCTGCCCATCGTCTCCTCCGGCGACTCGCGCCTGCTGCCGCAGGTGTTCACCGGCGGCATGATCACTTCGCAGGAAATCGACGGACTGACCCTCAATGGCGGTCAACTGCGTGAAGTCAACCAACGCGCCTCTACCGACAGAGTGGATATCACCGCCACCAACGTCGGCGGCGAAAGCGACCGCTACAACTTCGCCGGCGGCGACTACAAGTTCAATGGTGGCAACACCACGGTCGGCGTGTGGTACGGCGAGCTGGAAGATATCTACGACCAGAAGCTGTACAACCTGATCCATGTGCAGCCCATCGGCGACTGGAAACTGGGCGCCAACCTGGCCTACTTCGACTCCCAGGACAACGGCCGCAAACTCGGCGGCAAGCTGGATAACGACCTCACCTCGGTCAATCTCTGGGCCGGTATCGGTGCGCACACTTTCCGCCTGGGCTACCAGAAGGTCGGTGGCGACAACGCCTTCCCCTTCCTGACAGAAACCGATCCGTACATCGTCAACTACATCCAGATTCTCGACTTTACCCGCAAGGACGAGAAATCCTGGCAGGCGCGTTATGACGTCAACTTTGCCAGCTACGGCATTCCAGGCCTGACCGCGTTCGTGCGCTACGTGACCGGTGACGGCTTCGACGGCGTGGGTGGCGCAAGCGGCAAGGAATGGGAACGTGACGTGGATATCAGCTACGTCATCCAGCAAGGCCCACTGAAGAACCTTGGCGTGCGCTGGCGTAACGCGATGGTGCGCTCCAACGCGAACATTGGCGATCTGGATGAGAACCGCCTGATCGTCAGCTACACCATTCCGTTGATGTAAGGCGCGTCCGCGAAACGAAAACGCCGCAACACCGGTATCGGGTTGCGGCGTTTCTTTATCGCCACGGAAAACAGCCGGGGGCATTTCTCGGCTAGTCTCCAGCCAGCGCGGAGGACGATTCGATGGACGACTACCAACCCCTGGCCTGTGACCTCTATGACTACCTGGAGATCGCCTGCATGCACCGCTATCAGTTGGCTATCGAGCTGATCGACGGCTCTCACCTGTTGGGCCAGGCCCTGACCACGCAAACCACGGCCAAGGAGGAGTTTCTCTTGATACGCACGAACGATGGGGAGCAGCGTCTGCGCATGGACCGCCTGCTGGCGATCACCCCACAGGATGCAGACGCCAGCTTTGGTCGGGTGCTGTTGAACGGTAATCGCTGCTGAACGTGACGGCCTACGCGAGCATGCAGTGACGCTGCGTTACCACATCAGATCATCAGGAATCTGATAGGCCGCGTAAGGATCGTCGGCATCCGGCTCTTCGACATGGGTATTGAGCAGGACGATGCGCGAAGCGTCGCGCTCCTGAATTTTCATTGCCGCCTCGCGCGGGATGATTTCATAGCCACCACCATGGCGCACGATGGCCAGCCAGCCGTTGGACAGTTTGTTGCGCACCAGCGTGTTGACCGGCAGGCGCTTGACCTTCTTGTCGTCGACGAAGTTGTAGTAATCCTCGCCATCGAGCTTGGGCAGGCGCGAACGCTCGATCAGTTGCTTGATCTGCGCCGCACGGGCTTTCTGTTCGGCTTTTTCCTGCTGCTGGCGGTTCAGCTCCTGATCGCGCGCCGCCTTCTCGGCTTGAGCCTGCAGTGCGGCCTGACGGGCACTGTCGTCCAGTTCGGCTTGGCCTTTCTTGGCCAGGCGCTGCTGCTTTTGCTGCTGTTTGCCAGCCTGCTTGGCTTGTTTTTCATTGACCAGGCCGGCTTTGAGCAGCTGGTCGCGCAGGGAAAGACCCATAACTTAACGATCCCACACTTGATTCAGACCAGGCGACGCCAGCGGCACCACCATGAAAGATGCCCAGCATAAGGGCTAAGACGCCTGGGCTCCAGCACGGAAGCCAACCCGTAGCCCGGATGCAACCCGGGAAAAGCAATTGAAAAGCTTCGCCCCGGGGCGGGGCTCCTATGTATGGACTCGCCCCCACTGTCAAACCTGCTTTTCAACACTGCTACCCGGCTGCATCTATGTATCAGGCCTATTCGAGGAAGCTGTCATCAGCTTCTGGCCAACATTGTGTGAGCTTGCGGTATGCCTATTACATTCAGACCTCGAAGGCCAGTAGGAGCCAAGGCATCAATCCGCAACGGTCTTACCTGGGGTCAATATTTTCTAGCAGAGGTTGGAGCGACTTCGCGCCCCGGTGGCAGAACTCGGTGGATCAGTGACTCATTTCCGCCTGCCTGTCATTAACTGGCTGGCGTTGATAAGTCTGTTCATTCTGTAGCAGCACCCAGGCGATCCGTAGGTTGCGGTTGGCTAACCTCACCGCCGCCTCTTTGCGCCCCAGGCGACTCAGCCAGCCCAGCAAGCGGCGATCATCCGGTTGCTGCGAATCAGGCCGTAGTTGTCGGAGGACCGCATGCGCGCCCTGGATCATCAGGCTGCGCATGTAGCCATCGCCTCGCTTGCTCATCTTGCCCAGGCGGATCTTTTCTCCGCTGCTGTGCTGATCAGGCACCATGCCGAAGTAAGCCGCATATAAGCGGGCATTGGCGAAACGTTCAGGTTCGGTTTGCTTGGCCAGCAGCGCGGTGGCGATGATCGGGCCGACTCCGCGCACCGTCATCAGTCGTTTCGCGGTCTTGTCCGCGTTCGCAGCAGCTTCCAAGCGCCCGCTCAAGACGTTGATGCGTTCGCCCAATTGCCGCCATTCACCCAGCAATTCGTCGATCAACTCCCGCAGTATCTCCGGCAGTGGCTGCGTTGCATCTTCCAGCACCCTCGGTATCACGTGGCTGATAGCCGCATCGCCTTGCGCCAGAGCCACGCCGTGCTCCAGCAGCAAACCGCGCATCTGATTACTCATCGCCGTACGCCGACGCACATAACCCTGCCGAGCGCGATGCAGCGCCTGCATGGCCAGCGAGGCAGCGCTTTTGATGGGCACGGCTGAAATCTTGCTATCGCGACCGGCGCGCAAGATCGACAGGGCATCGTTACGATCATTCTTCGCACCGCTGCGGTGACCCTCGACGAGACGAGCCGGAAGAATCCGCGCCAGGTTGCCTTGCCCCTGTAGCTGCCGTGCCCACGCCTGAGCACCTGGGCCAGTTTCAACCAGCACGACGACACTCGGCGGCAACTTGCACAGAAACTCGTAGAACGCCTCACGCGACTTGATCCGCGCCTCGTAACGCACCTGACCAAGAACGTCTTCTCCCGCCACCTGAAAGACCCGCTTGGCAAGATCGACTGCCACTGTCGTGCAGGCCGATAGATCGTTTAAGGCCTGGGATTGATTAGTTGCTGTATGCTTTTTCATGGACTCGCCCTCGCTGCCGTTGGCTTCTTAGACTGCCACCGTGGCGCATTGACGCCTCGGCGTGGGCGAGTCCATGTAATTACGAAAGGCCGCCTTGCCAACCTTATCTGATCGGCATTAGCCAGGAGCCTGTTTTTCCTGCTTCTTCGCCTCGCCCCAGAGGGCGTCCAGCTCCTCCAGCGAACAAGCCTCCATGCTGCGCCCGGCCTCCCGCACGCTCTGTTCGATAAATCGAAAGCGCCGCTCGAACTTGCCATTGGCTGCCCGTAGCGCAGCCTCAGGATCGACCTTCAGGTGCCGTGCCAGGTTGCTGACGACGAACAGCAGATCGCCGATTTCCTCGGCCACCGCCTCGGCGTCGTTCTCGCTCATGGCTTCGAGCACTTCATCCAGCTCTTCGCGCACCTTGTCCACCACCGGCAGTGCCTCGGGCCAGTCGAAACCGACCTGGGCCGCACGCTTCTGCAGCTTGGCCGCACGCGACAGCGCCGGCAGCGCCGTCGGTACATCATCGAGCAGGGATAGTTGCTCGGGTGCAGCGGCTTTTTCGGCGCGCTCCTGCGCCTTGAGCTCTTCCCAACGCTGCTTGACCGCAGCATCCTCCAGCTTGGCCGCATCCGGCGCGCCGTACAGATCGCCATCAGGGAAGACATGCGGGTGGCGGCGGATCAGCTTGGCAGTGATGCCATCGACCACACGGGCGAAATCGAAACGCCCCTCCTCCTGCGCCAGCTGGCTGTAATAGACCACCTGGAACAGCAGGTCGCCCAGCTCCCCCGGCAGATGCTCGAAGTCGCCACGCTCGATGGCGTCAGCCACCTCGTAGGCCTCTTCCAGGGTGTAAGGCACGATGCTCGCGTAGCTTTGCTTGAGATCCCACGGGCAGCCGTGTTGCGGGTCACGCAGACGCGCCATCAGGTGCAGCAGATCGTCGAGTTGGTACATAAAAACTCCTGGGCTGCACGCTACAAGCGGCAAGCCACAAGAAAAGGCGCAGCGGCGCCTCTGACTTGCTGCTTGTCACTTGAAGCGTGCCGCTTAATTGGCCCGCTGGCGACGCGCCTCGATGATGTTGGGCAACTGGCCGATGCGCGCCAGCAGACGCCCGAGCGCATCGAGTCCGGGAATCTCCACGGTGATCGACATGGAGGCGGTGTTGTCCTCCTTGTTCGAGCGGGTGTTGACCGCCAGCACGTTGAGTTTTTCGTTGAGCAGTACCTGGGTGACGTCACGCAGCAGACCGGAACGGTCGTAGGCCTTGATGACGACCTCCACCGGGTAGGTCTGCACCGGCACCGGCCCCCAGCTCACCTGGATCATCCGCTCCGGCTCACGCGCCGTCTGCTGCAGTGCCGTCGGGCAGTCCTGACGGTGGATGGTGACGCCACGGCCGAGGGTGATGTAACCGACGATCGGGTCGCCCGGCAGCGGCTGGCAGCAGCCGGCCATCTGCGTCAGCAGGTTGCCGACGCCCTGGATCTGGATATCACCGCGCTTGCCCGGCTTGAAGCCCTGCGCCTTGCGCGGAATCAGCTCCAGTTGCTCGTTACCGCGTTCAGGCTCGAGCAGTTGCTGCGCCAGGTTGACCGCATGGGCCAGGCGCACATCGCCGGCCCCCAGGGCGGCGAACAGGTCATCGGCGGTTTTCAGGTTGGCCTTCTCGGCCAGCTTGTCGAAGTCCGCACCGACCAGGGCCAGGCGCGCCAGCTCGCGCTCGAGCAACTGCTTGCCGGCGGCGACGTTCTGATCGCGGTCCTGCAGCTTGAACCAGTGGACGATCTTCGCCCGCGCGCGGCTGGTGGTGACATAGCCCAGGTTGGGGTTGAGCCAGTCGCGACTGGGCGTGCCCTGCTTGCTGGTGATGATTTCCACCTGCTCACCGGTCTGCAGGCTGTAGGTCAGCGGCACGATGCGCCCGTTGATCTTGGCGCCGCGGCAGTTGTGGCCGATCTCGGTGTGCACGCGGTAGGCGAAATCCAGCGGTGTGGCGCCCTTGGGCAGGTCGATGGCGTGGCCGTCGGGGGTGAACACGTAGACCCGATCCGGCTCGATATCCACACGCAGTTGCTCGGCCAGGCCGCCGATATCGCCCAGTTCCTCGTGCCACTCGATGACCTGACGCAGCCAGGAAATCTTCTCTTCGTAGTGGTTGGAGCCGGATTTGACGTCGGTGCCCTTGTAGCGCCAGTGCGCACACACACCCAGTTCGGCTTCTTCGTGCATGGCGTGGGTGCGAATCTGCACCTCCAGCACCTTGCCTTCCGGCCCGAGCACGGCGGTGTGCAACGAGCGGTAGCCGTTCTCCTTGGGGTTGGCGATGTAGTCGTCGAACTCCTTGGGAATGTGCCGCCACAGGGTATGCACGATGCCCAGGGTGGTGTAGCAATCACGCACCTCCGGCACCAGCACCCGCACCGCACGCACGTCGTAGATCTGGCTGAATTGCAGGCCCTTGCGCTGCATCTTGCGCCATATCGAATAGATATGTTTCGCCCGGCCGCTGATATCGGCCTTGATACCGGTGGCTTCCAGCTCCTGACGCAGATTCGCCATGGCGTCGTTGATGTACTGCTCGCGGTCGAGGCGACGCTCGTGCAGCAGCTTGGCGATCTGCTTGTATTGATCCGGCTCCAGGTAGCGGAAGGAAAGGTCTTCCAGCTCCCACTTGATATGGCCGATGCCCAGGCGGTGAGCCAGTGGTGCATAGATGTCGAACACTTCGCGCGCCACGCGCTGACGCTTGTCTTCGTCGGCCTCCTTGACCGCACGAATCGCACAGGTACGCTCGGCCAGCTTGATCAGCGCCACACGCACGTCATCGACCATGGCCACCAGCATCTTGCGCAGGTTCTCCACCTGCGTCTGCGAGCCGACCACCACCGATTCACGCGGGTTGATACTGGCGCTGATCGCCGCCATGCGCAGCACGCCTTCGATCAGCTTGGCCACCACCGCACCGAAGCGCTGCTGCACGGCGGCCAGGGTGATCTTGCCCTCGCGCACGCCGCGATAGATGACCGCAGCAACCAGCGAATCCTGATCGAGTTTGAGATCGGCGAGAATCTCGGCAATGTCGAGACCGGCGCGGAATGTCGAGGCGCCCTCGCTCCAGTGATGCTCGGTGGTGTTGGCCTGTTGCTCGGCGTCACGGGCGAACTCGCAGGCCTCTTGCAATGCCTGGCGATCCAGCGCCGGATCGACACGAGTGACATGATCCAACCAGGCCACGAGATTGATGCTGCCGTCGTCGTTGACCGGCTGATGCGCTCTCACCTGAACCATCGTCTTACCTTCCCTACGGTGCGCCTGAGCGGCACCGAGCAGTCGCCGGCCTTCTCTGAGCCGGTCGGATTAACTGAAAGGGTGCGCGTCCTGCGCATCCCCGCGGTACCGAACGTACCGCTTTGGCCCAAGACCTAAGTCTCGGGCTTATCGAATAGAGCCATGGCCTCGACATGCGCGGTTTGCGCAAACATGTCGAGAATCCCGGCGCGGCGCAGGCGATAGCCCTGCTGCAGCAACTCGGCTGCATCACGTGCCAGCGTGGTCGGGTTGCAGGATACATAGACCAGGCGCCGCGCGCCCAGCTCGCTCATCCCACGTACCGCCTCCAGCGCGCCGTCACGCGGCGGATCGAGCAGCACTGCGGCAAAACCGCCACGCGCCCAGGTCTCGTTGACCAGCGGCTTGGACAGGTCGGCGCGATAAAAGTGCGCATTGTCCAAGCCGTTGTGGCGCGCGTTGTCAGCGGCCCGCTGCACCATCGCGGCGACGCCTTCCACCGCCACTACTTCAGCCGCCTGACGCGCCAGCGGCAGGGCGAAATTGCCCAGGCCGCAGAACAGATCCAGCACCCGTTCGCCGGGCTGCGCCTTCAACCAGTCTAGCGCCTGAGCGACCATGGCCTCGTTGACCAGACCATTGACCTGAACGAAATCACCCGGCCGATAGGCCAGTTGCAAGTGCCAGCGTTGCAACTCAAAGCCCAGCTCAGCGCTCGGCTCATCAGGCTGTGGCGGCCCTTCACCCTGCAGCCACAGCTGCGCATCATGCTCGCTGCAGAACGCGCGCAGGCGACTCAGATCCGCCTCGGCAAGCGCTGCCGTATGTCGCAGCAGCAAGGCTTCGGCAGTACCGCTGAACAGCTCCACGTGCCCGACTGCCTGTGGCTTTTCCAAACTGCGCAGCAAGGCCGGCAAGGCGCTGAAAATGGGCTGCAAGGGCTGTACCAGTACCGGACATTGGTCAATGGCAACGATGTCCTGGCTGGCCTCGGCACGGAAACCGACCTGCAGCTGCCGCGCCTTGGCATCCCAGCGCACGGCAATGCGCGCGCGGCGCCGGTAACCGAGTTCGGGGCCAACCAGCGGCGCAGCCCACTCATCTGGCTGCACGCCACCCAAGCGCGACAATTGCTCGGCCAGCGTGCGCTGTTTCAGGGCCAATTGCTCGGCGTGGGGCATGTGCTGCAGGTTGCAGCCGCCGCAGTGGTCAGCGTTAATGCAGGGCGGCGTACGCCGTTCGCTGCTAGCGACGATGATGCGTTCGGCGCGCGCTTCGACGGTCTGGCTGCGAGCGCTGAGCACCCGCGCCTCGACCTCTTCACCGGCCAATGCACCGCTGACGAACCAGGTGCGTCCACCCTCGAAGGCGATACCACGACCGTCACCGGCCAGGCGCTCGATGGTGAGTTTCTGCTTCTTGCCCACCGGCACCTGCGTCGCACGGCTGCCGCCGCTGGGCTGAAAGCGCAGGTTGGAGCTGCGTCTGGCCATCAGTGCGCCGGTTCTTGATAAACGCCGGTGGACAGGTAACGGTCGCCACGATCACAGATGATCGCCACCAGTACCGCGTTTTCCACCTGCTGCGACAAACGCAGCATGCCGGCCACCGAACCGCCGGAGGACACGCCGCAGAAGATGCCTTCCTCACGCGCCAGGCGACGCATGACATGCTCGGCCTCGGCCTGGCCCATGTCGATGATCTGATCGACCCGTTCGGCCTGATAGATCTTCGGCAGGTATTCCTCGGGCCAGCGGCGGATACCGGGAATGGCCGCACCTTCCTGCGGTTGCAGGCCGACGATCTGGATCGCCGGGTTCTGCTCCTTGAGGTAGCGCGAAGTGCCCATGATGGTGCCGGTGGTGCCCATGGAGCTGATGAAATGGGTCACGCTGCCGCCGGTCTGGCGCCAGATTTCCGGGCCGGTGCCGTTGTAGTGCGCCTCGGGGTTGTCACCGTTGGCGAACTGATCCAGCACCTTGCCGCGCCCTTCGGCCTGCAGGCGCTCGGCCAGATCACGGGCGCCTTCCATGCCCTCTTCCTTGCTCACCAGGATCAGCTCGGCGCCGTAGGCGGTCATCGCCCACTTGCGCTCGGCAGTGGAGTTGTCCGGCATGATCAGGATCATCTTGTAGCCCTTGATCGCCGCCGCCATCGCCAGGGCAATGCCGGTGTTGCCACTGGTGGCTTCGATCAGGGTATCGCCAGGCTGGATATCGCCACGCAGCTCGGCGCGGTTGATCATCGACAGGGCCGGACGGTCCTTGACCGAACCGGCCGGGTTGTTACCTTCCAGCTTGACCAGCAGGGTGTTGCTGGTGTCGCCGCCCAGGCGTTGCAGACGTACCAGGGGGGTATTGCCGATGCAGTCGGCAATGGTGGGGAATTGCAGGGTCATGGGTCGCTCGAATCCAGACTGACGCGAAGGGGCATCATGATACGCCGAACCCGTCGCTTCATCACGCCATGATCGGTTGCAGAACGTGATCGAGCAACCGCTCCCCGGGGTCATGCGGCCAATGCTGCGCTACGCGCACTCTCGTGATCACAGGCATTCGACCTTGGAGCCATGCAATGGGCTACGCACAGGGCAGACGCAGCTTGAGCCTTAGCCCTGGCCGGGCATTCTCCGCCCACAGATGACCGCCTTGCGTGGCAATCATGCTGCGCGCGATGGCCAGCCCGAGGCCGAAGCCGCCCCCCCCGGGGCGCGCGGCACTGAGCCGGGTAAAAGGCCGGAAGATGTTTTCCAGCTCATCCTCGGCAACGCCGGGCCCCTGGTCTTCGATCCACAATACCCATTGCCCGCCTTCGCGCCGGCCGCTCAGGCGCACCACGCCGTCCGCCGGCGAGTGGCGAATGGCATTGCGCAGAATATTCTCCAGCGCCTGAGCCAGACCGTTGAGATTACCCAGCACACGGCAGTCGTGGGGCAGCTCGCAGGGCATGCGTTCGATGGCCCAGCCGGTCTCGAAGCCGGCATTCTCCCTGATGACATCCCAGAGCCGACCGACGTCGACCTCCTCCAGCGGCAGGCTGGGGCGTTCGGTATCCAGCCAGACCAGTTCCAGGGCATCGCCAACCAGTTTTTCCATGCCCGCGACCTCGCGCGCCAGACGCTGACGCAGCGCCTCGCCGTCCTGTTCGCTCTCCCCGGCCACGCGCAGGCGGGCCAGGGGCGTGCGCAGCTCATGGGACAGATCACGCAGCAGTTGGCGCTGAAAGGCTACGGTACCGTCCAGGCGCTCAGCCATATGATCGAAGGTTCGCGCCAGCTCACCCAGCTCATCCCTGCGCCCGGTGACCTGCGCGCCGAGCCTGGCGGACAGATCGCCTGCACTGAGGGCCGCAGCCTGACGCCGGAGAATCGCGAGTGGAGCAATCAACTGGCGATACAGCAACAGCGCCACGAGCACAGCCAGCACGGCCGGCAGCACACGCTGCAGCAACGCCTCCCACAGCACGTTGTAGCGGCGCGGGTTCAGGCGCTGCGGCAGCTCCATCACCAAGCGCGCCTCGCCAGCATTGAAGGGGATATAAAAGGTCGGCGTACCGCCGGGGCGTCCAACGGGAAAATCCAGCTTGCGCACGAAATCCAGACGCTGCGCCTGTTCGGCGCTCAGCGGTCGGGAAGACAGCGACCGTTTGTGCGCATCGACCACCACGGCCCAGATCTGCTCGCGCTCCTGCAATTGCCGGAGAAAGGCATCGACCCCGGATGCACCTTCCTCTTGCCAGGCCGTCTCCGCCTCACGGGCATAGCCCTTGAGCGTCTGCCGGGCGGGTTCGGGCAGATAGGAGGTCGCCTCGATCAGTTCACGCCCCACATCCACATGCAGGCTGACCAACAGCAGGCAAAACAGGGCCAGCGCACCAGCCAGGCGCCAGAGCAGCGAATACCTGCCCGGCAGACTCATGCGCCGGCCCTGACCAGAACGTAGCCCTTGCCCCACACGGTATCGACGCGCGCAGCCTCGTAACCGACAGCCAGCAGTTTGCGGCGGATGTGGCTGACGTGCATATCCAGGCTGCGATCATGCTGAGCGTAAGCACGGCGCAGCGCCTGCTGATAAAGGAAAGGCTTGCTCAATGCCTCGTCCTGGTGCCGCCAGAGTAGCTCCAGCACCCGGTATTCGCTGGGCGTCAGGCCGACCCAGTGACCACGAAAGGCGACATCGCTGCGCCCTTCGTCGAACTGCAGGCCATTGCCCTCTGAACCTGGCTGAGGCTCACGACGCTCATAGGCGACACGGCGCAGAATGGCTTCCACCCGTACGCTCAACTCACCAAGGCTGAAGGGCTTGGGCAGGTAGTCATCGGCACCCTGACTGAAACCGGCGATACGGTTCTGCTCGTCACCCAGAGCCGACATCAGCAAAACCGGCACGCTGCGTTGCCGGCGCAGCCGCTGCAGAGCCTCCAGACCACTGATTCCCGGCAGCAAGATATCCATCAGAATCAGATCGAAATCCTCACGTTCAGCCAGTTGCAGGCCTTCGCTGCCGTCATGCCTGAGGGTTACGTCGAACCCACAGCCCATCAGGTGCGATTGCAGATGGCAGGCAAGCAGCGGATCGTCTTCGACGGCAAGAATGCGAGCCGGTGTGCGGGTGGAGGTCAGCATGGCCAGGAACCAAAAGGCATAATGCGAACAATTCTACCTATTAAACGACAATCGCTCACCTAAAGATTCCAGCGCGCCGAATCGCTACACTGCCGGCATGTGATTAAGGAGGAAGGTCGTGTTCAAGGATCTCAGCATCAGAGGCCGCGTACTGCTGCTCACCCTGCTGCCCACCAGCCTGCTGGCGCTGGTGTTGGGCGGCTATTTCACCTGGGTACAGCTCTCGAGCCTGCAGACGCAACTGCTGCAACGCGGCGAGATGCTGGTCGAAAACCTGGCGCCCCTGACCGCTCCGGCCCTGCACCAACAGGATGTGAGTAAACTCGAGCGCATAGCCCGGCAGGCGCTGGAGCACCCGGATGTACGTGCGGTGGCCTTGCTCACACCCGAACGCACGCCGCTGGCCTATGCCGGCCCGAGCATGCTCAACCCGTCACCGGCCAGCCAACCGACCCTCAACCGCATCAGCGGCCAGGACGCCACGCGCTTTCTGCTACCGGTCTATGACCAACATCTGGCGCTGAGCGACGATCAGGCCGATGAAGCCAACTTCCAGTTGCTGGGCTGGGTCGAGCTGGAGCTTTCGCACCAGGGTACGCTGCTCAGCGGCTACCGCAGCCTGTTTGCCAGCCTGCTGCTGATCATCGGCGGTCTGGCCCTGACAGCCATGCTCGCCCTGCGCATGAGCCGCAGCATCATTGCCCCCTTGCGCGAAATCAAAGCGGGGGTTGCCCAGCTCAAGGACGGCCACCTGCAAACCCGCCTGCCGCCGCTGGGCAGCCATGAAATGGACGAACTGGCAGCCGGCATCAACCGCATGGCCGAATCGCTGCAGAACGCCCAGGAAGAGCTGCAGCACAGCATCGAACAAGCCACCGAGGACGTGCGGCAGAACCTGGAAACCATCGAAATCCAGAACATCGAACTCGACTTCGCACGCAAGGAGGCACTGGAGGCCAGCCGTATCAAGTCCGAATTCCTGGCCAACATGAGCCACGAAATTCGCACCCCACTCAACGGCATTCTCGGCTTCACCAACCTGCTGCAGAAAAGCGAGCTCAGCCCACGTCAGCGCGACTATCTGGCCACCATCGAAAACTCTGCCGACAACCTGCTCGGCATCATCAACGAGGTACTCGACTTCTCCAAGATCGAGGCCGGCAAGCTGGTACTGGAGAGCATTCCGTTCAACCTGCGCGACCTGCTGCAGGACACCCTGACCATCCTCGCCCCGGCTGCCCACGAGAAGCAGCTGGAGCTGGTCAGCCTGATTTACCGCGACACGCCATTGGCGCTGCGCGGCGACCCGTTGCGTCTGAAACAGGTACTGACCAACCTGGTCAGCAATGCGATCAAATTCACCCGCGCGGGCACCATCGTCATGCGCGCCATGCTTGAGGACGAACGCGCCGACAGCGCGCAACTGCGCATCAGCGTGATGGATACCGGCGTGGGCCTCTCGGAAGAAGACCTGCGCGCCCTGTTCCAGGCCTTCAGCCAGGCTGACAACTCCCTCAGCCGCCAGGCAGGAGGTACCGGCCTGGGGCTGGTGATTTCCAAGCGCCTGATCGAGCAGATGGGCGGCGAGATTGGCGTCGACAGCACGCCGGGAGAAGGTTCGGAATTCTGGGTCACCCTGACCTTGCCCAAGGCCCGCGACGATGCCGAAGACCTGCCGCGCACGGCGCTGCAAGGGCGCCGCGTCGCCATTCTGGAAAATCATGAGCTGGCGCGCCAGGCACTGGCTCACCTGCTCGAGGACTGCGGCCTGGAGGTGGAAAGCTTCATCGATCACGCCCGGCTCGTCGAAGCCGTGAAAACCCAGCACGACCTCGAACGGCCACTGCAACTGGCCGTACTGGGGATCACCGCCAACGAGCTGTCCCCCGAGGCGCTGGGCCAACTGATCCGCGAACTCGACCGGCTCGACTGCAAGGCGCTGGTGCTGTGCCCGACCACCGAACTGGCGCTGTTCCACGAACGTCTGCCCGACGCTTATACGCAACTGCAAGCCAAGCCCGCCTGCACGCGCAAACTGCACAAGGCACTGGTCGAATTGGTCAACCCGCCACGCACGAGCGCCGAGCCAGTCGCCGTCGGCGACACACGCCGGCCACAGATTCTCTGCGTCGATGACAACCCGGCCAACCTGCTGCTGGTACAGACCCTGCTGGATGATCTCGGCGCCCAGGTCACGGCTGTGGACAGCGGCTACGCAGCGATAGAAGCCGTCCGGCAGGACAGCTTCGATCTGGTGTTCATGGATGTACAAATGCCCGGCATGGATGGCCGCCAGGCGACCGAAACGATTCGCCAGTGGGAGAGCGAACAGGGGCGCAGCGCCACACCGATCATCGCCCTCACCGCCCACGCCCTGGCCAACGAGAAGCGTGCGCTGCTGCACAGCGGCATGGATGACTACCTGACCAAGCCGATCAACGAGCGGCAACTGGCCCAGGTGGTACTCAAATGGACGGGGCTCAACCTGCGCAACCAGCCAAGCCCCCGCATCACCCCACATGCACCGGCGGACACACAAGCCCGGATACTGGATGCCGAAGAAGGCCTGCGCCTGGCGGCCGGCAAAGCCGATCTGGCGGCCGATATGCTGAGCATGCTACTGGCCGGCCTGCCCGGCGACCGCCAGGCCATCCGCCAGGCACGCGATGCCGGCGAGCGCAGCGCACTGATCGAACGGGTTCATCGCCTGCACGGTGCCACGCGCTACTGTGGCGTACCGCAACTGCGCCTGGCCTGCCAGCGCAGCGAAACCCTGCTCAAGCAGGATGACCCCGAAGCCCAACGCGCGCTGGACGAACTCGATGCGGCCATCGTACGCCTGAGCGAAACAGCGGCGCAAAACGCCTGAGGAAACGCCATGCGTATCTGCCTGTTCAGCAGCAAGGGCTACGACAGTGAGTCGTTCTTGGCCGCCAACGACACCCCAGACTGGCACCTGCAATTTCATGAAGCGCGCCTGACCGCTGACAGTGTCGCGCTGGCCAGCGGTAGCGCGGTAGTCTGCGCCTTCATCAACGACAACCTGTCGGCAACGGTACTGGAACAACTGGCCGCCGGCGGCACACGCCTGATCGCCCTGCGTTCGGCCGGCTACAACCATGTCGACCTGGGCGCGGCGCAGCGGCTTGGTCTGACCGTGGTACGCGTGCCGGCTTACTCACCGCATGCCGTGGCCGAACATGCCGTGGCGCTGGTACTGGCCCTGAACCGGCGCATCCACCGCGCCTTCAACCGCACCCGCGAGGGTGATTTTTCCCTGCATGGCCTGACCGGCTTCGACCTGCACGGCAAGACCGTCGGCGTCATCGGCGGCGGCAAGATCGGCCAAGTATTCGCCCGCATCATGCACGGCTTCGGTTGCCAGGTTCTGATCTACGATCCATTCCCGCTGACCGGACTCGATGAAACCGGTGCACGCCAGGCGCCACTCGAAGCAGTGATCGCCCGCAGCGACATCCTCAGCCTGCACTGCCCGCTGACCGATGCCAGCTACCACCTGATCAATGCTGCCCGCCTGCAGCAGATGAAACGCGGTGCCATGCTGATCAACACTGGGCGCGGCGCACTGGTCGATGCACCGGCGCTGATCGCGGCACTGAAAAGCGGCCAGCTCGGCTACCTGGGCCTGGACGTCTATGAAGAAGAGTCGGAACTGTTCTTCGAGGATCATTCCGACCTGCCGCTGCAGGACGATACTCTGGCCCGCCTGCTGAGCTTTCCCAATGTCATCGTCACCGCGCACCAGGCCTTTCTCACCCACGAAGCACTCGGTGCCATTGCCCGCACGACACTGGACAACATCGCGGCCTGGCTCGCCGGGCAGCCAAGCAATGAGGTCAAGGCCGGTGCGTGATAGCATGCCGGCTGATCCGGAGGACCCATGGCCGAACACGATTTCCGTTATTCCCTGCTCAACCCGCAACACACCCTCACCGAATGCCGCGCCCTGGCGCCGGGCCGCTATCAGGTCACCGGCAACGGCGGCTCGATCCAGGCAAACGACGTGCTACTGGTCACCCTCAAGGGCAGCCGCGACCTGCACATGCGCCTGGAGGTGGAAAAGGTTCGCCACCTGATCAACCCGCCCGGCCAATGGCTGGCCGTGTGCAAGGGACCGCAGTTCAAGGAGCTGGCCATCCATAACTGGCAGGTCAACTGCGACGGTTGCGGCAAGCAACTGGATTTCGAATTTGCCGTCGATGCGGCCCTCGGCAAGGCGGCACAAGCCCCGGCAGCCGAAGCTCGCATCGCCGAACTGGGCTGGCACAACGATGCCGGCCGTCATCTCTGCCGCACCTGCCAGGAGGCCTGAACCATGCACCGTACCCTGCCCCTCGCCCTGTTCGCTGCCATGCTGGCCGGTTGCGCCAGTGATGCACCGCAACTGGAAACCGAACACAGCTACCGCGTGGAATGGATCGGTGAACGGCCGTTGATCGACCGCAGCCACCTGACCATTACCTTCGCTGCCGACGGCCGCGCCCATGGCAATGCCGGCTGCAACCACTGGTTCGCCGGCTATACGCTCAAGGGTCAGGCGCTCAGCTTCGACCCAGCCGGCAGCACCCGCAAGCTGTGCGCCCCCGCCCTCATGGAGCAGGAACAACGCTTCCTCGCCGCGCTCGGCGAGGTGCAGCGCTGGGACTTCAATGCCATCGGCCAGCTGCAACTGTGGCCGGCCAGCGGCAAGCCAATTCGCCTCTGGGCAGAATGACACGACGCTCGCCCTGCAGGACGCACACTGTCCTGTAGGAGCGGCGCCCCGCCGCGAACACCGGCGCTGTCGGATCGAAAGGCTTCGCCCCGAGGCGGGGCTCTTACAAACAGCCGCTTTGCAGGTACTTGCATGCGTAGCCCGGATGCAATCCGGGTTCAGGCTCAAGAACACCCCGGATTTCATCCGGGCTACGCAAACAGCTCCAGTTGCTCCTGTCGCCCGCGCAAGTCGTGCAACCTGACGCCGACGCCAAGCAGGCGCACCGGCTTGTCGCCACGGGCGAAAGCGTTGCTCAGCAATAGCCGGTAACTGTCCAGGTCGCGACTGGCGCCCGCCTGCTCCAGGGTGGTTTGGGTAAAGTCATGGAACTTGACCTTGACGAAGGGTTTGTCCGGTCGATAGCTGGCGTCCAGGCGTTGCAGGCGCCCCTTCATTTCCTCGAGCAGCGCCGGCAGTTTGTCCAGACAGGCCTGCAGATCGGGCAAGTCCTGATCGTAGGTGTGCTCCACGCTCAGTGACTGGCGACGGCTGTCCACCTTCACTGCGCGCTCATCGATGCCATGCGCCAGGCGCCACAGGCGCTCGCCGAAACTGCCGAATTCGCGCACCAGCGCCAGCTTGTTCCAGTCGCGCAGATCCAGACAGGTGCGAATGCCTAAGCGCGCCAGCTTGTCCGCCGTGACCTTGCCGACGCCATGCAGCTTGTTGACCGGTAACTCGGCCACGAAATCGTCGACCTGATCCGGGGTGATGACGAACAGCCCGTTGGGTTTGCGCCAGTCGCTGGCGATCTTGGCCAGGAACTTGTTCGGCGCCACACCGGCCGACACCGTGATGTGCAGCTCCTGCGCCACGCGACGACGAATCTCCTGGGCGATGCGCGTGGCACTGCCGGCGAAATGCGGCGAGTCGCTGACATCCAGATACGCCTCGTCCAGCGACAGCGGCTCGATCAGATCGGTGAACTGGCGAAAGATGCTGTGAATCTCACGTGACACCGCGCGGTACACCTCGAAACGCGGCTTGACGATCAACAGATCCGGGCACAGCTTCAACGCATGCCGCGACGCCATGGCCGAACGCACGCCATAAGCGCGCGCCTCGTAATTGCAGGTGGCGATCACCCCACGCCGATCCGCCGAACCGCCCACAGCCAGCGGGCGATTGGCGAGGCTCGGATCGTCACGCATCTCGATGGCGGCGTAAAAGCAGTCGCAATCGACGTGGATGATCTTTCTTTGGCGGGTAAGCGGTTGATTATTCAATGGTTTCATTAGGGTTTGCGGATTTGATACCCGCTCTGATACCCGCTTTTTCGTTCACTGCGAAACAGCAGGTAACCGACTATCAACCGACCCCAATATAGGTGCCGACTACGTTCGGTTCTGTCAATTATACCCTCACGACCACCACCTCTCCAGATTCGCATCTCTACACGCACCTCGCGCCGGGCAGCTCTGTTCACCCTTTCGCGAAAATGCCACATCAGCTTCGTTACTACGAGCAGACGCGCACCCGGCGCTCTAAATTCACATAGACCACCAAGCACACCCCAATGATGCTGGTGTATACGGGCGTTTTTAACGAGAAGCCCGCATTCACTAGGCTTGAGACTATCTAGCACTAAAGCCATGTGACGCCTTATTGGCATCTGTTGGCATAGAGTGGCGTATGGTTTGCCGTATCCGTCCGGCCAACACACCTTCCGAACTCCAGCATTAAGGGCGATGGTGTCCGCGTATTTTTAAGCGGACGCGATAGCCCTTATCGCCGGGATTTCCATGCGCCAACGAAGCTCTTACCCCAAACCGTTCAAGGCCCAGGTTGTTCAGGAGTGCCTGCAACCCGGCGCGACCGTTTCCAGCGTTGCCATCCACCACGGCATCAATGCCAACGTCATTCGCAAGTGGCTACCGCTTTATCGAGATCAACTGCCAGCGGCGTTGCCGGCGTTCGTTCCTGCGAGAGTTACGCCAAAACGACCAGTTGAACCAGCTGTGATTATCGAGCTACCGCTGGGCGAGCAATCGATCACAGTGAAATGGCCAGCTTCCGATCCTGAAGGATGCGCCCGCTTTGTCCGGGGGCTCGCCCAGTGATCCGTATCGATAGTATCTGGCTCGCCACCGAACCGATGGACATGCGCGCCGGCACCGAGACCGCGTTGGCCCGTGTGATTGCGGTGTTCGGTGCGGCGAAGCCGCACTGTGCCTATCTCTTCGCAAATCGCCGCGCCAACCGCATGAAAGTCCTGGTGCATGACGGCGTGGGTATCTGGCTGGCCGCGCGGCGATTGAACCAGGGCAAGTTTCACTGGCCAGGCATCCGCCACGGCTCGGAAGTTGAACTCGACACCGAGCAACTTCAGGCGTTGGTACTGGGGCTGCCCTGGCAGCGGGTCGGTGCGGGCGGCGCGATCACAGTGCTGTAGCACCGGCCATTAGCCCATCGGTGTATCTGCGCAGAGCGTCTGTTCTGGCACAATCAGCAGCATGAACTCCTCGCCCAATCTCGACCAACTGACAGCTGAGCAACTGCGCACACTGGCCGCGCAGTTGCTGACGCAGGTCGACGTGATGGGCAAGAAAATCCACCGTGATCAAACCATCATTGAGCAGCTCACACACGAAATCGCTTGGTACAAACGGCACAAGTTTGCCAAGCGTAGCGAGCAACTGAGCCCTGACCAGGGTAGCTTGCTGGACGACCTGCTCGACACTGACATCGCCGCCATCGAGGCGGAGCTGAAAGCCGTCAATCCCCCGGTTGCTCCAGCCGAGCCCCGCCAACAGCCCAAGCGCACACCGCTGCCGGCACAATTTCCGCGCACTGTGATCCGCCACGAACCGGAGAACACCCAATGCGCCTGCGGCTGCCAGCTGCAACGCATCGGTGAAGACATCAGCGAAAAGCTGGATTACACGCCGGGCGTGTTCACCGTCGAACAGCACGTGCGTGGGAAATGGGCCTGTTGCCAGTGCGAAACACTGATCCAGGCCCCCGTGCCGGCCCAGGTGATCGACAAGGGCATCCCCACCGCCGGCCTTCTGGCTCACGTGATGGTGGCCAAATTCGCCGACCACTTGCCGCTATATCGGCAAGAGAAAATCTTTGGTCGTGCCGGCCTGGCCATCGCTCGCTCGACACTGGCGCAGTGGGTCGGACAAACCGGCGTGCAGCTCCAGCCGCTAGTCGATGCCCTGCGCGAAGCCTTGCTGGGCCAACGCGTGATCCACGCTGACGAAACCCCGGTGCAAATGCTCACCCCAGGCGAGAAGAAAACCCATCGGGCTTACGTCTGGGCCTACAGCACCACACCCTTCGCCGATCTTAAGGCCGTGGTGTACGACTTCAGTCCCAGCCGTACCGGCGAGCATGCGCGCAATTTTCTTGGCCAGTGGAACGGCAAGCTGGTCTGCGACGACTTCGCAGGCTACAAGGCCAGCTTCGAGCAAGGCATCACCGAAATCGGCTGCATGGCCCACGCCCGCCGCAAGTTCTTCGATCTGCACGCGGCAAACAAAAGCCAATTGGCCGAACAAGCACTGCACGCGATGGGCAGCTTGTACGAAATCGAACGGCAAGCACGGGACATGAGCGATGAAGAACGCTGGCGAATACGGCAGGAAAAGGCTTCACCGATCCTCGATACACTGCATGACTGGATGCTGGCCCAGCGTGATCTTGTGCCCAACGGATCGGCCACGGCGAAAGCCTTGGCCGTGGACTGGCCAAAGGCGAATTTATCTTGTACCTGCAGGCACAAGTCGGTGCTCATGGCGCCTTGGAGGGCGCGGAGGCTCTGATACGCTGGAAGCATCCTCAGCAGGGCTTGCTCGGGCCCGGTAACTTCATCGAGATTGCGGAACGTTGCGTAAGCGCTCCATAAACCCCACCTTCAACTGAACTATCCGTTTCCGGATGCTGGGCTCCCTGTTTTTCCCTGTGGAGCCCCGCCATGATGCGTCCCGACGCCAAGGTGCAAAAAGTCTACCTCTACCCAAAGCCCGTCGACTTCCGCAAATCCATCAACGGCCTGGCCGCCCTGGTCGAGTTGGACATCAAGGTGGAAGTGTTCAACCCCGTGCTGTTCGTGTTCCTTAATCGCACCCGCAGTCAGGTCAAGATTCTCTACTGGGAACGCAACGGCTTCTGCCTGTGGCTCAAGCGTCTGGAAGCCGAGCGTTTCAAGACCAAACCTGATGCTGGCGACGAGGCCATCGAACTGACGGTCGACGAGCTGAACTGGCTACTCGACGGCATCGACCTGTGGCGTAACCGTCCGCATCAGGTTCTGACGCCACGCTTCGTGGCCTGAGCCGGTATAATCCGGCGCCATGAAATTTGGCGCCGACAACCTTCCCGACGACCTCGTCCTGCTCAAGGCTCTGATTCTGCAATTGCAGGAAGAGAACGCCCTGCTGCGCCACAAACTGTTCTCGCCCAAGTCTGAGCGCAGCCCTGAAGATGCTGACTCACCGCAGTTGGCCATGTTCAACGAGGCCGAAGAGCTGATCGACGCAGCCGACGCGCCAAGCGAAGCCGAAGCCGAAGCCGAAGCCGAAGCCGAAGAAGTCGTTGCGCCGGTCAAGCGTCGTGGCAAGCGCAAGCCACTGCCGGCCAATCTGCCGCGCGTCGACGTCATCCATGAACTGCCCGAGCACGAACTGACCTGCGCCTGCGGAGCCTGCAAACAGGTCATCGGTGAAGAGACCAGCGAGCAGCTGGAGATCATCCCAATGCAGGTGCGGGTGATCCGTCATGTCCGCAAGACCTATGCCTGCAAGGCCTGTGAAAGGGCTCCAGTCACCGCCGACAAGCCGGCGCAACTGATCGAGAAGAGCCTGGCCAGCCCCAGCGTGCTGGCGATGCTGCTGACCACCAAGTACGCCGACGGTATCCCGCTGTACCGCTTCGAGAAAATGCTCAGTCGCCACGGCGTCGAGATCCCGCGCCAGACCCTGGCGCGCTGGGTGATCCAGTGCGGTGAACAACTGCAGCCGCTGCTCAACCTGATGCGCGACAAGCTGCTGGACTACCCGGTATTGCACTGCGACGAAACCCGCCTGCAGGTGCTGCATGAGCCGGGACGCGATCCCACTGCACACTCCTGGATGTGGGTGCAAAGCGGGGGGCCGCCGGACAAGCCGGTAATCCTCTTCGACTACAGCACCAGCCGCGCGCAGGAGGTGCCGCTGCGCCTGCTCGATGGCTATCGCGGCTACCTGATGACCGACGACTACGCCGGCTACAACGCCGTGTCCACGCAAGAAGGCATCGAACGTCTAGCCTGCTGGGCGCATGCGCGGCGCAAGTTCGTCGAGGCGCAGAAGGTGCAGCCCAAGGGCAAGACCGGCCGTGCCGACATGGCACTGAACCTGATCAACAAACTCTACGGCATCGAACGCGACCTGAAAGCAGCCAGCGACAGCGAGCGTCTAACCGCCCGTCAACAGCGCAGCCAGCCGCTGCTCGATCAACTCAAGACCTGGCTGGACAAGACCCAGCAGCAGGTCGCCGGTCAGACGGCCCTGGGCAAGGCGGTGAATTACCTGGCCAGCAACTGGAGCAAGCTGGTGCGCTACGTCGAGGGCGGGCACCTGCCGATCGACAACAACCGCGCCGAGAATGCCATCCGCCCGTTCGTCATCGGGCGCAAGAACTGGCTGTTCAGCGACACGCCCAAGGGCGCTGCGGCCAGCGCGCAGATCTATAGCTTGATCGAAACCGCCAAAGCCAATGGCCAAGAGCCTTATGCCTGGCTGCGCCACATCCTCGACCGCCTGCCGACCGCCAGTAGCGTCGAGGACTACGAAGCGCTGCTGCCGTGGAATTGCTCGCCAGCGAGCGCATCCTGACAGACCCGCCCCATCAGCAGTAGGTGGGTTTATGGAGCGGTTACAACGTTGCGGCCTAATAGAGCAGATCGATCTGCTAACTTTGCGCCAAGGCTGTGAACTGCTGGCTCGCTGGGCCAGACTGCCGAAGATGGCCTACCTGAGCCTGGCTATCAACATCAGCGCCCGGCTGCTCTACAAGGACGACTTTGTCGACCTCATCGAACAGATCCTCTTGGATACCAAGGCCTGCCCGCAGCTGCTGAAGCTGGAAATCACTGAATCGCTACTACTCAACGACAAGGACAAGGCAGTACTGCGCATGCAGGCGCTGCGCGCGATGGGTATACGATTTTCCATTGACGATTTTGGCACTGGCTATTCATCCATGGCTTACCTGCAACAGTTGCCACTAGATCAGTTGAAGATTGACCAGTCATTTGTCCGCGACCTGCCTGACAACTACAGTAGCCAGGTGATTGTTCGAGCGATCTTGGCCATGGCGCAGAGCCTGGACCTGGAGGTGATCGCTGAAGGCGTTGAGGATCAGTTGCAGCGCCAGACACTATCCGATAGCAATTGCAAGCATTTCCAGGGCTATCTTTTCGGCCGCCCGATGGAAGTAGAAGCATTCGAGAGTACATGGATGCCGATAATGGAAGTACCGCCAGCGGCGGTTAGATGAGTCTGACAAAAATCGTAAATTAATTCTTTCTAGATATATGGTTCAGAAACATCACCGTTAATTACTTCAAGCCGGCAACATATCACTATACCATCTCAACAGTAGGCACCCTGACAGACCGACTAACGCTGTGTAGTGGTCAACCCATCCCGGACAGTTGGTTAAGTTTTTCTTCGTTAACAGCACACGGCAGCCCGTCTTTGAATTGATCTGACCTGACACAGTTGTAGTATTGGCTGATGTCCCTGAAGTATAATGGTCGGCAAAGCTAATAGAGGATGATTGCAGTAGCTGAATGTAACAGAGACTGGAGCAATTGCACTTAGAAACGATAATCCCAGCCAATTGCAGGCCCCTGAAGAGTAGCATCGAAGACAAAGTCAGATGAGGTGTAGTCAACCTCTAGCCTGCGGTAGGCCAGCAGAAGAGCGCTTTGATCCGTTAACTTGTAACCCAGTGCGCCCATTAAGTCAGAGCTGAATCTAGAGCCTACATCGAAGCCACCAAACATGGCCCATCCGGTGAAATAGGTTCGTTCGCCAAGGTGGTAGGTACCTTTTAGGCCAAGAACCGGATCCACCCAGCGCTCTTTATCACTGCCATCTACCGAAAACAGAGTGCCCAGACTAACGTTTATATCAGTTCTTAAGCCCCAATAGCGGGCACCACCCACAAGATCGATGTAGCCCCATTTGTCTTCGAAAGCACGATACTGCCCTGACAGCATGAAGGTGCTTGCACGAACCTTTGCATTCGCCTCTACATCAATGCCAATAGGCGTGGGAATGCTGCTCGACTCGCTGAGGCTGACATACAGCAAATCGGTGAATACCCCGTAGCGCCCCAACCTTGCTTCGAATGCCAGCATGACGCCAGCGTCCAGGCCCTCCAGTACATCACTAAAGCGCTTGCTGACATCTGCGCTGCGGCCAAATTTACCCACCTCTCCTTCCAGACCAGCGCCCCATAGGTAAGGGGTGACGCGATAACGCCATTGGCTTTCATCAATGCGGTCATAGTCGGTGGTCTCATAAGCCGAGGCAGCTAGCGGCGTCAGAGCGGTCAGAAAGGCGCCGATCACTCCATTCAGGAACATTCTGTTTTTCATTACGCGACCTGATACCAAGTTGATCAAGGTAAAACCTGATTATGGGTTAAGGAGATTTTTGTAAATCTGACCGTTTTTGATGATCACGACAAAGTTTTTTGCGGGGTCCTTTATCAGGGCCAGGTCGGCAGTCGGGTCACCTTCAACCAACAACAGGTCTGCGAGTGCCCCTTCTTCAATAACACCAAGCGGCTTCTTGTATGGGTTGCGCTCGCCTGTCAGCGCGAGCAAGGCACCGTTGTTGCCGGTTGCAATCTGCAGCACTTCGCCAGGCGAGTACCAACGCTCCAGTGACGCCAGGCGGGCGTTCTGCACTTCACCGTTATCCCCCGAGAATAAAATGTCTGTGCCGAAAGCGACCTTGACGTTGTGCTTGCGCGCGAGTGCGTAAGCACGGTCAGTACCGGCTGCAACCATAAGCTGTTTAACCCGGCTAGGCCCCTTTTGTTTATTGGCGATTTCGTTGTCCAGAAAGGGCTGCAGTGACCACCAGATACCTTTGGCGGCCATCAATTTCACCGTGTCTTCATCCACCAACTGGCCATGCTCGATGGCTTTGACGCCGGCTTCGATGGACATTTTTACTGCATGGCTGGTGTAAGCATGCACAGTAACGTATGTGCCCCAATTTTCAGCCGCCACCACCGCGGTACGGATTTCTTCCGGCGTGTACTGAGTGGCATCCAACGGGTCATAAACGGAGGTTACGCCGCCGCCTGCCATGAGTTTGACCTGAGTGGCTCCCAGCATCAGTTGCTCGCGCACACGGCGTAGGACTTCATTCGAGCCATCAGCAATCGCGGCTGTTCGCGTCTGTTCGGTGTGACTGAGTGGGTCATTAGGTGCTCTGGGGATTTCGTGTGGAAGGCGGAAGTCACCATGCCCCCCCGTCTGGGAAATCATTGCGCCGGAAGGAAATATCCGAGGCCCTGGATACTGGCCTTCTTCAATAGCACGACGCAGACCTCGCACCGGCCCTCCCATATCACGCACACTGGTGAACCCGCGCATCAGTGTTGCCTCGGCAACCTGGGCTGCCCGCAGGTTGGTGTAGCCAACCTCGCTGGTCATCGCATCTGTAAGGGACTGACCGACAAGCATCATGTGCCAATGGGCATCAATCAGCCCTGGCATGAGTGTTCGCCCCTCACCGTCAATGAGTGTGAGCGATGCATTTTCAGGTACAGGAAGTGCGGCTGCAGAAATGCTCTGAATCACATGATCAACAATCAGAACATTGACTGTTTTTTCAGCTCGCTTACTGCTTTTGCCGTCAAAGACATGAACGTTATTGATGAGAACGGCTGTTTCTGAAGCAATGGCCTGGGTCACCATTGCGCAGGCGATAATCAGAGCTGAGGCAGGCTTGAGGATTTTATTCTTCATGCTGGGTACCAATTGATTGGCCCGGTAATGAGCTTGGCTATTTAAAAGCACACCTTACATCAGAAACGTAAGGCACCCAATGTGGCGCGCCTTTAAGCTTCAACGTGCTCAATGGCTGAACCACCCGCTTTGGCCGACTCCGGCCAGTAGATAATTGAAGAAGCTCGTTGCTGTGACTACACGTGGTGATGATCTTCCATGTTTGAAAACAGGAATTCTTGCCCTCAAAGTCAAGAAAATAGATGGTTTCCACCTAGCCACTGTGCTGCTCCACCTCGCAACCAAGTACGCCATAGTAGGTTGCTATCCAGCCCCCTCGGGCTAGAGTGCACCGGCCGTGGTAAATCCACGGCCGGGTGTATGTATGTGGCTATTAAAAATTTCTACTTCTCAAGGATCAGCTCCACACGGCGGTTACTTGCCCGTCCTTCGACAGTGTCATTTGTGGCCAATGGGCGTGTGTCTGCGTAACCGACGGCGCTCAGCCGCTGGCTGGGTATGCTGTTGGCTTCTAGATAGCGAACCACGCTGCCTGCTCGCGCACCGGATAGCTCCCAGTTGGATGGATACCGCAAGCTGCGAATAGGCACGTTATCGGTATGTCCGACAATAGTGATTCGATGTTCACTTTGGCGAAGAACAGGTAGCAGCTTGCGCAACACTGCCAGGCCTTCAAGGCTCAGATCCGCTTGGCCTGGCGCAAAAATGATTTCACTGCTGATACGAAAACTCACGCTTTGCTCGTTAACAATGACCTCAATATCATCACCCAGAGCGCTTGTATCAAGACCTGACAGCGGGTCAGCTTGCGGCGCTGTTTCGATAGGTGCCGGAATCGGAGGTGTGAGCACCTGCAGCGGGTCAGGACGGTCACTCAACAGGCTAGCAACTGGGCTTGCGGGCTTTGATTCGTGGTTGTTACCTGCAAACGACAGCATAACCACAAGTAACACCAGTATCAGGGTGAGCAGATCGAGGTAAACGGTTAGCCAGCCCTCCTCCTCACTGTTTTCATATACGGCATGCGTGACCTGTTGTCGTCGCAGCCGATGCCGACTGATGTCGCTTGAGCGACTTGCGCGCTGCAGTTCAAGCTGAAGAATATTCAGCTGCTTTTCAAGCAGCTTCCTGCGCTGTAATTCGTCCTCACCGTGTGCGTCGGTCATTTTGCGCCTCATCATTACGCTGACCAGACTTTCCCTTGCTGCCGTCGTTGATTTCGTCCTGATAGTGGACCATGAACGATTTGAGCATTTCGCGCATCAAAGCCGGACTGCACTTACGATTCATCATCGAAATTCCCTGCATGATCGTGTTCATCAGCACGACCCGGTCTTCTGTGCGACGCTCTAATTTGACTGCCACCGGTTTGAATATGAGGTTGGCGAGCAATACACCATAGAACGTTGTAATCAGAGCAATCGCCATTTGTTGGCCGATGCTGGTGATATCACCGTCCCCCAGTAGAAACATCAGATTAACCAGGCCGACCAGTGTTCCAACCATACCGAATGCCGGTGCATAGCCCGCCATAATTCTAAAAAGCTGTGCTTCGGCGTGCTCTCTTGCGCGAAGACGTGCAATGCGCCACTGCAGTAAGTCCATCACATCTTCCTCAGGCGTCATGTCCACTACCAGTTGCACACCGGTCTTAAGGAATGGATTGGCCACTTGACTCAAAGCGTTTTCGACTGCTTTCAGATCGCCAGACATCCAGATGCGGTAAAGCTTGATCAGCTCCTCAATGTCATGCTTTGCATACAGACGTTCGTTGCGCATAACCGTCGCAAGCAAGCTGAAGATACGCACGACTTCTCGGAATGGGTAGCTGATAAAGGTGGCCGCCAGTGTTCCGAACAACACAATGCCTAAGCCAGGCAAATTGAGGAAAAGCGATGGATCTTCTGTAGAAAAAATCAGAACAGTCGCGAGTAGCAGAATGCCCGAAAGCATGCCGATAAGCGTGGAGGGATTCATGCAAGCTCCGTGTGGAAATGTGGAAGCAAGGTGGCCACAGCATCCAGTCTAGTGACAGGCGTATCAGGATGGATAGTAGCCAAACGACTGAATTGTCATCGTTGCAGCAATCGATGAGACGCACATTGCCGCGTTCCGAACGATCGATCTAGGCAGTGGGATCAACATCAGCAAGAAATGGACAATGCCGATCCATGATCGGAAGGCGGCGCTGACACGCTTTACGACAAGCTACGAAGATAGGCTGCCGCACTAGTAACCCCAGCCCCGGTTATACAAAATTCTGCACACCCTCCCTACTCAATAGCAGCGAAGTCAGCTGCGATTGCTCAGCACCAAAGGACAGCAAGACATCACCTTGCGCGCCTAAGAAACGGCCAAATCTCTCATCAGCGAAGTCCCGACGCCGGCCAGCAGTGCCATCGCCGTCGCAGCCGCGCTATCGCGCCCTTGAGTAAGGTCAACAGACCAAAGACAAGGCCAAGATGCTGCGTATAGAGACCTTCGCCAAAGCGCTCATCATCACGCAAAGATCAGGAGAGGCCTACACCCTGCGCTCGGTTGATCGACTGGAACTGGCGCCATTAGTTAACCTTGCAGAGCAGAGCCACGGCGATACCCTTCGCGACACAGTGCTATTCGATGGCCAACCATTGTCCAATGCTCGAGCGGCTTCCGTTGCACCAAAGCAGGATTGCCCGGTGGCGCATACTGACGCCAAAGGTGTCGCCAATCTGCAATTGCCTGCAACTGGGTCATGGGTCATGGGTCATTCGCAGTAGGCACCATATCGATGAAGTAGATGCGCGTAGCACGCGTTACGAGGCCAATACCAGTATGCTTATTAAAATAAATCCAGAAGACATACTAGTTTCGCAATGACCATCTTATCCAACCACTTCGCCTATTTACTGCCAGTTAAATAGGCCACACACTTTGCGAAAAAAAATAGGCAGCCATATGAATGGCTGCCTGCCTGAATTGCTATCTGAATAAGACTATGGAATCAATTCAAGTCAAAGCGATCAGCATTCATAACTTTCGCCCATGCAGCGACGAAATCACTGATAAACTTTTCGTGGTTATCATCCTGAGCATAGACCTCAGCATAGGCACGCAGAATCGAATTGGAACCGAACACCAAGTCTGCACGCGTTGCTGTCCATTTCAACGCACCTGTTTTGCGATCACGGATCTCGTACAAATTACGACCTGCCGGTTTCCACACGTTTGCCATATCGGTCAGGTTGACGAAAAAGTCATTGGTCAGCTGGCCTTCGCGGTCAGTAAATACTCCATGCTTGGTTCCACCATGGTTAGTACCCAGCACACGCATGCCACCAACTAGCACGGTCATTTCAGGCGCAGTCAGACCTAGTAGTTGGGTACGATCAAGCATCAACTCTTCCGCACTCACCGTATAGTCTTTCTTCATCCAGTTGCGATATCCATCGGCAACCGGCTCCAGCACCTCAAAGGATTCGACATCAGTCATCGCCTGGCTGGCATCACCACGGCCCGGCGTGAACGGTACGCTGATCGCAAAACCAGCCGCCTTGGCAGCATGCTCAATCCCCACATTACCCGCCAGCACTATTACATCAGCAACGCTAGCCCCCGTTTGTGCAGCGATGCCCTCCAGCAGGGTAAGCACCTTAGCGAGACGCTCTGGCTCGTTGCCTTCCCAATCCTTTTGCGGAGTCAGGCGAATGCGTGCACCGTTTGCACCGCCACGCTTATCAGAGCCCCGGAAGGTTCGCGCGCTGTCCCAGGCGGTGCTGACCATTTCACTGATACACAAACCACTGGCTGCAATCTTTGATTTTACTAGAGCAACGTCATAATCACGCCGACCAGCAGGAACTGGATCTTGCCAGATCAGATCTTCTTGTGGCGCCTCCGGTCCGATATACCGACTTTTCGGGCCCATATCTCGGTGAGTCAACTTAAACCAGGCACGAGCAAAAACATCCGAAAAGTACGCAGGGTCCTTGTAGAATCGCTCGGAAATCTTGCGGTATTCAGGATCCATTTTCATGGCCATATCGGCATCAGTCATGATTGGGTTGTAGCGGATCGTTGGATCCTCCACGTCTACCGGCTTATCTTCTTCTTTGATATTAATGGGCTCCCATTGCCATGCTCCGGCGGGGCTCTTCTTTAGCTCCCAGTCATAGTTGAGCAGCAGATAGAAATAACCGTTATCCCACTGAGTAGGATGGGTGGTCCAAGCACCTTCAATACCGCTAGTCACCGTATCGCGGCCAATGCCCCGGGTAACATGGTTGTTCCAACCAAGGCCTTGCTCTTCAACATCTGCGGCTTCCGGTTCAGGACCAAGATTCTTGGCATTACCGTTACCATGGCATTTACCTACAGTGTGCCCACCTGCAGTAAGCGCAACGGTTTCTTCATCGTTCATTGCCATGCGAGCAAAGGTAACACGGACATCATGGGCGGTCTTAAGTGGATCAGGTTTGCCATCAACACCCTCAGGGTTGACATAGATAAGTCCCATCATTACTGCAGCCAATGGATTATCTAGGTCACGCTCGCCAGAGTAGCGGCTACCTTCACTACCAGTGGGGGCAAGCCATTCCTTTTCTGAGCCCCAGTAAGTGTCCTGCTCGGGATGCCAAATATCCTCACGACCAAAAGCAAAACCGAAGGTCTTCAGGCCCATGGACTCATAAGCCACGTTGCCAGCCAGCACGATCAAATCAGCCCAACTGATCTTGTTGCCGTACTTTTTCTTGATAGGCCAAAGTAGCCGACGCGCCTTGTCCAGATTGGCATTGTCCGGCCAAGAGTTCAGTGGAGCAAAACGCTGGTTACCGGTGCCGGCACCACCGCGCCCATCCGCAATCCGATAAGAACCTGCCGCATGCCAAGCCATTCGAATCATCAAACCACCATAGTGCCCCCAATCAGCCGGCCACCAGTCCTGGCTGTCCGTCATCAGTGCCGTGAGATCACGCTTTAGAGCCGCCACGTCTAGTGTTTTGACGGCTTCTCGATAATCGAAGCCTTGCCCCAGCGGATTGGTCTTAGTGTCATGTTGGTGCAGGATTTCTAAATTCAGGGCGTTCGGCCACCACTCCATGTTCGACTTACCAACAGATGTATTGCCTCCGTGCATCACAGGACATTGACCTGCAGATTTCTGACTTTTCGGATCCATCTCATACTCCAAGGCTTGGTGTAAACCAGCACGCAACGTACGCCGCAAGCTGATCGGGCTCACAGCTGGCGCTTGGCCAACTGTTCATGATCGCCACTAACCATAGCTGAAAATGAGCGCATTGGTACTCCCCGGGGTATTCAAACTTTCTATAAGCGCTGTAGGTTTTTTATTACTTCGCCTACTGGCGGCGTCACTTGAGGAAATACTTCAGGCGAGAAAGCATGGCTTCTGTAGTGGTCTACTGATCCCGGACACCAATTTAGGCGAAAATCCTCGCCACTAAGAGGTGTTCGATGCATAAGCAACGACGTACGTTTTCTGCCGAGTTCAAGCGAGAGGCTGCGGCCTTGGTGCTGGATCAAGGCTACAGCCATATCGAGGCCTGCCGTTCGCTGGGCGTCGTGGACTCGGCATTGCGCCGCTGGGTGAAACAGCTCCAAGAAGAGCGCCTCGGCGTCACCCCGAAAAGCAAAGCATTGACCCCCGAACAGCAGAAAATCCAAGAGCTGGAAGCCAGGATCGACCGACTGGAACGGGAGAAAGCGATCCTAAAAAAGGCTACCGCTCTCTTGATGTCGGACGAGTTCAATCGTACGCGCTGATAGAGCAATTGAGCGAGCGGGAGTCGGTGGAAGTGGTCTGTTCAGCCTTCGACGTGGTGCGGTCTTGCTACTACGCCCATCGTCTACGACGCTGCCGTGTTGATGAACGCCGGGTTGCCCTGCGCAGTCAGGTCAACCAGCTGTTCAACCAGAGTCGAGGATCGGCTGGTAGCCGAAGCATTCTGGGCATGCTGCGTGAGGATGGCGTAAGCATTGGCCGCTTTCGCGTGCGTCGGTTAATGCGCGAGTTGGGCCTGGTCAGCAAACAACCAGGCTCGCATGCGTACAAGCAGGCTACGGTTGAACGGCCAGATATCCCGAACCGGCTGAACCGTGCGTTCGCCACCGAACGACCCAACCAGGTCTGGTGCGGCGATATCACCGTAAGCGTCTGGCCAACACACCTCCCCGGTTCTTCCAGCTAGCGGCATGGTGTCCACCTGTTTTTGGTGGACACCATTTCAAGCCCCTTGCGGCGGATCTCCCGTGCCAGGCCAACGCCGCTCCTATCCCAAATCCTTCAAGGCCCAGGTCGTCGAGGAGTGTACCCAGCCCGGCGCCTCGGTTGCCGGCGTGGCCTTGAGCCACGGCCTCAACGCCAATCTCGTGCACAAGTGGATTCGCCGCCAGTATCCGTGGCAAGTGGGTCTGCGCCGCGTGTGAAACGTTGATCCAGGCCCCAGTGCCTGCGCAGGTGATCGACAAGGGCATCCCGACTGCGGGGCTGCTGGCTCAGGTCATGGTGGCCAAGTTCGCCGATCACCTGCCGCTGTACCGCCAGGAAAAGATCTTCGCCCGCGCCGGGCTGGCCATCGCGCGTTCCACCCTAGCGCAATGGGTCGGCGCTTGCGGCGTCCAGCTGCAACCTCTGGTCGATGCCCTGCGCGACTGCCTGCTCCAGCAGGACGTCATCCTCGCCGACGAAACCCCAGTGCAGATGCTTGCCCCGGGCACAAAGAAGACCCAGCGGGCTTACGTCTGGGCTTATCCACCGGCAAGGTGTGATGCCCGTTCGCTTACATATCACCTACATCTGGGCGCAAGGCCGCTGGAATTAATTAGCGGTGGTGCTGGATCTGCATGCACGGCGAGTAATTGGCTGGGCATTCTCCGCCAAGCCGGATACGGAGTTGGTCATCAAGGCGCTGGATATGGCCTACGAGCAACGA
This sequence comes from Pseudomonas wenzhouensis, assembly GCF_021029445.1. Lineage (NCBI taxonomy): Bacteria > Pseudomonadati > Pseudomonadota > Gammaproteobacteria > Pseudomonadales > Pseudomonadaceae > Pseudomonas > Pseudomonas wenzhouensis. The sequence goes on from NZ_CP072610.1 coordinate 2,882,608, forward strand.
GGCAAACCGCAGCAGGTGCTGTTTCATTCCGATCAGGGCAGCCAGTACGCCAGCCGCCTGTTTCGGCAGCGGTTGTGGCGATATCGGATGGAACAGAGCATGAGCCGTCGAGGTAATTGCTGGGACAATTCACCGATGGAGCGGTTGTTCCGGAGTCTGAAGTCGGAGTGGGTTCCGCCGACCGGTTAACTGACAGCTCAGGAGGCTCAGCGAGACATCAGTCATTACCTGATGCACCGCTACAACTGGATCAGGCCACATCAATTCAACGACGGGCTGCCGCCCGCCGCTGCCGAAGAAAAACTTAACCCACTGTCCGGGATGGGTTGACCACTACATTCTGGAATGCTGTGCCAGAGTAGGGATCATCGCGAGGGAAAGCCGATTGTGGCGGTTTTACGCTCTTTTGCAGCGGTGCTGCCTCGCGAATAGTCGCTCAAATCAAATCAACAAAAATGAGCGGAATAATTAAAACTCGGGGTTTCCGCAGTAGGTGTGTCTGCTCTCGCACAGCCCCCTAGGCCCGTCCCGCCAGAGCCATTCGTACACCGAAGCCAATCAGAATGGACGCAAACAGCCAGCGCTGGAGGGTTTGGGCCAGTGGTCGCTGTGCCAGCCAGCGGCTGAGCGCGGCGCCTGCAGAGGCGTATAGCAAATCGAAGCACAGCCCCGTGAATACCAGCACGATACCGAGAAGGGCAAATTGCCCGGCGACTGCGCTCTCCTCCGGGCGAATGAACTGCGGTAATAGAACCGAGCAGAACAGTAGTGCCTTGGGGTTGCTTATGTTGGTGATCAATCCCTTACACAATGAAGCGCGCCAGAGTTGCACATCACTGCGGCTGTTTCCTACAGGGCATGCTGCTATCAGTGACGGCGCCCGAAAGATCCTGATAGCCAGCCAGACCAGATAGGCGGCGCCCATAAGGCGCAGCACCTCGAAGATCTCGGGCGAAGACTTGAGCAACGCCCCCAGCCCCAACGCAGCTATCAGCACATGCGCGCCTCTGGCCAATCCCAGGCCAGCGGCAACAGCCATGGCATGAGCACGCCCTTGGGTAGCCGCAGTCTGCAACATCAGCACCATATCTGGGCCCGGTACCAGATAGACAACCACCAGCGCCCCGACAAACATCCATAAATCAGCCATCACGCCTCCCGCGACTTTCGCCTAGCAGCCAGATAAGTCATTACATATCAATCAGTTACAGATATTTATTGCGAGTCGCAAGATCATCACTTCTTTATATTCTTTTTTATTCTAAGCATAGAACCAAATAACAGTTACGCTCTAGCTTAAATGAATACCCCCACGGGTATAGCTCCGGAGTGTAATCATGCAGCCTCATGTAGAAGCTTTTTTCGACCCAGCAACTTACACCTACAGCTACGTCGTGACCGACCTGGCGAGCAAGCACTGCGCCATCATCGACTCGGTACTCGACTACGATCCCGCCGCGGGGCGTACTTCCTACAAGAGCGCGGATCGCCTGATTGCCTATGTGCGCGAGCAGCAACTGCAGGTGGACTGGCTGTTGGAAACCCATGTACACGCTGACCACCTCTCCGCTGCTCCCTACCTGAAACGCGAACTGGGCGGGACGCTGGCCATCGGCGAAAACATCACCATAGTTCAAGACACCTTTGGCAAGCTGTTCAACGCCGACGCCGAATTTGCTACCGACGGCCGTCAGTTCGATCACCTGTTCAAGGATGGAGATACCTTCAATCTGGGCAGTATTGAGGCCCGCGTCATCCATACCCCGGGCCATACCCCGGCGTGCATGACCTACTTGATCGGTGATGCCGGCTTTGTCGGCGATACCCTGTTCATGCCCGACTACGGCACCGCACGTTGCGATTTCCCCGGGGGTGATGCGCGCACGTTGTTTCAGTCGATTCGCAAGCTGTTTACCCTGCCCGACACAACGCGCCTGTTTATGTGCCACGACTACAAGGCACCGGGGCGTGATGACTTCCGCTACCAAACCAGCGTTGCTGAACAACGCGAGCTGAACGTGCATGTGCATGAAGGCATCAGCGAGGCTGACTTTGTTGCCATGCGCAGCGCCCGTGATGCCACCCTGGGCATGCCGACCCTGATTCTTCCGTCAGTGCAAGTGAACATGCGCGCCGGCCAATTGCCTCCCGCCGAGGACAACGGGACCCGTTACCTGAAAATCCCCCTCGACGTGCTCTGAGGAACTGCCCATGGATACCCTAAAGCACCTGAGCCCATTTATCGCCGTAGCCGCGCAATTGCAGCCAGCGGACATGGGCACCCTGGCCGCTGCCGGCTTTCGATGCGTAATCAACAACCGTCCTGACGCTGAAGGGGAAAACCAGCCCAGCTCCGCCGAGATGCAAGCGGCAGCCTTGGCCAGTGGGCTGCAGTACCATTACTTGCCGGTGCTTTCCGGGCAGATCAGCGATGAAAACATCGCCGCGTTTACCGCGCTGCTCAACCAGGTTCGTGGCCCGGTTCTGGCCTTCTGTCGCACCGGCACCCGTTCCACAAGCCTGTGGGCGTTGAGCGAGGCACATCATCTTGACCCGCTGGTACTACTCAATACTGCGCGGGGCAATGGCTACGACCTCAGCGGCTTGGCCCCACGCCTTGAACAGCGTTGGCAGCAAGCGCCCGTCAGCCAGCCGCAGAGCAGCGCATCAGCCACCCAACGCTACGACGTCGTAGTGGTGGGCGGCGGTGCGGCAGGTTGTGCGGTCACCGCCAGCTTGTTGCGCCGATCGCCAGAGCTGCGCATTGCCGTGGTTGAACCCCGCGACCAGCATTACTACCAGCCTGGTTGGACGTTGGTGGGGGCTGGTATTTTTGAACGCGCCCGCACAGAACGCGCAATGGCTCGTTGCATCCCCAATGGAGCGCAATGGATTCGAGCAGCTGTGGCTGGCTTTGAGCCCGAGAAGCAATGCATCGTGCTTGAAGATGGCAACCGCATTGGGTACCGCGCCCTGGTGGTATGCCCAGGCTTGAGCCTGGACTGGGATGCGGTCGAGGGCCTCAAGGCGACCCTAGGCAAGAACGGCGTCACCTCCAACTACCAGTTCGAACTTGCCCCCTATACTTGGCAACTGGTGCAGAACCTGCGCCGCGGTCTCGCCCTGTTCACCCAACCACCGATGCCGATTAAGTGCGCCGGTGCTCCGCAAAAAGCGCTGTACCTGTCCTGCGACTGGTGGCGCAAAGAAGGCGTGCTGAAGGATATCGAGGTGGAGTTCTCCTCGGCCGGCGCCGTGCTATTCGGCGTACCGACCTTCGTGCCGCCGCTCATGAAATATGTCGAGCGCTACAACGCCCGTCTCAATTTCAACACCACCCTTACGGCAGTGGATGGCCCTGCACAAAAAGCCTGGTTCAAACAAGTCAATGCGGCCGGCAACAGCCAGATCATCGAAAAAGACTTCGACTTTCTTCATGCCGTGCCATCTCAGCATGCACCGGACTTTATACGCCAAAGCCCTCTGGCCAATGTCGACGGCTGGGTTGAGGCCGACCATGAAACCCTGCGCCACCCGCGCTACGGCAACATCTTCAGCCTGGGCGATGTGTGCGCCGCACCCAATGCGAAAACGGCAGCGGCAGTTCGCAAACAGGCCCCGGTGGTGGCCGAGAACGTGATCGCCGTGCTGACCGGCAAAGGGCCACGTGCCCTCTATGATGGGTATGGCTCCTGCCCGCTCACTGTTGAGCGCGGCAAGGTGGTACTGGCCGAATTCGGCTACGGCGGCACGCTTTTGCCCACCTTCCCACTTGATCCCGCTGTGCCGCGTCGCCTGGCCTGGGAGCTGAAGGTGAAGATGATGCCGAGTATCTACTTCGACATGATGTTGCGTGGCCGCGAGTGGCTGGCAGAACCCAAGCACCTACCCCATGAACCCATGCCGGTGGAAGCCACAGCGGCCTGCAACTTCGAGAAGGACGCCGGCCAATGAAACTAAGCCGCTGGCTGCCATGCCTCGACTGGAGCCAAAGTTACGACCGCAGCAGCGCCGCCCAGGACGGTCTGGCGGCACTGATCGTGACACTGATGCTGATTCCCCAGAGCCTGGCCTACGCCATGCTTGCCGGGCTGCCGCCGGTAACGGGCCTGTATGCCAGCATAGTGCCACTGCTGGCCTATGCCCTGTTCGGCTCCAGCCGCACCCTGGCGGTCGGACCCGTGGCCGTAGTCTCGCTGATGACCGCAGCATCACTGGCCCCGCTATTTCCTGCTGGCAGTGCCGAGTATATCGGCGCGGCCATGTTGCTGGCCCTAATGTCCGGCTTGCTGCTCGCACTGATGGCGGTATTGCGCCTAGGCTTTCTCGCCAACTTCCTCAGCCATCCGGTGGTTTCCGGCTTTATCAGTGCCTCGGGCATTCTGATTGCCGTAGGCCAGCTCAAGCATCTACTGGGGGTATCGGCCTCCGGGGAAAGCCTGCCGCAAATCCTGCCGCAGCTCTGGCAGAACCTGCCGAAAAGCCATTGGCCCACCCTGCTGATCGGCCTGCTCAGCCTGGCCTGGCTGTGGTGGTCAAGGGCCCGGCTGAAGGCGCTGCTGCAGCGCCTAGGGCTATCGGCACAGAGCGCTGGCAACCTGGCCAAGGCCGGGCCGGTGCTGGCAATAGTGGCGGCCATAGTCGCCGTCACCTTACTGCAGCTGGACCAGCTTGGAGTCAGGGTGGTCGGCGCCATTCCCCAGGGCCTGCCCGGCCTGACCCTGCCCACGCTCGACCTGAACCTGGCCCTGCAACTGCTGCCGGCAGCGGTACTAATCAGCCTCGTGGGCTTTGTAGAATCGGTCTCGGTTGGCCAGACTCTGGCCGCCAAACGCCGCCAGCGCATCGAGCCGGATAATGAGCTGCTCGGCCTCGGCGCTGCCAACCTCGGCGCTGCCTTCAGCGGTGGCTTCCCGGTTACTGGCGGCTTTGCCCGTTCGGTGGTCAACCATGATGCCGGCGCGCAGACGCCCATGGCCGGGGTCTTTACCGCCGCCGGCATAGCCCTGAGCGTAATGCTCCTGACCCCGCTGCTGCACAACCTGCCCCAGGCCGTACTTGCCGCCACCATCATCGTCGCGGTGCTTAGCCTGGTCGACCCGAGCTCGCTGCGCCGCACCTGGCGCTACTCGCGCCAGGACGGCACTGCGCAGCTGGCCACCCTGCTCGGCGTGCTGCTAATTGGCGTGGAAGCCGGCATCCTGATAGGTGTGGCGCTCTCGCTGCTGCTATTTCTCTGGCGCACCAGCCAGCCCCATATGGCAGTGGTCGGCCAGGTACCGGGTAGTGAGCATTTTCGCAATGTCGAACGCTTCGCCGTCATCGAGTCTCCCAGCGTGCTGTCGCTGCGGGTCGACGAGAGCCTGTACTTCCCCAACGCCCGCTACCTGGAGGACCGTATTGGCGAACTGATCGCAAGCCGCCCCCAGGTTCGCCATCTGGTGCTGATGTGCTCCGGGGTCAACCTGATCGACGCTAGTGCCTTGGAGTCGCTGGAAGCCATAGTCGAACGCTTGCATACGGCAGGTGTGCAGTTGCACCTATCAGAGGTCAAGGGCCCGGTGATGGATCAATTGCGCCGCTCCAGTTTTCTCGAGCAGTTTGGCGGCCAGGTATTTATCAGCCAGTTCCAGGCCCTAAAAGCCCTAGCCCCACAGATCGCTTTTGAGACACTTGGGCAAGGCTCATACAGAGCAGATTCAACCGTTCAGTTCACAAGGAAAACCCCATGAAAAGTGCGCATGACTTGGTCACCGAAGCCAAGGCCCGCATCCACGAAATCAACATTGATGCCGCTGACGCCGCAATCCACGAAGCAGACGTTCTGCTAGACGTACGAGAGGCTGACGAGTTCCACGCAGGACACATACCTGGCGCGATAAACATTCCGCGCGGCTTACTGGAATTCAAACTGAGCAACGATCCGAAGCTATCAGCTCGTGACATGAAGATTGTGCTGTACTGCAAAACGAGTGGCCGGGCAGCCTTGGCTGCTTGTTCCTTGCACGATATGGGCTACCTACAGGTGCAATCAATCGAGGGTGGTTTTGATGCTTGGTTCGCTGCCGGCAAGGACGTGACTACACCTAGCCTGCCGACCTTTGACTGAGAGGAAGAAATAAATGAAACGATTGTTGCTATCTACTGCATTGAGCTTGCTCGCTCTTACTGCGCAGGCCGCTGATATTGGCGTCACCGCCCATGAGGTACATGCTCGAGTCCAGCAGGCTGACGCCAAAGTTCTGTTCGTCGACGTCCGCGACCCAGTTGAGATCATGTTCGTCGGCTTCACCGACGCCGTGCATATCAATGTTCCCTACCTTCTGGTTGACCGCAGCGCCTGGGACGAACAGCGTGGCACTTACAAAATCGCGCAAAACCCAAACTTCATTACCGAAATCCGTGCCGAGTTGAAAAAACGAGGCCTCGATGAGAATGCCGAGATCATCACCATGTGTCGCTCCGGCAGCGAACGGGGCGAACCAAGTGCGGCTTTTCTCCGTGAGAACGGTTTTCCCAATGCTCGTTATGTAATCAATGGATTTCAGGGCTCGGCAATTAAGGAAGGCGCACATTCAGGCTTTCGTTTGCAGAACGGCTGGCAAAACTCCGGTCTGCCGTGGAGTCCGAAGATGAACCCGGAAAAGATGTACCGCCCATAACGTCGGCACCAAAATAACCATCAAACATAGAGGAAATACATCATGAAATCAAACGTTGGCGGCATCGACAAGATTGCTCGAATCGTGGTTGGTATCGCGCTGATCGTCTGGACATTCTTTGGCGGCCCAGTATGGGCTTGGATCGGTGTCCTGCCATTGGCCACCGGCCTACTCGGGTGGTGCCCGGCTTACACTCTGCTTGGCATCAAGACCTGCCCGGTCAAGAAATAGACCTACTGCCGGGCCGTCTTCTCAAGTCGACTCGGCCTATCAAAGTGATAGTAAGTCTCAGATTTTCTTTTCACGAAAAGTTGTTAGCTCGCCTGAAACCTGATAGCCGCCCCCTTCGTCACTCTGCCGATCTTGCTACGGCCAAGTATATTGTTGTGCTGAGTCAACTCACATTTACCAGGAAAGAGAATGACTATAGAAACCAATGAATCAATGCCCATTAATATAGGTATTAGTGCCTGTGACCGTGAGAAAATTGCGCACGGCCTATCTGGGCTGCTGGCTGACAGCTACACCTTATATTTGATGACCCATAACTTTCACTGGAATGTAACCGGACCACAATTCAACGGACTGCATCAGATGTTTATGACGCAATATACCGAGCAATGGAATGCTCTGGACATGATTGCGGAACGCATTCGTGCACTCGGGCATCCCGCACCGGGTACCTACAAAGCATTTATCCAACTCGCGTCTATTGCTGAAGTTGAGGGAGTGCCGAAGTCTAACGATATGGTTCGGCACTTAGTCACAGCTCACGAGGCAACCGCACGAACCGCACGCAAGATGTTCCCTCTGGTCGATGCTGCAGATGATCAGCCGACTGCTGATCTACTCACCCAGCGAATTGAAGTTCATGAGAAAACAGCATGGATGCTGCGTAGCCTTCTGGAATAGTAAAAATGGACGCCCTTAGCCTAAATAAGGGTTAAGGGCGACTACTTTCAGGTTGAGCCGGCTGCTGAAGTGCTCAAGCTTGGTTAAAAGCTGAATACCTTGCGCTGCTTTTCAAGCATGGCGCTTGCCATGGCGTCAGGCTTGGCGACTGAGACACCCTCCTTGAGTTGCGCCTGGGTATAACCGGTGTTGGGCAAATAGAGCGCACAGACCGACGCAGTGGCACCTTTTTGCATGGCGGCATTTAGCAGTTGCGCCGGAGTCACATCATTGGGTTTCAGGGCTTCACCTCCTGCCTCCTTGAGCGCCAGAGCACCCGCCTGGTCGCAAAGCAGAATATCCACCTGAGCCCCCTGCGCCTGCATCTGGTTGGCCAGTACCATGGCCATACCCTGGGTCATATTGCTTGCGTCACTGACTATGACTGTTACCGCTTGGGTTTCGGCCATGGCCATGGTGGTGAGACCAGACAAGGCAATAGCTGTTAGTAATTTTTTCATGTGTTTCTCCTTGATCAGAAAAAGATGCGGTGGCGTCAGTCAGACCAGTTGCTGTAACTAACCACACAATACCCCCGTGGGTATATTGCTCATCCTAGACTTTATGCTGCCCCGTGCCCAGTAACGCAGCCGCGACATAATGTCCGAAGTTCTTGTATGAGCCACCACCTAGATCGAGCGTAAACATCTTCTCCATAATTAGAGCAACACATGCCTGCTCTCCAGTTGATGCCAGCGCAGCAGTCGATCAGCCGTAGGCAATGCGTCGGCACTATGACCGAGCAGCAACACCGTGCGCCCCTGCAGCCAGGTATCGAGGCCTGGTTTGATGCGCTCGCGGGTGACCTGATCGAGGCCAGAAAAGGGCTCGTCAAGGATCACCACAGGCACAGTGCGAAGCAGCACCCTAGCTAGGGCAAGGCGTCGTCCTTCGCCACCGGACAACTGCCTACCGCTCTCCCCGACCCAGGTATTCAGGCCAGCGGCAAAGCCTTCCACCGTATCGGCCAGGGCAACCATCTGTAGAACCTGCCAAAGTTGTTCATCACTGGCATTTGGGTTACCCAGCAGCAGGTTATCGGCGATGCTGCCATGCAACAGCTCGGTTTCCTGAGTCAGGTAGGCCACCTGGCTACGCCAGGCGTCCAGATCGAACCGGGGCAAGGGGATACCCGCCACGCTGACCTGGCCGGAATCCGGGTCAATCAGACGCGCGGCCAGCGCCGCCAGGGTAGATTTGCCGCAGCCTGAAGGCCCGACTACAGCAAGGCGCTCACCGGCGGACAGGTGCAGATCGAGCTGGGCAATGCCGGCATGATCGACTTCAACCGCCTGCCAGCTTAGGCTGATTTTCTCAGGAATGGGATCCGGTTTATCTGGGCTGTGCAGGCGTCCGGCCAGGGCCACCTGCTGGTTAAGGCGGGCCGCCGCTGCACAGGTGCCCCCCCATTGGCCAAACGCCGCCGGCAACGACGCAAAAGCTTCGTTAAGGGCCATCAATGCCAGGGCAATCAGCACCACAAACGGCCCGCTGAGCAGCCCCTCCTGATAAGCAAAAACCCCGGCAAACAGACCCAGCAGACTCGCCCCCAGCACACCGAACAGCACCAATGACTGGGCCAGTAACACACGCCCCTGCAAGGTCAGCTGTTCATCCAGCAGTTGCTGGCTTCGTTCCAGCAGGGCTTGCCGATGCAGCCCCAGGCACGCGGCGGCCGACAGTTCAGCTAGCCCCTGTAACTGCTCGATGCACTTCACGCGTAAGCCATCAAGCTGCTCGACACGCCTGGCACTCAGGCGCAATCCGGCCACGGCCATACCAACCGTCACCAGCAGTAACAGCGACAGCAGGAGTAGCAGCAGGGTCAACGCTAGCCCAGGGTGCGCCAGCGCCAGCAAGGCGCAGACCAGCCCAATCGCTAACAGCGCCACGGCCGGAGGTGCCAGTAGGCGCAGGTAGAGGGTGTCCAGGGCATCGATATCGGCGGTTAGGCGATTAAGCCACTGGGCGGCCCGCAGCTGCCCCAGGGTGGCACCATCCAGCTGCGCCAGGGCGCTGAAGTGACGCACGCGCAGATCCGCCAGCAAGCCAAGTACCGTGTTATGGTTGAACACCCGTTCGCAGTAGCGAGCTAGGGTGCGCGACAGGGCAAAAAAGCGGATACCGCCACCCGGCACATAGATATCGAACAGCACCTTCTCCCCTGCAGCCCAGAGCAATGCGGTGACCCCAGTTGCAGTGATAAACCAGCCCGACAGAGCCAGCAAACCAATGGCGCTGAGCACAGTCAGCAACATCAGCAGCGCGCCCACCAGCAGCCGGCCACGCCATTGGCGCATATGCTGCAGCCAGGGCCATAACTCACGCATCGGTCAGGCTCCCGTTGCTCAGGCGCAGCACCCGATCGGCCATGCCTATCAGAGCCGGGTGATGGGTGGCCATGATCAGGGTGCGACCGGCGGCGGCCAGGCCCTTCAGGGCCTCGACCACTTCCGCTTCGCTCTGTTCATCGAGGCTGGCGGTGGGCTCGTCGAGCAACAGCAGCGGCGAATCGCTCAGCCACACCCGGGCCAGGGCCAGGCGCTGGGCCTGGCCTCCGGAAAGCCCACGCCCACCCTCACCCAGCGGGCTGTCCAGACCACTGGGTTGAGCCGTCAGCAGCTCAACCAAGCCAACCGCGGCCAGTGCCTGATGCATGGCGGCTGGCTGCGCATCCGGAGCGGTCAGGCGCAAATTTTCGGCCCAGCTGCCCTTGATCAAAAACGGCCGCTGCCCCATCCAGGCCAGCGGCTGCGCACCGGGGGTATGGCCAAAGATGCTGATAGTGCCGGCATCCGGCTGCACAAAGCCGGCCAGGCAATGCAGCATGCTCGACTTGCCCGAGCCCGAGGGGCCGACCAGGGCAATCACCTCCCCCGCCGCCACATGCAGATCAAGCCCGCGCAGAATAGAGCCACGCCCGACATAGCCAAGACTCAGCCCCTGCACATGAATACCCACGCAGTCCCCGGTCCGTAGCTCAGCCGGCAGCTTAGTGGCGGGCGCCTCCAGTCCTTCCAGTTCGGCCAGGGTATCGGCCGCCGCCAGGGCCGCTGCGCGGTCGTGGTAATGCTGGGCTAGGCTGCGCAGCGGCTGAAAGAACTCGGGGGCCAGCAGCAGGATAAACAGGCCACTGAACAGGCTTAGCGCAGGCGAAGGGCCATAGCTGATATAGCCAAGCAGACCGAAACCGATATACATGGCCACCAAGGCAATGGCCACCGAGGCAAAGAACTCCAGCACCGCCGAGGACAGGAACGCCACGCGCAGCGTCTCCATGGTGATGGATCGATAACGCTGGGTAGCCTGCTCGACACTGGCAATCGAGCGTCCAACCTGGCCGAACAGCTGCAGGCTGGTGAGGTTACGTACCCGGTCGAGAAACTGTCCGGCCAGACGCCCAGCCTGAAGTACATGACGCTGGCTGATGCGCTCCGCACTCATCCCCACCAGAGCCATAAACAATGGAATCAGCGGCGCGGCGAACAGGAGAAATAAGGCCGCCAGCCAGTCGAGCCAGAACACCACGGCCAACAGGCACAAAGGCACCAGCAGGGCCAGCCATTGCTGCGGCAGGTAGCGGGCATAAAAACCATCCAGGGCGTCCACCTGCTCGACCCACTGGTTACTCAGGCTGGCACTGGGCTGAGCTGCCAGGCGCACCGGCCCGAGCCTGGCCCAAAGGGCACTGAGCTCAGCGCGTACCCGCTGCCGCACACGGGCACTGGCATACTGGCCCAGGCGCTCCTGCACGGCCTGGGCCACCACCCGCAACAACACCGCCAGTACCAGCCAAAACATCATCGGCCAGAGGCTGGCCGGCGCGGCGGCCTTCATCAACAGAGCGTGCACCAGAGCGGCCATCAGGCCCATCTGCAGGATAATCGCCAGTGCTCCCAGCAGGCCCGCCGCTACGGCCCCCAGCAGTAGGGGGCGTACCGCTCGCTGGTGGCGGGCCAGCCAGCGACGGCTGCGCTGTTTACGCGCGCGGTCAGTGATAGCCTTCACCCGCCCGCACCTTGCCGCGGAATACCCAGTAGGTCCAGGCGGTATAGGTCAGCACGATGGGGATAACAAACAACAGGCCCAGCAGCAGGAACAGCTGCGATTCCGGCGCCGAGGCTGCATCCCAGATGGTGTGGTTGGGCGGGATGATATAGGGCCACTTGGTTACCAACAGGCCCAGATAGGTGAAGACAAACAACCCCATGGTCGCCATAAAGGGCATGGCCTCACGACGCTTGCGCAGGCTGCGGAAAATCTGCAGCGCACACAAACCGGCCAGCAGCGGGAATATCCAGATCAGACCGATGGACGAGAACCAGCGGGCGTAGGCGGACGGATCGACCCAGGGAGTCCAGACGCTGATGGCAACAAACACTGTCAGCACGGCGGTCAGCAGCTTGGGGGCCAACTTATAGGCCCAGTCCTGGATATAGCCTTCAGACTTCATGATCAGCCAAGTACAACCTAGCAGCGCATAACCGGCCAGAAGCCCCAGGCCGGTGAGTACCGTAAAGGGCGTGAGCCAATCCAGGGGGCCACCCACGTACACCAAGCCTTCGGTATTGAAGCCCTGAATATAGGCCCCCACCACAGCACCCTGGGCAAAGGAGGCGACAATCGAGCCACCAGCAAAGGCCCAGTTCCAGAGGTAGCGCGAGGTATTGGCCTTGAAGCGGAACTCGAAAGCCACGCCGCGGAAAATCAGACCCGCCAGCAGCAGGAAGACACCGATATACATGGCTGGCAGCAGCACCGAGTAAACCAGCGGAAAGGCCGCTAGCAGCCCAGCGCCGCCGAGCACCAGCCAGGTCTCGTTACCGTCCCAGACAGGTGCCACCGAGTTCATCATCACATCGCGGGCCTGCTCGTCCGGGGCGAAGGGAAACAGAATACCCACCCCCAGGTCGAAGCCATCCATCAGCACATACATGATGATGCCGAAGGCGATGATCACCGCCCAAATCATGGAAAGATCAAACGGCACCATATCAGTGCTCCCCCTGTTCCAGACGTACGTGGGTTGCCGATAGCGGACGCGATGCCCGCTCCACCTCATGGGTTGCCTCGGCGCTCAGGTCTTCTTCCAGACCGTCCTGCAGCACGCGCATCAGGTAATACAGGCCGGCACTAAAGACCACGGCATAAACCAGGATGTAACCGATCAGGGTAAACAGCGCCATGCCCCCGGTCAGCGAGGGCGTCAGGCCCTCGGCATGGGTCATCACCCCATAGATCAACCAGGGCGCCCTCCCCGCTTCGGTCACCACCCAACCGGCCAGCACTGCCAGGAAAGGCGTGATGCTCATCCAGCGCATGCCATTGAGGAACCAGGGGGTTCGCCAGTAGCGGCCACCTCGGCGCAATACCAAGCCGGTCAAGCCGAAGGCGATCATCAGCAGACCGATACCGACCATCACCCGGAACGACCAAAACACGATCCACACCGGCGGCTGTTCTTCGTACGGCACCTCGGCGATACCCGGCAGCTCACCTTCCCAGTCGTGGGTCAGGATAAAGCTGGCCAGCTTGGGGATAGCAATCTCGAAGTGGTTGGTCTGCGCCTCTTGATCAGGCCAGGCGAACAGCAGCAGCGGCACGCCGGATCCACGCTGCCAGTTGCCCTCCATCGCCGCAACCTTGGTTGGCTGATGTTCTAGGGTATTTAGGCCGTGGTAATCCCCTACCACTGCCTGGGTCGGGGCAATCAGCAGGATCAGCCACAGGCTCACCGACAGCGCCTTGCGGTTCAGATCCACTTCACGCTGGCGCAGCAGATACCAGGCACTGACCCCGGCCACCACAAAGGCACCGGTCAGGAAGGAAGCCAGGGCCATGTGCATGAAGCGATAGGGGAAGGATGGGCTGAACAGCGCCTCTGACCAAGAAAGCACATGGATCATACCGTCACGCAGTTCGCTACCCACAGGAGTCTGCATCCAACTATTGGCAGAGAGAATCCAGAACGACGAAATAAAAGTGCCCAACGCCACCATGCAGGCAGACAGCAGATGCATGCCCTGAGGCACCTTGCCGCGACCAAAGAGCAGCACGCCAAGGAAGGCCGCCTCAAGGAAAAAGGCCGTAATCACTTCATAGCTCAGCACCGGGCCGAGGAAGTTCGATGCAGCATACGAGAAATTGCTCCAGTTGGTGCCGAACTGGAAGGCCATGACGATGCCAGAGACCACACCCATGCCGAACACCACAGCAAACACCTGAATCCAGAACTTCGACAGGCGCTCCCAGGCAGGGTCACCGGTACGGAAGGACATACCTTCTAGAAATGCAATAAAAGAGGCCAAGCCGATGGTAAATACGGGAAAAATCGCATGAAAGCAGACTACAAATGCAAATTGCAGCCGGGAAAGGAAAAGCGGGTCTAATTCCATCTGAGCATGCCCTGTAAGTGGAAGGGACGGGGTAACGAAGCTAGGCACAGCCTTTGCTTACGCGATCTAGGCTCTGTACGAAAAGTGCCTGTGCTCGGTGATGCTTCATTGAAAATGGGTTCGGAATGCTCATCTGCCGATTGTAAACTCTGGTGCGAGCCCGATCCGTTCCACACCCGTTTTTACGGAGTCACCATTCGTATCGCCTGACCTACGTTCTGCGACTTTTCGTACAGATTCTAGTGTAGCCCAGCAAACCCCCGGGGGTATGTAGGCCTATTGCCGCACCCAGGTAACAACGCAACAGCACTATCGCGAACACCTTAGCCCATTCAAAGCAAGAAGCCTGATAATCACACCATTAGGAAGCATCTTTTCAGCAGAATCACCGCTGGTTATATCTGCAGAAAAAATGAGAGAGACCTATGCAAGATGCCTCAGGTGTACTTTGTAAAGATGTCGCGCACCTGAGCCAGTTTTTCACTGTTGCTATGATCAGGGCTGAGAATGGCATCCTCGGCCAAACACACCAGCATCTGTTGGTAGGCCTTGTCTAGGGCCTTACGTGCTGCACTGAACTGTTGAGCAATACCCTCGCATTCGTCACCTCGACGGATCATTGCCTGAATACCCCGTATCTGCCCCTCCACCCGAGCGAGTCGTTTGAGAATGGCATCGCGACTTTTAAAATTTTGCTCTTGCATACCCTGCTCCCGCAATAAATAGCCCCTGCTTTGAAAAGGGCATTTCGCCTAAACCAGAGCAAATACGCTGGCCAAACCATTGATGAAGAGTTTGCCTCAATCCGATCACCTGGGACGAGGTCTTCCCACAAAGATTTTCTTTGTAGAGGGCAAAGAATTTTTCGATCGCGCCCAGTTTCCTTCACCGAGAACATATTCAACACTGAAGAATAAGCTTCGTCCCAGTGTCGGAGCGGGACACCACCTCATCCAACCCCGACTACCCTGGCGGGGCTCAGTAACAGGCCAAGCCATGACTCCAGAACGATGTAAGCGCTCCATAAACCCCACCTTCAACTGAACTATCCGTTTCCGGATGCTGGGCTCCCTGTTTTTCCCTGTGGAGCCCCGCCATGATGCGTCCCGACGCCAAGGTGCAAAAAGTCTACCTCTACCCAAAGCCCGTCGACTTCCGCAAATCCATCAACGGCCTGGCCGCCCTGGTCGAGTTGGACATCAAGGTGGAAGTGTTCAACCCCGTGCTGTTCGTGTTCCTTAATCGCACCCGCAGTCAGGTCAAGATTCTCTACTGGGAACGCAACGGCTTCTGCCTGTGGCTCAAGCGTCTGGAAGCCGAGCGTTTCAAGACCAAACCTGATGCTGGCGACGAGGCCATCGAACTGACGGTCGACGAGCTGAACTGGCTACTCGACGGCATCGACCTGTGGCGTAACCGTCCGCATCAGGTTCTGACGCCACGCTTCGTGGCCTGAGCCGGTATAATCCGGCGCCATGAAATTTGGCGCCGACAACCTTCCCGACGACCTCGTCCTGCTCAAGGCTCTGATTCTGCAATTGCAGGAAGAGAACGCCCTGCTGCGCCACAAACTGTTCTCGCCCAAGTCTGAGCGCAGCCCTGAAGATGCTGACTCACCGCAGTTGGCCATGTTCAACGAGGCCGAAGAGCTGATCGACGCAGCCGACGCGCCAAGCGAAGCCGAAGCCGAAGCCGAAGCCGAAGCCGAAGAAGTCGTTGCGCCGGTCAAGCGTCGTGGCAAGCGCAAGCCACTGCCGGCCAATCTGCCGCGCGTCGACGTCATCCATGAACTGCCCGAGCACGAACTGACCTGCGCCTGCGGAGCCTGCAAACAGGTCATCGGTGAAGAGACCAGCGAGCAGCTGGAGATCATCCCAATGCAGGTGCGGGTGATCCGTCATGTCCGCAAGACCTATGCCTGCAAGGCCTGTGAAAGGGCTCCAGTCACCGCCGACAAGCCGGCGCAACTGATCGAGAAGAGCCTGGCCAGCCCCAGCGTGCTGGCGATGCTGCTGACCACCAAGTACGCCGACGGTATCCCGCTGTAAACATAAAGAGTGCCCTGGGAGACGCTCCCAAGGCACCAAAAATACCCGTTAGTCTGCCACAAAGACTTTTCACAGCCGCCTTATAAGCCAGCCGCCACATAAGTGAATGGCAGATTCTAGAAAGCTGCCAATAGCAACGCGCGTTAAGATTTAAAATCTTCGCGCGCGATGTATTGAGAACGATTAAATACGGCTTGTGCTCTGCATACAAAGCGTCTGTGCGCTTATAGCAGCACGAGCTTCCTCTACCGTCCTAGGAATCAATTTAGACTCTCCAGGAATGGCAAAACGCGAGATTGGCTTAAACTCCAAAACTCGTACATCACCTACAGCCACAACAAGCTCTAACTTTTGCTCACCACCAAGCAAATCCGGATGATTCGCATTGAGACGATAGGACCCAGGAGATAGTTCAACACGCTTAAAACATGAAGGCGCCAACGAAACCTCAACCTCATTCACATCCAAAATCATCTCAAATCCACCGTAGTGACTACCACGGTCACGATATACGTAAAGAGCTGCACCATTAGCCGGCGCTTCAAACTTCAAAATCTCCATACCCTCAACGCTATCAGGCTTAACAGTTTCAAAAGTCGTACAACCTACAACCAAGCTTAAAAGAACAACAACGAAGACTGAACGAAACATAATTACCAACCCAGAAAATTAATATAATTTAAAAGCAAGAGCAAACATCAAAGCTGAGACGATTCCCTACTCTGCTTCTCACGCGCCTCTGACTGAACAACTTCATTATATGCCTGAGTAAATTCGTCCCTCGCATAGCTCATATACATTTCAAAACTCATATGAGGCGCCTCAATCAAAATATCTGTTTTGCCTTCTCGATACTTTGCTGACTTATTGCCGACATGAGGATTTTTTTGCGAGATCAGCTTGTATTTATCGTCTAATGCACGATTCAAATAGTCAAACTTAGTCTTTGGAAAAACGGTAAAAACCGCTACTAAAACCCCTCCCTTATCGAAAACCGCAGTAACTTTCTGCAATCCTTCGAAATTCACCTCAGCAACCGGCACCGAGTACGTATTCCCGCCACTATACTTGCTAACTCCCAAGAGCTGAGCACTGTAAACGGACTTGAGCTCTGACTCTGTAGTTCCACCCAGCCTCATTTCAAACAAAGCCGGATCAGAAAAAGCCATCGAACTAAATAACATTCCTGCAAACAGGAAGAATACTTTCTTCATATAAACTCCTTAAGCAGCCCTAGGATTGGGCCTGTAAGTTTCACAAATCGAGATCCGATAAAATTTTGGCGCCATTATTTTGCCATCAAGAATGGCTTAACCTCCACCACTCATGAGGTATCTCCAGACGAGTGGTGCGCCCAGCATGCAATCAATCGCCACCTAAACTTGTGCACGAGAGATCACGCCGTACTGTCAACCCCAAAGGTTCGAGATCGCTCAGCTGTCTATGAGGACATCGCAATTACCTACCGCCCGATGAAATACATCGCCCGTCCCTGGCTGTAGATAACCGTTGGCCTCGAATTTCTGCGCAGCTTCTGACCGGGCTGGTAGATATAGAACCAGGCCGGCAGCCTCTCTGAAGTCATGCGTATGGCTTCAGTCCAGGTAAGGTCGTTCTTTATGGCATCCACCATGAACTGGGTTTCACGGATATAGATTGGCCCATATGACTCAGGGGCCTCGATAAACGAGGGGGACTGGCTCGCCTCCAGGTCGAACTCAACAGGCCGCCCCTTGGCGATATCCGCCAATGTCGCGAAGCTTCGGCTAGACCCCATTGCGTATCGTCCGACTTGGCTCTTGACGTTTGAGCGCTTCGCAAACAGCTCGGCCCTCACGTCTTCATAGACCTTATGCGCATACGCGGCAGCCTCTTCAGGGGTCGCGGCCTTGTCACTGGGAACCCAAGCAGCAACCTGGGTCATATTGGCAGGTCCGCCACCACCGCCACCGATTAGCATGAGCCCGACCCCGACACCCAAGGCCGCCCCACTGCTAAAGCCCGTAGGGGGCGATGCATAGCCGATACCCGCGCTGACTGCATCACCTGCAGCCCCTTGCACACTGGCGCTGGACGAGCTCGTTGCGCCATGCGCCTCCGCGACTTCCCGCGGAATATCACGAAGCCCGCTCAATCGCATGGCATCTGCCACCACCATGGCGTCTGACCATTTTTCCCTGGGCGTGGTCAACGGATCTTGCAGTTGCTCAAAGGGTATCGATGGATCAGAGGCACACCCAGCCAAAAGGGCGACGATCTGCCCGGCGCCAAGGCAGTTACGAACGAATGAGACGCAAAATTTCATCAAGAATGATCCTTTTGCTGAAGCTGATAAACACGGTCACCGTTGCCAAAATGGAGGTGATTTGGCAACGCAGCCGAACAGCTATGGGGTAATCAGACTACTTAGCATCAGCCTGTTGCCAAATCGGATGACAAACGGCAACGCCATCAGCGCCCTATCGCATCGAGCCCCTTGCCGAGGCAAAACATTCCCAGCGCCGCACTTATGACAAATGCTATTGGTCCCACAGCCATAAGCGGCTGCCAGACAGTCGGCAACCAGGCATAAGCGTGAAAAACTGGTGCTGCCGTATCGGGTGGCATGCTGGCCAGACGTCCTAATACAACAGCTCCCACGGCCGCAAAGAACAACAGCATTCCCCCTGCTACCACCCCTACTGGCCGAATGCCTGTGCGACGCTTCTGGAATCGCTCATAACCCAGAACATCAAACGGCAAGGGTAATTGATACGCCTGACCGCTCCGCCCAAGGCGAGCATCAACGCTCAGAGCCAGCCAGGAGATTCCGATAGCAAAACTCAGAATGAAAAGCACCGCAAAGCCCAGTATCGACATGATTTCCACCTCTCTTTCCAGATACCAATCAGCGGTTCAACCAAAGTCAAAACTTGAGCAGCCGGAATAATCACTCCAGCAGTCACCAAACGTTGAATCCATACCCATCGGATTCCCCATGATGTCGATGCAGCCATCCAACGAGGGCAATCCATTGGCAGGATTAACCCATTGAATTGAGTCAGCCATAGAAATATCGACAGCGGACAAATTCGACAGTGAATCACCGACATCCAAATGAATGGCGGAATCGCTCCAGAAGGGGTTATCCGCGATAAGGCTACCAAAAGGCGAACTGGTATCAGCAACCGCTTGCAGCAGCGGCTCCAGGCTATGTTGCCAGCGCGGCTCATGGCGTATCCCCAGGCCGTCGTGCACCACTACCGCTTTTCCCTGGATGGGATAGATGATGGTCGTGTACGCCGGTTTGACTGGCTGCACGATGGATGTAAACAGGCTGACAAGTTTGCTCAAAAGGTTCATGGCTGGCTCCTTGGTTATGAGTACCTCCAGCGTCGCCCGTGCCTGAAAAAACCCAAACTTTGTGCAGGTGAGAACTTACTGCTGACTGTCCAAACAGGTGTTAGACGTTTGCTCTGCGACGGCCCGGCTGCCGATATAGGCAGGCTTGCTTCACTCTCCAGCTGCAGTAATATGTATATCCATACAGTATTACGGCAACACAGAATGACCACTATCCTCGGCCGCATCCGGCCCTCATCAGTCCGCGTCCGCATGATCGAGGGGCGCGTCAGCGCAGGGTTTCCCAGCCCTGCAGATGACTATGCCGAGACATACCTGTCGCTCGATGAGCTGGTGAACGTGAGGGCTCCGAGCGTGTACCTGGTGCGCGCAGGCGGTGACAGCCTCACGGGTGTCGGTATCTATGACGGTGACGTGCTGGTGGTCGATAAGGCCGCTGTGGCCAACCAGGGGGAGGTGGTGATCGCCCTGGTTGGGGGTGAGTTCACTGCCAAGGTGCTGAGCTATGACGCCAATGGCCGGCCAGTGCTGCAGGCCGCTAACCCGGCTTACCCCTCGATCACCTTCCAGGATGGCGAAGCACTCGAAATCTGGGGCGTCGTTACGGATAACCTGCACTCACTGCGCCGGCGCTGATTCCATGTTCGCCCTGGTTGACTGCAACAACTTCTATGTCAGTTGTGAGCGGCTATTCCGCCCGGAGCTGCATGGCCGGCCTGTGGTGGTGCTGAGCAATAACGATGGTTGCGCAGTGAGCCGCAGCAATGAGGCCAAAGCCCTGGGCGTGAAGATGGGCCAGCCGTACTTCCAGCTGCACGAGCTGGTGGAGCGCCACGGCCTGATCGCCTGCAGCAGCAATTACGCACTCTATGCCGACTTGTCAGGGCGGGTGATGCGCACGCTGCGCACCATGGCCCCGCGCATCGAGGTCTATTCCATCGATGAGGGCTTTCTCGATTTGCAGGGTGTTCAGGGTGACCTTGAGGTGCTGGGCCGCCTGATACGCGCCCGCGTATTGCGTGAGGTGGGTATTCCAGTCGGCGTGGGCATCGCGCCAACAAAGACCCTGGCGAAGCTGGCCAACTGGGGAGCAAAAAAGTGGCCGGCAACGGGCGGTGTTGTTGATCTACGCGATCCAGCCAGGCAGCGCCGACTGCTGGCCCTGGCCGAGGTCGGTGAGGTCTGGGGAATCGGTCGCAAAATATCGGCCCGCTTAAACACTATGGGCGTGTCTACCGCCCTGCAGCTGGCTGACTATGATCGCAAAACCCTGCGCAGAATGTTCAAACGCACCGCCCGTGAGCTTGCTGGGGAGGCATGTTTCGCCTTGGAAGAAGGGCCGGAACCCAAGCAGATGATTGCCTGTACCAGGTCGTTTGGAGAGCGAAAATATACCCTGCAGGAGCTTCAGGAAGCTGTCGCAGGATACGCCACTAGGGCGGGGGAAAAGCTGCGTGGCCAGCGGCATTTATGCCAGGCGATTCAGGTCTTTATTCGCTCTAGTCCGTTCGATCAACGGGGCGAGCCATACAGTCGCGCCACCTGCGTCGCGCTGCCGTACCCATCAGCCGATACTCGCGATCTGGTAGCCGCGTCGTTGGCTGGGCTGCAGGCCATATTCAGGCCTGGACCAGCCTATGCCAAGGCTGGCGTAATCCTGATGGACTTCGTTGAGCCAGGCCGATTTACCCCGGACCTTTTCGCACCGGTTCCACGTTCTAATAGTGATCGGCTGATGGCAGTTATCGACACGATAAACGCCAATCAGGGAAAAGGAACAATCAGACCTGCCAGGCTCGCAGCGGATCAGGGATTTTCTATGAAACGCGAGCGGTTGAGCCCTCGATTTACAACGTCCTGGAGTGAGCTGCTTCAAGTGAAGTGTTGAGCTATGTGCCTTACTCGGCCAGCGCCAGGGCCAAGTCACGCCCCGCCGCCCACCTTTCCCAATATCTAGAGCAGGCAAACTGGCCGAAATCTTCTGTGTCTCCAGACCACATCAGCGACATGCTCCAGTGCAAATTGCACCAGATGCAATGACATCAGCGGCGCAATCTACTCGTGTATTTGATTGGACTTGCCGTTCAGTCCAGAGCAAATCACTTGGAGAACTTGGCCATTACGAAATTGCAGTGATTTGACCACCAACCTTCACAACCACTGACCAGTCAATTGCATTCCTGCTGACCAAGCGCATGCATTCGTCTTGGCCAGCGCACGCCCTAGTGACGACCGGCAGAAACCGGCCAATTGCGGCCACTCAGAGATTACTGTGTGCAAGAGCTAGGCTGATTGGCTTCACGCATATGCGAGTGTTAAATACTTCGTGTCAGGCGGGTGTATAGCGTGTAAACCGTTTTCGAGATTGAGCTTCGCTTAGAAAACACGCAATTTTCGGGTTTTCTCGCGAATTCCCGTCGAGCCAACTGATAAAATCTCCGCAGATTTCACATGCTAACGTGAGCGCTGGATCAGTGCCCGCGTTTTTACGCAGCCTCGGCCAAAGCGGCCTGTCGTAACTGGCCTAAACCAGGCAGCTCTCTTACAGCTCTGTGTTGACTGTTCAAGCTCGATTATAAAGCCAGCTGTTACTGAAGACGGGGATACGTCTTCCAAAGTTCATCAAGCAGGCTATGAACACCAAATTTGGAAAGCTAGCTGAGTTGCCCTGATTGGTATCACCAGGCGTCCTGGAGATCGCTTGGCGCTGCTAATAATGGCTTGCGCGCTGTCATGTATCGCCAATTGTGTTTTTACACAGCATGAGCCAGATGCGGTCATTATCGTTCCAGGAGTATGACTGCACCCGTACTGCCGCGGAAGCCAGCTAGAATAATCAATCAAGTGGACGTATGGATTTCATAACTTATGCGCTGTTCGAAGGGGCTGGCTGTGCGCGCCGCCTAGGTAGACATAGCCGGCCCATGCTTGGAATAGCCTTGCGCTAGTTGGCCTTTCCAGCCTGGCGATAGACTCAATCAAATACCGTACTCAGCACTTGCATATCGACAGGCTTCTTCTTCGGTAGAAAAGATAATAGCGGGGATCAAAGGTGGATGCTCATCAGGAGGTGTCACAATATATCATCCCTTAGGATAAACCCCTGAAGCTACGCGTCTGATATGGCATTTAATTTCGCCAGTTACATCATCTGTGCCTATGAGTACGCACTCGCCACGCATGTCATTCCAAAGCCTATCGGGAAGGCACTCAAAGCACCTGCCGCCCTCCAAGGCTTTATATTTTCCGACATAGCCAGTACCGGAACACTTTGGGCAATTAGGTGCAGCATGAACTTTAAGTGCCAGCTTGTAACGACTGCTTGGGGAAGAGTAACTAGCTGGCGCATTATCGCTGTGCTCTTTGCGATCTATTTTTTGGCCTGTTACAGGGGAAACTTCATATTTCATGTTTATGCCATTGTTAAATATGAGAATCCAAAATTGCAGCATCACTGAAAAGCCCAGGCGTTACTAAGGCGAAGGTCAGTATGCCAAAAGTTGCTCGGCTGACTTTTTCAGAGGGATACTTTTCAGTTCATCCTTAGGTATAGTTCTCAAGAAAGTCATCGCCATCCTGCATAAGAAACTCATCAACTTCCCGCATGTAGTCTTCAATAGATCGGACACCTTGCGTTGCGATGATCACCCCACTGAGATCGCCCTTGCTCTGATCAATCATCCAGATATTAACAAGGCAGTTGATAACGCTATTTTGGTAGCAAAATCGTCCGCCATTCGATGCAAAATAGTCCATGCCGCCGCAGTACTGGTAAATGAAATCTCTCATTCTGCCATACTGGATGTTTGGGCAATAACATTTCGAGACATTTGAATTCGCGGTCTTGCTGATGATCTCATGAATACAGTCATCGCCGCCGCGGCCCGGGTAGACGAACTCAATCGGCTCGTCTTTCAGCTTCAGGAGTCCATCCATCTGGAAACTGAGAGTGAGAGGATCTATACCAGGCGCTGCTGAGATAAATACGGCATTCTTGGTTCCCATGCGTGGGAAATAGATGAATCTCACCGAGAAATAGTGATCATTGTTGATCATCGGATGCTGTACAACTCCCCAGTAGATTGTCACTCGCTCGCTCGACAAATAACTCACCTGTGGCGGTGCGTCCGAGAAACGGGAGAATATTTTTCGAATTGCTGCTTGATTTATATGAAAGCGTTGCTCTTCCATGTCAGTCTTCATACTCGTGACTGCAGCTGCCAGCAGACTTCTAGCGGCCAAATTGTCGAACCAGTTCTTAATAATAAAGTATATTATTAATGATATACCATAAGTCGGAATGGCAAGAATTGCGCATATTGCAAGTCCAATTAGCGTGTACATCTTGGTGCCTTTTTTATTAAGGTAGTTGAATTTCGCTGGGATATTGCGGCTCTTCGCCGGTGCCGAGCACTTAATATAGCCTAGCCTGTAGCTCTATTCCTAAAAATTTCGCCCACAGGGGGTGATGGTTATGTGACATTTTCTTCGATATATGACCGACAGGACTGCCTAATCTCCTGAACTTAACGCGCAGGGCGCCTGAGTGTCTAAAATTTTCAGGTTATGGCTGATGCCCGCCTCTGGCCGAGGGCGGACTTACGCGGACGGCAACTGCCGGCCAGAAGCAGCCATTAAAGCAGGGCTATTGGGTCATCCATTCTTAGCACTACTAGATAGGTTTTACTCAGAAGCGGCCAGTCAGATGTGACTACGAAACCAGGGGCGATTCAGTCCTAGACTTTTAGCCGCTTAAGATCTCTTAGATACCATTGGTGAAATTTGCTGAATTCTAGCGTCTGCTTTTCTGCTGCGTTGTTATAGATCGCATCACTGGTAACCGCACAAGCACTACATCCAGCCTCATAGACGAACCGAGTAGTTATAGGTGACTTCTTCGGGGAGCTATCCCAGCGCTTGTCAAGCCACAAAGCCAGCCCTTCATCAAAAGGGGTAATCATATTAAGTTGCTGTTTTGTGCGAGTGATTCCGACATAAAATAACCGACGCTCTTCCTCAATTTCTTCCTCGGTCGGAGGGTTATGCACCGATGTGTGCACGTTATAAACATCATCGGGCTTGCCGCCAGGAAACTCTTTCTCATTCAGACCGATCAGCACCACATTATCCCACTCTAAACCTTTGGAGCCATGCAATGTTGAAAGAATGAAGGGTTCGCGGTCAGTCGAAGTCTCCACTGGATCCAGGATAAGATTTAAAAACTTTCGGGAATCAATTTTGCTCGACTCTAGTAGCGCTTCAATCCGCAAAACTCCTCGTTTTAGATCGTTTGAACCAGTGCGTGTTACTCCCGCTGAACCGATACAATCAGTGAAGCCCGCCATACTCAGACGCCTCAGCACATCAAAAGCAGGCGTTTCCTCTCCATCTTTCTGACAGATTGTAGCGAGTCTTTCTAATCGATCCTTTTGGTAGTGTGAGCCTTCGAATAGATCCCCCAGAACAGACCATAGATTGGCATGGGGAGCCATCAAACAGTTAAGTGCAGTTTTGAATTGTCCCTGCTGCCAATTGAAACCAGCCTCTTTTAAGAAGCCGTAGACCATAGCCTGTTTGGCGGGGTGGTTTTCGAGTTGTTGCAGGTTGCCGTAAACACACAATAATACGCCTACCACCAACATCCCGACTTCAGTGCGGGCATGTAATGAAGTTGAGCCATTGAGGTAGCGATAAGGGAGTCCGCAAAGGCGTAAAGTTATTTCGGCCTCGGCAAGACTCGCCTTGGTCCGAGACAAGATAGCTTGTGTGCCACGGTTTACCGAAAGTTTTGATAACACTTCGGATAAACAGTTATCAAGGTGTAATCTCACCTCTGTTTTTGGGGCGCTGGGATGACTGACACAGAGCCTAGTCAGCTTCATAGAGTTTCGCCGAATTACCGAGTTGGCCATCAAGGAAAGCTCATGCCCAAATCGGAACGTGCATGAAAGTTGAAACACTTTTGTATTTTCATAATGCTTCTCGAACAGACCACCGATGAAGTCTGGTCGAGCACCGCGCCACTCGTATATACACTGGTTAATATCACCAACAGCCATAACTGACGCATCTGATTTAGATAGCAAGCGAGTTATGTCATGCTGTATCAGGTTAACATCCTGATATTCATCCACAATGATGTGTTTGTAGTGGGCTCCAAGGCTGGTGTCATTACGCAACACTGAGGCCGCCTCAGTCAAACAGTCATCAAGGGTTCTCAGACTGTTTTCCTCTAGCAACTCGCAATAGCGGCTATAGGCGCGACTCAACAACCACCGACTGAAGTCGGTGGGTTAGTGACTTACGGACTGAAAGTCCGGATACGCGTCGACTGAACGACGCGTCGGATCAGTCAGGCTCCATCCTGAAATTATCGTTCGGGCTCGGCTCAAAATGATGCTCCAGATACTGCTTGATCATCTCTTCCGTCATCTGCCCAACCGTCGCGCAAAAGTACCCGCGAGCCCAAAAATGCTGCCCCCAATAGCGCTTTTTCAGATGGGGAAACTCCTCGAAAATCTTGCTCGCCGTACGCCCCTTGATCCGCCTCATGATCTCACTCGGCGCCAAATTCGGCGGACTGCTCACCAGAATATGCACGTGATCCTTGCTCACCACACCTTTCACAATCCGAATTTCAAATGCTTCGCACGTCTGTCTCACCAGCTCTCGCACTCGCTCAGCAACCTCACCGCTGAGCACCTTGTATCGGTACTTAGTCACCCAAACAAAGTGATACTCGATCTGGTAGACCGTATGACTGCCGTATCTGTAATCCATGCGCTTGCCCTCCAGCCCCGCATGGTGGCGCTAAAGCTCACCGGCTGAAAGCCGGTGGTTTTAACCTTTCGATGGAAAATAAACTCCCGCTTGATGTTGCTGAAAGTAGGATCTGTAGCTGCATCAACTGGAGTTACAACTGCCGCCCGACAACGTGCGATAAACAGCTCGAAGTTTTCAATTTCGCTGGGAGCAATGTAACTAGCCTCATGGTCAAAGCCATGGCGATAAGCCTGCTTAACAAGTTGCTCATAGCGGTAGTCGCCCGGAGTAAGGAGGTCTTTCTTCTTGATTATCTGTTGCCGCTCTCCGTAACCAACGATTTTCAAAGCTAAACTGTGGAATGTGCGAACTTCTGGAATAGCGGTCGACTTCAATGCCGTCTTCAACTTCTCGGTGAAGCCTAGCTGCGCAGACTTGTTGTACATCAGGATCAGAATGGAACGAGGGTCAGCCCCCGTCTTGACCAACCGTTCAACGCGCTTTACGAGGGTAGTTGTTTTCCCGCTACCAGGTACGGCTTTAACCAACGCATGTCCGGTGTCATGGCTGACAATATTTTTCTGCTCCCAAGTCAGCCTTTTGGTCATGCTTCAACCTTGTAGCTGGCGCACTGACGCGCTTCGGTATAAGGAACCTGCTTTGCTTTACTGCGACATTGCAGATAGCCGTCCTCCCATCGGCCAGCTTGTTGGCACGTAATGCAGTTAGGAAATAGCGTACGAGGATCGGCATGACGGATAAAAGCTCGTAGGTTCTCCGCCATCTCAGCCCCCCCTAGCGATCTAGGCCATGTGTTAACGTATGAGCTGGTTAATAAGTCCACTTCAGCGAGAGGCATCATTTTTTCGTTTAGTCGGCCGGAATCACTCAGGCTCCAGACGGACATCCCTACGTCACCAATTGAGCAGAGACCGCTACAGCTATCCACTACTTTTGATGACGGACGCCAGTTGAATACGCTTAGGCGCTTATCCTTGATTGAATATGACCCGCTAAGCAACATCTGGATGTCAGCGGCAGATTGAACCTTAAACTCAAGTATGGGGATTCCGGTATCAATCTTCTCCTGAGAACAGGGGTGCGTAACACAAATCTCTATATAACAGCGCCTTTTTCCTGCTGTATCACGCAACATCACGTCTGGTTGCAGACCGGTAGTCTTATCGCGTTTTTCCAACTCTGCCAGATCGAAAAACTTAGTAATGTTGTAGCGTGCGGGCACTGATTTTAAGCATTGACTTGTTTTGTCTCTGACTAAGGCTAAACGGGCACCATTGCAGGAAATCCTTCGCTCTAACTCTAAGCTAATTGGCACAGCTTGGCTGAGAGCTTGCTGGTAGCGATAGAAGAATGCTTCTTTGCCACACTTGTGAAGGTATGTTTCGAGAGCGCAGCATTCTTCCGCGTGACGGAAGTGCTTAGCGTTGATCTCGCCTAATACCGGGGTGAGGGGGCTTTTGCAACCTGGGCAAGTGTAAGTGTGTGAGCGCAGGGCATCGTTAATGTGCGTGAGTGTGCCCTGGCCATTTAGAGCGTAAGCGTACTGTATTGAGCTAAATTGAGTTGTCATGACTGCGTGCCTCCCAAAAATCCGGCTAAGGACAGACCTTACGGCAGGCAAGTGGTAAGTAGTGTTTCTTGAGGCTGTCGAGTGTACAGCGGCCTAGTGAAAAGGCTATTCGCCTGCTCAACAAACCACTGATGTGAATTCCCCGCATTTTCTAGATACCTCCGACTGGCTGCTTCTGGCCGGTAGC
Source organism: Pseudomonas wenzhouensis (assembly GCF_021029445.1). Taxonomy (NCBI): domain Bacteria; kingdom Pseudomonadati; phylum Pseudomonadota; class Gammaproteobacteria; order Pseudomonadales; family Pseudomonadaceae; genus Pseudomonas; species Pseudomonas wenzhouensis. The sequence continues at coordinate 2,910,546 of NZ_CP072610.1, forward strand.
CGCCTATCGTTACCTGCTGCATTGGTTGTTCACTGCCAGCATGCCGGTCAAATTCAATGCAAATGACTGGTCAGGTCGAATGCAATTGGGTAGGCAAGTCTGCGCAATTACCCAGCCGTCTTTTGTGCGTTGCGGCAAATCAGCAGGCCGCGTTTTGCGGAGATCTATGTCCGCAGCACGATGGTTCCAGACTACGACAGCGCCACAAAAGACTGCATGTCGTCGGCTACAGATTCAATGTGACGCCCCAGCATGGTAGCTCCCTTGGGCAGCAGCATTAGCCTAATCATGGCGGCGGCTGAACTCAGTCCCTTACTGGCATAAACCCCAATCTCAGGAATCGGATACACCCTACTGACGCCATCTCTACGTGTCGAGCGAACGCCTTCAGTTAGGTATCAATTCGCGTCGAGGCGACTTTATGTCTTTCGATCATCTTCAAATTTGCAACACTCGCCGCCAGGCATCGAGCCGAAGATTTTTGAAGAACACCACAGGAGCCCCACAGTCGTTATTTCTATGGCAACCCCTCCCGCCCAACAGGCTCATCGCCAAAACCTCAGCAAGAGGCCCTGCAGGCCTTTCTTGAAGCGCCCAAAGCAATGGCATCACGGGGCCAAAAAATAATCGATTCAGGACTGGATAGAATCATCACCTGACAAAAACCGAGCAAATCAGCCGTTCTTGCACTCGATCGGCGCCTCATACCGGACCTCAGCTCAAATCGACTCAGTCAGGATCAGGCGGGGTAGCGCGTCCATCATCCACTGGCATGTCATCAGTCAATAGATCGCCTCTTCGGGTACTCGGCGTCGAGGCTCTGGGCCACCACTAGGCCAATTGCTGTGGCAACCGCAATCACCCCCAGCGTTAAACAGATGAAAAAAATGAGCGTTTGCGTTGTTGTATCCATGATGTTTACTGTTGATTTGTAGGGCGGCGACCATTATGGAAACAAGCAAATTATCAAACCTAAGGACTATACATCTAATTTCTTCCGCTGCGCGACACAAGCTCATACAAACAACCCTGCTGTTCGAATTTAATCCTATTCATCAAGCAATACCCAACAGAGTAACCATTGATCAACCTGTAGACACTCCCAAGTCTATCAATGAAAGAACATATCGAAATGTGAAATTTCAATCCGCCAGTTATGTATTTAGTGCTCAGCAGGCAGACAAGATCACCAGAGATCGATATCCCCTCTATTTCTGACCAGGCAAAACTAACACCCTCGCACCGCAAACCATCTTCCGTCACCTCCAAAATCTCAAGCACCCCCTGGGCACCCTTGGGCACAGCGCGGAATCTGCCGTTCGGCAACACAGGCGGCCAATACTCACCAGGCCTTATCTCTCGAAACAGCAAGTCTTCACCCATCATCATTTGCCAAGAATCCATACCAGGGCCTGAAGACCCAGGCGGTAAGCACGCACCGCCAGACCGAAAGCGCAGGCCGCTCCTATCACGACAATCCCCGTCGCTACCGCTCCATGCACCGCATCCGTCCACGGTCCAACGTGAGGCAGCCAGTAAACCTCCACCATCAGTTCTTTTCTCCTCGAAGCCGCCTATGCAGATCAGCAACAGACCTCAGGTCAGACCGGACATCATCCAAGATCCAGCCGTAGGCCTTACACACCACCCACACAACCCCAAGACATCCAAGGAGAGAAAGTAGACCCCCACCGAGCAAATGTGCTGTACTCATAACCATCCCCGCCTTGCTCCGGTATTCACACGAATATCATCCCCCAGCAAGCAAAAGTCCCAAGCCCATGCCTCAACACCGTGGCACCATCCTGAAAAGCATCACTACGCTGCGCGACACGGGGTTTTACTCAAAAAAAGCCGTTTTCTTATAATTATATGCGGGAAGGTATGCCTTTTTTAGGTTGTGACTATATGTGCGCAGTTGCAAAAGTGACCGGAAAAAATAGACCGGAAAATGGCCGCAGGCCGCGCCGCTCCTGGCTTTCAGATTTTGAAGTGACCGGAAAAAAACCGCTTTTTTGGGGGGTGTAGGTAAAAGTGACCGGAAAAAACGCTGAAGTGACCGGAAAAAATAGACCGGAAAATGGCTGCAGCCCGCGTCGCTCCTGGCTTTCAGATTTTGAAGTGACCGGAAAAAAACCGCTTTCTGGCCAGATCTAAAAGCTACTGCCCGGGGGTAACCGGAAAAACGCTGAAGTGACCGGAAAAAATAGACCGGAAAATGGCTGCAGCCCGCGTCACTCCTGGCTTTCAGATTTTGAAGTGACCGGAAAAAAACCGCTTTCTGGCCAGATCTAAAAGCTACTGCCCGGGGGTAACCGGAAAAACGCTGAAGTGACCGGAAAAAAATGACCGGAAAGTCGCTTAAAGCCCCGTGGTTTCTGGCCTTGAGATTTTTGAGTGACCGGAAAAAACCCGTTTTTGCTCGGCTGCAGAGAAAAGTGACCGCATTGCCCTCAGTTAATGCAATCACAATAGATAGGGTCACAATCATCTAGATGATTCGCACTATTATGCTCAGATAGCTTCTCGAAGCCTGTTGCCCAGCAGCCGAGGTATTAACCCGGCAATCAAATACACCAAATCATGCCGCGTAGGCGATACGTGGATGCCGGAAATAAGAACGGATTCTTTGGGGGCGTAATTGCAATCGTCTCATGACCGAGCGAACACGCCCTTCCAGTTCGTCCTGATTACGCGCTGGCAAGCCCGTACAGATCTGATGTTTCAAATCACAATTCAAATACTCGTCAGGATTCAACTCCGGGGCGTATGCCGGCAAGAAGAACAGTTCGATTTGCTCTTTGCGGTCAGCGACCCAGGCGCTCACCTTTTTGCTGTGGTGTACGCGCAGGTTGTCGAGAATCAAGAACACTTTGCGGCCCTGCGCATCGCGAATCAGGCGACTCAGGAAGCGAATCAGCACTGGGGCTGTCAGCGTTTCCCGATACAGCATGAAGCGCAGTTTGCCCCGATTGGTCACAGTGGAAATCATGTTGGTGGAAAAGCGACTGCCGCTGACCTGGCGCACTGGCGTTTCGCCAATAGGGGCGTAGCTGCGGCCAGCCTGGCTGTCACTGCGCATACCGGTTTCGTCGCCCCACTGAATCTCACCATTCTCGGCCTTGGCCCGCTGTGCGATGCGTGGATATTCATTATCCAGCCAGCGCTGAACCACTTCAGGTTTCTGCTGATAAGCCCGATGCAGTGGTCGCTGCGGGGTGTAGCCCCAACGCTTGAGGTATTCACCAACCGTTCGAACCGGCATGAGAAAACCACAGCGCTGGCGGATCAGTTCTCGCACGGCATCACGCGTCCAGAGTGCAAAGCCGAGCTTGAGTTGGTCGGGCATCTTATCGGTCATCAAGGTGCGCACCAGCACTTCCTGGCTGGGGCTCAAACTGCGGCGATCACCCTGGCGCACACCGCGCTGGCCGCCGGCAATGGCAGCCTTTTCGCCTTTGTGTTCTGCGACCTGCGCCCAGTGAGCGATGGTGCGGGGGTGAACACCAACCGCTTCGCCAATAGCCTTGTAGGTGTAACCCTGCTCACGCATGCGCAGGGCCGTGGCGCGCTTTTCACGCTGTTCTTGGGGGCTGAGTTTGCGGGCATCTGTTTTCATGGAGACAGATTATCCGATATGCCCTATTTATTTGCCAGGTTAATAGAATCACCTGACTTGCAAAGTGTCTAAATCGCAAAAATATCGCTATAGCCGGGCGGTATAAGTAAACTCGTAAACTCCGCTTCCTCACCCATTTTTGCCTCGCCTGACCTTCGCTCGACGACTTTTCATACAGAACCTAACAACAACGCTCAGTACCTACGAGATCTGTCCCTAACTGAAAGCACAGAGCCACGCCTGGTAGGAATCAGATAGTCATTCCAAAAACAGGCCAACAGTAGCCTCCAGCCATTAATTAACGATAAAAACCGTTATCGTTAATATGTGCCCCTCAAAAAGATGCGCTCGACAGGATTCCCATCCAGGGAGAGCGATAACTCAGACCCAGCGATATCCTCGGGTAGTTCTCTCTGCCTTTTCCGCGATGGGCTCATTGCGCGCTCGTGGGGATCGATACGTCCGCTGCCAATGATGCATCCGGTATTTGTGTTTTCGTCAGAGGCTGGCAGAAGTGGTTGAGCTATCAATGCTTAACAAACCACGCTTCCCGCCACCGCTAACTGAAGGCTTCCAGGATGAATTATCTGCTCCCTACTCCCCGGCACACCTCGGATGTTGCCCTCGCTGAGCGCCGGCTGACTGCAGCCGAGTTCCAGGGTCTGGCTGAGGTACCGGCCGCAGCCGAGTGGTTTGCCAACTTGGACAACCCGCGCACCCGCCGCGCTTACCAGGGTGACATCGAAGATTTCTGCAGCTTCCTTGGCATCCACGCGCCAGATCAGTTCCGCGCGGTTACCCGCGCCCATGTCCTCGCCTGGCGCAGTCAACAGGAACAGCGTGGTCTGTCCGGTGCCACCATCCGCCGCAAGCTGGCGGCACTGGCCAGCCTGTTCGATCACCTGCTCGATGCCAACGCTGTCGCAGGCGGAAACCCTGTGCACGGGGTGAAGCGTCCGAAGATTGAAAGTAACGAAGGTAAGACGCCGGCCCTCGGTGATCATCAGGCCAAGGCGCTGCTTGAAGCCCCGGACCCGGCCACCCTGCAGGGGCTGCGTGATCGCGCTGTTCTGGCGGTGTTGCTCTACCACGGTCTTCGCCGTGAGGAGGCGGCCCGCCTGACCATCCAGGACATCCAGGAGCGTCGGGGTATCAAGCACCTGCGTGTCCATGGCAAGGGCGGAAAGCTGCGCTACCTGCCCATGCATCCCGTCGCCCTAGAGCGCATCCACACATACCTGGAAGTCTCTGGGCATCACCTGGAGCGGCCGGCGGCACCGCTCTTTATGCCTTTGCGCGGCAAAGCTACTGGCTCAGGCCTGAGTGCCGATGGCATCTATGCCCTGGTTGGGCGCTATGCGCGAGCTGCTGGCATCGAGGTCGCGGGACTGGGTGTGCATGGGCTTCGCGAGACGGCTGCTACCAACGCGCTGGAACATGAGGCCGACATCGCCAAAGTTCAGCAGTGGCTGGGACACGCCAACATCAGTACGACGAAAATTTACGACCGGCGCGGATTACGACCAGAGGACTCTCCGAGCTTCAAGGTGCGGTATTGAGGTCGGGGAGCAGGGTGACAGCTAGCGGTGATCCGTACCGTATTTTTTGTCCAGATAGTCGGCCAAGGCATAGCCGATAATTCCGACTACTACTACAAAAACAACAATCCCCGTCACGGCGTGTACGAGTGTCATGGCGGCCATCCTTTCGTGTATCAAATACGCGAGGTTATCTCCCCAGCAGCCAACCCAAGAGGCATAAGGGCTCTGGTGTCGCTTGGTGACATTTGTTTGGCTACTCAATCAAATCCCACCCGGGCGCTACCAAATCCTAATGCTGACCAAGATCTGGTCAGATAGCGCGTCCAAGAACGCTCGCAGTGCTATTTAATGGGTGTCGGTTTCTAATAAACGGGTGTACCACATGCCGACAACATACAGCAAAAGCGCCTTAGCAATGCCCCGATCCGATATCGCGGGCGCGCTGGTGACCACAGATTACCTGCTACCAGAGAGCATACTGGCTGGCTGCATCCATAAGCATCTGCTCAGCCAGCTAGCCACGAAAATGAAAAATCGCAAGGGGGGGAAAGGCCTATGAGCCAGAAGCCACTCGACCGCCTCATCACGATCAAGGAGGTCATCAGCCAAGTTGGCATGGGCAGGACGAAGATCTACGAGATGCTTCAGTTCGAGGAATTTCCAGCGCCCATCAAGCTGGGGCGCTACTCGCGCTGGTCTCAACTGGAGATACAGGCGTGGATTGAGGAACAGAAAGGAAAAAGGGCTGCCTAGGCAGCCCTCACTCATTCACAAGCCAGGCAGAAATCCTGCCACCATCGCATCATTTCTATTCGCTCAGGCACATATTGTGCGTGGTTGTACGCGGCCTTGGTCTGGTTGTCCTCGGCATGGGCCAACTGCAGTTCAATAACCTCGCTGCGAAACAGGCCCGACTCATACAGATGGGTTGAAGCAGTTGCGCGGAAATCGTGACAGGTGAAACCCTTCATCCCGAGCCGCTCCAGCGCACGGTTGAAAGTCGAGCCATCCACCGGCCTGTCTGGATGGCGCAGCCCAGGAAACATGAGCCCGCGCCCACCGGTAATGGTGCGCAATTCGACCAGCAGCTCGACAGCGCGTGGAGGCAATGGCACCAGATGACGACGCCGCTTCTTCATCAGCTCAGGCGGGATATCCCAAATTGCGGCCTCCAGATCGACATGCTCCCAGCGCCCACGCCGGATCTCCACGGTACGCAGGAACAGCAACTGCATAAGCTCCAGGGCTATGGTGTTTGTGCGAAAGCCACCATACCCAGCCAACCCACGGCGGAACCGCGCTATCTCTTCAGGGGTCATCGGTTGACTGTGTTCCACCGGCTTCCGGACAAAAGCACCATACAACGCAGCTGCAGGGTCCACGTCAGCACGTAATGTTCGCACCGCAAATCGAAACATCTGCGACAACCAATTGCAGAGTGAGATCGCATAGTAAGTCGCGCCCCGCTTCTCCATCCGCCGCAGGCAGTCCAACAGGTGCGCTGAAGTTACATCGCGCACGGGCAGCCGACCGATGTAAGGAAACAGATTCTTGGTGAACGCTCGGGTCAACTGATCACGGTAGCTGTCGCTGATGCCGTTCTTTTTGGATATCCACTCCAGCGCTACCTCCTTGAACGATGAGCGGTTTTCTAGGGTCTGCTTGGCCCGCGCGGTGTTCCGTACATGAGAAGGATGTCGACCCTGTTTGACCAGGCCACGGGCTTTGTCCCGCTCAGTCCTGGCCTCGGCCAAGCTCATCTCGGGGTACTCTCCCAGGGCAAACACGTTCTCCTTACCCTCGATCTTGTACCGGTAGCGCCAGAGCTTAGCGCCGGTCGGACGAATCTCAACGTAAAGCCCGCGCTTATCCGAGAGCTTGCGGGGTTTTTCGCCGGGCTTAGCCTGGCGAATCTGGACATCGGTTAGAGGCATAGCGGGTATCACTCATACTTTAAAAATCCCCCGCTTTAATACCCGCTTTATCACTGACTGACCCAGCACACCAGCGAACACCCGCGAACCCAAATCGCCCGAAGCCAGCGCCCTGCGGGGGTAATACGAACGTGAAAAAATGAGAGCGCACGACATGCACAGTCAACGTGGATGATTTTCCTTTGCTTCATACAAAACTGACGCCACAAGCCTTAAAAAGCATAATCGCCTGACCTCACTCGTTCAGGCGCAGCATTAGCCTTGCAGGGGGCGCTTCTGCCGATCAGCGCCTGAACCGATGACATGTTATCCGTCCCGACGCCCGCTGGCACGATCGCTGTCTTATACACCGGCATCCAGTCAATACACCCCGCCGTCTCCTGAATACCGGCCTCATCATCCAGGCGAGCCTGCTCCGATCTCGAGCAGTTGCAGCAGCAAGGCCTTGCGCGCCTCGCGCGGGGCGACGCCGGTCCAGCGTTTGAAGGCGCGGCGAAAATCGCGCACATCACCAAAACCGGTTTGCCGGGCCACGTCGGCCAGCGCGAGATCGGCGCGCGCCAGCAGGGTCAGCGCGCGAGCGCGGCGCATTTCATCGATGATGCCCTGATAGCTCAGCCCTGCTGACTCGATACGCCGACGCAAGGTGCGCTCACTGATATTGAGCTGGCGCGCCAATTGCGTCAGCGAAGGCGGCGCCTCGAGTTGCTTGCGCACCTCACGCTGCAGCCCTTCGATCAGCTCGGAACGCTCCTGATCGATCCAGCGCGCTTCCTTGAGCAATTCGACCACCTCAGCAGCTACGGCATCGTCCCTTGTCGCCAGCGGCAGCGCCAACCAGGACGCGTCGAACTCGATGGCATTGACACTATCGCCAAAATCCATCGGACACTCGAAGAACCGCTCATACAACTCGGCATGCGCTGGGCGCGGGTACTCCAGGCGCAGCCGGCGCGGTCTGAGGGCTGCGCCACTGAGATGGCGCACGATGCTCAGCGCACTGGAGAACGCTTCCTCCATGTAGAACGGCAGCACATCGGGCTCGTAGAACAGTGGTGCCAGCAGCACCCGGACACCATCGCCCTGCACCTCCATGCCGTGTTCGAGCATGGCCCCGGCATGACGCTGATAATGCTGGCCCAATTCGAGCGCATCCCCCAGCGTCGCACAGGCCTGCATGCCCAACCCGACCAGGCCGAGCGATACCGCGCTTTGCCGCGCACCGACCGCCAGGCCCAGCCCCTTGTCACCGACCTGCTCCATCACCCGCCGCACCAGCAGATAACTCTGCCGATGCGACAGACGAAAGCCAGGGCGCAACAGATCCGCAGGAATGAAGCCGAGTCCCAGGCAGACACGCTCGGCATCGCCCTGACGCTCGGCCACGATCCTGAGCAAGGCGCGTGACACGTGAGCCGGAGCCGAGGCATTGGAAAAGCGGGGATCGGCAATTTCTTTCATGGCGACGAGTTCCTGATCGCAGCGTCGAACTGCGCCGATGATAAACGACAAAAAGGCTGTCCGTTTCGCCCCCCTTTGCTGTCCAGCAGCGCCCTGATGGCAGATTTCAGGCACGGATAACCTGAGGCCACAGTGACCAACAGAGGATATCCCTCATGAATGACGAGAAGATCCATGACTGCGGCGATGCCGTTTGCATCATCGGCGCTGGCCCCGGCGGCCTGTGCATGGCCCGCGCCCTCAAGCGCCAGGGGCTGAGCTACGAGCAGTTCGAGCGCCACAGCGGCGTGGGTGGCGTGTGGGACATCGACAACCCGGGCACCCCCATGTACGAGTCCGCGCACTTCATCTCCTCGCGCGACCTCCCGGGCTTTCTCGACTATCCGATGCCCAAGCACTTCCCGGACTACCCGAGCAACCGGCAGATCCTCGAGTACGTCAATTCATTCGCCCATGCCTTTGGCCTGTATGCCAACATCCGCTTCAACACCTCGGTAGACAAGGTGTTCAAGCGTGACGATGGCCGTTGGCTGGTCACCCTAAGCGGCGGCGAGCAACGCCTGTATCGCGCCGTGGTCTGCGCCACCGGCTGCAACTGGGATGCGAACATGCCGGAGGTCAAAGGCCAGTTCAATGGCGAGATTCGTCACTCGGTCACCTACAAGAAGGCCGAGGAATTCAAGGGCAAGAAGGTCATGATCATCGGTGCCGGCAACTCCGGCGCGGACATCGCCTGCGACGCCGCCACCTATGCGCAGAAAGCCTTCATCAGCCTGCGCCGTGGCTACCACATGATTCCCAAGCACCTGTTCGGCCTGCCCGTCGATGAGATCAGCGAGAAAGGCCCGCAACTGCCGATCTGGCTGACGCGTATCGCCTTCCAGCTGATCCTGCGGGTGATCAATGGCGACGTGCGCCGCTTCGGGCTGCCCAAACCCGATCACAAACTGTTCGAGAGCCACCCGCTGCTCAATGCGCAATTGCTGCATTACCTGCAGCATGGCGATATTCAGGTGAAACCGGACGTCTCGCACTACGACGGCGACCATGTGGTGTTCAAGGACGGCAGCCGCGAGCAGCTCGACCTGGTGCTCTACGCCACCGGCTACAAGTGGAGCTGCAAATACGCCGCCGACTACTTCGAATGGAAAGGCGGGCGACCGCAACTGTACCTGTCGATCTTCAGCCGCCAGCACCACAACCTGTTCGGCATCGGCTATCTGGAAACCAACTCCAGCGCTTACAAGCTGTTCGATAACGAAGCCCACGCCGTTGCCTGCTACCTGCGCGACCAGTTACATCATCCCGAGCGCGCCCGCCAGTTCGATCAACTGATCGCCCACGACGATCCCGACCTTTCCGGCGGCATCGACTTCGTCAAATCACAGCGCCATGAGGTGTACCTGGAGGTGCATGCCTTCAAGAAACACCTGCGCAAGGTGCGCCAGCAAATGGGCTGGAGCGACCTGGAAGAAGGCTATTACAGCGTTCTGCGCCAACACAGCGGCTACGTGCCAGTCGATCTGCCACAAACCGCCTAGCACCGAGGAAGATTGTCATGAATGAAGTCGTACTCATCACCGGCGCTGCCGGTGGCATCGGCCAGGCCATTTGCGAACGCCTGAGCCAACGCGGCATGCACCTGGTACTGGTGGATGTTCAGGAACAACGCTTGCTGGAATTGGCCAAGCGATTCGGCGACAAAGCCACGGCCTTCGTCGCCGATCTCACCGACCAGGACGCCCTCGCCCATCTGCTGGCCAGCGTCGAGGCGAAATTTGGTCGTCTCGACATTCTCGTCAACAACGCGGCCGTGGTACGGGTCGAACCCTTCGACAGCCGTTCGGTGGAGAGCATCGTCAGCGAGCTGAACATCAACCTGATCGCACCGCTGGTGCTGACCCGCCTGGCCATCCCGCTGCTGCAGCGTTCGGCCAATGCGCGGGTCATCTCCACGGTCTCGGTGGCCGGTATCTTCCCCACCCCCGAGTCGCCCATCTACAGCGCCAGCAAGTTCGGCCTGCGTGGCGCCATGTTGTCGATAGGCCTGGATCTGCAGGCCAAGGGCATCCATGTCTGCTCCATCCACCCGTCGGCAACCGATACGCCGATGCTGCGCAAGGAGGCTATCGACGGCGGCAATGCCTTGCAGTTCATGACCGCCCCCCAACAACCAGAGGATGTTGCCGAGCAAGTCGCCTTGATGATCGACAAACCCTGCCTGGAGCGCTCACCCAAGGCCAGCGACTCCTGGCTATCGAGCCTGGCCATGCTCTTTCCCAACCTGTTGCCGCGCAGCATTCGGCTGTTGCAGAAGCGCGGGGAGAAAGGCATGCAGCGCTATCTGCATACACTGGCCGAGCGCGGTTTGACGCAGAAAGTCGATGGCGTGTGGTGGCTCAAATGAAGCGCTGTGTAAAGGCCAAGGCGTGCCGAAACCAGATACCTGGCACGCCTCAGCACACAGCTGTGAACCCCGTGCGGCCTAGTCTGGAGCCATAAAACCCAACGCACGTTTAACGCTAAGCACCTGAGTTGAAAACACTTTTCTTGCAATTAGCGGTTGACAGCGCAGCTTCTGGCTGTAGAATGCCGCCCCACAGACGCGGGATGGAGCAGTCTGGTAGCTCGTCGGGCTCATAACCCGAAGGTCGTAGGTTCAAATCCTGCTCCCGCAACCAGCTTCACGAAAAGGCCACTCAATGAGTGGCCTTTTTGCTTTGGCGAGAATTAACTTTTTCGATCAAACGAAACAAATCGATTGACAAGATATTAAGCAAGCGTAGAATGGCCGGCGCGGGATGGAGCAGTCTGGTAGCTCGTCGGGCTCATAACCCGAAGGTCGTAGGTTCAAATCCTGCTCCCGCAACCACCTTCAGATAAAGGCCACTCAATCGAGTGGCCTTTTTCGTTTGCGATCATTGATCCTCCTCAGTTTCTCCTCAGCCAAGCGGGCCTATGCTCAACGCACCTGCCTCAGTTGCAGCGGATTGACCGAGGAAACCCCGATGAACTGGAAGAACACCCCCTTACGTTATGGCAGCCTGTCCATTGCCCTGCACTGGCTGATGCTGCTTCTGATCGCCGCCGTTTATGCCTGCATCGAGCTCAAAGGGAATTTCCCCAAGGGCAGCGACACCCGTGAACTGCTCAAGCAATGGCACTTCATGCTTGGTCTGAGCGTCTTTGCACTGGTCTGGCTGCGCCTGCTGGCTCGCCTGATCGCTCCAACACCCCGGATTGAACCAGCACTGCCTGCCTGGCAGGCCATACCGGCCCAGCTGATGCATGCGGCGCTGTATGCCCTGATGATCGGCGCACCACTGGCCGGCTGGCTGATCCTCAGCGCCGCCGGCAAGCCCATACCCTTCTTCGGCCTGGAGCTGCCGGCACTGATCGGCCCAAACAAGGAACTGGCCGGCCAAATCAAGGAACTGCACGAGCTGGCCGGCACCGCCGGCTACTGGCTGATCGGCCTGCATGCAGCTGCTGGCCTGTATCACCATTACGTGGCGCGCGATAACACCCTCAAGCGCATGTTACCCGGGCACAATTGAGGTGAAGACGCCTCTGGTCAAGTGCCCGCAGCGCCGCTAGAATTGCGCACTTTTTGATCAGAGGCGCCAGCCAGGCGCCCTTAGAGGTTAGCCCGCATGTCCACCGCCACCCCAAAAGTCGGATTCGTCTCGCTCGGATGCCCGAAAGCGACTGTCGACTCCGAACGCATCCTGACCCAACTGCGTATGGAAGGTTACGAAATCGTGCCGACCTACCAGGATGCCGACGTGGTGGTGGTCAATACCTGCGGTTTCATCGACAGTGCCAAGGCCGAATCGCTAGACGCCATCGGTGAGGCGCTGGCGGAAAACGGCAAGGTGATCGTCACCGGTTGCATGGGCGTGGCTGAAGACAGCATCCGCGACGTGCACCCGAGCGTGCTGGCGGTAACCGGCCCGCAGCAGTACGAGCAGGTGGTCAACGCCGTACACGAAGTCATCCCGCCGAAGACCGAGCACAATCCGCTGATCGACCTGGTGCCGCCGCAAGGCATCAAGCTGACCCCGCGCCACTATGCGTACCTGAAGATTTCCGAAGGCTGCAACCATACCTGCAGCTTCTGCATCATCCCGTCTATGCGCGGCAAGCTGGTCAGCCGCCCGGTGGGCGATGTGCTCAGCGAAGCCGAGCGCCTGGTCAAGGCCGGCGTCAAGGAGCTGCTGGTGATCAGCCAGGACACCAGCGCCTACGGCGTCGACATGAAGTACAAGCTGGACTTCTGGAACGGCCAGCCAGTGAAAACGCGCATGCTCGAACTGTGCGAAGCGCTGTCGTCGATGGGCGTGTGGGTGCGCCTGCACTACGTCTACCCCTACCCCAACGTCGATGACGTGATCCCGCTGATGGCCGCCGGTAAGCTGCTGCCGTACCTGGACATCCCCTTCCAGCACGCCAGCCCGAAAGTGCTCAAGTCGATGAAGCGCCCGGCCTTCGAAGACAAGACCCTGGCGCGCATCAAGAAATGGCGCGAGATCTGCCCGGAGCTGACCATTCGCTCCACCTTCATCGTCGGCTTCCCTGGCGAGACCGAAGAAGACTTCCAGTACCTGCTGGACTGGCTGACCGAGGCGCAGCTCGACCGCGTCGGCTGCTTCCAGTACTCGCCGGTCGAAGGCGCACCGGCCAACGACATGGGCCTGGAGCCGGTACCGGATGAGGTCAAACAGGAGCGCTGGGAGCGTTTCATGGCGCATCAGCAGGCGATCAGCTCGGCGCGTCTGCAGGCCAAGATCGGTCTGGAGATGGACGTCCTGGTCGACGAAGTGGATGGCGAAGGCGCCGTGGCGCGCTCCTGGGCCGACGCCCCGGAGATCGACGGCAGCGTGTTCATCGACTCCACCAACGTCAAGCCGGGCGACAAGGTGCGCGTGCGCATCGTCGATGCCGACGAATACGACATGTGGGGCGAGCTGGTCTGAGCCAGACCCCTGCATGACGGGCCCCGCAGCATGCGGGGCTTTTTCTTTCCGGCAGCGCAACGCCTTGCCGGTACAATGACCTTCTTTTTGTCGAGCGCCGTCATGAGCGAAGCCACCCGTCTGTCCAAACGCGTCATCGAGCTGTTCGGTTGCTCGCGCCGCGAAGCCGATCTTTACATCGCTGGGGGCTGGGTGACGGTGGACGGCCAGGTGGTCGAGGCGCCGCAATTCAAGGTCGAGGATCAACGCGTCGAGTTGCACCCCGATGCCAGCCTTGATCCCGTGGAGCCCGTCACCCTGCTGGTACATGGCTCGACCGGCTGCAACACCGCACAGTTGCAGCACCTGCTGGTACGCGAACGGCACTGGCAAGAAGACCCGCATGCCCAGCGCATCCTGCATGGCCACTTCCTGCGCCAGGAGCAGAGCCTGCCACTGCAAACCGGGGCCAGCGGCCTGATCGTGCTCAGCCAGGACTGGCGCACGCAACGCAAGCTGCGCGAGGATGCGGCCAAGCTGGAGCAGGAATACCTGGTCGAAGTCGCCGGCGAAGTGCCTGCCAGCACATTGGAGCGCCTGAAGAAAGGCTGGCTGCACAAGGGCACGCAGTTCCCGCCGTGCAAGGCCAGCTGGCAGAGCGAACAACGCCTGCGCTTCGCGCTGAAGAATCCGGCCCCTGACCTGCTGCGGCAGATCTGTACGGCGCTGGGCCTGAAGGTGCTGGGCATGAAGCGCATCCGCATCGGCGGCGTGCCCATGGCCAAGTTACCGGTCGGGCAATGGCGCTATCTGGGCGAGAAGGAACGCTTCTGAGGCCATGTTAGGCTGTGCCTGTCACGCTCTGGAGACCACCATCATGCGTACCCTGCTCTTCACCGCACTGCTCGCCATGAGCCTGCCCGGCCTCGCCGCACCGGCGCCGTTCTTTCTCTGGCAGAGCAAGATCGATGGCCACCTGACCTGCGCTCAGGTCAGCCCGGGTGAAGGCTGGATTCGCTTCACCGGCCCGTTCCGCGACGCCGGCTGCCGCGTGGCCTACGACGCCCCCGTCAACAGACGCTAGGCAAGCCACCATGCAGCATCTGGTTTCACCGGTCGGTATCGTTCACTCCTGCTTCAAGGAGAAATTCGCCATTCCTCGCCAGCCGCACCTGGCGCCCGCCGCACGCGGCGTGCTGGAGCTGCTGCCGCCCTTCGACCAGGGCGAGGCCGTACAGGGCCTGGAACAGGTCAGCCATGTCTGGCTGCTGTTTCTCTTTCACCAAGCGCTGGAAGACAAGCCGCGCCTGAAGGTACGCCCGCCGCGTCTGGGCGGTAACCAGACGGTAGGCGTGTTCAGCACCCGCGCCACCCATCGCCCCAATGGCATCGGCCAGTCCGTGGTACGCCTGGAACGCGTGGAACCAGGCCGCCTGCACCTGTCCGGCATCGACCTGCTCGACGGCACCCCGGTGCTGGATATCAAGCCCTACGTGCCCTACGCCGACGCCGTGAGCGATGCCCGCAACGACATGGCCGACGCGCCACCACCCCTGATCGCCGTGGATTGGCAGGATGACGCCCTACGCCTGGCGCACCAGCACGCGCAACGCCTGAACGAGCCGCTGGTGGCGCTGATCGAGCAGTGCCTGGCGCAGGATCCGCGCCCGGCCTACCAGCAGCCGCAGCCGGAGCGCCGCTATGGCGCGCGCTTCTGGGATCTCGACGTACACTGGCACTATCCCGAACCGGGGCGTATCCGGGTGCTGGATATGCAGATGGCACAGAGTACGGCCTGACCGAAGCAAGCCTGCGCAGCGGCCGGTGCTGCCCTGGGCAGCCTCACTTCAGCGCGCCGGATTGAATGCCAGCATATCGGCCTCGATAGCCTCCTGCGCTTCGATCAGTGGCTCCACCAGCGGCCGGCTGGCGAGGAAATGCGCGGTTTGCGTATGCGCCTCGAAAGCCGCCTCGTCGACGTACACCTCGTACAGCCACACCCGGTCAGGATCACTGCGGTCACGCATCACGTCGAAGGTCAGGCAGCCCGGCTCATCGCGCAGCGAAGCGGCGGCGTTGACGTGCATGGCATCCATGAACGCCGCGAAACTGCCGGGCTTGAGTTGGGTCTTGAGCAATAGCACGTACACGGTAACCTCCATTATGTTTTATATTCGAAGAATAATTGTATACATATTGGAGTGTAAAAAATGCTTGAGCGTCCATCGCGCCTCAATGGCCTGCGCCATCTGGCCCTGCTGGTACCCAACCTGGAAGCGTGCGAGCGTTTCTACGTGAACGTACTGGGCATGCAGGTGCTGCACCGCGCCAACGAGGATCTGGTCTACCTGACCTGCGGCAACGACAACCTGTCGCTCGGCCGCGCCTATGCCGAGCACCACGGCGTACCGCTGGTCGATCATTACGGTTTCATCGTCGACAGCGTCGAGGAGCTGGACGCCTGGTACCAGTACCTCAAGGCACAGGGGGTGACGCTGCTGGACAGGCCTTTCGACCATGGCGACGGCGCGCGCAGCTTTCACCTGCTGGACCCGGCGGGAAACAAGGTGCAGCCGCTCTATCATCCTGCGATCTCGGGCCAGCGCTTCAGTCCAGCCCGAACCTGAACCTGTGGGAGCCAGCGCTGTAGGGCATATTCGCGAAGCAGGACACGGCGGACTGTTCGCTGATGCGCCCGCGTCCGCCCTGCTCTCCGCGGCCAGCGTCCCGGCTCGTCTGGCTCAGGTGCGGAACTGGCGCACCAACTCCTGCAACTCAACACCCAAACGCGCCAGCTCGGCGCTGGAGGCCGCAGTCTGTTGCGTGGCACTGGCGCTCTGCTCACCGATATCGCGCACACGGGTAACGCTTTCGTTGATCGCCTCAGCCACGGCGCTCTGCTCTTCGGCAGCGGCGGCGATCTGCTGGTTCATCTGTTCGATGGTGCTCACCGCCTGGGTAATGCGCCCCAGCGCGTCCCCAGCCTCGCCCGCCAGTTCGACGGTGCGCCGGGTCAGGTCGCGGCTGCTGTCCATCTGCTGCACGGCGCCCTTGGCCATGCGCTGCAGGCCGGCGATCAGGCTCTCGATCTCTTCGGTGCTGTCCTGGGCACGCTTGGCCAGCGCCCGTACTTCGTCGGCGACCACGGCGAAACCACGCCCCTGTTCGCCCGCACGCGCCGCTTCGATGGCCGCGTTGAGCGCCAGCAGGTTGGTCTGCTCGGCGACGCCACGAATCACTTCCAGCACGCTGCTGATGCGCGCGCTTTCCTGATTCAACTCGGCGATGGCCTGGGCCGACTGCTCCACCTCGCCGGCCAGGCTGTCGATCTGATCGACTGCCTGCTGCACCACACGATTGCCCTGCTGCGCCTCCAGATCCGCATCACGCGCGGCCAGCGAGGCCTGCTCGGCGTTCTGCGCCACCTCCTGCACGGTGGCTGCCATCTGGTGCATGGCGGTAGCGGTCTGTTCGGTTTCCAGCTTTTGCGTCTGCACCCCGGCACTGGTCTGCGCGGTGATTGCTGACAACTGCTCGGCAGCCGCAGCAATCTGCCCGACACCGCCGCCAATGCGGCTGACCAGGTTACGCAAGCTGACCGTCATGGCCTGCATGGCCTCGAGCAATTGCCCGACTTCGTCACGCCGCGCCTGCGTGATGTCCTGGCTGAGATCGCCTGCGGCAATGCGCTGGGCAAAGCTCACGCTCTGACGCAGCGGCACCACGATCAACCGGGTGATCAGCAACGCAGCGCACAACCCCAGCACCACGGCAGCGGCGCCCATGATGCCGAGGATCACCATGGCGCGTTGAGAGCCGGCAAGCATACGGGTATCGGCAGCAGCCTGCGCCGACTCGGCCAGATCGACGACCGAGCGCGCACGCTCGATCATCGCCGTTTCCGTGGCCTGGTTCTGCTCACGCAGCTGACGGTAATAAAGGAAGGAGCGCTGGTACAGGGTCAGCGCCTGCAGGGCGGTGTCGATGGCGGCCTTCTGATCATCGTCGAGCCAGACCTTCAGGCTGCTGGCAACGGTCTGCAGATCCCCGCTGACGTACTCCCACTCCTCCAGCGCTTCGGCTGAGCCGTCGATGATGTACAGGCTCTCGTGGCCACGCAGATCGAGCATGCGTTTGCTCAGGCCGGAGGCGGTTTCGGCTAGGGTCAGCGGATCACTGCCACGCAGACGGTCGCCCTGTAGGCGCAATTCACGCACTGCGTCATACATGTCCAGTTCGATGACCTCGAACTGATCACGCGCCTCCGACGCAGCATTGCGCATTTCCTGGCGAGCTTCGCGTGCCTTGGCTTGCTGCTCGACATAGTTCTCGAACTGTTTCAGATACTCGCCGGTGGCCTGCTGCATGGTCTGCACACGCGTCCCCTCGGCAGCATCCCTGTCCAGATTCTCCAGCAGGCTCTGCACCTGCAGCAGGCTGTCACGCACCCGGCTGGCGTTTTCCGGGCTTTGCTCGATGGCGAAGTTACGTTCCAGCCGTCGTGCTTCGAGGATCTCCTGATTCACCTGGGCCAACTGGCCGACCTGCTCATGCCCCAGCAATACCGCCTGCACGGCCAGATAGCCGCTGACCGTCATGGCCGCAGTGAGCAACAGAACCAAGCCGAAGCCGATGAAGAGTTTCTTGCCCACGGCAAGGTTGGCGAAAAAACGTATGGCAGGCTTGAACATAGGGGACGACTCCGAATTCTTCTTATACAGCCACACCTCAAGGGCGTGGCTTGGCTGATTGATCAGGCAACTGCTATGCCACGTCAGCTTGAACGCCTGTAATGCTATCGGCAGGAGAGTCGCAGCGCTTGAGTGCTGGCCATTCGCTTCTGTCTTTCATGCAGCTTAGCCAGCGAATGACTGACACAGGGGAAGATTCAGCAGCTATCCGCTTACTGAAAGCAGGAAACTGGCGATTTTCCGCCAGCGGCAACCAATGAGAAGGTTTTCGCAGCATTCCTCGCTGCGAAGATGCGAAGGAGCAGAAAAAAGGCGCAGTGGCATCAACCACTGCGCCTTTGTCGTGTCGCCCGTCAGCGCCCTGCGATTACCAGCATCACTCTGGGCCGCAGCATTTCGCCAACTATCGCCAGCCCCCCGATGGCACCGGCGATCCAGTACCACTGCGCGATGGGGTCGAACAGCAGCCAGCCCAGCGCATGCAGGAAGACCATCATGATCAGAACCGGGCTGACGTAACGCACCATGAACAGCCAAAGTGCGTAGCCCAACGGTGGCAGGCCCAGTTCATCGCGCATGATCTCGCCGCGCAGCGCATAGCCTGCCAGCAGCACCATGAAGATGCCACCGAGCGGCATCATCCAGCGCGAGGTGAGGTAGTCCAGCCAGTCGAAGAAGTTCTTGCCCAGAGGCGTCCAGCCGGCCAACAGGTTGAACGACAGCATCGCCAGCAGGCTGATCACCAGCAGCACAGCACCGGAGCCGGCAGCAGCCTTGATCCGGCTAACGCCATGTTTCTCGTTGAGGTAGGCCACCAGTGCCTCGATCATCGAGATGGCAGAAGTCAGCGCTGCGACCGACACCATGGCAAAGAACAGCACGCCAAACACGGTGCCGAACGGCATTTGCTGGAAGGCCAGCGGCAGGCTCATGAAGATCAGCCCAGGCCCGGCGCTTGGGCTCATGCCGTTGGCGAAGATGATCGGGAAGATCGCCAGCCCCGCCAGCAGCGCCACGCAGGTATCACAGACCACCACCATGAAGGTGGTGCGGGTAATCGACTGGCCGTCGGGAATGTAGGAGCCGTAGGTCAGAATCGCTCCGGAGGCCAGGCTCAGGGTGAAGAAGGCATGCCCCAGCGCCGCCAGCAACGCCTCGCCGGTGATCTTCGAAGCATCGAAATGGAACAGGAAATCGAAACCGGCTTTGAAACTGCCGCTGGTAAAGGCATAGCCGACCAACACCAGCAGCATTACCGCCAGGCCCGGCATCATCCAGCGAAAGGCTTTTTCGACGCCCGCCTGCACGCCTTTGCCGACGATCCACAGGGTCAGCAGCGCCACCAGCACGCTCCAGCCGCCCAATTGCCAGGGATTGGCGTTATGCGCCTCGAACACACCACCGAGCTGCTCGACGCTGGTGGCAGCCAGCGAGCCGTCGAGCATCTTCCAGGTGTAAGCGAAGGCCCAGCCGGCGACGACCACGTAGAAACACAGGATCATGAAGCCGGCGAGCATGGCCATGCCGCCCACCGCTTTCCACAACGGGTTGCCATTGTTCTCGCGCACCACGCGGCCAATGGCGTCGATGGGGCTACCACGGCCACGGCGGCCAATGGCGATCTCGGTCATCATGACCGGAATGCCGATGGCCAGGATGCACGCCAGGTACATCAGCACGAAGGCACCCCCACCATATTCGCCGGTGATGTAGGGAAATTTCCAGATATTGCCCAGCCCGACGGCCGAGCCGGTTGCAGCGAGGAGGAAACCCCAGCGCGACAGCCAGAGGTTCTTCGGTTTTTCACGGGTCATGCGTCACCTGTTTGTTTTTATCTGTGACGGAATCGGACCCGCCACGCTTGTGGCGCAGCGGAATGCAAGGCTTGGTGAAGCCAGGGGTGTCACTGGGCGTCGGCTTGTACCTCCGGTGCGGCCAGTTGAAAGGCCTCCAGGGGTTCACAGCGCGCCGCCATGGCGACAATGCGTGGGTACGCGGCAAGGTCACAGTTAAAACGCCGCGCATTATACAGCTGCGGAATCAGGCAGGCTTCCAGATATCCGGGGCGCTCACCGAGTGACAGACGTCCGTCGAATACCGCCAGGCCCTCCTCCACAGCGGCCAGACCGAGTGCGACCCAGTGCCGGTACCAGGTGTTTTTCGCCTCATCGGCGACGCCCAGTTCGCTGGACAGGTACTGCAGCACGCGCAGGTTGTTCAGCGGATGCACATCGCAGGCGATATGCAGCGCCAGCGCCCGCACCTGCGCACGCTCGGCTGGGTCAGCCGGCAGCAACGCCGGCACCGGGAAGATTTCCTCGAGGTATTCGAGGATCGCCAGCGACTGGGCGATGCGCACGCCGCCGTTGTCCTCGTCCACCAGCAGCGGCAGCAGCCCCTGCGGGTTCAACGCGCGATAGTCGGCGCCGTGCTGCTGGCCGCCATCCTTGACCAGGTGCACCGGCACCTGCTCATAGGCCAGCCCCTTGAGGTTGAGGGCGATGCGCACGCGGTAGGCGGCACTGGAGCGCCAGTAGCCGTAGAGTTTCAGCATCGCGACGCGTCCTGTAGGAGCCAGCTTGCTGACGATCCACTCTGCGCCAAGGCATCGCCGGCAAGCCGGCTCCTACGATTGCGACTGGCGTCAGTGCTCATAACGTTCCACCACCTGGTCGATGGCGCCGAAAATGCTCTGCCCGGCGGCGTCGAACATCTCGATGCGCACCCGGTCGCCGAACTTGAGGAACGGCGTCTTCGCCTCGCCCGATTCGACGATTTCCAGCATGCGTTTCTCCGCCAGGCAGCTGGAGCCTGCACTGCGGTCGTAGTTGGACACGGTGCCGGAGCCGATGATGGTGCCGGCGCCCAACGGACGGGTCTTGGCGGCGTGGGCGACCAGGGTCGGGAAGTTGAAGGTCATGTCCACGCCGGCATCCGGCTGGCCGAACAGCGCGCCATTGATATGCGACACCAGCGGCCGATGCACCTTGCCGTCCTTCCAGCTTTCGCCCAGCTCGTCCGGGGTGATGGCCACCGGGGAGAAGCTCGATGACGGCTTGCTCTGATAGAAGCCGAAGCCCTTGGCCAGCTCGCCGGGAATCAGGTTGCGCAGCGACACATCGTTGACCAGCATCAGCAGGCGGATATGGCCGCCCGCTTCGGCCGGCGTGGCGCCCATCGGCACGTCGTCGGTGATCACTGCCAGCTCGGCTTCCAGATCGATGCCCCAGGCTTCATCAGCCAGGCGGATCGGACTGTGCGGCGGGATAAAGGCGTCGGCGCCGCCCTGGTACATCAGCGGATCGTGCCAGAAGCTTTCCGGCATCTCGGCGCCACGCGCCTTGCGCACCAGCTCGACGTGGTTGACGTAGGCGCTGCCGTCGGCCCAGTGATAGGCGCGTGGCAGCGGGCTGTGGCAGGCGGTTTGATCGAAGGCAAACGCCTCTGCCTCCAGGCCGTCATTGAGGCGTTGATAGATGGCCTCGAGCCTGGGCCGGGCCATGGCCCAGTCGTCCAGCGCGGCCTGCAGGGTCGTGGCGATCTGCGGTACACGCACGGCACGGGTGAGATCGCGGGACACGACGATCAGCACGCCATCGCGGCCTTGATTGAGTGATGCGAGTTTCATAAGTGCTTTCCGTTCTTGGCGTAGGAGCCGGCTTGCTGACGATCCGGGGATCGCTGATCGCCGGCAAGCCGGCTCCTACAGGTTCAACCTTGGGTACCCGGCGCACGCCAGGAGTTGACGTACTCGGCCACGTCCACCGCACTGGCGGCATCGGCTACTTCCAGCGCACGGCGGGTGTCGATCATCACCGCCACCTCGTCGATGAAGGTGGCCGGATCTTCCTGGCTCTTCTTCAGCGCCTTGGGGTGTGGCCCATGGGGGAAGCCGCACGGGTGCAGGGTGACCATGCCCTGCTCGATGTTGTCGCGGCTGAAGAAGTTGCCACGGTGGTAGAACAGCACTTCGTCGTAGTCGTCGTTGTTGTGGAAGAACGGCACCTTGAGCGCGCCGGGATCGGACTCCACCGGGCGCGGCGTGAAGGTGCAGATCACGAAACCGTTGGCGACAAAGGTGGTGTGCACCGATGGCGGCAGGTGGTAGCGATGGCTGATCAACGGACGAATGTCGCGCCAGTTCAGGCGCACCACGGTGTTGTCACCATGCCAGCCGACCACGTCCAGCGGGTTGTAGGGGTAGGTCACGGTGCTGATCTGATTGCGCCGCTTGATCCTGATCTGCCAGGTGCTCTCGTCCTGCTGCGCCTTGAAGGCTTCATCGATATGCGGGTGCTCCAGCACCGCCGCATCGAAGATCGCCTGCGGACCGAGCAGGCCCTTGTCTGGCAACTGGTAAGCGCCGTCGCTGTTCTCGATCAACAGGAAGTAGCTCGGCGTGCTGGCCTCGATACGCCAGGCGGTGCCGCGTGGGATCAGCAGGTAGTCGCCGTCGCGGTACTGCAGATGGCCGAAGTCGCAATACAGGTGCCCGCTGCCTTCATGCACGAACAGCAGCTCGTCACCATCGGCATTGCGCACCAGATGGCGCATGGCGCCGTGGGTGCGCCACACACGCAACTTCACATCGGCATTGTGCAACGTCAGCGGCGCCGCCAGCGGACAGTCGCGCTCGCTGGGGATGTCGTTGAAGTTGAAGGCATGCGGACGCAACGGCCCCTGCCAGTCGATCCAGCCGGTGGGCGGATGCTTGTGGTGCAGGTGCGCGGTGGGGCCGAAGAAGCCCTCACGACCCATCTCGCGCTCATAGGTGCCCTGCGGCAGGTCGCAGTGCGCCTGGCGCGAGCACTCGCCCTCACGCAGGGGAAAGCGGATCCATTGACGGCTCATGGCATCACTCCTCGGAGATCACGCCGCGACGCAGCTGGTCTTCCTCGATGGATTCGAACAGCGCCTTGAAGTTGCCCTCGCCGAAACCCTGGTTGCCCTTGCGCTGGATGATCTCGAAGAAGATCGGGCCGATCACTGTGTTGGTGAAGATCTGCAGCAGGATGCCGTCATCACCGGGCGCACCATCGATGAGGATATTCAGCTCACGCAGTACATCGGTCGGCTCGCCATGGCCGGCGACGCGGCTGTCGACTTTCTCGTAGTAGGTGTCCGGGGTGGTCATGAAATCGACGCCGTTGGCGCGCAGTTGGCGCACGGTGGCGTAGATATCGTCGGTGCTCAGGGCGATGTGCTGGATGCCTTCGCCGTGGTATTCGCGGATGAATTCCTCGATCTGCGACTTGTCGTCGGCCGACTCGTTGATCGGGATGCGGATCTTGCCGCAGGGCGCGGTCATGGCGCGGGAGAACAGGCCGGTGAGCTTGCCTTCGATATCGAAGTAGCGGATCTCGCGGAAGTTGGCGATGCGCGCGTAGAAGCCGGACCAGACGTCCATCTGCCCGCGGCGCACGTTGTGGGTCAAATGGTCGATGCACTGCAGGCCGACGGCATTGTCATTGGCGCTGCGGCCTTCGATGTACTCGAAGTCAACGTCGTAGATGCTCTTGTCGCCATAGCGGTCGACCAGATACAGCAGGGAGCCGCCGATGCCTTCGACGCAGGGGATGTTCAGCTCGCCGAAGTTGGCGTGGCTGCCCACCAGCGTTGCGCCCTGCTGCTCGACGTAGGCCGCAGCCTGGGCCGCATTCTTGACCCGGAAGGCCATGGCGCAGGCACTGGGGCCGTGTTTTTCGCCGAAGGCGCGCACATGGCCGGTGGGGCTGCCGTTGAGCACGATGTTGATGTCGTTCTGCTGGAACAGCCACACCTCTTTCGAGCGGTGTTTGGCGGTTTCGGTGAAGCCCATGGCGGTGAACAACTGGCGCAGTTGCTGGATGCCTTCGTCGGTTGGCGCGGTAAATTCGACGAACTCGAAACCGTCGGTTCCGATAGGGTTGTGCTGCTCGATCTTGGCCACGGCGGTCATTTCGCCTCCTGATTGTCATTGTTATGGCAGCCGCACGAATGCGTTGCGGACACCCTCATGACAACCGAGCGCAGGGCCGCTCTCAAGATGCTGTGCGACGCCTGGACGCAGTGCTCAGGCCTGGCACTGGAAGCTTTTCTTTACGAGTCTGGGGCAAGGCATGCAAAGCCTCGACAAACGTAAAATAATCCTTACAGCGTGGTCAGCAGACTTGCCAATTGCACTCAGTCCGGGCGCGAGAATGTGTAAGCGCGCTCGACCCTGGCCACGCGCGTGGCGAAGGCAGCGTACCAATCGGCACGTCCCTGCTCGCGCACGGCGCTGTGCTCGGCATGCTCGCGCCAGGTGCGAATGGCCTCCTCGCTCTGCCAGTAGGACAGGGTGATGCCCAGGCCGTCGCTGCGTGCCGACTCCACGCCGAGAAAGCCGGGCGGCAGTGCGGCCAGTTCCAGCATGCGCTGCGCCGCCTCGGCATAGCCTGCGTCGACCTCGCTGCGAAGCGAGGTAAAGATCACCACGTAATAGGGAGGCTTCGGTGTCGCCGCAATCACGCAACGGCCTGTTGCTGCGCTTCGTGCACCGACTGCACCGCACAGGCGCCGACCAGACCGGCAACCACCGGCGGCAGACGCCCCTCCAGCGCCGCACGCTCGGGCTGGAACAGGGTAGCGATGAAGAACGGATGATCTTCCAGTTCGATGGCACGCACCGCGCCCGCCTGGTCGTGCCCGGAGGCCTTCAGCGCCTGGGCCATCAGCGGCTCGACGAAGGCATCGGCGAGGCCGTAGCGGCACAGGTACTGCTCGCTGATCTCACGTACACCATAGAGCTCGGCAATGCGCGAGCCGGAGACCAGGTGCACGTGCTCGCTGACGTCCAGCAAGGCACAGCTCAGGGGCGCGATCAGAGGGTGCTGCGCTTGCGGCGACAGCTCGGCGTGTTCGGCATCCGTCCAGCCCAGGCGGTTGCGCGCGTACTCCAGCAGCGCGTGCTGGAAGCCGCCACAGGTGCCCAGGAACGGCACGCCCTGCTCGCGCGCGAAACGAATGGCGCGCAACGCACCTTCGGTGGCGGCGTAGGGACTGCCCGGCACGCACCAGATGCCGTCGTAAGCCATCAGGGTGGCGTCATCGACGAGACTGTCAGTGGCCAGCCAGTCATGTGCGACCGCCACACCCAGTGCCTCGCTGGCCAGGCGCAGCGCCTCGGGAATGGCCCGGTGCGCGGCAATCGCCGCATTGTAGTCACCCACCAGAGCGACCTTGACTCGACACTTGCTGTACATACGCCTATCCCCCTCTTGCATGGCGGTCTCCCTGCCACTATAAGATGGCGCTCGCGCAATAATAATTGGCGAATAGACAAGCAGAGATTGCAGCCATGCAATATCAAATCGACCATAGCGACCTGTCCCTGGTACTCGCCCTGGTGCGTGGCCGCTCCCTGGCGCGCGCTGCAGACCTGCTGCAGGTGGATGTCTCCACCGTATTTCGCGCCGTGCGCCGGCTGGAAGCAGCACTGGGCGTGGCCCTGTTCGAGAAGAGCCGGCGCGGCTACGAACCCAGCGAGACCGCCCGCGCCCTGGCCGAACAGGCCGAGCGCGCCGAGCAGGCGCTGGATGCTGCACGGGTAGCGCTGGAACTGGGCAAGCAGGTGGTCAGCGGCACGGTACGCCTGACCTGCACCGATGCGGTACTGGGCAGCCTGCTGCTGCCGGCACTGGCACGCTTCATGCCCAGCTACCCGGCCCTGGCGCTGGAGCTGGTGACCTCCAACGACTTCGCCAACCTCAGCCGGCGCGACGCCGACCTGGCCCTGCGCCTGACCAACCAGCCACCGGAGCATCTGGTCGGCCGGCGCCTGGCCAAGGTGTCTTACCGGGTCTGTGCCCGCGATGACGGCCAGGATCGCAGCGACCTGGCCCGACAGAGCTGGATCGCCCCGGACGAGGCGATGCCGGATCACGCCACGGTGCTCTGGCGCCTGCGTGAATGGCCGGGTGTCACCCCCAATTACCGCTGCAGCAGCATGTACGCCGTGGCGCAACTGACCCGCGCCGGGCTGGGTGTCGCCGCCCTGCCCGACTTCGTCCTGCGCGCCCATCCCGAGCTCAAGGCCCTCGGCCCGCCGCTGACCGGCTGCGACACCGAACTCTGGCTGCTGACACGGCCGGACTGCCGCGCCTTGCGTTCGGTGCAGACGTTGTTCGAGGAATTGAGCGAAGCCTTGATGAGCGAGGATTGAGGCAAGGTTACTGCGACGCAAAGCCCGCCTGCTCAGTAGCCTGGATGCAAACCAGGGAGCGTCTCGCCATGCCACTTCGCGGATTTCATCCGGGCTACGAAGCGACGCGAATCACGTGGCCCGGATGAAATCCGGGGCAATGCGGCACGGTTCAACGAACCGCATCCTTCTGTGGCAACGCTTCGCCCGCAACCGCCCTCAGCCCTGCTGCAGATGCCCATACAGCTTGGCGTACAGCCCACCTTCGGCGATCAGTTGCTGATGGTCGCCATCCTCGGCGACGCTGCCGCCGTCGAACACCAGCACGCGGTCGGCCTGCTTCACCGCGCTCAGACGGTGGGCGATGATCAGCGTGGTGCGCCCTTCGAGGAACTGCGCCAGCGCCTGGTGCAGGGCGTATTCGGTGGCGGCGTCCAGTGCCGCAGTGGCTTCATCGAGAATCACCACCTTGGGCTCGGCCAGCACCATGCGGGCGATGGCCAGGCGCTGGCGCTGGCCGCCGGACAGGCGCACGCCACTGCGCCCGACCACGCTGTCCAGCCCTTGTGGCAGTTGCGCAATGCTGTCGTGCAACTGGGCGATGCGCAGCGCCTGCCAGCAGGCCTCGTCGCTGCGTTCACGGCCCATGCACAGGTTGGCGCGCACCGTGTCGTTGAACAATGCCGGGTGCTGCAACACCACGGCGACGTTGTCGCGCACGCAGTCCAGACCGACCTCTTCCAGCGTGCTGCCGCCGAAACGGATGCTGCCGGCCTGCGCCGTGTACAGGCCCAGCAACAGCTGCACCAGGGTGCTCTTGCCGCCGCCGGAAGCACCGACGATGGCCACCTTCTCGCCGGGGCTGATGGACAGATCGAGCCGATCGAGCACCGGCTCGTCACCATAGCCGAAGGTCAACCCGCGCACTTCGATACCCACCGTGTCGCGCCCCTTGAACGGATCGACGCGCCCGGCGTACTGCGGTTCGTCCTGACGCGCCAGCAGCTCGTTGATCCGCGTCATGGCGCCTCCGGCAGCGTAGAAGGCGTACTGCAGGCTGAGCAACTGCTCCACCGGGCCGATCATGAACCACAGGTAGCTGAACACCGCGAGCATCTGGCCGATGGACAGGTCGGAGAACAGCACGGTGAGCATCGCCGCCGCGCGGAACACGTCGATGCCGAACTGGAACAGCAGGCCGCTGGCACGGTTGGAGGCATCGCTCTTCCACTGCGAGGCCACGGCGTAATCGCGCACCTCGCGCGCCCGCCCGCCGAGGCGGCCAAGGAAATAGCCCTGGCGATTGCCGGCGCGCACTTCCTGAATCGCCTCCAGGGTCTCGGTCAGCGCCTGGGTGAAGCGCGAGGTGCTGTCGTTCTCCAGCTTCTTCAGGTGCTTGACCTTCTTGCCCAGCAGCACGGTGGCGTAGATCACCAGCGGGTTGAACAGCAGGATCAGCAAGGCCAGTTGCCAGTGCATCCAGAGCAGGATGGCCGAGGTGCCGACCAGGGTCAGCACCGCGACCAGAAAGCGGCTGAGGGTTTCACCGACGAACTTGTCCAGGGTGTCCAGATCGGTGACCAGGTGCGTCGTCACGGTGCCGCCGCCCAAGCTCTCGTACTCGCCAAGCGAGATGCGCTTGAGCCGTTCGATCAGACGGACGCGGATGCGGTAGACGAGATCCTTCGACAGCCTGGCGAACAGGCGCGCCTGCAAGACGTTGAAGATCAGTGCGGAACCGCGCAGCAGCAGGGTCAGAAACAGCATCAGGCCGATGTAGCCGGCTGCGGTTTCCCAATGGCTGGGCAGGAAGTTGTCCATCACCTTGAGCGCTGCATCGCCATCCTTGAGCAGCACTTCGTCCACCAGCAGCGGCAGCAACAGTGGGATCGGCACGCTGCACAGGGTCGCCAGCACGGCGACCAGGTTGGCCAGAATCAGCGCTTTCTTGTGACGCAGGGCCAGGCGACGGATTTCTGCCCAGCTCAACCGATCAGGCATGGGCGGCGCGCTCCAGCCAGCGGCTCAGCAAGGGTGAAAGCGCATCAAGCGGCTGGTAGCCGTTGGTCAGCAAGGCCAGCTGCCCATCGCGCTCGGCCAGCAGCGTGGGAAAGCCGGCAATCCCCAGATCCTGCACCCAGGTGAAATCAGTGGCCGTGGCTTCATGCATGGCCTGGCTGTCGAAGGCTTTGGCGAACTCGATGCGCGGGATGCCGGCACGCTCGGCCAGCTCCACCAGCACACTGGCCTGGGTGACATCGGCGCCCTGAGCATAGAACGCACGCTGAATCAGCCTGAGCAGCGTCCAGGCGCTGGACGCATCGAGGTTGCGCGCGGTGACCAGCGCACGACATGCAGGCTCGGTGTCGTACACCATGCCCTCCGGCAGACCACGCTCGAAGTCGAACAACTGCCCGGTACTGGCATTGACCGCCTGCCAGTAACCCAGATAGCGCACCCGCGCTGCAGCATTTATCGCCACCTGATCACGACGTAGCCCGCCCGTCACGATCTGCAGTGGTACGCCATCGACAGCCGCCTGCTCGGCCAGTGCTTCGACCACCGGAGCGAACCCCCAGCACCAGGAGCACATCGGGTCCATCACGTAGAGCAGGCGGCTCGCCATGGCTCAGGCCTCGTTCAGTTGGCGGGGATTGCGGCCAATCGGGTGCGGCAAATTGCGCTGGCGCGCCAGTTCGATCTGCTTCTGCCGCTCACGGGCGCTTTCACGGGTCTTCTCCGGCAGCGAATCCCAGCAATGCGGGCAGCTCACGCCCGGGCTGTAGAACTCGGACTGACGATCTTCCACGGAAATCGGATTGCGGCAGGCATGGCACTGATCGTAGTCACCTTCGGAGAGGTCGTGGCGCACGGTCACACGGTTATCGAAGACGAAGCAGTCGCCCTGCCACTTGGTCTGCTCCTGCGGCACTTCCTCGAGGTATTTGAGGATGCCGCCCTTGAGGTGATAGACCTCCTCGAAGCCCTCACCAAGCATGTAGCTGGAAGCTTTCTCGCAGCGGATGCCACCGGTGCAGAACATCGCCACCTTCTTGTGCTTGCTGGGGTCGAAATGGGTCTTGATGTACGCGGGGAACTCGCGGAACGACTTGGTCTTCGGGTCGATGGCGCCCTCGAAGGTGCCAATGGCCACCTCATAGTCGTTGCGCGTATCGATCAGCAGCACCTCGGGATCAGAGATCAGCGCATTCCAGTCCTGCGGCTCGACATAGGTGCCGACGCGCTGGTTGGGGTCGACACCGGGCACGCCGAGGGTGACGATTTCCTTCTTCAGCTTGACCTTGGTGCGATAGAACGGCTGTTCATCGCAATAGGATTCCTTGTGATCGATATCGGCCAGACGGGCATCCTGGCGGAACCAGGCGAGCAGTGCATCGATGGCGCTGCGGCTACCGGAAACGGTGCCGTTGATGCCCTCTTCGGCGAGCAGCAGGGTGCCCTTGATGCCGTTGTCGAGCAGGGTTTGCAGCAAAGGTTCACGCAGCGCCTGGTAATCCGGCAGGGAGACGAATTTATACAACGCCGCGACGACGATCTTGTCGGTCATGAGGGGTTTCCTTCAGTAGTCGCCCACGTAAAGGGCGGACTGGTGGCACATGAAAAACGCCGGCTCAGCTGGCCGGCGCAGGCGCGATTGTAGCAAAGCGTGCAATCGCCTGGGTGGCTTGGCGACAGGGCGCGACAGCCTGTCTGTAGCCCGGATGCAACCCGGGCATTGCCGGCGGGTTCCCCCGAATTGCATCCGGGCTACCTCAATGACCGCCGCGGCAGGTCGGCGAGGCCGGCGCCACACCCTGCGCTGCCCACTCCTCGGGGGTGTAGGTGTGCAGGGCCAGGGCATGGATCTGTCCCATCAGCTCGCCCACCGTGGCATAGACCTTCTGATGCCGCTTGACTGCGTTCAGGCCGGCGAACAGCGGACTGACGATCACCGCCTTGTAGTGGGTTTCCAGGCCACGGCTGTGCATATGGCTCTCGTCCAGCACCTCGAGATGCTCGGGCTGCAGGTCAGCGAGGGCAGTGACGATCAGGTCTTGCTTGGACATCTTGGACTCCATCAGGGCTGTTTCGGCAGACCGAGCTCGTTGCTCATGTCGGTCAGCAGCTTGTTCACTTCAGGTACGGCAGCTTCCAGCTTGCTCTGGGTGATCTGCGCGGATTGTGCGGTCAGCGTCGGCATCTTCTGCAGCACCTTCTGCCCCAACGGCGACTCGTAGAAGGCGATCAGATCCTTGAGTTCCTGCTCATTGAAGTTGCTGGTGTAGAGCTTGACCATGTCCGGCTTGAGCTTGTCCCAACCCACTGCCCTGTCCAGCGCGGCATTGGCCTTGGCCTGATAGCTTTCCAGCACGGCCTTCTTGCCATTCGGCGCCTCGGCGAAACGCTGGGCGAACATCTGCTGCACCTGACCGTAGACCGGTACCGTCAGCCTGTCGGCATTGGCCAGTTTGAGAAAACGCTCGGCATCAGCAGCGTGACTGGCAGCATCGGCCATGGCCATGGAGGCGCTCGCGCTGAGCAGAACGGCGGTGCAGAGTTTGCTAAAACGAAGCATGGAGAGCGTCCAGAGGTTATGAGCGAGTCTGGGTAGACTGCAAAGGCGGCATTTTGTGCCCTGCGCCAAAATCCCTCAAGGGAGACGAGTTGTGCGCCAGCTCACAGACAAGCTGCCGACCGGCGCAGCTAACGCTCAGTTGCCAAATTGCCAGTACTTGCCCATCCGTGAACGAACTCGGCATTGTGCGCACCATTACTTTCAAGGCATGCGCATCATCCGATTCGGCAATTGATCGCCAGCCTGCGCACACACGGACGTGCCCGATGACCAGTCTCGCTTCACATGCTCCCGTTGCCCTGCAGCCTCTGTGCGACAGCAAGGGCCGTTTGCTCGATGCAGCCATTGGCTGGTCCAGCCGCCCACAGGTCAACTGCGCCCTGCACGGCCATCCGGGACGGCGCAAACGCTGGAATCACTGGTGCATTACCACGCCACAGTGGATGCTCGCACTGACCCTGGCCGATCTCGACTACCTCGGTTATGGCGCTGCCTATTTTCTCGACCTGCAAACCGGGCAATCGGTTGCCCACGCACAGTTCCGACCTTTTGCCCTGGGCTGCCAGTTGCCCGATTCGCCACTTGCCAGCCACGCCTTCAACCATGCCCGCCTGCAACTGAGGGTCGTCGAACACCCAGGCCGCCTGCGGCTTACCGCCTCGGCACCGGATATTGGTGGGCAAGCGCTGCAGATCGCCCTGGACATTCAGCGCCCTGCCCACCTGCAATCGGTCAACCTGGTGGCGCCACTGCCAAATGGCGGCTTTCATGCCACCAGCCGGCAACTCGGTCTGCCTGCTGCAGGCAGCCTGCAACTGGGTCGCAAACAGTACGGGTGCATACCTGGGCAAAGCTTCGCCGCACTGGATTTTGGTCGCGGCGTCTGGCCGCTGAACACTTACTGGCGGCGAGCAGCCTTCGCTGCACCAGGTGGCATCGCCGGCAACTTCGGTGCCGGCTGGCTCGATCACAGCGGCCTCTCGGAAAATGCCCTGTGGTTCGGCGGTGAAGTACAACCGCTCGACAGCACGCTGCATATCGTCCGCAGTTCACAGGCAGTGCTGGCCCCATGGCGTCTGGACAGCGAGGACGAACGAGTGTCCCTGCGTTTCACTCCGCGCCAGTTGCACAAGGCCCGTCCCACGTTCGGCCCCTTCTACGCCGACACCCAGCAGCACTTCGGCCACTATCATGGCGTACTACGCGGGCCCAAGGGCGAGCGCGTGCCGGTGGACGGTGCACTGGGATGGCTGGGAGAAACCCACGCCCGCTGGTAATCGACACCATAGAGAAGTTGTGGAACCAGTCTCCGATGGCGCGACCTAAACTGCCAGCCACCCCGACTATGCCCGGAGAACGCCATGAGCCGTACCGAAACCGACAGCATCGGCCCCATCGAAGTCCCCAACGACGCCTACTGGGGCGCGCAGACCCAGCGCTCGCTGATCAACTTCGCCATCGGCGCCGAACGCATGCCGCTGGCCGTGCTGCATGCCCTGGCGCTGATCAAGAAAGCCGCCGCACGGGTCAACAGCCGTAGCGGCGAATTGCCGGCGGACGTTGCCCGCCTGATCGAGCAGGCTGCCGACGAAGTGCTCGAAGGCAAACATGACACACAGTTCCCCCTGGTGGTGTGGCAGACCGGCAGCGGCACGCAGAGCAACATGAACGTCAACGAGGTGATCGCCGGCCGTGCCAACGAACTGGCCAGCGGTCAACGCGGCGGCAAGAGCCCGGTACACCCCAACGACCACGTCAACCGCGCGCAGAGCTCCAACGACTGCTTCCCCACCGCCATGCACATCGCCGCCGTACAGGGCGTGCGCCATCACCTGCTGCCGGCACTGGCCGAGCTGCGTGACGGCCTGCAGGAGCAGGCGCAGCGTCATGCCAAGCTGGTCAAGACCGGGCGTACCCACATGATGGATGCCACGCCCATTACCTTTGGCCAGGAGCTGTCGGCCTTCGTCGCTCAGCTTGGCCATGCCGAAGCGGCGATTCGCGCTGCCTTGCCCGCCGTCTGCGAACTGGCCCAGGGCGGTACCGCCGTCGGCACCGGGCTCAATGCCCCGGCCGGCTTCGCCGAAGCCATCGCTGCCGAGCTGGCGGCGCTCACCGGCCTGCCGCTGACCAGCGCACCGAACAAATTCGCCGCACTGTCCGGCCATGAGCCGCTGGTGCAACTGTCCGGCGCGCTGAAGACCCTGGCCGTGGCCCTTATGAAACTGGCCAACGACCTGCGCCTGCTCGGCTCCGGCCCGCGTGCCGGTTTCGCCGAGGTGCGCCTGCCGGCGAACGAGCCGGGCAGCTCTATCATGCCCGGCAAGGTCAATCCGACCCAGTGCGAAGCGCTGTCGATGCTCGCCTGCCAGGTGCTGGGCAACGACGCCACCATCGGCTTCGCCGCCAGCCAGGGCCATCTGCAGTTGAACGTGTTCAAACCGGTGATCATCCATAACCTGCTGCAATCGATCCGTCTGCTCGCCGACGGCTGCCGCAACTTCCAGCAGCACTGCGTCGCCGATCTGCAGCCGGATGCCACGCAGATGGCCGCGCATCTGGAAAACGGCCTGATGCTGGTGACCGCGCTCAATCCGCATATCGGCTACGACAAAGCTGCCGAAATCGCCAAGAAGGCCTACGCCGAAGGCAGCACCCTGCGTCAGGCCGCGCTGCAACTCGGTTATCTGACTGAAGAGGAGTTCGATCAATGGGTCAAACCGCAGGACATGCTCGGAGCCGGACGACATGAGTGAAGGCAAAAGCGGCGCTACACCGCTGGAAGGCGATGGCAAACGCATTCTGTTGATTCTCGGCACACCGAAACAGAACAGTTTCTGCCACGCGCTGGCCGAGGCTTACAGCCAGGGCGCGCGCAGCAGAGGCCACGTCGTCCGCCAGTTGAAACTGGGCGAGATGCAGTTCGACCCGATCCTGCGCGACGGCTATGAGCAGAGCCAGAGCCTGGAGCTGGATCTGCTCGAGGCCCAGCGCCTGATCCACTGGGCCGAACATCTGGTGTTCGTCTACCCGGTCTGGTGGGGCGGTGTTCCAGCGCTGCTCAAGGGCTTCTTCGACCGGGTGTTCCTGCCTGGTTTCGCTTTCAAGTACCGCAACCGCTCGCAACTCTGGGACAAGCTGCTCACGGGGCGCAGCGCCGACCTGCTGGTGACCCTGGACACGCCGCGCTGGTACTTCCGCTGGGTCTATGGCGCGCCGGCACATCGGCAGATGGTGCGTACCATTCTCGGTTTCTGCGGCATCAGGACCCGCCGCCTGGCTGAGTTCGCCCCGGTGCGCCCGTCCAATGAGGAACAGCGCCAAGGCTGGCTGCGCAAGGCTGAGGCACTGGGCAGCAAGGCGTAGCCCGGATGCAATTCGGGGCCGCCCGAGTTCGAGCAAGCCTCCCCGGATGCCCCCGGGCTACAGCAGCAGACCGTCGCTGGCCAGGCGGACGCCTTCCGGCAAGGCGTCGGGATGCTCCAGCAGCCAGGCATCGAAGCTATGGCCAATATGGGTCAGCACCGCCTGTGTCGGCTGCAGGCGCTCGATGACCTCCAACGCGCGGATCAGGTCGTTGTGGTTGCGCGGCGCCACTGGCTGCGGCGCGGTGGAGCAGTCGAGCACCAGCAGATCCAGCGGCGCGCGCTCAAGCTCGACGCAACTGGCCTCGGGTACGCCCACCGTGTCGGTGAGGTAGGCGATGCGTCTGCCCTGCCCTTCGAACAAATAGCCGAAAGTCGGCTTGGAATGATTCAGCGGCAACGCGGTGACTCTCAACTCGCCCAACTGGCGGCGCTCGAAAGCGGCAAACGGCTGGCTGAAATCGAGGATGCCGGGGTGCTTGTACAGATCGGCCAGGCCTTCCGGGTCGTCCGGGCCATGCACTGGAATCACCAGCCCCTGCCCCCAACGCAGGTGCAACAGACCCTGGGCGTGATCGGCGTGGTAGTGGGTCTGCAGAATGCCGCTGAGACTGTGCGGCGCGAAGCGCTCGGTGAGATCGGTCAGGCCGCTGTCGATCAGCCAGCGCTGCGCCCCACATTCGATCAGTGCGCAACAGGGGCCACGGCGCCGCGCGGGAGAGATGCGCGCCGCAGCGCAGGCCGGGCAACTGCAGTTGTACACCGGCACCTGGCGCGCATCGCCGGTGCCGAGCAGGGTCAGGCGCATCGGCGCATCTCGTCGAGCAGGTGCAGCAGACGATTCACGGTCTGTTGCAGGGGGCCGGAGTTGTCCAGGGTGATAGTGTCCGCCTGATCGCCCCTCTCCCCCGGCCCCTCGGCTTTGGCGTCCTGCGTCTGCCTACCTCCTGCATCCACGCAGTCGTCTCCCATAATTGGGAGAGGGGAACAAGCAACGCCGGCCTGCAGTTCGCGGCTGCGCGCCAGGCGCTGCTCGATCTGCTCTGGCGTCTCGCGGCCACGGGCCAGCAGGCGCTGACGCAGCACCGCTTCGTCGACCTGCAGCAGAATCACCAGCAGGTTTGGATAGCGCTGACGGGCGGCAGCCAGATGGCCGCGCGAACCGTTGATCAGCACGTCCTGCCCGGCGCTCAACCAGTCATCGATCTCGCGCGGGATGCCGTAGGCCAGGCCGTTGGCGCGCCAGCTCAGGGCAAAGGCACCCTCGCCCTGCAGACGCTCGAATTCATCCGGGGTGACGCCCACGGCGTCTTCGCCCACCGACTCGGCGCTGCGGGTGATCACCCGCCGGGCGAACCGACAGCCGTGCGCCTCCAGCGGCGCGCGCGCGGCTTGCAACAGGCTGTCCTTGCCCGAGCCCGAAGGCCCCATCAGATAGATCAACCTGCCCTGCATCAGAATACCCTTCGTGCTTGCCGCCACACCTGCTGGATCACCGGCTGCTGGCCATGGGCCCTAGCCTGTACCAGGTCGGCGCGCAGACCGACGCGAATCTCGCCGCGATCATCCATCCCCGCCGCCCTGGCCGGTGCGCGGCTGACAGTGGCGATGGCCGCCGGCAGATCATAGCCGTTGTCCTGCCCGGCGAGCAGCCACGCCGCATGCAACAGGCTGGCCGGGTAGTAGTCACTGGAAAGGATATCCAGCACGCCATGCTGAGCCAGCTCGGCGGCGGCGATATTGCCCGAGTGCGAACCGCCACGCACCACATTCGGTGCGCCCATCAGCACCTTGAGGCCCAGCTCGTGGCTGGCCCTGGCCGCTTCCAGAGTGGTGGGAAATTCGGCGATGGCCATGCCAAAGCCGGCCGATTCCTGCACATGGGCCAGGGTCGCGTCGTCATGGCTGGCCACCGAGATACCGCGACCATGGCAATCCTCGACGATGGCGCGACGCTGGCGGTCGCTGTACTGGCGCGAATTGGCGATCTGCTCCTGAAGAAATTCCTCCATCTCCGCCGGGCTCAGATGGTACTTGCCCATGTAGTACTCGCGGTACTTCTCCACCTTGGCGAACTGGCGCTGGCCGGGCGAGTGATCCATCACCGACACCAGCGCCACCAACGGGTGCTCCACCAGGTCGCGGTAGATGGTCAGGGCATCGGGGTGGCACAGCTCGCAACGCAGGTGCAGGCGGTGCTCGGCGCGGGTCTGACCGGCCGCCTCGGCGGCGGCGATGGCCTCGATCATCGCCGGCAGCTGCTGCATGCGCCGGCCACGCGGATTGATGTCACCGATGGACAGCGCATCGAACACCGTGGTGAT
This sequence comes from Pseudomonas wenzhouensis, assembly GCF_021029445.1. Classification (NCBI taxonomy): domain Bacteria; kingdom Pseudomonadati; phylum Pseudomonadota; class Gammaproteobacteria; order Pseudomonadales; family Pseudomonadaceae; genus Pseudomonas; species Pseudomonas wenzhouensis. Next base: position 2,947,173 of record NZ_CP072610.1, read on the forward strand.
GCCGGCGGCAACGATCTGCGCGTCGTGGGTCAGCACCGCCGAGGCCGACGGCCAGTCCACCCCGGGGCGCGGACTCATGTGTTTTTCCAGGTTGTCGGTGTGCAGCTCCACCAGCCCCGGCAGCAGGTAATCGCCGCCGAGATCCTGAGCCTGCGGCAAACGACAGGTGCCCTCGTCCACCGCAGCGATCAGCCCATCGCGCAACAGCAGACTGCCGAGAAATTCGCGCTCAGCGGTGACGATACGGGCGTTGCTGAGAATCTGTTCAGACGACATAGACGTACTCCGGTTGCGCCGCGGCGGCGCTCATGTCGAGGTAACGGTCGGCTACTGCCTCGCGGGCGCTGCGGTCGTGAAAAATGCCAATCAGCGCGCTGCCGGCGGCCTTGGCCTCATTGATCAGTTCCAGCACCACCTGGCGGTTGGCGTCGTCCAGCGAGGCGGTGGGTTCGTCGAGCAGCAGCACCGGCCACTCGACCATGAAGCCGCGAGCGATATTGACGCGCTGCTGCTCACCACCGGAAAAGGTGCCCGGCGCCAGTTGCCACAGCGCTTCGGGGATGTTCAGCCGCGCCAACAGCGCCTTGGCCCGCGCCTCGGCGTCGCTACGCGTCCAGCCTCGCGACAATGCCGGCTCCATCACCACGTCCAGGGTCGAGACGCGCGGGATCACCCGCAGGAACTGGCTGACGTAGCCCAGGCTCTGCCGGCGCACCGCCAGCACCTGGCGCGGCTCGGCACCGACCAGCTCCACCGGCGCGCCCTGGTGACGGATGCGGATGCTGCCGCCAGCGGCCAGGTAGTTGCCGTACAGGGTGCGCAGCAGGGTCGACTTGCCGGCGCCGGACTGGCCATGCAGCACCAGGCACTCGCCGCCGCGCACAGCGAAATTCAGGTCACGCAGCACCTGCAGGACGACGCCGTTCTGCTGATGCAGGGTGAAGGTCTTGCTGAGGCCGCTGACCTCGATCAGGTTGTTCATGGTCAATACTCTCTGCGTGTGTGGGAGGGGCTTTAGCCGCGACAGAAGGGATCGCGGCTAAAGCCCCTCCCACAGGACGAAATCAGGGCTGCAACACCGACGACACCAGCAGCTGCGAATAGGGATGCTGCGGGTCGTCGAGAATCTGGTCGGTCAGCCCCGCCTCCACCACGCGCGAGCGGCGCATCACCATCAGCCGGTCGGCCAACAGGCGCGCCACCGCCAGGTCGTGGGTGACGATCACCACCGCCAGGTCCAGCTCACGCACCAGACCACGCAGCAGGTCGAGCAGACGCGCCTGCACCGATACGTCCAATCCGCCGGTGGGTTCGTCCATGAACACCAGGCGTGGCGATGAAACCAGGTTGCGGGCGATCTGCAGGCGCTGCTGCATGCCGCCGGAAAAGGTGCGCGGCAGGTCATCGATACGTACCGGGTCGATCTCCACCTGGCTCAGCCAGTCGAGCCCGGCGGCGCGCAGTTCGCCATAGTGGCGCACGCCCTGCGCCATCAGCCGCTCGCCGATGTTGGCGCCGGCCGATACCGCCATGCGCAGGCCGTCACGCGGGTTCTGTTCGACGAAGCCCCATTCGGTGCGCAGCAGCGTGCGCCGCTCGGCCTCGCTGGCGCTGTACAGGTCGAGCCACTGGCCGTCGCGGCCGCGATAACTCACGTTGCCGCGATCCGGCGGGCAACGCCCGGAGAGCAGGCTGAGCAAGGTGGACTTGCCCGAGCCGGACTCGCCGACGATGCCCAGCACTTCACCGGGATAGAGGTCGAAACTCACGCCCTGGCAGCCCTTGTCCGGGCCATACAGACGGGTCAGGTCGCGCGCCGAGAACAGCGGATCGGCCGCTGTCACGGCAGGTTGCAGACGTTCGGCGGCGCTCATTGCAGGTTCTCCTCGGTTCGCTGACGGCAGTAGTCGGTGTCGGAGCAGACGAAGCGCTTGCTGCCGGCGTCATCGACGATCAGCTCGTCAAGGAAGGAATCGCTGCTGCCACAGAAGGCGCAGCACTCGTCCCAGCGCTGCACGGCGAAGGGGTGATCCTCGAAGTCCAGGCTGACCACCCGGGTAAAGGGCGGCACCGCATACAGGCGCTTCTCGCGGCCGGCACCGAACAGCATCAGCGCCGGGCTCATGTCCAGTTTGGGGTTGTCGAATTTGGGAATCGGCGACGGGTCCATCACGTAGCGCTCGTCCACCGTCACCGGGTAGGCGTAGGCAGTGGCGATATGGCCGAAGGTGGCGATGTCCTCGTACAGCTTCACGTGCATCACGCCGTAGTCCTCCAGCGCATGCATGGTCCGCGTCTCCTGCTCACTCGGCTCGATGAAGCGCAGCGGCTCGGGAATCGGCACCTGATAGACCATGATCTGCCCGGCCGACAGCGGGGTTTCCGGAATGCGGTGACGGGTCTGGATTACGCTGGCTTCCACTGTACGCTCGGTGGTGGCGACGCCTGCCGTACGGGCGAAGAAGCGACGGATCGACACCGCATTGGTGGTGTCGTCAGCGCCCTGGTCGATCACCTTGAGCACGTCGTCCGCACCGAGAATGGCAGCGGTCAGCTGCATGCCGCCGGTGCCCCAGCCATAAGGCAGCGGCATCTCGCGGCCGCCGAAGGGCACCTGGTAGCCAGGGATCGCCACCGCCTTGAGCAGGCCACGACGGATCATGCGTTTGGTCTGCTCGTCCAGGTAGGCGAAGTTGTAGGCCGACGCCTCGCGGGCGCCGCTTGCAGTGCAAAGGTTCATCAGCGGTTCTCCTCTGCCGGCGCCTGGCGGCGCAGCGTGCGGATCAGTTCCAGTTCGGCCTGGAAGTCGACGTAATGCGGCAACTTGAGGTGCGAGACGAAGCCGGCGGCCTCGACGTTGTCGCAGTGCATCAGCACGAACTCCTCTTCCTGCGCCGGGCCCTGCACCTCTTCGCCGTATTCGCCGGCACGCAGGGCGCGGTCGACCAGGGCCATGCCCATGGCCTTGCGCTCGGCGTAGCCGAAGGCCAGGCCGTAGCCGCGAGTGAACTGCGCCTGCTCGGCGCTTTCCCCGACGAACTGGTTGACCATCTCGCATTCGGTGATTTCGATGTCGCCCAGCGGCACGGCAAAGCCCAGCTCGGCGGGCGTCATCCACACCTCGACGGCGCCGATACGGATTTCCCCGGCAAAGGGGTGATTGCGCCCATAACCGCGCTGGGTCGAATAACCCAGCGCCAGGAGGAAGCCCTCATCGCCACGGGCCAACGCCTGCAGGCGCTCGGCGCGGTTGGCGGGAAAGGCCAGCGGCTCGCGGGTGATGTCAGGCACCGGCGCACCGTCATCCGTCTCGCGGGCCATCAGGCCTTCGTCGGCGAGAAAATCCAGCACGCGCGGACAGGGCTTGGGCTCATCGGTCACCGCCGCTTGCGGCGCCGGATAGTCACCTTCGGCCAGCAGCGCAAAGTCCAGCAGGCGATGGGTGTAGTCGAAGGTCGGGCCAAGTAACTGACCACCGGGCAGGTCCTTGAAGGTGGCGGAGATGCGCCGCTCCAGCTGCATTTGCGTGGTATCCAGCGGCTCGCTGGCGCCGAAACGCGGCAGCGTGGTGCGGTAGGCACGCAGCAGGAAGATCGCTTCCATCAGGTCACCTGCCGCTTGCTTGATGGCCAGCGCGGCCAGCTCCTCGTCGTACAGCGAGCCTTCGCTCATCACCCGGGCCACGGCCAGTGGCAACTGTTGGCGAACCTGCTGCACGCCCAGTTCGGCGACGGCAGTATCGCCACGGCGACGGCTGGCCAGCAGTTGATGGGCATTGTCGATGGCGCGTTCGCCACCCTTGACGGCGACATACATCAGGCAGCCTCCTCGGTTTCGATCAGCACGCGGGTGCTGCGCGGCAGACCGATAACTTCGAGGCCAGCAGCAAAAAAGCAGTCCAGGCCGCGTGGAAAAGCATTGCGTGCCTGACGCTGTTGCCAGAACGCGGCCGGCAACGGCAGGTTGACGCTGCGCACGTCCCTGATGCCGGGACCGCGCCAACGCAGGGCCGGGCCGGCATGCAGATCGTCGAGTTGAATCAGCAGCGTGCAGGACTGATCGGGGTAACGCTCGCTGCCGTTGTCGAAGTCCGACAGATCGTCCAGCTCGCTTTCATCGAACAAGGCGAACAGGGCAATCTCGCGCTCGGCGACGATCGGGCAGCCGCAGTGGAAGGCCAGGTTGGCGCGAATCAACGGCGTATCGAAGCGCGGCGCCAGCCATAGCGGCGTATCGCTGTCGAGAAAGGCCAGGCACAGGCCATAAGTAGCTGGGGCTAGATCGCCCAAAGCATGGGCGCGCTCCATGGCGCGTGGCAGGCCAGGTTCGGCCAGGGCAGCGAGGGCGGCGCGGAAGCTGACCTGGGCATCGAGCACCGGGTCGTCGAAAGCCGGTTGCAGCCAGTGCGAGCTGTGCGGCGTAGTCATCAATCCTCTCCTCTGACCAAGGTGAAGAACTCCACCTGGGTGGTGGCAGTCTGTGCGGCACGGGCCAGGCGCTGTTCGCGTTGCTGGCGAGCCAGGGGTTCGATCAGGTCACGCAGCCAGCGCGCCTGGTCGCTGCCCTGCAGGTGGGCGTCGGCCAGCGCCGCCAGTTCGGCACGGCGCTTGTCGCGACCGGCCAGGTAGCTGTAGCCGGTGCGCCCGTCGGCCAGACGCGCCACGCAGCGGGTCACGGTCATCTCGCCCAGGTTGAAGGCGCTACCGGTGCCGCCCATACGCCCGCGCACCAGGGTCATGCCCACCTCGGGGGCGCGGATCAGCTGGTAGGCGCTGTCCTTGAGCGCCGCTTCATGGGCGTCGAGGGCGCTGCCGGCACGGGCCAGCACCCCCATCCAGCGCTGGCGCGCGGCAATGTTCGGGTCGATTTCGTTCATGCGGGTCTCCATCAGGTCGCTACCTGGTACTGGAAGCGGTCGGCGCGGCTGCTGGACTGCGCCAGCTCCACCGCCCGGCCAGCGGGATCGCGGGACAAAGTGAGCACGCTGAGCAGCGGCGCATGGCGTGGCATCAGCAGGTGCGCGGCCTCCTCGCGGCTGGGCAGGCGCGCGCCGATCAGGCTGAAGGTGCGCGCCAGCGGCAGGTCGCGCTCGGCCAGGTACTGGCGCAACGAACCACCCTGGTAGTCGGCCAACAGTGGCGCCAGGCTGGCGCAGAAACGGTGGCGAATCAGGCTCAGCGGCTGGCCGTCGAGCAGACGCAGCGTGGCCAGCTCGATCAGTTCGCTGCCCTCGGGCAGTTGCAGGTGACGGCACTCTTCGCTGCTGCCAGGGCGATGCTGACGTTCGATCAGCCTGGCCTCGACGCGGTGACCCAGCGCCGACAGCGACTGACTGAAGGCACTGCCCGCCTCCACCGGATACACCAGCGGCCTGGCCAGCACCTGAGTGCCCTTGCCCTGGCGCCGCAGCAGGTGGCCTTCGAGCACCAGCTCGTCCACCGCGCGGCGCAGGGTGTGGCGGTTGACGGTAAAACGTGCGGCCAGTTGCATCTCGCCCGGCAGGTAATCGCCCGGGCTCATGCGCTGCAACTCTTCGCGCAGCACGCCAGCCAGCTCCAGGTACAGCGGCTGATCTTGTCTAGACATGTGCATGGTCTGAAAAGGGCGCACACAGGCGCCCTCCCTCTCCTTCAGATAAAAAGCTTGCGCAGGCGCTGGGACAGGATGTCGATGGCGCTTACCACCAGGATGATCACGATCAGCAGGGCGCAGGTCTGGGCAAACTGGAAGCCACGAATCGACTCCCAGAGCATCACCCCAATACCCCCGGCGCCGACCATGCCGACCACCGTGGCCGAGCGCACGTTGGACTCGAAGCGATAAAGCGAGAAGGAAATCCACAGCGGCAACACCTGCGGGATGACGCCGAAAATCACCTCCTGCAGGGCGCTGGCACCAGTGGCACGCACGCCTTCGACCGGGCCGGGATCGATGGCCTCGACCGCCTCGGCGAACAGCTTGGCCAGCACCCCGGTGGTGCTGATGAACAGCGCCAGCACGCCGGCGAAGGGGCCGAGCCCGACCGCAACGACGAAGAGCATGGCGAAGACCATTTCATTGATCGAACGACAGGCATCCATCACCCGGCGTACCGGCTGGTACACCCACCAGGGCACGATGTTCTCGGCACAGAGAATGCCCAGCGGAATGGCGCACAGGATGGCCAGCACCGTGCCCCACAGAGCGATCTGCACGGTGACGAGCATTTCCTTGAGATAGAACTCCCAATTGCTGAAATCCGGTGGGAAGAAATCGGCGGCGAAGGTGGCCATGTTGCCGCTGTCGCGAACCAGGGCCATCGGATTCATTTCCGCGCCCTGCCAGGACCAGGCGAGTACGGCCAGGAACAGCCCCCAGCCGATCAACTGCAACCAGCTGCGCTTGCTATCGGCAACCGGATTTAGGGTAGTCAGAGTGGTCATCAAGGTATCTCGGGGAAAACCATTGCAGTCAGCCCCCCGGCGTTGACCGAGGGGCTGCCAGGATCAACCGGCGCTGGCGCCGTTCTGCTTCTCGAGCTCGGCCATGCGCTGTTCCAACTTGGCCAGTTCGGCGTCGAGCGCCTTGAGCTGGGCCTGCTTGTCGGCGTCCTTGAGCTTGTCGTTGTTAGCCACTTCGGTGCGCTTCTTGAACAGCTCGAGCTGGCGAATCGGCAGCAGCTGATCGTCATTCGAGGCGCGGAATTTGCCCCACTGCAGGCCTTCCAGGACTTTCAGCTCCTGCGGCTGGTCGCCGTAGGTCATGAAGAACTCACGCAGCTTGTCGCGGGTTTCCTGCGGCAGGTTCTTGCGCCAGACCATCGGGTCGGACGGGATCAGCGGCGAAGTCCAGATCACCTTGAGCTGCGCGGCCTTATCCGGCGCAGTCACTTCCAGGCGCTCCATGCCTTCGCTGTTGAAGGTGCCGATATCGACCTGCTTGTTGGCCACCGACAGGGCGTTGACTTCATGGCTGCCGTTGAGCGAACGCTTGAAAAGCTTGTTGGCGTCGACGTTGTTCTGGGCGAACACGTAGTAGCCCGGCACCAGATAGCCGGAGGTGGAGTTGGGATCACCATTGGCGAAGGTCAGGCTCGAAGCGTTCTTCAGCATGTCCTCGACCGAGTTGATCGGGCTGTCCTTGTGCGCCACCAGCAGGCTGTAGTAACCCTGCGAACCATTGGCCGCGACGGTCTGGGCGAAGATCTCGCCGCCGGCGCGATCCACCGCTTCCATGGCTGACTTGTTGCCGTACCAGGCCACATCGACCTTGTCGAAGCGCATGCCCTGGATGATGCCGGCATAGTCAGGGGCGAAGAAGGCGTTGATCTTGATCCCGGTCTGCTTGCTCATATCAGCCAGGAAGGGGTCCCACATTTCCTTGAGGTTCTGCGAAGACTCGGTGGAAATAATGCCGAAGTTGAGTTCCTCGGCGGCCTGGGCCGAGCCCAGCAGGGAACCGGTAACGAGCGCAGAGGCAGCCAGAACCTGGCCGATGCGTTTGAACATGGCAAAGCACTCCTGTTGCAGATGGGCGTTGTTGAAGTGAACCGGGAATGAACGGCGTCAGGCCTTGGCCAGCGCCAGCGGACGTTCGACCGCACGTGGACGATGGCTCTGCGGCAGCAGCAGGCTGACATCGAGATCGCCGCCATAGAGATCGTTGAGAAAATCGGGATTGAGCTCGTCAGTGGAGCCGTCGAAATGAATGCGCCCACCCTTGAGCGCAACGGCGCGCTGGCAGTAGCGCACCGCGTAATCGACCTGATGCAGGGTCACCACCACGGTCTTGCCGTCGCGACGATTGATGTCGGCGAGAATCTCCATCACCTTGCGCGCTGACTCGGGGTCGAGCGAAGCGATCGGCTCGTCGGCGAGAATCACCTCGGCCTGTTGGCACAAGGCTCGGGCGATGGCCACGCGCTGCTGCTGGCCGCCGGACAGGGTCGAAGCACGCTGCGCCGCGAAATCGGCCAGCCGACCCGCTCCAGCGCCTGCATGGCGCGCTGCTTCTCCCCGGCATTGAACAGGCTGAGGCTACCGCGCCAGCGCGGCATGCGCCCCAGGCCGCCGAGCAGGACGTTCTGCAGCACACTCAGCCGCCCTACGAGGTTGAATTGCTGGAAGATGTAGCCGATATCGGCGCGCTGGCGACGCACATCGCCATTGAGGCGACCATCGGCCTGAACCTGGCGCCCGAGCACCTCGATGCTGCCGGCATCGCCGCGAGCCAGCCCGGCGAGATGGCGCAGCAGTGTGGATTTGCCCGAGCCAGAGGCACCGATCAGCGCGACCATTTCACCCGGCTGTACCGACAACGCCAGGTCGAACAACGCCTGTTTACGGCCGAAGCTCTTGTTCAGACGGTCGACTCGAATCGCTGCGCTCATGTACTGGCCCTCTACTACCGTTGTCGATGCGAAGGCTGTTACACGCGCCTTCTGGTGTAGACCACGTTAGGCGCAAGCTGTGTCAGCCCCATGAAACGGAGATGACAATTGAGTGACCAAAGCCTGAACTTTCGCGGCTGGAGGCGAACCAACAGGACTTATGACGAATACTGCGCATTTCTGACAATCGGTGCTGGCACAAAGCCGCCACTTGCCCCACACTTCGACACGTATTTGGCGTCAAGGAACTGTTCAGATGACCGCAAGGTCACAATGACGCAGAACGCGATACCGGTTGAACGGCTAGTGCGAAACACGGTCAAACCGGTGACAATCTCGACACTGACTACCAGTATCGCTCCCTGAACTAACCGGTAATGTATGCGCCCTATGAAACAGGCTACCTATTCCAGCCGCACGGCTGACAAATTCGTCGTTCGCTTGCCAGATGGCATGCGTGAGCGTATCGCTGACGTAGCACGCAACCATCACCGCAGCATGAACTCTGAAATCATCGCCCGCCTGGAGCAGAGCATGCTGCAGGAAGGCGCTCTGGATGAAGATCTCAGCATGCGCCTCGACAGCCCCGAGCTGAGCCTGCACGAGCGTGAGCTGCTGCAGCGTTTCCGTCAGCTGTCGCGCCGCCAGCAAAATGCGCTGGTGGCACTGATTGCCCACGACGTGGAAATGGCCGCTGAAGAAGCCTGAAGCGCGCCCATAAAAAAACCGGCCTTGCGCCGGTTTTTTTATGGGCAATGAAAAGACGCGGAGCACACTCCGCGCCCTTAGGTCAGCCAACAAAGCTGAGCAGCACCCCCGCCGCCACTGCCGAGCCGATCACCCCGGCCACGTTCGGGCCCATGGCATGCATCAGCAGGAAGTTCTGCGGGTTGGCCTCCAGGCCGACCTTGTTCGATACCCGGGCCGCCATCGGTACCGCCGATACCCCCGCCGAGCCGATCAGTGGGTTGATCTTGTTGCTGCTGAATACGTTCATCAGCTTGGCCATCAGCACGCCAGCCGCCGTGCCGGCACAGAAAGCCAGCATGCCGAGACCGAGAATCCCCAGAGTCTTGAGTTGCAGGAAGGAGTCAGCCGAGAGTTTGGAGCCCACGGTCAGGCCAAGGAAGATGGTGACGATATTGATCAGCGCATTGCGCGAGGTATCGGCCAGGCGCTCGACCACACCCGCTTCACGCAGCAGGTTGCCGAGGGCGAACATGCCAATCAGCGGCGCGGCGTCCGGTAGCAGCAAGCCAATCAGAATGCACAGCACGATGGGAAAGATGATCTTCTCGGTCTGCCCCACCGGACGCAGCTGCTGCATGACGATGGCGCGCTCTTCCTTGGTGGTCAGGGCGCGCATGATCGGCGGCTGAATCAACGGCACCAGCGCCATATAGGCATAGGCGGCGACTGCAATGGGGCCGAGCAGATGCGGCGCCAGCTTTGAGGTCACGAAGATCGAGGTCGGGCCGTCAGCACCACCGATGATGGCGATGGAAGCCGCCTCTTTCAGGGTGAACTCCATACCTGGGATACCCAGCGCAGTCAGCGCCAGGGCGCCGAGCAGCGTACCGAAGATACCGAACTGCGCAGCAGCACCGAGCAGCAGCGTCTTGGGGTTGGCCAGCATCGGCCCGAAGTCGGTCATGGCCCCAACGCCAAGGAAGATCAGCAGCGGGAAGATACTGGTCGGCAGGCCCACCTCGTAGATCAGGTGCAGGAAGCCCGCACCCTCAGCCATATTGGCCACCGGAATGTTCGCCAACAGCCCACCAAAACCAATGGGCAGCAGCAACAGCGGCTCGAAGCCCTTTTTGATGGCCAGGTAGATCAGCAGCACACACACGGCAATCATGAAGGCCTGGCCAGGCTCAAGGTGATACAGACCGGTGCTTTGCCAGAGTTTCAGGAGCTTTTCCATGGCCGCGCTCCCTTAACCGATGGTCAGCAGGCTGTCGCCCACCGCCACCGCATCACCCACCTTGACGTTGACCGCACCAATGGTGCCAGCCTTAAAGGCACGAATTTCGGTTTCCATCTTCATGGCTTCGAGGATGATGACCAATTGGCCCTCCTCTACGACCTGGCCTGGCTGCACCAGCACCTTGAAGATATTGCCGGCCAGCGGCGCCGCCTGCGGCTCGCCACCGCCAGCGGCAACCGGTGCTGCAGCAGGCGCCGCACCGCCCGCAGCCCCGACAGGCTTGAGGCCTTCGATATCGCCACCTTCATTCACCTGCACCACAAAGGACTTGCCGTTCACTTCAACGGTGTAGACCTCGGGCTTGCCAGCCTCGCGGGCCGGTACTTCCTTGCCGGTCGGAGCCGGTTCGAAGGCCGCCGGGTTACCGCGATTTTCCAGGAACTTCAGGCCGATCTGCGGGAACAGCGCATAGGTCAGCACGTCGTCGATTGCATCGGCAGCCAGCTTGATGCCCTTCTCTTTGGCGATGCCCTTGAGCTCGGCGGTCAGCTTGTCCATCTCGGCTTCGAGCAGATCGGCCGGGCGACAGGTAATGGCCTCGGCCCCATCCAACACGCGGGCCTGCAGCGCCTTGTTGAACGGTGCCGGCGCAGCGCCGTATTCACCTTTCAGCACGCCAGCCGTCTCCTTGGTGATGGACTTGTAGCGCTCACCGGTCAGCACGTTGATCACCGCCTGCGTGCCGACGATCTGCGAGGTCGGGGTCACCAGCGGGATAAAGCCGAGGTCTTCGCGCACCCGCGGGATCTCGGCCAGCACCTGGTCGAACCTATCCTGGGCGCCCTGCTCTTTCAGCTGGCTTTCCATATTGGTGAGCATGCCACCGGGCACCTGGGCCACCAGAATGCGCGAATCCACGCCCTTGAGATTGCCCTCGAACTTCGCGTACTTCTTCCGTACTTCACGGAAATAGGCGGCGATTTCTTCCAGCAGCTCCAGGTTCAGGCCGGTATCGCGCTCGGTGCCCTGGAACATCGCCACCACGGACTCGGTCGGCGAATGGCCATAGGTCATCGACAGGGAAGAAATCGCGGTATCGACGTTGTCGATGCCCGCTTCCACGGCCTTGAGGATGGCCACTGAAGAAAGGCCCGCCGTGGCGTGGCACTGCATATGAATCGGAATGGACAGGCTGGTCTTCAGGCGCGACACCAGCTCGAAGGCGGTATAGGGCGTGAGAATGCCGGCCATGTCCTTGATCGCCACCGAGTCCGCACCCATGTCTTCGATCTGCTTGGCCAGGTCCACCCACATGTCCAGGGTGTGCACCGGGCTGGTGGTGTAGGAGATGGTGCCCTGGGCATGCTTGCCCTGCTGCTTGACGGCCTTGAGCGCGGTTTGCAGGTTGCGCGGATCGTTCATCGCATCGAATACGCGGAACACATCCACACCATTGATGGCGGCGCGTTCGACGAACTTCTCCACTACATCATCGGCGTAATGCCGATAGCCCAGCAGGTTCTGACCGCGCAGCAGCATCTGCTGGCGGGTGTTGGGCATGGCCTTTTTCAGCTCACGGATACGATGCCAGGGGTCTTCACCCAGGTAGCGAATACAGGCGTCGAAGGTCGCCCCGCCCCAGGACTCCACCGACCAGAAACCAACCTGATCGAGCTTGGGCGCGATCGGCAGCATGTCTTCCAGGCGCACACGGGTGGCCAGGATCGATTGGTGGGCGTCACGCAGCACCACATCGGTAATACCGAGTGCTTGTTTAACGGCAGTCATACAGGTACTCCCTCTGAACCTGATCAACCGCGACGGGCGCGGTGCTGGGCAATGGCGGATTGGATGGCGGCCAGTGTGTCTGCATCCGGCTCATGGTTGGCCGGCCTGGTACTGGACGCGGGAGAGGAGACTGCAGGAGCCGGCACAGGCGCCGCGAAGGTCGCGATCAGCCGCGACATCAGGCTGACCACCCCCACCAGCAACACCAGAAAGATAAACACGAAACCCATGCCGAACAGCATGAGTTCGACACCCTCAAGCAGCAGTTCACTGGGGGTCATCTTGGCTCCTTTTGGCCAGCAGCTCGCGGCTGCATTTATTATTGATTCAGGAGCGCCCAGGATCAGCGCCCGGGCAAAGCTGCCGAACCTTAGCCTGAAACGAGCGTTTGAAGCAAACGCCAAAAGGGCTGGACTGGTCGTTGATGTAGTGTTTTTTGCGTACCCACTACCGAAGCAGGAGAAAAGCTTTGCGCGTAATCTCAGGAGGCCGAACGCACACGGGTATCAACGGCAGGCGCCAGCGCCAGAAGCTGCTTGAAGTGGCGCGTCTCATCGCCCGGCGTGCGCCCGAACAGACGCTTGAACTCCCGATTGAACTGCGACGGGCTTTCATAGCCGACGCATTGCGCCGCACTCAGCGCGCTCATGTCGTTGCGAATCATCAGCAGCCGCGCCTGATGTAGGCGAATGGCCTTGAGATACTGCAACGGCGAGCGGCTGGTCATCGCCTTGAAATGCACATGGAAGGCCGGCACGCTCATGCTGGCGATTTCAGCCAGTGAGGGCACATCGAGCGCTTGCTGGTAATCCCGGTGAATGCGCTGCAGCACGCGCGCGATGCGGCCGAAGTGACTGTTCTGCGCCAGGGCCGCGCGCAAGCCATTGCCCTGCTCGCCCTGCAGCACGCGCAAGAGGATCTCGCGCACAATCGAGGGACCGAGCAGACGCACCTCGTCAGGGTCGGCCAGCGCCTCCAGCAAACGCAACGTGGCATCACTCAGGCGCGCATCCATCGGGCTGGAATAAAGCGTTGCCGGTCGGACTGGCTGGGGCGCCTGCAGATCCATGACCAGCTCGGCCAGCAACAGCGGGTCGACCCGCAGCGCCACCCCCAGCATGGGCTCTGCGGCACTGGCCTCGGTTTCGATGGAGAACGGCAGTGGCAACGCCAGCACTAGGTACTGCTGGGCATCGTAAACGTACAGGTTGCCATCATGCAGGCCGCGCTTGCGGCCCTGGATCACGATCACGATGCTCGGCTCATACAGCGCCGGCGTGACCGGCAATGGCCGATCCGCACGCATGAAGGTCACCCCGTCGAGTTGCGCTGCGGTGTAGCCCTCTTGCGGAGCCAGGCGCAGCATCAGCTCAACCATACGTCTTTTGATGCGTTCAGCTCTCATGCTCATGCGCGGACTCGTTGGCAGTACCCCGGCATTGTAGGAAGCATTCGATAGAAACAGGCAATATCCAAAGAGTAACGAGACTTAGCAGCCGACCCGCCCCTGCCTAGCATGAACGCTCCATAACGCAATGGAGACCGACATGAGCAAAGTCATCCTCATCACCGGCGCCAGCAGTGGCATCGGCGAAGCCACCGCCAGACACCTGGCCAGCCTGGGCCATCACGTGGTACTCGGCGCCCGCCGCATCGAGCGCTTGCAGGCACTGGTAGCAGAACTGCAGGCACAAGGTCTGCACGCCTCCTATCGCGCCCTGGACGTCAGCCAATTGCAGGACATGCAAGCCTTCGTCGAGCATGCCGAGAAGCAGCACGGCCCCGTCGACGTGATCATCAACAATGCCGGGGTCATGCCGCTGTCGCCGCTCAATGCCCTGAAGGTGGATGAGTGGAATCGCATGATCGACGTCAACATCCGGGGCGTGCTGCACGGTATTGCCGCCGTACTGCCAGGCATGGAGGAACGTGGGCGTGGCCAGGTCATCAACATCGCCTCCATCGGCGCTCACGCCGTATCGCCGACAGCAGCGGTCTACTGCGCGACCAAATATGCCGTGTGGGCGATTTCCGACGGCCTGCGCCAGGAAAGCGAGCGTATCCGCGTCACCACCCTATGCCCCGGCGTGGTCGAGTCCGAACTGGCCGAGAGCATCTCCGATGCCACTGCGCGCGAGACGATGAAGGCCTTCCGCCGCATCGCCATCACACCGGACGCCATTGCCCGCGCCGTCGCCTATGCCGTGGAACAGCCTGACGACGTCGACGTCAGCGAGCTGATCGTGCGCCCTACCGCCAGCCCTTACTGAACAGGAGGCTCCCGATGAAAACATCGCAACCGATGATCGCCTTTCTGCTTGCCAGCCTGCTCAGCTGTTCGACCCTGGCCGACGATGTCACCCAGGAAAACGCCGCACTGATCCAGAATGCCTTCAATGACTGGCGCGCAGGCCAGGGCGGCATTTTCCAACTGCTGGCCGACGATGTGGTGTGGGTCGTGGCTGGCAACAGCCCGGTATCGGGCACCTATCGCAGCCGCGAGCAGTTCATGGCAGAAGCGGTCAAACCCATCACCGACAAACTGGCCACGCCCATCGTGCCCAGCGTCCGCCAGATCGTGGCGCAGGGCTCGCTTGTCGTCGCCTACTGGGATGGCCAGGCGACTGCCAGGGACGGCAGCCGCTACACGAACAGCTACTCCTGGCACATGCAGCTGGAAAATGGCCGGATTACCCACGTCACGGCCTTTCTCGACACCTGGCGGCTGGCCGAACTGATGAATTGATTACATCAGGAAGATCGACGCCAACCCCAGGAAGATGAAGAAGCCGCCGCTGTCGGTCATGGCGGTGATCATCACGCTGGCCCCCATGGCCGGGTCGCGCCCTAGGCGTGCCAGGGTCATGGGGATCAGCACCCCCATCAACGCCGCCAGCAACAGGTTGAGGGTCATGGCCGCCGTCATCACCACACCCAACGACCAACTGCCATACAAGCCATAGGCAACGGCGCCGATCACACCACCCCAGAGGATGCCGTTGATCAGCGAGACGCCAAGTTCCTTGCGCAGCAGGCGCTTGGTATTGCCGGTGCTGACCTGATCCAGCGCCATGGCGCGTACGATCATGGTGATGGTCTGGTTGCCCGAGTTACCGCCAATACCGGCAACGATGGGCATCAGCGCCGCCAGCGCCACCAGTTTCTCGATCGAGCCTTCGAACAGGCCGATCACCCGCGAAGCGAGGAATGCGGTGACCAGGTTGATCGCCAGCCACGCCCAGCGGTTACGCACCGACTTCCACACCGAGGCGAAGATGTCTTCCTCCTCGCGCAGACCGGCCATGTTCAGCACTTCGCTTTCGCTTTCCTCGCGGATCAGGTCGACCATCTCGTCGATGGTCAGACGGCCGATCAGCTTGCCGTTCTTGTCCACCACCGGAGCGGAAATCAGGTCGTAACGTTCGAACGCCTGCGCGGCGTCGTAGCCGTCCTCGTCCGGATGGAAGCTCACCGGATCGTCGGCCATGACTTCGCCGACCTGCTTGTCCGGGTCGTTGACCAACAGCCGCTTGATCGGTAGCACGCCCTTGAGCACGCCGTCGTAATCGACCACGAACAGTTTGTCGGTATGCCCCGGCAGCTCTTTCAGGCGGCGCAGGTAACGCAGCACCACTTCCAGGCTGACGTCTTCGCGGATGGTGACCATCTCGAAGTCCATCAGCGCACCGACCTGATCCTCCTCGTAGGACAGGGCCGAGCGCACACGCTCGCGCTGCTGAGCGTCGAGCGATTCCATCAGCTCATGCACGACGTCGCGCGGCAGTTCCGGCGCCAGGTCGGCGAGTTCGTCGGCATCCAGGTCCTTGGCCGCAGCGAGAATCTCGTGATCGTCCATGTCGGCGATCAGGGTTTCGCGTACTGCGTCGGAGACTTCCAGCAGGATGTCGCCGTCACGCTCGGCCTTGACCAGCTGCCAGACGGTCAGACGCTCGTCGAGCGGCAAGGCTTCGAGGATATGGGCGATGTCAGCGGGGTGCAGATCCTCGAGCTTGCGCTGCAGCTCGACCAGATTCTGTCGGTGTACCAGGCTTTCGACCCGGTCGTGATGCTGGCCTTCCTGACGATGGGTCAGGTCTTCGACCAGCCTTTGCCGATGCAGCAGTTCGATCACCTGGGCCAGGCGATCCTGCAAGCTTTCTTGCGGCTTCTTGGCTTCTACTTCAGTCATAGCGCGCTCCACCCCCAGTTGGCGGGCACGCCAAAGGGGATCAATCAGGTCTTACACGATTGTGCGAGGGGAGTATTGAGTAACTACTGGGTAAGTCCATGGTGGTATTCCACAAGCCCCGGCGGGGCTGACGCGGCGAATGATAACACCGCAAAACAGCTTTGTACGTGACAAAAGCGCGGCAAGAACAACTGCTTGCATCGCAAACTTCAATCCCGCATGCAACCTGATCATGCGACGCCAGCCATGTGCGCCAGGACACCCTGGCACATGAGAAAAAACGGTCTAACCTGAGACATGCACCGTCACGGAGGACGACTCATGCGAGGACTGCACTTCACAGCACTATGCGCCGCCATACTGCTGCCCCCCATTCAGGACAGCTCGGCCAGCAGTGTGTTCCGCTGCGTGGATGGCACAGGTCATGTCACTTTCACCCGTCACGGCTGCCCCAGCGATCAGCAACAGCACCTGCAGGACGCACGCAACCACACCCCCAGCAGCGGCAAGGTCATCCCACTGGCCAACCCTGACAGACGCAGGGCAACGGCACCTGCGGGCGCGGCGGAACTGGTGATAGTCGGCCAGCGGGACGATGGTTGCGGCAATCTGCTCAGCAGCAGCGAGAAACGCCAGGCGATCATCCGCAAGGAAATCCGCGCAGGCCTCAGCCGCGCCGACGTGGAAAGCAGCCTGGGCAAACCGGACAGAGTCACGAGCAGCAACGGCCAACAGCGCTATCACTACCGCGAAAAACGCAAAGGCGGCAGCAGCCGGCAGATCAGCTTCGACGCAGCCGGCTGCGTGAAGAAATGAACCATAAAGAAAAAGGGCCTGCATCACTGCAGGCCCTTTTGGTATGGCGGACTCAGGAGGATTCGAACCTCCGACCGCTCGGTTCGTAGCCGAGTACTCTATCCAGCTGAGCTATGAGTCCGTTTGGCGCTTTTTGACCAGATCACCGCTGGCTGAAACATGACCTTGCATCGCTGCAGTGCCATTTGATATGGCGGACTCAGGAGGATTCGAACCTCCGACCGCTCGGTTCGTAGCCGAGTACTCTATCCAGCTGAGCTATGAGTCCGTTACAGATCACCCGAAAACTACTGCGCTTGGTTATGCTTCGTTGAAACCGAACTCAGAATGCTCATTTAGAAAACTAAACTGCGCTTCTTCGTTCGCTTTCGCCTCGCCTACCCTTCGCTCGCTACGCTTTCGTGCGACCTTATGGCGCTTTTAGACCAGATCACCACTGATTGAAACAAAATGGCTTGCAGCGATGCAAGCCATTTGAATATGGCGGACTCAGGAGGATTCGAACCTCCGACCGCTCGGTTCGTAGCCGAGTACTCTATCCAGCTGAGCTATGAGTCCACTCTTTGGTGCTTTTAGACCAGATCACCTCTGGTTGATTCGCAAACCTGGCTAAGCCCGGCTCGCTGAATAATGGCGGAGAAGGGGGGATTCGAACCCCCGACACCCTTTTGAGGTGTACTCCCTTAGCAGGGGAGCGCCTTCAGCCTCTCGGCCACCTCTCCGCAACACGGGGCGCATGATAACCATGTTTTCCCCGTTTGCAAACAAAAATTTGTAGAAAAATTAGTGGCTTGGTTCGTCACCCTTCTCTTTCTGGATGCGCTGGTAGATTTCTTCACGGTGTACGGCAACCTCTTTCGGCGCATTGACGCCAATGCGCACCTGGTTACCTTTCACACCCAACACGGTGACAGTCACTTCATCACCGACCATCAGGGTCTCTCCGACCCGGCGAGTCAGAATCAGCATTCCTTTCTCCTCAACGGATTACATTTTCAGGACAACAGTCTGCAAAAAGAAAATGGTGCCGACCTGCGCCTTTATCAAGCCCACAGGCCTCCACCCAAGTATTGACCAGCCCGCGCAGAAAGAAAGTTCCCGCCAACCAGTCAAAAAGACGAAAGGCGCGGAACCTGCCGCGCCTTTCGGATCAGTCGAATCAGTCGCCCTGTCGGGCCGGGGCATCCAGCTCGAAGGCAGTATGCAGTGCGCGCACCGCCAGCTCCAGATACTTCTCTTCGATGACCACGGACACCTTGATCTCGGAGGTGGAGATCATCTGGATATTGATGGTCTCCTTGGCCAGCGCTTCGAACATGCGGCTGGCGACACCGGCGTGGGAACGCATGCCGACACCGACGATGGACACCTTGGCGATGTTGGTATCACCCACGACTTCACGGGCACCCAGCTCGTCAGCAGTCTTCTGCAGCACGCCCAGGGCGTTGTTGTAGTCGTTGCGGTGTACGGTGAAGGTGAAATCAGTGGTGTTATCGTGCGAGAC
This sequence comes from Pseudomonas wenzhouensis, assembly GCF_021029445.1. NCBI lineage: Bacteria > Pseudomonadati > Pseudomonadota > Gammaproteobacteria > Pseudomonadales > Pseudomonadaceae > Pseudomonas > Pseudomonas wenzhouensis. The sequence continues at coordinate 2,965,768 of NZ_CP072610.1, forward strand.
GTTCTGCACGATCATGTCCACTTCGATATTCGCGGCGCTGATCGGGCCGAGAATCTTGAAGGCGATGCCGGGGATATCCGGTACCCCACGGATGGTCAGCTTGGCTTCGTCGCGGTTGAAAGCGATGCCGGAAATGATCGGCTGTTCCATGGATTCCTCTTCATCAAGGGTAATGAGGGTGCCCGGCCCCTCCTGAAAGCTATGCAGGACGCGCAGCGGGACATTGTACTTGCCGGCAAACTCGACCGAACGAATCTGCAACACCTTGGAGCCGAGACTGGCCATTTCCAGCATCTCTTCGAAGGTGATCTTTTCCAGGCGCTGAGCCTTGGGCACCACACGCGGGTCAGTGGTGTAAACGCCATCGACATCGGTGTAGATCTGGCACTCGTCGGCTTTCAGCGCCGCCGCCAGAGCCACGCCGGTGGTGTCGGAGCCGCCGCGCCCGAGGGTGGTGATATTGCCGTGCTCGTCGACGCCCTGGAAGCCAGCAACCACGACGACGCGACCAGCCTTGAGGTCGGCGCGAATCTTCTGATCATCGATCTGCAGAATGCGCGCCTTGTTGTGCGAACTGTCGGTGAGGATACGCACCTGGTTGCCGGTGTAGGACACCGCCGGCACGCCGCGCTTGATCAGCGCCATGGCCAACAGGGCAATGGTCACCTGCTCACCGGTAGACACCATCACATCCAGCTCACGTGCAACCGGCTCGCCATCGGTGATCTGTTTGGCCAGATCGATCAGGCGGTTGGTTTCGCCGCTCATGGCGGAAACCACGACGACGATGTCGTCACCGTTCTCGCGGAACTTCTTCACCTTGTCGGCGACCTGCGCGATGCGCTCGATGGTGCCGACGGATGTGCCCCCAAACTTCTGTACGATCAAAGCCATTTCAAAAAGCCGCCTGAATCCTCGAAGGGCGCCCATTAAACCCGCATCGGGTCATACTGCCAAGGCCCGCCGGACGCACTGCGGGCCTCGCTTTCTCGCTCGTTACGAAGCCTGCTCGACCAGGGTGGCGGCCAGGGCCAGGGCTTCATCCAGTTTGCTGGCATCGACGCCGCCGCCCTGAGCCATGTCCGGGCGACCACCGCCCTTGCCGCCCACGACCGCAGCGGCCTGACGCATCAGGTCACCTGCCTTGAGCTTGGCGGTCAGATCCTGGGTCACACCGGCGACCAGCACCACCTTCTCGTCGAACACGCCGCCGAGCAGAATCACAGCGCTGCCCAGCTTGTTCTTCAGTTGATCGACCAGCGCCAGCAGCGCCTTGCCATCCATGCCATCGAGACGCGCAGCCAGCACCTTGGTGCCCTTCACGTCCACGGCCGAGCCGGCCAGGTCGTTACCGGCCGCGCTGGCGGCCTTGGCCTTGAGCTGCTCCAGCTCCTTTTCCAGCTGACGGTTGCGCTCAATCAGCGCCGAGAGCTTGTCCAGCACGTTGTCGCGGCTGCCCTTGACCAGAGAGGCGGCTTCCTTGAGCTGCTCCTCGGCGCCATTGAGCCAGGCCAGCGCTTGCGCGCCGGTGACCGCTTCGATACGCCGTACGCCAGCGGCCACGCCGCCTTCGCTGGTGATCTTGAACAGGCCGATGTCGCCGGTACGCGATACGTGGGTACCGCCGCACAGCTCGACGGAGAAGTCGTCGCCCATGCTCAGCACACGCACCTGATCACCGTACTTCTCGCCGAACAGCGCCATGGCGCCCTTGGCCTTGGCGGTTTCGATATCGGTTTCTTCGGTCTCGACCTCGGAGTTCTTGCGAATCTCGGCGTTGACGATGTCTTCCAGCTGTTTGATCTGCTCGGGCTTGATCGCCTCGAAGTGGCTGAAGTCGAAACGCAGGCGCTGACTGTCGACCAGCGAGCCCTTCTGCTGCACGTGCTCGCCCAGCACCTGACGCAACGCGGCGTGCAACAGGTGGGTAGCAGAGTGGTTCAGCGCGGTAGCCTGGCGCACGCCGGCTTCGGCTTCAGCCTTGACGCTGGTGCCGACACTCAGGCCGCCCTTGGCCACTACACCATGGTGCAGGAAGGCGCCACCGGCCTTGGTGGTGTCGCGTACGTCGAAGCGTACGCCAGCACTTTCCAGGTAGCCGCAGTCGCCAACCTGACCACCGGACTCAGCGTAGAACGGGGTCTGATCCAGCACCACCACGCCCTCCTCGCCTTCGGCGAGGCTGTCGACGGCAGTGCCAGCCTTGAACAGGGCGATGATCTTGCCGCTGCCGCTGGTGCCTTCGTAACCGAGGAAGCGGGTGTCGGCGTCGACCTTGACCAGCGAGTTGTAATCCATGCCGAAGGCACTGGCGGAACGGGCGCGCTCGCGCTGCGCTTCCATCTCGCGCTCGAAACCTTCTTCGTCCACCGACAGCTCACGCTCGCGGGCGATATCGGCGGTCAGGTCAACCGGGAAACCGTAGGTATCGTACAGCTTGAACACCACGTCGCCAGGAATGACATTGCCCTTGAGCTCGGCCAGATCCTGCTCGAGGATCTTCAGGCCCTGCTCCAGGGTCTTGGCGAACTGCTCTTCTTCGGTCTTCAGCACGCGTTCGATGTGCGCCTGCTGCTGCTTGAGTTCGGGGAAGGCTTCGCCCATCTCAGCCACCAGCGCGGCGACGATCTGGTAGAAGAAGCTGCCCTTGGCGCCCAGCTTGTTACCGTGACGGCAGGCGCGACGAACGATGCGGCGCAGCACGTAGCCACGACCTTCGTTGGACGGCGTGACGCCGTCGGCAATCAGGAAGCCGCAGGAGCGGATGTGATCCGCCACCACCTTCAGCGAAGCCTGGCCTTCGTTGGCGCAGCCGATGGCCTTGGCCGAAGCGTTCAGCAGGCTCTGGAACAGGTCGATCTCGTAGTTCGAGTTGACGTGCTGCAGCACGGCGCTGATGCGCTCCAGGCCCATGCCGGTGTCCACGCTCGGTGCCGGCAGCGGGTGCAGCACGCCGTCTGCAGTGCGGTTGAACTGCATGAACACGTTGTTCCAGATCTCGATGTAGCGGTCGCCATCTTCTTCCGGGCTGCCGGGTGGGCCACCCCAAATGTGCTCGCCGTGGTCGAAGAAAATCTCGGTGCAAGGGCCGCACGGGCCGGTGTCGCCCATCGCCCAGAAGTTGTCGGAAGCGTATGGCGCGCCCTTGTTGTCGCCGATGCGGATCATGCGCTCGGGTGGAACACCAATTTCCTTGTTCCAGATGTCGTAGGCTTCGTCATCGGTGGCGTAGACGGTGACCCAGAGCTTTTCCTTGGGCAGGTTCAGCCACTTGTCGGAGGTCAGGAATTCCCAGGCGTAATGGATGGCATCACGCTTGAAATAGTCGCCGAAGCTGAAGTTGCCCAGCATTTCGAAGAAAGTGTGGTGACGTGCGGTGTAGCCGACGTTTTCCAGGTCGTTGTGCTTGCCGCCGGCACGCACGCACTTCTGGCTGGTGGTGGCGCGGGTGTAGGCGCGCTTCTCCAGGCCCAGGAAGCAGTCCTTGAACTGGTTCATGCCCGCATTGGTGAACAGCAGGGTCGGGTCGTTCGCCGGAATCAGCGAGCTGGAAGCGACACGGGTGTGCCCTTTTTCTTCGAAGAAGCTCAGGAAGGCTTCACGGATTTCTGCGCTTTTCATAGGGATATCCACGGAATCAGGCGGCCACGGCAAAAGCCGGCAAAGGGCCGCATTATATCGGGCCTGTCGCCTGCGGCTAGTACCTTGTTGATAGCCGACAGCTATGAACTGTCGGCATCTTGCTCAATGAGAGCGGAAAGCGGCGAATGCCTCGATCACCTGCTCGATACCTGCGCTGCCCACACCCAGGTGGGTCACCAGGCGCAGGCGCGGCGCCGCCGTGACGGCGATGCCGCGCTCAGCCATAAAGGCCTTGATCGCGCCAGCACGCTCACCGAGCTGCACATAGACCATATTGGTCTGTACCGGCTCGACGCTGTAGCCCAGCTCACTGAGCGCCTCGCCCAGATGCGCGGCCTTGGCGTGATCCTCTGCTAGGCGCTCGACCTGATACTGCAGCGCATACAGCCCCGCCGCCGCCAGAACGCCAGCCTGACGCATGCCGCCACCGACCATCTTGCGCAGACGGCGCGCCTTGGCGATCAGCGCCGCGCTGCCACAGAGCACCGAGCCGACCGGTGCGCCGAGCCCCTTGGACAGGCACACCGACACCGAGTCGAAGTGCCGGGTGATTTCGCGAGCCGGCACCCCAAGCTTGACTGCCGCGTTGTACAGGCGGGCGCCATCCAGATGCAGGCTCAAGCCACGACGGTGCGTCAGCTCACGCGCAGCGGCCAGATAATCGAGCGGCAGCACCTTGCCCTGCATGGTGTTTTCCAGGGCCAGCAGGCGAGTACGGGCGAAGTGAAAGTCGTCCTGTTTGATCGCCGCTTCGACCTTGGCCAGATCCAGCGAGCCGTCGACCTCGCCTTCGATTGGCTGTGGCTGGATGGAACCGAGCACGGCGGCACCGCCACCTTCGTATTTATAGGTGTGCGCCTGCTGGCCGACGATGTACTCGTCACCGCGCTCGCAGTGGGCCATCAGGCCGAGTAGGTTGCTCATGGTGCCGGTGGGCACGAATAGCGCCGCCGCGAAACCCAGCTCATTGGCCAGCCAGGATTCCAGATGATTGGCCGTGGGGTCTTCGCCATACACGTCATCGCCCAGTTCAGCCGTCAGCATGGCCTCGCGCATGGCGGCGGTAGGTTGAGTGACGGTGTCGCTACGCAGGTCGATCAGGTGCATGACAGGCTTTCCCGGCAATTGGCGAAAGGCTCATGCTAATGAGGTCGCTCGGGCGGTGAAAGATACAGTTGCGCGATAAAGCCACTTGTCGACACCGTAGCCCGGATGCAATCCGGGGAAAATGTGCCGGTCATCCCCGGATTGCATCCGGGCTACGCCAGACCGGCGCCATCGTCGGGCACGATCAGGATGGCGGCGCGCAGGCCGTTCTTGACCTTGGGATTGGGGAAAATGATCCGCGCGCCCCGCTCCTCCACGATCCAGCGGGTATCGGCGATATCCTCGGCGAGCAGGTAGCCGGGCGCCAGCTCGGTGAAGTTCTCGATATCCGCCGGCAGGTGCAACTGGAAGCTGTCGCTGTGCTTGATCACTTCGCGCGACACAGCGAACAACTGCATGCCGTCGAGCGCCGGCTCAGCAGGGATCACTTCACGCCCTTCGATCAACGCCTGCAGCGTGTTTTCCAACAGGTCGAGATTGACCAGCTCGTTCTGGCCGAAGGCACGCGCCTTGCCCAGCTCCAGGGTGAAGGCCTCGGCGCCGAGTTTCGCATAGGTGTAGGCACTGAAGGTGGTCGATGCCTTGTTCTGCAGCAGCACTGCCTCGATACCGGCAGCGCGCAGACGCTGCAGCTCGCGGCGCGAGTGGGCGCGACCTTCCTGCCACGGATAGAGGGCGAACTGCTCGATCTTCGAGGCGCGAATGGCGGTATGCAGGTCGTAGTGCAGGCGTGTGCGGCCGCTATCCTTGCCAAAGAAGTTGACGCACAGGTGTTCCAGGTCGCAGGCACGGATGGCCTCGAAACCGCTGGACTGCTCATGACGACCGCTGAACAGGCGATTGAGGTCCTGTTCGACGTAACGCTCGCCCCGGCGCATGGCCTCGGGGTTGCCGAACAGAAAAAGAATGCGCGCTGCCGGGTGCAGCTCGTTGCGCGCGATACCGCGCAGCAGCCGGTCGAGCAGCTCGATAGGCGCGGTTTCGTTACCGTGGATACCGGCCGACAGCAGCAGGTCTAGGCCATTGTCGCGCGCAGCTGGCGGGGTCACCTCCAGCGCGCCTTCATCGAGCCAGCGCAAGCGCGTGCCATCGGGGGTCAGTTGAATCTTCGCCGACGGCTCGTGGCCGGCCAGGGTCAGCTCAAGCAGTTTGCCAAGGGCAAGCATGGGCACTCCTTGGTTCGCAGCCTCTTGGTGGGGTGGGCCGGGCGGCCCACCCTACAGGGCCTGATCAGTGGTTGCAGTCCGGGCCGTGAACATGATCATCCTCGTCCTGCTCCACCGGCTCCATCTCCAGTTGCAGGCTGACCAGGTTGGTGGCCTGCGGACGCAGCAGCAGGTTGGCGTACTCGGTATCGCCCTCCTCGACATCGACGCCGATCAGCAACTGATCGCCAACGGCCTGTACCCACAATTCCTTGCCCTGCCAGACCACGGCAAAGCGGGTGCAGGACGTTTCCAGTTGGGTGCCGTCGGTGTCTTCAAGAATCAGTTGCAGCGCGTCGCTCATACAATCTCCGGGAATCGCGGTCAGGTTCAGGCTATCTGGAAAGGATAGACCGAGCCCAGTTTAAGGATCTGTGTCAGTTCATCCAATGCCGTGCGGCATTCATTGAGCAATTGCGGGTCAGCCAGGTCGGCTTCGCTCAAACGATCGCGGTAGTGCTTGTCGACCCAGGCTACCAGGGTGTCGTGCAACGCGTCGCTTATCACCACGCCTGGATTGACCGCCGCCAGCTCCTGCTCATTGAGTGCCACGCGCAGTCGCAGGCAGGCCGGGCCACCGCCGTTCTGCATGCTCTGCTTGAGGTCAAACACACGCACCTCGCGGATAGGCCCGCCGCTGGCGGTCAATTGCTGCAGGTAACGCCAGACGCTGGCGTTGTTGCGGCACTCTTCCGGCACGATCAGCAACATGCTGCCATCGGCACGCGTCAGCAGCTGGCTGTTGAACAGATAGGAGCGCACCGCATCCTGCACGCTGACAGCCGAGCCCGGCACGCACACCGCCTGGAAATTACCGCCACGCCGCGCCAGCTTGTCGCCCAGTTCGGCCAAAACCTTGTCAGTATTCAGGAAGGCGTCCTGGTGATAGAACAGCACCTCACCGTTACCCACGGCGATCACGTCGTTGTGGAACACGCCCTGATCGATCACTGCCGGGTTCTGCTGGGCATAGACCACACCCGCTTCGCTCAGCCCGTGCAAGCGGGCGACGGCCTGGCTGGCCTCCAAAGTCTGTCGCGCGGGATAGCGCGCCGGCGCCGGGTAGCGGGTATCGAAGGCGCTGCGCCCGTAGACGAAAAACTCCACGCCGGCATCGCCATAACCCTTGCAGAAGCGCGTGTGGTTGGCCGCCCCTTCGTCACCGAACTGCATCACCGCCGGCAGCGCCGGATGATGGGCAAAGTGCGCCTGACTGGCGAACATCGCCTGCAACACGCGGCTGGTGGTCGGGTGCTCGATGCTGCGGTGGAACTTGCAATTGAGGTTGGCGGCGGTGAAATGCACGCGCCTATCGGCCGTATCGGCGCTGGGGCTGACGGTGCAGGCGTTGGCTGTCCACATGCTCGAGGCCGAGCAACTCGCCACGAGCAGCGGCATGGCCTCGCGGGCGGCGCGCTGGATCACCTCGGCATCGCTGCCGGCAAACCCCAGGCGACGCAGCTCAGCGACGGCGGGACGCTCCTGCGGGGCCAATACGCCCTGCTTGAAGCCCATGTCCATCAACGCTTTCATCTTCGCCAAACCCTGCCTGGCCGCTTCCTGGGGGTTCGACACGGCCTGGCTGTTGCTCTGCGAGGCGACGTTGCCGTAGGACAGGCCGCCGTAGTTATGCGTCGGCCCGACCAGGCCATCGAAATTCATTTCATAGGCAGTCATCACAGGGTCACTCCCGGCGTCAGGGTCGCGGGCAGGACCAGGCTTTCGCTTTCCAGCCCGGCCACCGGGTAGGCACAGTAATCCGCTGCGTAGTAGGCGCTGGCGCGGTGGTTGCCGGACGCGCCGATACCACCGAACGGCGCGGTGCTGGCAGCGCCGGTGAGCTGCTTGTTCCAGTTGACGATGCCAGCACGGCTATGCAGCCAGAACTGCTCGAAGCGCGCCCGCGAGTCGGACAACAGCCCCGCCGCCAGCCCGTAAACCGTGGCGTTGGCTTCGGCGATGGCCGACTCGAAATGGTCGTAGCGGATCACCTGCAACAGCGGGCCGAAAAACTCCTCATCGGCACGCTCATGCACGGCCGTGACATCGAGGATGCCGGGCGTCAGCAGCGCAGCACCTGCCTGCGGTTGGGTCATCGCCAGCAAGGCCGTGGCGCCCTTGGCGAGCAACTGCTGCTGCGCCTGCATCAACTGCGCGGCGGCCTGCAGGGAAATCACCGAACCCATGAACGGCGCCGGCTGCTCATCGAAACGCCCCACCCTGAGCTGTCCGGCGACCTGCACCAGGCGCGCCAGCAGCGCATCACCCCACGCCCCTTGCGGCACCAGCAGGCGCCGTGCGCAGGTACAGCGCTGACCAGCCGAGATAAACGCAGACTGGATGATGGTGTACACGGCAGCGTCGACATCAGCCACCTGATCGACGATCAGCGGGTTGTTGCCGCCCATCTCCAGCGCCAGGATCTTGTCCGGGCGCCCGGCGAACTGGGCGTGCAACAGGTTGCCGGTGCGACTGGAACCCGTGAAGAACACCCCGTCGATACCAGGGTGGCCAGCCAGGGCGATGCCGGTTTCACGACCGCCCTGCAGCAGGCTGAGTACGCCTGCCGGCAGCCCGGCCTCGATCCAGCATTGCACGGTCAGCTCGGCCACCTTCGGCGTCAGCTCGCTGGGTTTGAACAGCACGCAATTGCCCGCCAGCAGTGCCGGCACGATATGGCCGTTGGGCAGGTGACCGGGGAAGTTGTAGGGGCCGAATACCGCCACCACGCCATGTGGTTTGTGCCGCAACACAGCGGTGGCGTCGCCCAATGGGCCGCTCTTTTCACCGGTGCGTTCACGGTAGCTCTGGATGGAAATGGCCACCTTGCCGACCATGCTGTTCACTTCGGTGGCCGCTTCCCACAGCGGCTTGCCGGTCTCCTCGCCAATGGTTCGGGCCACTTCGTCGGCACGCGCCTTCAGGCAGGCGGCGAAACGCTCCAGTACGGCGATACGGCCATCCAGCGAGTAGGCAGCCCACTGCGAGAAGGCGCCACGTGCAGCGGCAACGGCCGCATCGACCTGCGCCGCCGTGGCGCTCTGGCCCTGCCACAGCACGCTCTGAGCAACCGGGTCGAGCGATTGCAGCAGCTCGCCCTGCCCCGGCTGCCACTGCCCGGCGATGTAATGAGTGTTCATCTTGTTCTACCACTCCCAGCATTCAACGACAGCCACTCGGGCCGCCGCGCAAAACTCATGATTCAGCCGTGTGCCGCCAGCGGCACGGCACGCACCACATCGCCGACGGTCAGGCGCAGACGCTTGGCTGTCTCCGGGGCGACCACCAGGGTGCCAGCCGCAAGGCGCGCCGGCGCAGCCGTGATGCGGCAGTCCTGCCGCTTGCGGTTGTGCACCAGAAACGGCTCGGCGTCATCGCCCGGCGTGCCGATGGCCAGCACCAGATGCTGGCTATCACGCACGGCGCGAATCTTCGCGGTTTGTGCCTCGATGGCCGGGCCGGCATCGAAGATGTCGACGTAGCCCTGATAACTGAAGCCCTCGGCCTTGAGCATGGCCAGCGCCGGCTCGGTGTCCGGGTGCACGCGACCGATCACCGCCCGCGCATCGTCGGAGAGGAAGCAGGTATAGAGCGGGAACTTGGGCATCAGCTCGGCGATGAAGGCCTTGTTGCCAACGCCGGTGAGGTAGTCGGCCTGGGAAAATTCCATCTTGAAGAAATGCCGGCCGAGGCTTTCCCAGAACGGTGAACGGCCACGCTCGTCGGACATGCCGCGCATCTCAGCGATCACCTTGTCGCCAAACAGTTCACGAAACTCGGCGATGAACAGAAAACGCGCCTTGGACAGCAGGCGACCATTGAGCCCGCTGCGATGATCGGCATGCAGGAACAGCGAGCACAACTCGGAGTTGCCGGTCAGGTCATTGGCCATGAACAGGGTCGGAATCGTCCGATGGATATCCAGTTCCTGCGAGGCGGTCACGGTCAAACCGACCCGGTAGTTGTACCAGGGCTCACGCAGGCCGACAGCACCAGCCACGGCAGAAATGCCCACCACCTTGCCGGCATCGTCTTCGAGCACGAACAGGTAGTCGGCATCGGCACGCACAGCCTCACCGCGAAACGCCTTTTCCGCCCAGCCAACCCGCTGCGCCAGACGCTCTTCGTTGGCCGGCAAGGTGGTCAGGCCGGCGCCGGTGCTGCGAGCCAGATCGATCAGCGCCGGCAAGTCGGCACTGCGCACGGGACGAACAATCATGTGATCCTCCGGATCAGCTATTAGCCACAAGCCACAGGTCAGCAGCCACAAAGGCTTGTAACGTGCAGCGTGTCGCCTGGATTCAAACCGCCACCAACCTGACACTGCCGCCTTCGCCCACGCCGAGCACTTCGGCGGCTTCGACGCTGAGGGTCACGGGCTTGCCCGGCACCCAGTCGAGATCGGCGACGATGGCGCGAAAATCCTGCAGTTGGCCGTTGCTGACCAGATACTGACGACCACCGGCTTCGGCCTCGCCGATTCTCACCGGCACCAGACGGCTCTGCGCGATGCTGCGGATACCCGAAGTACGCGCATGCAGGGTCGGGCCACCGTCGAAGATGTCGATGTAGTGATCGGTCTCGAAGCCTTCGCGCATGAGGATGTCGAAGGTGATCTGCGCACGCGGGTGCACCTGGCCCATGGCCTCCTGCGCCTCGTCCGAGAGCAGCGGCACATAGATCGGATAATGCGGCATCAACTCGGCGAGGAAGGTGCGACTCTTCAGCCCACACAGACGCTCGGCCTCGGCATAGTTCATGTCGAAGAAATTGCGCCCCACCGCATCCCAGAACGGCGAATCACCGTTCTCGTCGCTATGGCCGACGATTTCCACCACCACGGCATCGGCGAAACGCTCAGGATGACTGGCCATGAACAGCAGACGACCGCGCGAGTTGAGTTCGGCGAACACGGTCGAGACCAGCGGTCGCTCGACATAGAAACTGGTGAGCAGGCTGTTGCCGGTGAGGTCATGACACAGCGACAAGACGTGAATCTTGTTATGGATCTTCAGCTCGCGCGAATGATGCACGAAGGTTTCGTTGCGAAAGCTGTAGAACGGCTCGGAATAACCAGCCGAGGCGACGATGCCGGAGCAACCGACGAGCCGCCCGCTGGTCGTGTCCTCGAGGACGAAGAAGTAGGTTTCCTCACCATTGAAGCTGACTTCGGCAGAGAAAGACGACTCCGATGCGACGATCTTGTCACCCAGGCGCTCCGCGTCATCGGGCAGCGAAGTGACGCCGACCGGGCTGTCAGCAGCCAGACGCTGCACATGAGCCAGGTCTGCCATTTGCGCGGGGCGCATCACCAGCATGGGGTCACTCCTTCTAAACAGGGTATTCGTAGCCCGGGTCGGGCAAACAACCATGGGAGGCGCTTTCGGCTCGGGCATCCTGCTTCGCTCTATCGCCTGCCTCCATGCAGTCGCAGCGACGATCGTCGCGGCTAAAGCCCCTCCCACAATAAGTCAGCAAGGCCTCAGGCCGCTGTCAGTTTGCTCAGCGCATGTTCGAAACGGGCCAGGCCTTCGTCGATATCGGCGTCTTCGACCACCAGGCTCGGGGCGAAACGCAGTACGTCCGGGCCAGCCTGCAGAATCATCAGGCCTTCGGCCGTGGCAGCATCGAGCACCTGCTTGGCCTTGCCCTGCCACTTGTCATTGAGCACGCAGCCGAGCAGCAGGCCCATACCACGTACCTGCTCAAACAGACCGTATTGCTTGCCGAGCGCCAGCAGGCGGGTCTTGAACTGTTCGCTCTTGGCCTTGACGCCGTCCAGCGTCTGACGGGTGTTGACGATGTCCAGCACCGCCTCAGCGACCGCACAGGCCAGTGGGTTGCCGCCGTAGGTGGTGCCGTGGGTGCCAGGCGAAAAATGCTTGGCCAGTTCGGTGGTGGTGAGCATGGCCGCGATGGGGAAGCCGCCACCCAGGCTCTTGGCGCTGGAGAGAATGTCCGGCACCACGCCGTAATGCATGTAGGCGAACAATTCGCCACTGCGGCCCATGCCGCTCTGCACTTCATCGAACACCAGCAGCGCATTGTGCGCATCGCACAGCGCACGGGCGCCTTCCAGGTAGGCCTTCTCGGCAGGCAGCACGCCGCCCTCGCCCTGGATCGGCTCCAGTACCACGGCGCAGGTCTTGTCGGAAATGGCAGCCTTCAGCGCCTCCAGATCGTTGTACGGCACATGGGTGATGCCCTGGATCTTCGGCCCGAAACCGTCGGAATACTTCGGCTGACCACCGACGCTGACGGTGAACAGGGTGCGGCCGTGGAAGCTGTTGGTGGCGGCGATGATCTCGTGCTTGTCCGGGCCGAAACGGTCATGGGCAACACGCCGCGCCAGCTTGAACGCGGCTTCGTTGGCCTCGGCGCCGGAGTTGCAGAAGAACACGCGCTCGGCAAAGGTCGCCTCGACCAGCTTCTTGCCCAGGCGCAGGGTCGGCTCGTTGGTGAACACGTTGGAGATGTGCCAGAGGGTGTTGGCCTGCTCGGTCAGCGCGGCGACCAGCGCAGGGTGGCAGTGGCCGAGCACGTTGACGGCGATGCCGCCGGCGAAATCGATCAGCTCGCGACCGCTCTCATCCCAGACTCGCGAACCCAGGCCGCGCACGGGGACGAAGGCAGCAGGGGCGTAGTTGGGGACCATGAACTGGTCGAAGTCGGCGCGTTGCACCGCATCGTGCTGAACGGACATCAAAGCTCTCCTGATGAGAAATACCGGCCGTTGGCAGACGAAAAAACGCCCGAAACGACAGGGAATGCAAGGATTGTAGGGACTGAATCAGGGCCGGCATTGTCGCCATGCGACAACTTCTTACAGCGCCACCCCAGGATTTCCACGGGTTTTCGTCGAAGCGACAGAAAGCGTCGGAAAGGCGCAGTTTAATCGCAGATCACCACCTGGAGCACGCCGTAGGAAAAAATCTCCGCAGGCTGACCGGTCGGTATCGAAAAACCTGCTCGCGTAGCCCGGAGGAAATCCGGAGCCGGCACCAGATCGCCCCGGATTTCATCCGGGCTACCGCAGCATGGAAGCGAGCTGGATCAACCGCGCTCGACGGGCGTCGAGGTCAGCTCGAACGGGCTGTTGCTGCGGCGCTGGTTGCGGTCGTCACGCGGCGTGGCGCCAAAGAAGTTGCGGTAGGCACTGGAGAAATGCGGCCCCGAGGAGAAGCCGCAGGAGAGGCCGATCTGGATGATCGACTTGCTGGTCTGCATCAAGAGCTGGCGTGCCTTGTTCAGGCGCAGCTCCAGGTAATACTGACTGGGCACACGATTGAGGTACTGCTTGAAGATGCGCTCCAGTTGCCGACGCGACACGCAGACATGCTGGGCGATTTCGTCGGTGGTCAGCGGCTCCTCGATGTTGGCTTCCATCAGCAGCACCGCCTGGGTCAGCTTGGGGTGGCTGGAGCCGAGGCGATTTTGCAGCGGAATACGCTGGCGCTCACCGCCCTCGCGAATACGCTCGACCACCAGTTCCTCGCTCACCGCGCCGGCCAGTTCGGCGCCGTGATCACGCGCCAGCACCGCCAATAGCAAGTCGAGCACGGCCATGCCGCCGCAGGCGGTCAGGCGATCACGATCCCAGTCGAACAGATGGCTGGTGGCGATGACCTTGGGGAAGCGCTCGGAAAAATCATCCTGCCAGCGCCAGTGCACCGCCGCGCGGTAACCATCGAGCAGACCGAGCTGCGCCAGCGGATAGACCCCGGCTGACAGCCCGCCAATCACACAGCCGCTGCGCACCTGCTGCTTGAGTGCAGCGGCCAGCCCAGCAGACACCTGCGCCGGCGGCGCATCGGCCAGCAGGAACAGCTTGTCCAGGCCGTCCATATGCCCGGCCCAGGGCTCGCCCGGCAGACGCCAGTCACCGGCCGCCAGCGGCTCGGCCTGAAGAAACACCAGTTCGTACACCACTTCGGGGTGTACGCGCTGAGCGACACGCAGCGCTTCCTCCGCCAGGGACAGGGTCAGGGCTTTGGTGCCAGGCCAATACAAAAAGCCGATTCGATGGGGGGTCATTAGCGTCTATTCAATAGGTTCAACGCACCAGTTAAGTGCGCAGTCTAGCTTCTTATTATTTGAGACTGCCGGAAAGAAACTGCTTGAGCCGCTCGGATTGCGGATTGGCCAGCACTTCCCTCGGGCAACCGCGTTCTTCCACCAGCCCTTTGTGCAGGAACACCAACTGGTTCGACACCTCGCGGGCAAAACCCATTTCGTGGGTCACCACCACCATGGTGCGGCCTTCACCGGCCAGGTCCTGCATCACTTTGAGCACTTCGCCGACCAGCTCCGGGTCGAGCGCCGAAGTCGGCTCATCGAACAGCATCACTTCCGGCTCCATCGCCAGGGCACGGGCGATGGCCACGCGCTGCTGCTCGCCGCCGCTCATGTGCGCCGGGTAGGCGTCCTTGCGGTGCGCCACGCCGACCTTGGCCAGGTAGTGCTCGGCCTTGTCACGGACTTCGGCCTTGTTCATGCCCAGCACATGCACCGGCGCTTCCATGACGTTCTCCAGGGCGCTCATGTGCGACCACAGGTTGAAGTGCTGGAACACCATGGCCAGGCGCGAGCGCATGCGTTGCAACTGCCTGGCATCGGCGGCGCGCAAGGAACCATCCTTGGCCGGCACCAGCTTCAGTTCTTCGTTGTTGAGCAGGATCTTGCCGGCATGCGGCTGTTCCAGCAGGTTCAGGCAGCGCAGGAAGGTACTTTTGCCCGAGCCACTGGAGCCGATGATGCTGATCACGTCGCCGGCCTTGGCCGCCATCGACACACCCTTGATCACCTCATGGCTGCCGTAGCGCTTGTGCAGGTCCTGAACTTCGAGTTTGTACATGTTCGGGTTCTCTTCAATCGTCATGGCATCAGGCCTTGCGTGGTGCCAGATAAGCCAGCCAGCGGCGTTCGGCCAGTTTGAACAGGCGCACCAGGATGAAGGTGAGTACCAGGTAGAACAGGCCGGCAGTGACGTAGGCCTCGAACGGCAGGTAGTACTGCGAGCTGACAGTCTTGGCCGCGCCGGTGATGTCGATCAGGGTCACCACCGAGGCCAGGCTGGTGGTGTGCAGCATCATGATCACCTCATTGCTGTACTGCGGCAGCGCACGGCGCAACGCCGACGGCAGCAGAATGCGCCGATACAGCTTGCTGCGCGACATGCCCATGGCCTTGGCCGCCTCGATCTCGCCGGGCGGTGTGGCCTTGAGGCTGCCCGCGAGGATTTCCGCAGTGTAGGCACTGGTGTTGATGGCAAAGGCCAGGCAGGCGCAGAAGGTGGCGCTGGACAGGTAAGGCCACAGGAAACTCTCGCGCACGGCCTCGAACTGGGCCAGGCCGTAGTACAGCAGGTACAGCTGCACCAGCATCGGCGTGCCACGGATCACGTAGGTGTAGAGCCAGGCCGGGAAGTTGATCAGCTTTTGCCTGGACACGCGCATGATCGCCAGCGGCACCGCCAGCAGCAGGCCCACGGCCAGCGCGATGATCAGCAGCTTGAGGGTCACCAGCACGCCGCCGAAATACAGCGGCAAGCTGTCGAGTACCACGTTGTAATCGAAAAGCATGGTCACTCCCTCAGAGTTCGGCGGCTTTCACGCCGACCGAATAGCGCCGTTCGAGATAGCGCAGCACCAGCAGCGAGACACTGGTGATCGCCAGGTACACCGCTGCCGCCAGGAGGATGTAGGTAAACGGCTCACGGGTGGCATCACCGGCGCTCTTGGCGCGGGCCATCATGTCCTGCAGGCCGACCAGGGAAATCAGCGCGGTGGCCTTGACCAGCACCAGCCAGTTGTTGGTGATGCCGGGAATCGCCAGGCGGATCATCTGCGGCACGAGGATGCGCAAGAACACCCGCAGCGGGCTCATGCCATAGGCCTGCCCCGCCTCGGCCTGCCCTTTCGGGATCGCCATGAAGGCGCCACGAAAGGTCTCCGATAGATAGGCGCCGTAAATGAAGCCCAAGGTGCCGACACCGGCCACGAACGGGTTGATGTCGATGTAGTCCTCATGCCCCAGTAACGGAGCGATGCGATTCACCAGATCCTGACCGCCAAAGAAAATCAGCAGGATCAGCACCAGCTCGGGAATGCCACGAATCACCGTGGCATAGGTCTCACCCAGCAGCGCCAGCCATCTCACCGGCGACAGACGAAACGCCGCGCCAAGCAGGCCAAGCGCGACGGCGACCGCCATCGACAGCAACGCCAACTGCACGGTAAGCCAGGCACCGTCGAGAATGGTCGAGCCGTAGCCTTGAAGCATGCGCCAATACCTCTCAGGCACCAGAGTGGCGCCGTATCGCACAAAGAAAATGGATGTTGTCTGCCCGCCAGCTCAGGCGAGCAGCGGAGCCCTACGGACTAACCAAGAAAAAAGTGGCACAACCTCGGCAAAGGTTAGTGCCACTTCATCTGCCTCGGTGCGTTTACTCGCCGTAAACGTCGAAGTCGAAGTACTTGTCCTGCACTTCCTTGTACTTGCCGTTGGCGCGAATGGCCAGAATGGCCGCACTGATCTTGTCAGCCAGTGCCTTGTCGCCCTTGCGCACGGCGATGCCCTGGCCTTCGCCGAAATACTTCACGTCGGTGAAGTCCGGGCCGACGAAGGCAAAGCCCTTGCCGCCATCCGTCTTGAGGAAACCGTCATCGATGTTCACCGAGTCGGCCAGGGTGGCGTCCAGACGGCCGGACTGCATGTCCAGGAACACTTCGTTCTGCGAGCTGTAGCGCACGATTTCGGCGCCGGCCGGGGCGAAGATGTCGGTGGCGTAACGGTCATACACGGACGAGCGCTGCACGCCGATCTTCTTGCCTTTCAGGTCGACCAGCGGATCTTTCAGCTCGGTGCCGGCTTTCATCGCCAGCTTGGCTGGGGTGGCGTAGTACTTGCCGGTGAAGTCGACGGACTTCTTGCGGTCTTCGGTGATCGACATGGACGACAGCACGGCGTCGAACTTGCGCACTTTCAGTGCCGGGATCAGACCGTCGAACTCCTGCTCGATCCACTTGCACTCGACCTTCATCTCTTCGCACAGGGCGTTGCCGATGTCGTAGTCGAAACCGGCAATCTGGCCATCGGGCGTCTTGAATGCGAAGGGCGGGTATGCCGCCTCGATGCCAATGCGCAGCGGTTTTTCAGCCAGGGCCAGGGGCGACATCAGGGACAGCGCCAGGGCGCCGAGCAGTGCGATCTTCTTCATTCTTTGCTCCTTCGAATTGGGTATGGCATCGATGGCAGTGAGGGCCCGGGCCTTTTATGGATTGTAGAAGGCGGTGCTGCGCCGTCGTGGTGGAGGGCGGCAAAGGGGCCTTGGCTGGGTGTGCGGCATTCTAGCGGCAGGCAATGAGGCGATATTTCCTCAATGCGACAACTAATTACAGAAGCACAGACTGCTCAGGGCGCGGATATTGACAGCCTGCAAAAGGAGTGATCAAGCACAAAAAGGTAAACGGATGTCTGCAGCAATACTCAGGCCATGAAACAGCAAAAGCCCGATTCATTGGCCTCAAAGCTTCTCGAGCATTCTATTGGGCGCTGAAATGGCCGCGCCGCAGCGCACCAACGTTCCCTAATCGCCCATTCGGCTGCGCGATGTTACCGCCGCAAGCGCCCTCCCCGGGTCATGCAACCGGCCGACACACTCGCGCCTGCACAACGCTCGAGCAAAATTTTTCGCGGCGAGGGCACCAGGCCTACAACCCCAGGCGACCGGTCACCTCATAACGCCGGCGTACGCGGCGGCACCAGACGCTTGTTGCCGGTGGATTCGTAGGCTGCCGCCAGTTGCAGCAACGCCGAATCGTCATAGGCACGGCCGGCGAAGGTCAGCCCGACTGGCATGCCGATATCGGCCATCACCCCCATCGGCACGGTGACGGTCGGCACACCCAGGTGACGAATCGCCAGGTTGCCGTTGGCCACCCACACGCCATTGCTCCAGGCAATATCGGCGGACGCCGGATTGACGTCGGCATCGGCCGGGCCGACATCGGCCACGGTGGGGAACAACACCGCATCCAGGCCCAGCTGCGCCATCCAGTCCTCCAGGTCGATCTTGCGCGTGTACTCCAGACCGCGAAGGCCATCGGGTAACGTGGCGATCTGGTCCCACTGTTTGATACCGCGCTTGGCCATGTTGACGTATTCGTCCATCCCCGCCGCCAGATCGCCCTCGCGGTTCGGCAGCGTGCCCGGATCGTGGGGGAAGATCTGCGGGCCATCGACATCGGCCAGACGGTTGAGCTTGGGGTCGCCATTGGCGCGCAGAAAGTCGTCGAAGGCCCAGCCGCTCAGCTCCCACAGCTCGTCATGGAGGAACTCAGGGGTGACGATGCCGCGATTGAACACGGTCGGCGCTCCGGGTCGGTCGCCCTCGCAGTTCGACACCAGCGGGAAATCCACCTCCACCACCTCGGCGCCGGCCGCTTCCAGCGCCTCGCGCGCCGCCTCCCACAGGGCAATCACCGTTGGCCGGGTATGAATGCGCTGGCCGGTCGGCCCGCCAATGCCCGGATTCTCGCTGGTGCCGGCCAGGCCATCCTTGTTGATGAACATCTTCGGCACGCCGAGGCGCTTGCCTTGCAGTGCGTCGGCCTTGGCGGCCAGCGCCAGGTAGGACGCAGGGCGCACCTCGGAAGCGCGCGGAATCGGCACCCAGGGCTGCATGCGCCAGAGGTCGCCACGCGTATCCGGATCATCGGCCACCACCACATCCAGCACTTCCAGAAGATCGGCCATGCTGCGGGCATAGGGCACCACCACATCCATGGTCGGTGTCAGCGGCCAGTTGCCACGCACCGAGATCACCCCGCGCGACGGTGTGTAGGCGCACAGGCCGTTGTTCGAGGCCGGGCCGCGTCCGCTGGACCAGGTTTCCTCGGCCAGGCCGAAGGCACAGAAGCTGGCAGCGGTGGCGGTACCGGCGCCATTGGACGAGCCGGAAGCGAACGGCGCGGTCAGGTAATCGGCGTTATAGGGGCTTTCCGCACGGCCATAGACGCCGCGCTGCATGCCGCCATTGGCCATCGGCGGCATATTGGTCTTGCCCAGGCAGATGGCGCCAGCCGCGCGCAGGCGCTCGATGGTGAAGGCATCGCGCTGCGCCACCAGATCCTTGAATGCCGGGCTGCCCGAGGCAGCCGTCATGCCCTTGACCAGGTAGCTGTCCTTGGCGGTGTAAGGGATGCCATCGAGCGGACTCAGCGTCTCACCACGGGCGCGGCGCGCATCGGAGGCTTCGGCCTCTTTCAAGGCATCGGGGTTGCGCACCACCACCGCGTTGAGCCGGGTCGGCGTATCCGCGCCGTCATAGGCGTCAATACGCGCCAGGTAGGCCTTGACCAGCTCGACCACCGTGGTGCGGCCGGACTCCAGCGCGGCGCGCAGCTCGGCAATGGAAACTTCGGTTACCTCGATCATGGTGTCATCACTCGCAGAAAGCGGGCCTGCCTGAAGCGGCCCGGATACGAAAACACTACTCGCGCGCAGACAGCGCCGCGCAGCCATGGCGACGATGATACATGCCGCCACGACTTCACAGCAGCCAACGACGATGGCCAGTCAGCGCACGCGCCTATACAGTCGCGGCACGGCATACAGGATCAGGACTCATGACCCGCGCAGAACGTATCCGGCTGTGGTCGGTATTGTCCGAGGTGTTCGTCGACAACCCGGTCGACTACAGCTTTATCGCCCGCCAGGTGGCAGGTTTTGATCGCATCACAGTGCAAGCTGCCTTGCTCGATCTGCCGGACGATGCCGCCAGCGTCGGCCACGGTAGCGGCCACATGTTCGATCAGCTCGAAAGCCCAACTGCCCTTCAGCGGGTCGACCTCGCCAGGTTTGCCACGGGCATGCTCGGGGATATCCGCGCTTTCCAGAAACAGCTCCATTTCGAAGCCGTTGCCCATGTCCTGCACATCGTCGAACGGATCGCACAGGCCTTCGGTCGCCAGGATGATGGCTTCGCCCCGGCGTACGATGCGGTACGCCTGGCGTGTCGAGGGCCACTGCGCACCACCGGAGAAGGCCGGGCTGATGAGGTACGTCAGCACATCGCGCTCAACGCTGCCGACGGTTTGCCAGTGTCGATCAAGGCATTCGCCAGTGGCCAGTCTGGCGACCAGGTTGGCGGCTGCGTTGGGGTCATCGCCTTCGGTCATGGGCATCGCGGAGGCCGGCGTTTGTTCGATCTCGGGGGCCGCTTTGGCTGAGAGTCCAAACAGTTTTTTCAGAAATTTCATGGGCGTTCCCTGCAGGTTTGCCTGGCATGCAGGCCAATGGGTGAATCAGTGGGCCACAGGTGTACACCGCCCCCGTCGAGACAGGCGGCAATCATCGCACGGCAACCTGCGCCATAACTGTTACCGGGGGCTCACTCAGTGCAGTGCTGGCCGCGAGTGCTGTGGCCTGACTTCAATGAAGTTCTGCACTTACGCCTGATGAAGTGCCAGCCAAGGCTTGAGCAGGCAAGCTCGGCGCGCAGCGACCCGCTCGAGGCCAGATGATGTTCGCGGGGTCGAAGCGCTCGCGGGTGTCCATCCGTACACCGCGCAGGGCCATGCTCTGCAGATGTGCCTCATACAGGCTCGCGGCGAAATAGCTGATCAGAATGCTGCGGCACCGCTGGGGTTGAGGCTGCCGGCATGCACCAGGTCGACATCGAATAGCAGGATGTCGCCCGCGCGGCCCGATAACTGAATGACAGCCGATTCATCGTCGAAATCGAACGCCGGCGAAGCTGCTTGCGGACGGTGGCTGCCGGGCACGAGGCGGGTCGCTCCATTGTCGGGGCCGTAGTCGTCGAAGTAAGCCATGGCGTTGGCGATATCCCCCGGTCGGCGCATGGAAAGATCGCGGTGCAGGCGCTGGTGACCACGCCCCGGCAGAGGCTCGCGGCCTTCCACTTGCGCCAGGAAGAAGACTTCGCCGATCAACGCCCCCACCGCCGCCAATACCTGCGGCAAACGGCACACCGCCTGCACGCTCGGATTGTCGTCCAGCAACGAGTGGCGGTAATCCATGCTGCGCGGTACGGGCCATTGGTCCGCTGGTTTGACGCCGGCATCGAACGCGCTGCGCAGGCCAGCGAGCCACTCGGGCGCAATGGCCTGGCGCAGCAGGACATAACCATCACGTTGCAGTCGCTGGCGTTCATCCATGAGTTCTGCCCTTCCTGGTGGCCGGGTTTCAGTGATGTTCGATGCGATTGCGCCCGCCGCGCTTGGCACAGTACAGGGCGATGTCACTGCGCGACAGGGCGGCCTCTACGTTGGCATCGCTGGCATCGAGCGAGGAGATGCCAACGCTGACCGCCAAAAAGATCGGCTCGCCTGCATGCGGGACGGGCGTGCGGGCCAGCTCGCTCTGGATGCGTGTGGCGAAGTGCATGGCCTTGTCCAGATTCGCTTCGCTGAGCACCACGGCGAACTCCTCGCCACCCAGGCGGCCAGCGGTGTCGGTCTTGCGCAGCTGACCTCTGAGAATGCCCGCAAAGTGACGCAAGGCCTGGTCGCCGACGTTGTGCCCCCAGCGGTCGTTGATGGCCTTGAAGTAGTCCAGGTCGAACATCAGAACCGCTGCACTCTGCCCGGGGTTACGTTGCAGGCGGGCCAGTTCCGCCTCGAGCTGCCGCATGAAGTGCCGGCGGTTAGCGAGCTGAGTGAGAAAGTCGGTGGTGGCAAAAGCCTGTAGCTCGGCCTCGATCTGTTTGCGCGTGGTTACATCAGTCATGAAGCCGTGCCAGATCACGCTGCCATCCTCTTCACGACGCGGACGGGCCTCCCCCAGGCACCAGATTTCCTGCCCCGCGACCTGTACGCGAAATTCCAGATGCCAGGGCGTCAGCTCTTCGGCCGACAGTTCGAAGGAGTCGATGAAGGCCATGCGGTCATCCGGATGGACAGCCTCTGTGAGCGTCCTGGCATCGGCCATCAGTTGCATTGCGCTGAGGCCACAGATGGCTTGTGCGCCAGCGCTGACGTAGGTGAAGGCCGACTCTCCATCGGCTTGCCTGCGGTACTGGAAGACCATGCCGGGAATTTCGGTGGTCAGATCGGTCATCAGGGCGGCGGTCTGCTGCACCTGCTCGGATAACCGTCGCATGGCGGTAATGTCGGTCGTGGTGCCAACCATGCGCAGTGGCTTACCCTGCCTGTCGCGCTCGACCACCTTGCCGCGACTGCACACCCATTTGTAGTGGCCGTCGCGGCAGCGCAGGCGGTGCTCGACTTCGTAGGCCGCCGTGCGCTGATCCAGATGCGCCTGGATGGTGGCCCGCACGTAATCGAGGTCAGCCGGATGCACACGGCCGTAGCTCTCTTCGATGCGGTTGCCAATCTCGTGGTCGGCATAGCCGAGCAGCGCCTTCCAGCTGCTGGAGTAATGAATCTCGCCAGTGCTGATGTTGCGATCCCAGATGCCGGTACCGCTGCCCGCGATGGCCAGCGCCATGCGCCGTTCACTGTCGCGCAGGGCGGCGATCTCATGCTGCTGAAAGGCCTGGTCTGCGACGCACGCCATCAGGTCGTGGGCCAGGTTGGCAAAATCCTGCAGTGCTTCACGCGCTCGGGCGTCAAGCTCGAGCGGCTGCTCGCGCACGAGGTACAGCGTGCCGAGCGACCTGCCCTCGTGTGTCGGCAATGGCCAGGCAAGCGTGCCGGCTTGGTCAATCGCCGTCCGTTGCCCATCGCTCAGCGCATGGCTGGCCCAGATGCGCCGCGATGCACCAGTGCCGGCACTCAGTACGGCGACCGCATGGAAATACCGGCCAAGCAGACGCAGCAGGCCTTCGAGCCGCTCATCGTTGGCGCTGCCGGGCGCATTGACTGAACACAGGGACTGCATAGTGATTCTGCCGGGATAGAAACGCGAAAGACGCCTGATATTGATACGCCATTGTCAGGCTGACGTCTAATCGTGCATGCAGCTTAAGCCTGTACCAGCAGGCCGTTGCCCAGCATGGTGGATCAGCAGGCACTTCAGGCAGTCACTCGCCAGCCTCACTACGCACGCTCCAGGCTGGTCGATCGCCCAATAATCGTTATGATATAACATCTTTATCGAGACCAACCCGCTACTGCCTGTCATGGGCGAAACGCTCTCTGGCCAGCCAACACAACCACCTCCCGACTCTCAGACAACGCAACATTAGGAATACCCATGAAAGCCACCTCGGCCTCCCTCGCCGTCATGACCGCCCTGGTCACGCCTCAGATTCACGCTGCCTCATCCGGCAACTCCACCGTTTCGCTCGGCTCGGTCTACGTCACCCCGGAGGCCAGCGGCACGCTGCGCACCGACAGCATCCTGACGTCAGTCGACATCATGGGCAGCGACAAGATCGAGGACAAAACCGTGATGAACAGCTGGGAGCTGGTAGGCCAGATGCCCGGCATCCAGCTGACCGAAACGCGCATGGGCGCCGAGTCGGGCAAGGTGACCTTCCGCGCCTTCAACGGTGAGGGTTACATCAATGGCATCAAAACCCTGATCGACGGCGTACCGAGTAACGTCAACAGCGGCAACCAGCGCTTCATCGACATGGTCTTCCCGCTGGACATCGACTACATCGAGGTGGTGCGCGGCACCAACGACCCGCGCTATGGCCTGCACAACATCGGCGGCAACATCAACTTCGTCACCCGCCAGGGCGGCAACTACACCGATGGCCGTCTGACCTACGGCAGCTTCAATACCCGCGAATTGCAGTTGGCGGTCGGCCACGAGGAAGGCAACTTCGCGCAAAACTACTTCCTGGCCAAGCAGGACTCCGACGGCTTCCGCGACCACAGCGACTCCAACAAGTATTCCCTGGGCGGCAAGTGGTTCGTCAGCGATGACGAGCAGACCATGAAGCTCGGCGTGGTCGCCCGCCTCTACCACCACGAGGCCGAGGAGCCGGGTTTTCTCACCGCCCGGCAATTGGCCGCCAGCCGCACCCAGTCGCCGGCGAAGAACGCCAACGACGGCGACGACCGCGACATGAAGCACCTCAGCGGGCATGCCGATTTCCAGCTCAGCGACGACCTGAGCCTGAGCCTGAGCAACAAGCTGTACTACAACAGCTACGACGATGACCGCACCGTGACCTTCACCGACTACCCGGACGGCAACGCCCCGCGCCAGCGCCGCCAATGGCAGGAGCGGCAGATCGGTGCGCTGAGCAACCTGACCTGGCGCGCCCACGACATGCTCACCCTCGATGGTGGCGTCAACTACGAGCAGCAGAACAACGGATACCGCCGTTATCGCTACAACTTCGGTATCCCCACCGACTTCGACGCGCCGCCGGCCCGCACGCAGAACGACGATAGCTACACCCTGTACAACACGGGTGCCTACGTCCAGGCGATCATCCAGCCCATCGAACAGCTGAAGATCATCCCGGCGTATCGGGTCGACACCTTCTCCGGCAATACCGAGCTGATGAACGGCGAGAAGGCCGAACTGCAAGACTATGGCTGGATCGAGCAGCCCAAGCTCAGTGTGGTGTACAGCCTCACCCCGGACGTGAACCTCTACGCCAACTGGGGCCGTACCTTCCAGATTCTTACCGGCTCCACCGCACCGGCCTACCTGACCGCAGGCCAGGCGGCGTACAAACCGTCGATCAACACCGGCAAGGAAGTGGGGGTGAAATTCAAGCCGTTCGCCGGTTCGGAAGCACGCATCGCCGTATGGCAGCAGGAAGCCACCGATGAAGTGGCCAACATGCCCAGCACCGGCACCACCGTCGGTTTGGGTGAAACCAAGCGTCGCGGCATCGACATGCAGCTCACCGCACAACTGAACGAGCAGTGGACGGTGTGGGGCTCGCACGCCATTCAGGAAGCCAAGGTCGTCAGCGCCTTCACCGCTGGTGGCCAGTCGCTGGCTGGCAAGGAAGTGTTCTCCACCCCGCGCTACATCAGCAATGCCGGGGTCGACTACCAGTTCAACGACGCCTGGCGCTTCGGCCTGTCGGCGCGCGCGCAGGGCGATTACTACATCGACGAGCTGAACGAGCAAGGCAAGTACGGCGGCTTCGCGGTGCTCGATGCCAACGTGCGCTATCAGGTTTCAGCCACCACCAGCCTCGACCTGCAGTTGAAGAACCTCACCGACCGTAAATACGAGTACGTATGGTTCGACAACTTCTTCTGGGCCGCTGGCGATGAACAACCGATGTTCTCCCCCGCGCCGGGCCGCTCGGCCTATGTGTCGGTGAACATGAAGCTGTAGCGCAACACAACCTGTAGGAGCCGGCTTGCCGGCGATCACGCCAGCCATCGCCCGCAAGCGGGCTCCTACAGGCATACCCTGCGAGTATGTATCCTGGGTTGAGCACAGCGAAAACCGGGATCGCCTTAATGGGTTTCGCCTTGCTCCACGCCTCCTGCGATGCTGTAGGAGCGGTGCCCCGCCGCGAATCTGGCCATCACGGCCTAGCAACATTTCGCCCCAAGGCGGGGCTCCCACACAAGATAGCGCTAGACGCTTCATTCGTAGCATGGCCACGACTCAGCAGTTAGCCTGGGTTGAGCACAGCGAAACCCGGGACCATCAGACGGGTTTCGCCTTGCTCCACGCCTCCTGCGATGCTGTAGGAGCGGCGCCCCGCCGCGAATCTGGCCAGCACGACCTCGCTACGTTTCGCCCCGAGGCGGGGCTCCCACACAAGACAGCGCTGGACGCTTCATTCGTGGCATGGCCACGACTCAGCAGTTAGCCTGGGTTAAGCACAGCGAAACACGGGACTATCAGACAGGTTTCGCCTTGCTCCACGCCTCCTGCGATGCTGTAGGAGCGGCGCCCCGCCGCGAATCTGGCCATCACGGCCTCGCAACATTTCGCCCCGAAGCGGGGCTCCCACACAAGATAGCGCTAGACGCTTCATTCGTGGCATGACCACGAATCAGAAATACTTCAACCAACGTATATCCCGACGCCGCGCCTTGAGCCGGGCGAACCATTGCGTAGGCGGGAACAACAGCACGGCCAGAGCCAAGGTCGCCGCCCAAATCCAGCCCATCGTCTCGAAACCGAAGTAATGTCCCTGGTTGGCGCCCCAGATGGCGAAAGCGGTGACATAGAGCAGCTTCAGCACATACAGGTGCAGCAGGTAGAAGAACATCGGCGCACTGCCGAACACCGCCAGCGTGCGCACCATGCGCCCGTCATTGCGGCGCTCGAAATAGGCCAGCAGCAATAAACCGATACCCAGCGTCAGCGCCAGGAACAGCAGCGACGGCGGGTATTTGGTGATGTTAAGTAGGCTCATCAGCGTCTGCAGTCCGCTCTCCCCGACCACCCAGGGCTTTTCACCGTAGCCATTGACCAAGCGCAGTACCACGAACAGCGCCAGCGCAGCGAAACCGCTACGACGCAGCCACTGCAAACGCTGCTCGGGCACGCTCGACCAGCGAAACCAGGGGCCGATCACATAGCCCAGGGCGATTACGCCGATCCACGGCAATACCGGATAAGAGGTGCGCAGCCGCAGCGATTCGGAAAACTCGATCCAGCCACGGTCATGCAACACCGCCCAAGGGATGTGCATGGTCGACTCGACTGGAAAGTGCAGCCCATCGAGCAGGTTATGCCCCGCCACCAGCGCCAGCCCCAGCACAGCCAGCAGCGTTCGCGGCAGCCACAGCAGCACGGAGAGCGCCAGCATGCTCAGGCCGATGGCCCAGATCACCTGCAGGTAGATCACCGTGGGCGGCAACTGAAAGGTCCAGGCGAAGTTGACCAGACTGAACTCCAGCACCACCAGAAACAGTCCGCGCTTGAACAGGAAGGCGCTGGTCGCCGCCCTGCTCATCTGTTTCTCGCCGTAGAGAAAGGCCGAGAGTCCGGTGAGCAGAATGAATACCGGCGCACACAGGTGCGCCAGCGTGCGGCTGAAAAACAACGCAGCTTCGGTAGCCGTCACGTCCATCGGATCCCCGACCTGCTGATGCAGGTAGAAGGTTTCGCGGACGTGATCGAGCAACATGAAGAGGATGACCAAGCCACGCAGGGCATCGATGGAGAGCAGACGATTGGAGGACATGAAAGGCTTCGCATAGCGCTATCAAATAAACGCAATACTATAACCTTTCACATAAAGCCCATGCACCTGCGCCTGAACCAGCGCTTAAACCCAGCACAGTGCAACAGCGCCGTAATAGCCATAAGCAACCACGCAGAAGAGGCTGCGTGATGAAACGCCCCTCACTGCCTCTTTGCACTGGCTGGAACCACTGGATTCGCAACCTGCTGACGCCATCGACTGAACCGAGGCAGATGAGCAACGCAGGTCGCGTCCGCAGGATGTACCGTGCGCACCGGCGCGACCTGAACATCGCCGGCTCAGGCCGGGGAAAGCCCGATGGGGTAGAACACTCCACTGCTCCAAACACCCAGCCAGGGCTCTCCGTCGATCTCGCGTTCCACCGCCAGCTCCACCAGCTGATAGAACACGTTGCGATGGATCAACGCATCGAGGTTATGCCGCACCCGAATGTAGGGCGAAGGTTCGAGTGTCGCAGGGTCGATCTCGACGCGAAGAGGATGCTCGGCGCCAGCCACCACTTCATCCTCGACGTTGGTGGTGAAACGCAGCACCTGCGCCTCGCCCTCACCGTCAACCTGCAGGGTCACCGCGACGAAGGGCGCGTCCTCGACCTGGATGCCGACCTTTTCCACCGGCGTGATCAGGAAGTAGTCGTCGCCGTCACGACGGATGATGGTGGAAAACAGCCGCACCATGGGTTTGCGGCCGATGGGCGTGCCCAGGTAGTACCAGGTACCATCGCGGGCGATACGCATATCGATATCGCCACAGAAATCCGGGTTCCACAGGTGCACAGGGGGCAGGCCCTTGCCTTCACTCTTGGGGATCTGCGCCAGCAGGTCGCCGGCCTTGCCTGGATCACTCATGCTCTGTCCTCGTCCACGTCACTGCCAGCCGAAAAGGATACACCGTGGCGCCTGTCGCGACTAAAGGGCCGCGCGCCTGAAATCGGGCTTCATCGCTGAACAGTGCTTGCGCCAGCCCGGAAGGGCATCATCCAGACGCAATGACCTTCCCGTACCGTCATCAGCACCGCACTGACGGCCGCGCGTTTTAGGGCGTTCTTAACGCCCGACGCCGATCAGGCTGCGTGCATAGTCGTGCAGGGGTGGGCCGATCAGATCCTGCGGCTGGGCATCGTAAAACGTCAGGAATCCGCCACGGCTGCGGATCCGTGCGGTGTCCACCAGAAAGCGGGTATTGGTTTCGATCAGCATCAACTGAATCGATGCCCGGTCGGTACCGAGACGATCCACAGCCTCCTGATCCTCCCATTCTTCCAGGGTGCCGATACGGTCGTCACTGTAGGCAAAGCGCGCATACAGCAGGTAATGCGCGCCAGCGCTGCGTGCTTCAGCCATGGCTTCATCCAGCCCTGACGGCTGACGTGCGCGGCGTACCAGCGGGAAGTATTCGACGAAGCCCTTGAAGGCCTCTTCGGCCACCACATTGGGGCGCGGATAACCGTGACCAGGCGGCACGAAATGGCCCTGGGCGATGTAGATGAAAGAGTCCTGCTGCAGACGCCGCGACGCCATGCGCTCGGTGCGGCCATGGTCGAGCACACCGGCATCGCGCAGATGATATTCGGCGCCGCTGGCCAGATCACTGACCTTCATGCAGCCAGCCAGCCCCAGCAGCGCCACCAGTAGAAGCAGGTTACGCATGAATCGATCCTCCTCGCCGGTGACGGAAATCCGGCGGACGAGAAGCAGATGCAGATTCTGCGCCAGCCAGGTCAAAGCCCACGCTGCCATTCCTGACGCAGGTTCGCCTGTTGCGGCCGCTCGATGGCACTGCGCACCTGAGCCAGAAGGCGTGCTTTATCACGCCCGAGGTTACCCTTGAGCACCAGATAATTGGAGGCATGGTCGCTGCGAAACACCGTTTGCTGCAGTTCGAGCCCCTGCAGCAGACGCTCGACTTCAGTGAACAACTGCAGTGGCGTCAGCGGCTGGTAATCGGCGAACTGCTGGCGAAAACGTGCCTCACCCATGGGGAAACTGACCACCAGCGTAGACAGATATTCGGGCTGAGCCTCGTTCATCAATCGTGCCGAATTATCCGCATGCTGAGCGCTGAGCGCCTGGCCGCCGAGCCCATTGAGAATCATCACCGAGCGGGTGATCCCGGCCTGACCGAGCTTGTCCAGAGCACTGAGGCTGGAATCGAAGGTTTCCCCCTTGTTGACCCGCGCCAGCACTTCATCGTCGCCCGACTCGCAGCCGACATAGGCCATTTTCAACCCGGCATCGGCCAGTTCCTTGAGCTCACCCACCGATTTTTTGCGCAGGTTGCGCGGCAGGCAGTAGCTGGAAACTCGACGAACCTCGGGCATGTATTCGCGAATGGCTTGCAGAATCGTCAGCAGGCGCCGGGTCGGCAAGACCAGCGCATCACCATCGGCAAGAAAGACACGGTTGACGATCAACTGCTCACCGGCGCGACGGATCTCCTCCAGCACGAGCGCCTCGTCGCGGGCGCGGAATTTCTTCTGCGGCGCGGTGTACATCTCATCAGAAGGTGCACTGGTTCCAGGAGCAACCGTTGGTAACCGGCAGAATCAGCGACTGTGCCTCGCTTGGCGGACGAAACACTGGCTCGATATAAGCAATGGGAAAGGTGGCGGGCATGGCTAGGAACGCTCGGTTGATTGACGCAGCGGCAGTGTAGCCGTGCCAAACATGACTGCCGAGCCACTGAGCTTCAACACCTTGACCGCATCGGTTTGCGCTGAGGCCTGGCGCAGCGAAGCCCTGCTTCAGCGCATTGATGCTGAAGATGGGCTAAAGCCCACTTGCTGGAGGTGGACCGAAACGTTCATCAGCCTTAGCGTGGTGTTTCAGAAGTACCACTCATATTTTTCGGCCTAACGCCTCGGCTGCACGGCCGACGCGTGCGCTATCGTCATGCCGGCCACGGCGTAGTGTAGCGGCCGACATGTCTGGCATCAGGCGTCGCGCTTGCGCTTGTTACCCATGCGCACGCCGATGTCCATGAGAAACTGGAAGAAGCCTTCCTGATCCTCGAGCACATTGCTCCAGAACGGCGAGTGATACAGCGCCACGGCGCCATGCACCAGCGCCCAGGCGGCGCAATAGTGGAAGTACGGAGGCACATCTTCCAGCTTGCCTTCAGCGATACGGCCCTTGATCAGCTGGGTCAGGCGCTCGAAGTTGGAGGCACGGATCTTGTGCAGTTGCTCGACCAGTTCCGGCACCTGATTACCCTTGACCACCTTCTCTTCCAGGCGGTCGAACAGGCGATAACGCTGCGGATCGCGCATGCGGAATTCGAAGTACGCACGCGACAGCGCTTCCTTGTCCCGATCCACGTCGGCCGAATGCAGCAGCTCGTTGAGATCGCGCTCGTAGTCGAGCATCAGGCGCAGGTAAATCTCCGCCTTGGACTTGAAGTGCTTGTAGATAGTGCCTTTGCCGATACCGACCGCATCAGCGATCATCTCGACGGTCACACTGTCTTCTCCCTGCTCGAGGAAGAGTTTCAGCGCGGTATCGAGAATTTCTTGCTCGCGGCGACGGAATTCGCGGACCTTACGGGGTTCTTTCTGCATAAAGGGACTACGGGGTCAAAAATCGAAGCCGACTATTATGCCCAAATGCGGCCAAATTGCACGGATCATCCGACCATGTACGTGTTTCATGATGAGTTTCCCCAGGAAAACGGACTGCGCTACCTGAACCACGCAGCGGTCGCTCCCTGGCCAAAACGCAGTGCTGAAGCGGTGCGGAGGTTCTCCGAGGTGAACGTGAGCAGTGGCGCACGTGACTATTCGGACTGGCTGAAACTGGAGCGCTGCCTGCGCGAACGCCTGACGCGCCTGATGAACGCACCCAGCACCGGCGATATCGCACTGGTCAAGAATACATCCGAAGCACTGTCCTTCGTGGCCTTCGGCCTGGACTGGCGAGCCGGCGACCAGGTGATCATCAGCGATGAGGAATTTCCGTCCAACCGCATCGTCTGGCTGGCACTGGCGGCCCAGGGTGTGGAGGTGGTCGAAGTCAGCCTCAAGGGCGATGACCCGGAGGCTGCTCTGCTCGCCGCCTTCACCCCGCGAACACGCCTGCTGTCGATCAGCGCCGTGCAGTTCGCCAGCGGCCTGCGCCTGGATCTGCCGCGTCTCGGCCGCGGTTGCCGCCAGCATGGCGTGCTGTTCTGCATCGATGCCATCCAGCAACTGGGCGCCCTGCCCTTCGATGTCCAGGCCTATGACTGCGACTTCGCCATGGCCGACGGCCACAAGTGGATGCTCGGCCCGGAAGGGCTGGGCGTATTCTATTGCCGCAGTGCGGTACGCGATCAGCTGAAACTGCATGAGTATGGCTGGCACATGCTCGAGCACGCCGGCGATTACACCCGTCGGGACTGGCAACCGGCCCGCAGTGCGCGGCGCTTCGAATGCGGCAGCCCGAACATGCTCGGCGCTTTCGCCCTGGAGGCGAGTTTGTCGTTGCTCGAAGACGTGGGTATGGAGCGGGTCGGCGCCTTGCTGGAGGAACGGATTCAGCGCCTCGACGACGGCATTCGCGCATTACCCGGTGCGGTGATTCATAGCCCGCTCGACCCGGCGCGCCGTGCCGGCATCCTCAACTTCAGCCTGGCAGGCTGGGACAACGCTGCGCTGTATCAACGTCTGCGCGAGGAACAGGTGATCTGCGTGCAACGCGGACCAGGCGTGCGCCTGTCACCACATTTTTACACCCGCGAGCAGGTGATCGAGGAAACGCTGAGCCTGCTAACCCAGCTGGCAAAAGGGTGAGGACTCAGCAGCGTCCGCAGTATTCCAAATCCGTTTAAAAAACTCAGGCTTTGGCCTGGACGCTCGCTGATCATGACCAATACTGGAACTTACTGGTGTGCGGCATCTCCCCCCAAGTGCCCCGCCAGCCAAGGTACCGTGGACCGCGTACCTTGATTTACTCCTAATGGTCTTAACCCGGATTCATCCCCCAGAGTCCGGGTTTTTTTTGCCTGGTCTGATGACAGAAGTGCGAACCGTAGCCCGGATGCAATCCGGGAAATGGTTACCGACGCCCCCGAACTACATCCGGGCCACGCCATGCTTTCAGGCCACACCCGCCAGCGGGAACAGACGCTTGAAGTTGTTCGAGGTCTGCTCGGCCAGCGCTTCGTAACTCACCCCACGCAGCACCGCCAGGTATTCGGCCACTTCGCGCACGTATTGCGGCAGGTTGGGCTTGCCGCGATGCGGCACGGGCGCCAGGTAAGGCGAATCGGTTTCGACCAGCAGACGGTCAGCCGGCACCTGACGCGCCACGTCGCGCAACGCCTCGGCATTGCGGAAGGTGACGATGCCGGACAACGAGATATAGAAGCCGATATCCAGCGCGGCCTTGGCCATTTCCCAGTCTTCGGTGAAGCAATGCAGCACCCCGGCCTGCGGCAGCGCCGCTTCACGCAACAACGCCAGGGTGTCGGCGCGGGCCTCGCGGGTATGCACGATTACCGGCTTGCCGGTGATACGCGCCGCCTCCAGGTGCAGACGGAAAGAGGCCTGCTGCAGCGCAGCGGACTCCGGCTCGTAGTGGTAATCCAGACCGGTTTCACCAATGGCCACCACCTTCGGGTGCGCCAGCTCACCGAGTAGCCAGTCCAGCGCAGGCTCGGCGCCTGGTTCCAGATCCAGTGGATGCACGCCTACCGAGCAATCTACATCCGCATAGCGCTCGGCCAGCCCCTTGACCGTGGCGGCGTTGTCGGCGCTGACACCGATGCACAGAAAATGGCCGACGCCAGCGGCGCGCGCCGCATCCAGGGCAGCATCCAGCGAGCCGCCATGGGCAGCGAGGTCGAGACGATCAAGGTGGCAATGGGAGTCGATCAGCACAGCGGGAGAACTCGGGCAAAGGGAAAGCCCGAATTGTAATCGAAAGCGGCCGATGCCTGGACGCTCTGGGGACGATACTACGGCCGCGAAGGCGGTAAGCTCGCGGCCAGCAGTTACATGGTGTGAGTCGGGCGGTCGGACTTCAGCGCGCCAGCGAGGTAGGTTTCGATCTTGTTGCGCGCGGTGTTGTCGCCGTCGTTGAACTGCACGCCGACACCGGCAGCGCGGTTGCCCTGGGCACCTTTCGGGGTGATCCACACCACCTTGCCGGCCACCGGGATTTTCTCCGGCTCATCCATCAGGTTGAGCAACATGAACACTTCGTCACCGAGCTTGTAGCTCTTGTTGGTGGGAATGAAGAGCCCGCCGTTCTTGATGAAAGGCATGTAGGCCGCGTACAGCACGGACTTGTCCTTGATGGTCAGGGACAGAATTCCGTTACGGGGCCCCAGATTGGGTGGCAAGCTCATCAGCACATTCCTAGCATTTATTGCTTAATGGCTGATTCTAGGGCTTGTTCATGCTCATGCGCAAACCACCGAGCGGCATGCAACCAGCAGAATGTGACGCCCTGCCGAATCCGCCACCCTGGCGCTCAGCGACGCTCCTGCGCAGGCAGTGCGGCCCACTGTACCAACAAGGCTTCGAGCAGCAGTACACGATTGAGGTTGGCCTTGCCGATCACCTTCTGCCTTTGCGCAAGGAGCCATTCCTGAATGGCCAACACCTTGGCCTGCGCACTCTTGTCTGCCAGGTACTGCACCACCTTGCGCATATCCGCCTGACCGAGGCCTTCCTCGTCCTGGGTCAACTGGTAACGCAGCATCAGTTGCGCCCAATCGCAGAACCAGTCGAACAGCAGGTTCAGCGGCAGCGCGTTCCAGCTTTCCGCCAGTTGGCTGGGTGAAACCTGCTGCTTGAGCAGCTTCTTCACCCCCTCCACCGCCTGCGCGCGCTGCTCGCGTACGCCCTGCGCCTGCAGGCGCACAGCGGCCAGTGGTGAGCCGGCTGCCAGAGTCAGCAAATCGGCGCGCTCATCGTCGCCCAGTTCAGGCAGCGCCTGGGCCAGCCAGGCCATGCTCAATGCCTCGCTCGGCAGGGGGCAGGCCTGTTGCACGCAGCGGCTCTTGATGGTCGGCAACAGGCGGCTGGGCTGGTGGCTGATAAGCAGCAGCACGGTATTGCCGGACGGCTCTTCCAGGCTTTTCAGCAGCGCATTGGCGGCGTTGAGGTTCATCGCCTCGGCCGGCTCCAGTAGCACCACCTTGCGCCCGCCGAGCTGCGCGGTCTGCACCACGAAGTCGACCAGCTCGCGCACCTGATCAACCTTGATCGGCTTGTCCGCTTCCTCGGGCTCCAGCACGTAGTTGTCCGGGTGAGTACCGGCAGCCAGCAGATGGCAGGATTTGCAGTTGCCACAGGCATCCAGCCCATTTTGGCTCTGGCACAACAGGCGCGCCATCAGGCGCTCGGCCAGCGCGCGCTTGCCGATGCCGGCCGGACCATGCAGCAGATACGCATGGGCGTGCTGGCTGCGCCCGGCCAGTTGTTGCCAGAGCGCTTGCTGCCAGGGATAAACCTCAGCCACGGCACGCCTCCAGCAGCGTCGGCAGCAAGGTGTCGATATCGACCTGCACCTGCGCCAGGCTCTGCCCGGCATCGAGCACGCGATAACGCTGCGGCGCCTGCGCAGCGCGCTGCAGATAGGCCTCACGCACCGCCTCGAAGAAGCCACGGCCTTCCTGCTCGAAACGGTCCAGGCGCCCGCGAGCGGCGGCACGCGCCAGGCCGATCTCCACCGGCAGGTCGAAAATCAGCGTCAGATCCGGGCGCAGCTCGCCCTGAACGAACTGCTCCAGTTGCGCGATGCGCTCGACGGACAGCCCCCGACCGCCGCCCTGGTAGGCGTAGGTGGCATCGGTGAAACGGTCGCACAGCACCACACAGCCCCTGGCCAGGGCCGGACGAATCACTTGTTGCAGGTGCTGGGCGCGGGCGGCGAATACCAGCAGCAACTCGGTATCGGCTGCCATCGACTCATCGCTCGGATCGAGCAGCAATTCGCGGATGCGCTCGGCCAGGGGCGTACCGCCGGGCTCGCGGGTCAGTAGTACATCGATGCCCTGCTCGCGCAGGCGCACGGCCAGGTATTCGCGGTTGGTACTTTTGCCGGCGCCTTCCGGGCCTTCCAGGGTAATAAACAGACCGGTCACGGATTGCCCTTATTCGGTTTCGGCCGCCGCACGGGGCGCGGGGCTGGAGCGGTAGTCGGCGCGACGCTTGAGCTGGTATTCGCGCACCGCGCGGTTGTGCTCGGCCAGGGTGTTGGAGAACACATGGCTGCCGTCGCCGCGCGCGACAAAATACAGGGTGGTGCCATCGCGCGGGTTGAGCGCGGCGTGAATCGCCTCACGGCCGACCATGGCGATCGGCGTTGGCGGCATCCCGTCGATGGTGTAGGTGTTATAGGGCGTTGGCGTGCGCAGATCGGCGCGGGTGATACGGCCGTTATAGCGCTCGCCCATGCCGTAGATGACAGTGGGGTCGGTCTGCAGACGCATGCCGATGCGCAGGCGACGCACGAACACCCCGGCGATCTCGCCGCGCTCCTCGGGCACGCCGGTTTCCTTCTCGATCATCGAGGCCATGATCAGCGCGTCATAGGGCTCGCGATAGGGCAAGCCTTCGGCGCGCTGCTGCCACTCTTCGGCGAGCACCGCCTCAAGACGCGCATTGGCCTGTTTGAGCAGGTCTTCGTCGCTCATGCCGCGCACGTAGCGATAGGTATCGGGAAAGAAGCGCCCTTCCGGATTCTGCCCAGCCAAGCCCAGGCGCTCCATCAACTGGGCATCGGTCAAGTCGGCTAGACGCTGCTCCAGGCGTTCCTGACGCCCCAGAGCCGCACGCACCTGACGAAAGTTCCAGCCCTCGACCAGGGTCAGGCTGTACTGCACCACTTCGCCGCGCTGCCACAAGCCGAGCATGTCGCGCGCGCTGTGCTCGGGCAGCAGGCGATATTCGCCGCTGTGCATGGCCGGCGCACGCAGGTTGAAACGCCAATACAGACGCAGCCAGAAGGCGTTGTCGATCACCCCCTCGGCTTCCAGACGATTGAGCAGGCCGCTCGGGGTGGCGCCGGACGGCACTTCCAGGAGCATTTCTTCAGTCAGATGCAGAGGCTGTTCCAGCGCTCTCTGTTGCTGCCAGGCGGCCCCCACGACTAGCAGGGCAGCCAATAGCACGCCGCACTCGAGCAGCACCAAGATCTTGCGTAGCACCAGTTATTTACTCAGTAGGTCGCAGACGATGGCCTGCAGTTTACGGGTGAGCGGCCCGACCG
Organism: Pseudomonas wenzhouensis; assembly: GCF_021029445.1. Classification (NCBI taxonomy): domain Bacteria; kingdom Pseudomonadati; phylum Pseudomonadota; class Gammaproteobacteria; order Pseudomonadales; family Pseudomonadaceae; genus Pseudomonas; species Pseudomonas wenzhouensis. The sequence goes on from NZ_CP072610.1 coordinate 3,001,989, forward strand.
ACCAGTGTCGCTCTTGCAGCGCCCGCACAGGCCAGATGCCGTAAAGGCTGTTGCAGAGAAAGACTTCGTCGGCACTCAGCAGTTCGTCGAAGGAAACATCACGTAACTCGATGGCCAGCCCGAGCATCTGCGCCTGCTGCAGAATTTCGGCACGCATCACCCCGGCCACGCCACAGCGCGACAGATCGGCCGTGACCAGCCCGCCTTCGATGACCAGGAACAGGTTGCTGTACACGCCCTCGATGACCCGGCCGTGGCTGTCGCGCATCAACCCTTCGGCACACTCGACGTCCTGCCATTCGGCACGCGCCAATACCTGCTCCAGGCGGTTGAGGTGCTTGAGCCCGGCCAGCAAGGGCTGCTCGGCCAGACGCGTCACACAGGGAAAAAGCCGCACACCCTGCTCGGCATGCGCAGCAGGATACAGCGGCAACGGTGCCGCCTGCAGGATGCGCAGCGGCTGGCAGGGCTGCGGCGGCGCATAGCCGCGCTGGCCCTCACCGCGGGTGACGATCAGCTTGGCCACGCCCTCGCCCAGTTGCCCGGCAAAGGCCTGCAACTCGCTTTCCATCAACACCAGATCGAGAGGCATGGACAGGCGCCGACAGCCCTCGGCCAGGCGCGCCATATGCCGCGCCAGCAAGGGGATGCGCCCGCCATGCACGGCGATGGTCTCGAACAGACCATCACCGTAAGCCAGGCCACGGTCGCGAACCGACAACTGCTCGCCGGGCGCGCCGTTGACCCAGCTCAGCATCAGCCGTGATACCGACGGAACAGCAGCGAGCCGTTGGTACCGCCGAAGCCAAAGGAGTTCGACAGGGCGATCTCGATCGGCATGGCCTTGGCCTGATGCGGCACGAAGTCCAGATCGCAGCCTTCGTCCGGCTCGTCCAGGTTGATAGTCGGTGGTGCGACCTGATCGCGGATCGCCAGCACACTGAAGATCGCTTCCACGGCGCCTGCAGCACCCAGCAAGTGACCGGTCATCGACTTGGTCGAGCTGACCGACAACTTGTAGGCGTGATCACCGAACACGCTTTTCACCGCAGCAACTTCAGCCTTGTCGCCCGCAGGCGTCGAGGTGCCATGCGCGTTGATGTACTGCACCTGATCGGCATTGATACCCGCATCACGCAGGGCGGCGGCCATGCAGCGCGCTGCGCCGGCGCCATCTTCGGGTGGCGAAGTCATGTGGAAGGCATCGCCGCTCATGCCGAAACCGATCAGCTCGGCATAGATGGTGGCGCCACGCGCCTTGGCGTGTTCCAGCTCTTCCAGCACCAGGGCGCCGGAGCCGTCGGACAGCACGAAGCCGTCACGGCCCTTGTCCCACGGACGGCTGGCCTTGGTCGGCTCGTCGTTGCGCGTCGACAACGCACGCGCCGCACCGAAACCTCCCATGCCCAGGCCGCAGGCCGCCATTTCGGCACCGCCGGCGACCATCACATCGGCCTCGCCATAGGCGATGTTGCGTGCAGCCATGCCAATACAGTGAGTGCCGGTGGTGCAAGCGGTGGCGATGGCGTAGTTCGGCCCCTGCAGACCCAGGTGGATCGACAGGAAACCGGAAATCATGTTGATGATCGAGCCCGGCACGAAGAACGGCGAAATACGCCGCGGCCCCTGCTCATGCAGCGATTTGCAGTTGTTCTCGATATTGGTCAGGCCGCCGATGCCGGAGCCCATGGCCACACCGATCCGCTCACGGTTGGCGTCGGTGATGTCCAGCCCGGAATCACGCACCGCCTGGAAGCAGGCAGCGAGACCGTACTGGATGAACAGGTCGAGCTTGCGCGCCTCTTTCGCAGAGAGGTACTCCTCGACGTTGAAGCCCTTGAGCGACCCGCCAAAACGGGTGGAGTAGGCCGACAGGTCCATATGCTCGATCAGACCGATGCCACTGCGCCCGGCCAAAATGCCCTGCCAGCTGCTCGGCACATCGTTACCCAGCGGCGACAACATGCCCATACCGGTAACCACGACGCGTCTACGCGACACAGCAATCTCCTCTTGTTCTACTCAGGCGCCACATGCGCCTTGCACGTAACGGACACGCCGCGAGAACCCCGAATGATGGAAGCCTTCGCGGCATGTCCGCCTCCCTCTTCCGGCGCTACGCGCCACCTTCTCCCAGCGGGAGAAGGTCATCAGAAGTCGTCGCTGCGCGACTTCCACGCTAAAGAAAAGCCGCACGCCTGATTAGGGCAGTGCGGCTTTTCTCGGTCAGAAAGCTGACGGTGACTTATTGCGCGTGGGCAGTCACGTAGTCGATGGCTTCCTGAACGGTGGTGATCTTCTCGGCTTGCTCGTCCGGGATCTCGGTCTCGAATTCTTCCTCGAGAGCCATCACCAGCTCAACGGTGTCAAGAGAGTCGGCACCCAGGTCTTCAACGAAGGAAGCGCTGTTGGTCACTTCCTCTTCCTTGACGCCAAGTTGCTCGGCAACGATTTTCTTGACGCGTTCTTCGATGGTGCTCATACCTTGTTTTCACTCCTATTGGACAAATCCAGGCAGCTGGTAGCGGCCAAGTGTATAGAAAGGGTTTTTAGCATTTCAAGCTGAATGCCGGGGAGCCCCCAGGAACACTTCAACGATCTGTCTATAAACCTGTTGCAGCTTTATAACGGATTTTAGACAGCCACTATGACAGTTTTCTGATGGCTCGCGTCACATTCGAGAGCCCCCGGACAGTCGGAGGCTCACTTTTTAGCTCATGTACATACCGCCGTTCACCGGAATAGTAGCCCCAGTGACGTAGCCTGCGCCATCGGAAGCCAGGAAACCGACGACCTTGGCGATCTCTTCGGCCTGACCCAGACGGCCCAGCGGAATCTGCGTCAGCAGCGCGTCGCGCTGTGCTTCGGGCAGCTCACGGGTCATGTCGGTGTCGATAAAGCCGGGGGCCACGGAGTTGACGGTGATACCACGCGAGCCGACTTCACGCGCCAGCGCGCGGCTGAAACCTTCTAGGCCGGCCTTGGCGGCCGCGTAGTTGGCCTGCCCGGCATTGCCCATGGCACCGACCACGGAACCGATATTGATGATGCGACCGAAGCGCGCCTTGGTCATGCCACGCAGCACACCCTTGGACAAGCGATACAGGCTGTTGAGGTTGGTGTCGATGACATCGAACCACTCGTCGTCTTTCATGCGCAGCATCAGGTTGTCGCGGGTGATACCGGCGTTATTGACCAGAATGGCCGGCGCACCGAACTGCTCGGCGATGGCGCCCAGCACGGCCTCGACGGAATCGGCGCTGGTCACGTTCAGCTCCATACCGGTACCGCTGATGCCGTGTTCTTGCAGCGTGGCGGCGATGCGCTCGGCACCGGATGCCGACGTGGCAGTGCCGATGACGATGGCGCCCTGACGCCCCAGCTCCAGGGCGATTGCCTGACCGATACCACGGCTGGCGCCAGTGACCAGCGCGACCTTACCTTGCAGACTCATGTTCGTTCTCCTTTCTCAAGCCAACGCAGCACGAGCAGCGGCGAAAGCATCGGGGGTATCCAGGTTGTAAGTGCTGATGCCTTTGACACAGCGCTTGTTCAGGCCGCTGAGCACCTTGCCCGGGCCGCATTCGACCAGATCAGTCACGCCCTGCTCGGACAGGCGCACCATCGACTCGACCCAGCGTACCGGGCTGTAGAGCTGCGCCAGCAGGTCAGCCTTCAGGGTGGCCAGGTCGGATACCACGGCTGCACTGACGTTCTGCACCAGCGGGATCTGCGGCGCCTGCCAGTTCAGCGCTTCCACCGACTCGGCGAAACGCTCGGCAGCCGGCTTCATCAGCGCGCAGTGCGACGGCACGCTGACCGGCAATGCCATGGCGCGCTTGGCGCCACGGGCCTTGCACGCCTCGATGGCACGTTCCACCGCTGCGACGCTACCCGCGATCACCACCTGGCCGGGGGCATTGAAGTTCACTGCGCTAACCACATCACCTTGCGCCGCTTCGGCGCAGGCGGCCAGCACGTCGGCATCTTCCAGGCCGAGGATGGCGGCCATGCCGCCCTGCCCGGCCGGAACGGCCTGCTGCATCAATTGACCACGGCGCTCCACCAGCTTCACGGCGTCGACGAAGCCGATGCTGCCCGCGGCGACCAGCGCGGAGTACTCACCCAGGCTGTGACCGGCGACGAACGCCGGCTTGGCGCCGCCCTCGGCCTGCCACAAACGCCACAGGACGATGGAAGCGGTGAGGATGGCCGGCTGGGTCTTGTCGGTCTGGTTCAATTGCTCTTCCGGGCCTTGCTGGGTCAGCGCCCAAAGGTCGTAGCCGAGCGCTTCGGAGGCTTCACCGAAGGTGTCGATCACCAGCTTCTGCTGGGCGCCATGCTCGGCGAGCATGGTCAGGGCTTGCGAACCCTGACCGGGAAAGACGAATGCGAGGGATGCAGACATGAATAAGTCCCTTGAGTCGAAAAACCAGCGCCAGGCGAGCCTGGCGCAGCAAACTGACAGTTGGATGACAGGCCGCGTGCCGCGGTCACATTCCACCACAGCCCACGCCCTGCAGGGCGCCTCTAAAAACGTAGGCGAAGCAGCCAGCGCAAGGCAAAAACAGACGAAAAAGCGCAGTTTACGCGCTGTAAATGAGCATTTTGATCGAACTCGCGCACGAGTCTGTTTTTAACGCCGCGATGGCAACGCAGGTAGTTTTTAGAGGCGCCCTGAAAACGCGACGAGTCTACAGCAACAAGTCCTCAAGTCGACCATGCAGTCGCTGCGGCAGATTTTCCTGCACCTCGCGCAACGCACAACGAATGGCGCTCTGAAAGCTCTCCTGCCCTGCCGCGCCATGACTCTTGACCACGATGCCCTGCAGCCCGAGAAAGCTCGCACCATTGTGCCGCGCCGGCGCCAGATCGGCCTTGAGGCGGCGCAGCAATGGCATCGCCAAGGCACCGATTGCCTGGGCGAACAACCCATCGCTGAACAGCGCCTCGACCCGCCCGGTGATCATCCTGGCCAGGCCTTCACTGGACTTGAGCAGGATGTTGCCGACGAAGCCGTCGCACACCACCACATCGGCTTCACCGCGATACATGCCATCGCCCTCGATGTAGCCGACGAAATTCAGCCCATGGGCCTGCTGCAGCATATTGGCCGCCAGCTTGACCTGCTGATTGCCCTTGATGTCCTCGGTACCGACATTGAGCAAGGCCACGCGCGGCCGAGATACACCCAGGGTTTCGGCCGCAACCGCGCCCATGATCGCGAACTGATAGAGGTGCTCGGCGCTGCAGTCGACGTTGGCACCCAGATCCAACAGGTAGCAATGGCCACGCTCAGTCGGAATCGGGCTGACCATGGCCGGCCGATCGATCCCCGGCAGCGTCTTCAGCACGTAACGCGACAGCGCCATCAGCGCCCCGGTATTGCCGGCACTGACGCAGGCATGCGCCTGACGCTGACGCACCAGCTCCAGCGCCACGCGCATCGAGGCATCCGGCTTGCCACGCAAGGCCTGCGCCGGACGTTCGTCCATGGCGATGACTTCACTGGCGTGATGAACCTGCAGACGCGAGCGGTCGACGCCGGACTGGCGAGCGAGCTGTTCTTCGATGAGGGGAGCTTGGCCGACGAGGGCCAGATGCAGCGAGGGGAATTCGGCCAGCGCGGAAATGCAGGCCGGAACAATGCAGTGGGGACCGAAGTCCCCACCCATTGCATCAATCGCGATGATCGAGGCAGACAAGGATTACTCGTCAGCGCCCTTGTCGATCACTTTGCGACCGCGGTACACGCCTTCCGGAGAAACGTGGTGGCGCAGGTGAACTTCACCGGTGCTCTTCTCTACGGACAGGGTGCTGGCCTCGAGGGCGTCGTGCGAACGACGCATGTCGCGGGCGGAACGGGATTTTTTGTTCTGCTGAACAGCCATAACTCATTAACTCCTAAACGTTTGGGTCACGCTTTAACTGCGCCAATACACTGAACGGGTTGGACCGCGATACCTCGTCCTCGCCTGGCTCGGGCTCATCGAGACCGTCCGGCTGCTGGCAATCACCTGGGGCATGAGCAGGAACGATGGGCAAGGCGAGAAGCAACTCTTCCTCGACCAGACCAAGCAGCTCCAGCGGCTCTTCGCCCACTTCCAGCACGTCGTAGCCCTTGGGCAAGGACTGAGTGTTCGCTCCAACCCGAACCACGGCGTATTCACATTCGCTGCGGATGGGTAGCGCGACCAGCTCCAGACAACGCTGGCAGACCATTTTGACCTCAACCTCAAGCTCACTGCGGATAACCACAGTTTTCTGCTCGTCACGGGCGAAATGAAATTTCGCCTGCACCGTGCCAGCCGTTTCGGCAAGCGGGTCGCAGAGACGCTGCAGGCTGGCCAGTTCGAGCTGCCCTTCAAGGGTAGCTTCGCGGTCGGCGAGCTTGCGCGGATCAACGTGAGGTGGAATCGGCCCATTCAACATAGGCGCAGCATTCTAGGGATGCACCCTGCCCCTGTCAAAGGAAATTCGGCCTGTTTTCGAATGGCGACGATCAGTAGAATTTCTCGCCCACCTATATAAAGGAAGAGAACATGCCCGCGCTGCTGCTCGCCTCCAGCTCACCCTACCGTCGCGAGCTGCTCGAACGCCTGCAACTGCCCTTTACCTGGCAATCGCCGAGCATCGACGAAACCCGCCGCGAGGGCGAAGCCGCCATCGACCTGGTCAGACGCCTGGCTGAAGAAAAGGCCCGCGCCCTCGCCGCCAACAACCCAGACCACCTGATCATCGGCTCGGACCAGGTCGCCGCACTCAGCGACGGACAGATACTCGGCAAACCCCACGATCTGCCGAGAGCCCAGCAACAGTTGCGCGCCGCCAGCGGCAGCAGCGTCACCTTTCTGACCGGACTGGCACTGCTCAATTCGAGCACCGGCAAATGCCAGGTCGAATGCGTACCCTTCACCGTGCATTTTCGCCCACTGAGCGACGAGCAGATCCTGCGCTACCTGCAACGCGAGCAGCCATTCGATTGCGCCGGCAGCTTCAAGTCCGAAGGTCTGGGCATCAGCCTGTTTCGCAGCACCGAGGGCGAAGACGCCACCAGTCTGGTCGGCCTGCCCCTCATTCGACTGGTGGACATGCTGATCAACGAAGAAATAGAAGTGCCGTAGGGCGGGCGCAACCCGCCAATCTCGGTCGGCGGGTTGCACCCGCCCTACGGGGCTTCTTTTATATATCAGCGCAGCGTCGGCCCCTGAAAGCCCATCCACAGCGCAATGCGGTCCGCGACACTGGTACCCAGGCGCTTGGCAAAGCGATCGAACGGCGTATCACGCTGAGTGAAGTCGACCATCTCTTTCTGACCAATCACCTCACGCGCCACATAGCTGGCACTACCCAGCGCATCGACCAAGCCCAGCTGCAGCGCCTGCTCGCCAGACCAGACCAGCCCCGAGAACAACTCGGGATGCTCATCAGCCTTGAGACGATCACCACGACCCTTCTTCACGCTGTCGATGAACTGACGATGAGTGGTGTCCAGCACGGTTTTCCAGAAGCGGGTTTCCTCTTCCTTCTGCGGCTGGAACGGATCGAGAAATGCCTTGTGCTCACCCGAGGTATAGACGCGACGCTCGACACCGAGCTTGTCCATGGTTTCAACAAAACCGAAACTGGCTGCCGTAACACCAATGGAGCCGACCAGACTGGCCTTGTCGGCATAGATCTCATCGGCCGCGCTGGCGATGTAATAGGCGCCGGATGCACCCAGATCACTGATCACCGCATAGACCTTGGTCTGCGGATACTCGCCACGCAAGCGACGAATCTCGTCATAGATGTAGCCGGACTGCACCGGACTACCGCCCGGGCTGTTGATACGCAGGATCACGCCCTTGGTATTGGTATCTTCGAAGGCGGCACGCAGACTGCCCACCACCTTATCGGCACTGGCTTCCTCTCGATCAGCGATCATGCCGCGAATTTCGATCAGCGCCGTATGCGCCTCGGCGGTCGAGGCTTTCTTCAGATCGAGCACTGGCAATACCAGCGCCAACGCACCGAACAGGTAGATAAAGGTCAGCAGCTTGAAAAAAATACCCCAGCGACGCGAACGACGCTGCTCCTGAACACTGGACAGCAGTGCCTTTTCCAGCAACTTCCAGCTCTTGGCATCCTCGCCTGACGAAGACGATGACTTCCACTCATCCGACATATTCACTCACCTCTGCTGAACGCTGCGCACGACCGACTTCCAGCCACGCACGCAGCTCATTGAATTCGTTGATAGCCAAACGCGGCGAGCACTCGCGCAACACCGACAGCGGCTGCGCACCGAAACCTACCGCCACCGCGTCCATCCCGGCATTGCGCGCCATCAGCAGGTCAAAGGTCGAATCCCCGACCATCAGCGCGCGCTCGGGTTGCACCCGGCAATGCGCGAGAATTTCGTGCAGCATCAGCGGGTCCGGCTTGCTTGCCGTCTCGTCAGCGCAACGGGTGATATCGAAGTAATCCAGCCAACCCTTGTCAGCCAGCACCCTATGCAACCCCCTGCGCCCCTTGCCGGTCGCCACAGCCAGCTGATACCCCTGATCACGAAAGACTTCGAGCGACTCGCGCACACCCTCGAACAACGGTGACGGCTCGGTCTCCAGCGCCAGATACTGCTCACTATAGGCGCGCCGGATGGTTTCGATTCGCAGCGGCTCATCGAGTTCCGGGTACAGCGTGCGAATCGCAACCCCAAGTTCCAGACCAATAATCCCGCGCACCGCGACATCGCTGCAGCGCGGCACACATGCCACATCGGCAGCACGGTGCATGGCCTCGACGATACGGCCGATGGAATCCACCAGCGTGCCGTCCCAATCGAAAATCAGTAGCTGATAATCAGGCACTCAGACGCTCCAGGGTCTTCGCCCACATCTCATCCACCGGAGCCTCGAGCTTCAGCACGCCACCATCGGGCAGCGGCACGTGCAACTCATAGGCATGCAGGAACAGGCGTTTACCGCCCAGCTCGCGAATCTCACGGGAGAAGTCGTCATCGCCGTATTTGCTGTCGCCGGCAATACCATGACCTGCATATTGCGCGTGCACACGAATCTGGTGGGTACGACCAGTGATCGGGCTGGCCTCGACCAGCGTGGCGAACTCACCGAAACGGCGCAGCACACGAAATACCGTGAGCGCCTCCTTGCCCTCGGGATTCACCTCGACCATACGCTCGCCGGAGCGCAGGTTGCTTTTCAGTAGCGGCGCGGCGATCTGCTTCTTGGCAGTCGCCCAGTGACCGCGCACCAACGCCATATAGCGCTTGTCCACGCCGTCGCCGCGCAGCGCTTCGTGCAGGTGTCGGAGCATGCTGCGCTTCTTGGCGATCATCAGCAGGCCGGACGTATCACGATCGAGGCGATGCACCAGCTCCAGATCCTTGGCATCGGGACGCAACTGGCGAAACGCCTCGATCACCCCGTAATTGAGACCACTGCCACCATGCACGGCGATACCGGCCGGTTTGTTCAGCACGATCAGCGCCTTGTCCTCATAAACGATGGCAGACTCGAGGCGCTGCAAAAGCCCCTGCGCCAGCGGCTCAGGCTCATCGCGCTCGGCCAGGCGCAGCGGCGGCACGCGCACCACATCACCGGCCTGGAGCTTGTATTCGGGCTTGATCCGCCCCTTGTTCACCCGAACTTCGCCCTTGCGCAGGATGCGGTAGATCAGGGTCTTGGGCACGCCCTTGAGCTGTGTCCGCAGGAAGTTGTCGATGCGTTGGCCGGCGAGTTCCGGTGCAACCTCGATCAGCTGAACGCCGGAGGTTGGAGAGGCAGGAGTAGTCATCGCGCAATCATAACAATTTTTTATGGAATTGAAGCACTTAATCATTGCTGCTATAGTCGCGAACGCCGCCAAAAGCGGCCTGGCTTGCGGATGATCGCCAAACTTGCCATCCCCTGCCCGCGCAAACCTTTTGGGACGTGAGGCCGTCCGACGGATTCTTCAGCTTAGAAAGGCCACCATTGGCTACGAAGACTTCGGAAATAAAGCCTTGAGTATGATGCGCGATTCGCCCGCCGGGCGGTCGCGATAAATGACAACCGCTGCGGAATCCGCGCGCGGCACCCGATTTTCAGCGATACGTGTAGGGTGGAGATGTACAACTGTCGGACTGCGTAGCACACCGCTTGATCAAAGACGCCTCATCTCGTCCGCTACCGCCAGTTGATTCCTCTTCCTGACTGAGTGCTTTCTGTCACCACAGCAAGCAGGAGACGTCCGTCGCGACCGCAGCCTGGTATTGGCTGACCGTCGCTCGACAGTGGAACGATTTACGACCGTTTCTGACGCGCCTGACACCGACCCTGAGAGTCGTGTGTGCCTAACGTGGCTTCCGCTAGCCCGGAACCCATTGGTACCACATGAAAAGAATGCTCATTAACGCAACTCAGCCCGAAGAGTTGCGTGTCGCCCTGGTAGATGGCCAAAAACTCTACGATCTGGACATCGAGTCCGGCGCCCGCGAACAGAAAAAGGCCAATATCTACAAAGGCCGCATCACCCGCGTTGAACCCAGCCTTGAAGCCGCTTTCGTCGATTTCGGTTCCGAACGCCACGGTTTCCTCCCTCTCAAAGAAATCTCCCGCGAATATTTCTCCAAAGCCCCTGAAGGCGGCCGCGTCAACATCAAGGACGTGCTCAAGGAAGGCCAGGAAGTCATCGTCCAGGTCGAGAAAGAAGAACGCGGCAACAAGGGTGCAGCCCTGACCACCTTCATCAGCCTGGCCGGTCGTTACTTGGTGCTGATGCCGAACAACCCACGTGCCGGCGGCATCTCCCGCCGCATCGAAGGCGAAGAGCGCAACGAACTGCGCGAAGCGCTGAACGGCCTCAACGCCCCGGCCGACATGGGCCTGATCGTGCGCACTGCCGGCCTGGGTCGTAGCAGCGAAGAAATGCAGTGGGACCTCGATTACCTGCTGCAACTGTGGAGCGCCATCAAGGAAGCCTCCACCAGCCGCCCTGCCCCGTTCCTGATCTATCAGGAATCCAACGTCATCATCCGCGCCATCCGCGACTACCTGCGCCAGGACATCGGCGAAGTGCTTGTCGACAGCGTCGAAGCCCAGGAAGAAGCCCTGAGCTTCATCCAGCAGGTGATGCCGCAGTACGCCAGCAAGATCAAGCTGTACGAAGACAGCGTGCCGCTGTTCAACCGCTTCCAGATCGAAAGCCAGATCGAAACCGCCTTCCAGCGCGAAGTGAAGCTGCCGTCCGGTGGTTCCATCGTCATCGACCCGACCGAAGCCCTGGTTTCCATCGACATCAACTCGGCGCGCGCCACCAAGGGCAGCGACATCGAGGAAACCGCGCTGCAGACCAACCTGGAAGCGGCCGAAGAAATCGCCCGCCAGCTGCGCCTGCGTGACATCGGCGGCCTGATCGTCATCGACTTCATCGACATGACCCCGGCCAAGAACCAGCGCGCCGTCGAAGAGAAGGTGCGTGAAGCCCTGGAAGCTGACCGTGCCCGCGTACAGGTCGGCCGTATCTCGCGCTTCGGTCTGCTGGAAATGTCCCGTCAGCGCCTGCGTCCGTCGCTGGGCGAGACCAGCGGCATCGTCTGCCCGCGTTGCAACGGCCAAGGCATCATCCGCGACGTCGAATCCCTGTCGCTGGCCATCCTGCGCCTGATCGAAGAAGAAGCGCTGAAGGATCGCACCGCCGAAGTCCGCGCTCAGGTACCGATCCCGGTCGCCGCCTTCCTGCTCAACGAGAAGCGCAACTCGATCACCAAAATCGAACTGCGCACCCGTGCGCGCATCGTGATCCTGCCGAACGATCACCTGGAAACCCCGCATTTCGAAGTGCAGCGCCTGCGTGACGACAGCCCGGAAGCCCTGAGCGGCCAGAGCAGCTACGAAATCGCTGCCACCGCAGAACACGAAGAAGCGGCCGCGCATCCGAGTGCCGCCACGCGCACCCTGGTTCGCCAGGAAGCCGCGATCAAGGCCGCACCGCGTAGCAGCGCTCCGGTCGCTGCCGAGCCACAACCGGCTCCGCTGGCACCGAGTAAGGCACCCGAGCCAAGCCTGTTCAAAGGCCTGGTGAAGTCGCTGGTCAGCCTGTTCGCCGGCAAGGAAGAAGAAGCCAAGCCCGCAGTCGTCGAGAAGAAAAGCAACGAGCGTCCGCCGCGTGAAGAACGCCGCAATGGTCGTCAGCAGAGCCGTAATCGCGGCGGTCGTCGCGACGAAGAGCGCAAGCCGCGCGAAGAACGTGCTCCGCGTGAAGAGCGTCAGGCCCGCGAGCCGCGCGAAGAGCGCCAGCCACGTGAAGAGCGTGCCCCGCGTGAAGAACGCGCGCCACGCGAGCCGCGCGAAGGCCAGGAAAACCGCCGCGAGCGCAAGCCGCGCGAAGAGCGTGCCCCGCGTGAAGAGCGCGTACGCGAACTGCGTGAGCCGCTGGACGCTGCCGGCAGCGAACAACGCGAAGAGCGTGCCGAGCGTCAGCCCCGCGCCGAGCGTCAGCGTCCACCGCGCGAAGAGCGCCAGCCGCGCGCCGAACAGGCCGAAGCTGTGCAGGACGAAGCGCTGCCGAACGAGGAGCAGCTGCAGGATGACGAGCAGGACAACAACGACGGCGAGCGTCCGCGTCGTCGTTCGCGTGGCCAGCGTCGCCGCAGCAATCGTCGCGAGCGTCAGCGTGATGCCGATGGCAACCTGATCGAAAGCGCCGAGAACAGCGAAGCTGCCGGGCAAGAAGCACAAGCGGCTGTCACCGCTGCGGTAGCCTCTGCTGCCACCGTGGTTGCTGAAAGCGTTGAAAGCAGCGAAACCGTTGCCAGCGAAGCGGCGGTCGTCGAAGCTCCGACTACTCAGACTGAAGAAGCCCCTGCTGTTCAGTCGGTCGACGTACAGGCCGAGCCTGTCGTAAGCGCAGCAGTCGAAAGCGCTCCGGTCGTGGAAAATGTGACGCAAGCAGAACCTGCCGCCGCAGTCGAAGCGCCGGTTGTCGCTGAGGCTCCAGTCGCCGAGCCTGCTGTTCAAGCAGAACCGGTTGTTGAAGTCGCCGAGCAGCCTGCTCCGGCTGCGGTCGAGCAAGCACCTGCTCCGGCACCTACACCGGTTCCAGCCAATGCCACTGGCCGTGCGCCGAACGACCCGCGCGAAGTGCGTCGTCGCCAGCGTGAAGCCGAGCGCCTGGCCCGCGAAGCCGCACAGGCCGCCGCTGCAGCCCCGGCTGTAGAGGCTGCCCCAGCAGTCGACGCCGCTCCGGTCGCTGAAGTAAGCGTCCCGGCAGAAGCCGAAGCCGCCGTAGTCGAAACAGCTCCTGTAGTCGAGCCGGTCGCTGAAGCCGAAGCCACCCCTGTCGTCAGCGAACAAGGCGCGAGCGAAGCGGTAGAGCAAGCGCAGCCGGAAGAAAACGTACCAGCCGTCGACAAGGAAGAGATCAAGCCTCAGGCTTGATCCTTCTGGAGGTACGAAAAGGGGATGCCTAGGCATCCCCTTTTTCATGTCCGCATGTCCCGTTTCAGATGCGTAGCCCGGATGCAATCCGGGACAACAGCACCAAGGCGGTCAAATCAAAGCACGTTGGGCTCGATCTCCAGCTCGACAGCGAAGCGCTCGAACACATCGGCCTGGATACGCTGCGCCAGCTGCAGCAGTTGCGCCCCCGTGGCCTTGCCATAATTGACCAGCACCAGCGCCTGCAAACGATGCACGCCGGCATCGCCCTCGCGAAAACCTTTCCACCCTGCCCGCTCGATCAACCAGCCAGCCGCCAGTTTGACCAGACCATCACCCGCCGGATAACTGACCAGATCGGCATGCTCGGCGCGAATGCGCTCGGCCAGCTCGAACGACACCAGCGGATTCTTGAAGAAGCTGCCGGCGTTACCCAGTTCGGCAGGATCTGGCAGTTTTTCGCTGCGGATGGCGCAGATCGCTCGGCTGACATCGGTGGCAGTCGGCACTTCGACACCCATCTCAGCAAGGCGCTGGCGCACCGGGCCGTAGTCAAGACGCAGCGCAGCCAGACGGCTCAAGTGGAAACGCACACGGAGGATCAGCCAACGCCCGGCTTCGCGCTTGAACAGGCTGTCGCGGTAAGCGAAAGCGCATTCCTCCAGACCGAAGTCTCGTAATTCGCCGCTGTGCCGATCCAGGGCGGTCAGGCCGGCGAACAGATCCTTGATCTCCACGCCATAGGCACCGATGTTCTGCATCGGCGCGGCGCCAACGGTGCCGGGAATCAGGCTGAGGTTTTCCAGACCATTGAGGCCTTGTGCCAGGCTCCACTGCACGAAGGGATGCCAGGGCTCGCCAGCTTCGGCCTCCACCAGCACCTGCTCGCCGTCGGTCTCGAGAATGCGAATGCCACGGCTGGCCATACGCAGCACCAGTGCCTCGACATCGCGGGTCAGCAACAGGTTGCTGCCACCACCGATCACCAGCAGCGGCAAGCCCTGCTGCTCGGCCAGACGCAGCGCCTCGCGCACTTCGTCATCGTTGTGGGCCTCAGCGAAACAGCGTGCGCGTACATCGACGCCAAAGCTGTTGAAAACCCTGAGCGACACATCACGTTGCAGATTCAGGCTCACAGGCGCCCCTTGATTTCCACCAGCAGCGCGTCACTGGCTTGCTCGATCAGATCCAGTACCTGCTCGAAACCATCGTCGCCGCCGTAGTAGGGATCAGGCACCTCATCCAGGGCCAACGCATAGCGACGCAGATAAAGGTCGAGATCAGCCCGAGCAGCCGCCGGACGCAGCGCCTTGAGATTACGCAGATTGCTCTGATCCATGGCCAGGATCAGATCGAAGCGCTGAAAGTCGGCAGCCTCGACCTGGCGCGCACGCTGCGCGGACAGATCATAACCACGGCGTAGGGCCGCCTGACGGGTGCGACTGTCCGGCGCCTTGCCGACGTGCCAATCACCAGTACCGGCGGAATCCACCTGTACGCGATCATCCAGCCCTGCCGCACGCAGCTTGTGGCGCAGCACGCCTTCAGCCGTGGGCGAACGACAAATGTTGCCTAGGCACACGAACAGAACCTTCATCAGGCCCCCAGCAGGTGACGTACCCGCTCCAGGTCTTCAGCGGTATCCACGCCGGCAGCCGGCGCCTCCAGCGCATCGGCAACATGGATACGCACACCGTTGTACAGCGCGCGCAGTTGCTCCAGGCATTCGGTGTCTTCCAGCCAGCAGGGGCCCCAGGCGACGAAGTCATGCAGGAAACCGGCACGGTAGGCGTAGATGCCGATATGACGGCGGTACGGCACGCCTTGCGGCAGTACATCGCGACTCTTGGCGAAGGCATCGCGCGCCCAGGCCAGCGGCGCACGGCTGAAGGTCAGGGCCAGGCCTGTCTTGTCCGCAACCACCTTGACCACATTGGGATTGAACAGCGCGGTGACGTCCTCGATGGGCTCGGCCAGGGTGGCGATACCGGCCTGCGGGTTGGCCGCCAGGTTGACCGCGACCTGATCGATGATCACCGGCGGAATCAGCGGCTCGTCACCCTGCACGTTGACCACGATGGCATCGGCCGGCAAACCGAGCTGGGTGGCCACTTCGGCCAGGCGGTCGGTGCCGGAGTTGTGATCCTCGCGAGTCAGCAGCACCTCGGCGCCAAAGGTCTGGCAGGCCTCGACGATGCGCGCATCGTCGGTGGCGATCACCACGCGGCTGGCCGAGCTTTTTTTCGCCTGCTCCCAGACGTGCTGCACCATGGGTTTGCCGGCGATGTCCTGCAATGGCTTGCCAGGCAGGCGGGTGGAGGCGTAACGGGCGGGAATGACGACGGTGAAGGCTGCGCTCATTTACTTGTCCAGACGCTCGTCAGTGGTCAGGGTGCGTGCTTCGCTTTCCAGCATCACCGGGATGCCGTCGCGGATCGGGTAAGCCACGCCGGCGCCCTTGCTGATCAGCTCGGTCTTGTCTTCGGAAAGCTGCAGCGGGCCCTTGCAGATCGGGCAGGCGAGAATGTCGAGCAGTTTAAGGTCCATGGTGGAATCCTTGCTGGGGTCATCAGGACCCCGGTATGAGGCGGGCCAACGCGCCATCCAGCCAGTCGACGAACGCCTGCGTGGGCACGGCATCGACGGCCAGGTACCACCAGTCGGCAGCAGCGAAGGCCCGGCATTTCACCGCATCCTTCTCCGTCATCAGTAGCGGCAGCGGCGGCTCGAAACTGAGCTGCGCCAGGTCGTACTGAGCATGGTCGGCGAAGGGGTGCGGAACCGGCCGCCAGTTTAGCGCTTCGAGGGTATTGAAGAAACGTTGCGGGTTGCCGATGCCGGCCACCGCATGCATGGCCTGGCCGGGAGAAAAATGGTAAAGGCCGACACGCTCACCACTGGCAACGTTGACCAGCGCGGTTGGCTGCAGGCGAAAGGCATAGCCCTCGGTACTATCGGCTTCGGCGCCGTTGAACAACACGGCATCCACCTCGGCCAAACGCTCGGCTGGCTCGCGCAATGGCCCAGCGGGCAGGCAGCGCCCATTGCCCAGGCCACGGGCGGCGTCGATCAATACCAGCTCCAGATCACGCGCCAACCGGTAGTGCTGCAGGCCATCGTCGCAGAGGATCAGGTCAACCGATTCTTCAGCCAGCAGAGCATGGACGGCGCGGCTACGGTCCGGGTCGATCATCAAGGGCACGCCCGTGCGCTGGACGATCAGCAGCGGCTCATCGCCGGCCTGGCTCGCCGGCTGCTCCGCGCGCACGCGCCAGGGCAGACTGGGCGGCGTGGCGCCATAGCCACGGCTGACCACACCGACCTTTAGGCCACGGGCACGACAATGTTCGATAAGGAAGAGGATCAGCGGTGTCTTGCCGGTGCCGCCGACGGTGATGTTGCCCACCACCAGCACCGGCACTGGCGCGCGGTAGATGTTGCCTTCGCCCGCCAAGAAGCGTGCGCGCTTGCCCTGCACTACGCGGCGATACAGCCACTCCAGCGGGCGCAACAGCACCAGCGCCGGATGGCCGCGATACCAGGCCTCGAGCAGGCGATCAGCGGCGCTCACTCAAGGGGCTTCCTGTGCTTCCACCGTGGTGATGCGCAGGTGCGAGAAGCCCAGCTTGCCGGCAGCGTCCATGGCCGTGATCACCGCCTGGTGCGGCGTCTTGCCGTCGGCGCTGATGATCAGCGGCAGGCTGTTGTCGCCGTCGGACTCCTTCTGCAGCGCAGCCATGAGATTGCTCAGGTTGCTCTCCAGCAGCGTCTTGCCATTGACCGAAAACGCACCGTCGGCAGCGATCAGCACTTCGACCTGCTTCAGCTCGGTCTGCTCCGGCGGCGTGCCGCTGGCGGCCTCCGGCAGGTCGACCTTGAGCTGGGTCTCACGGGTGAAGGTGGTGGTGACCACGAAAAACAGCAGCAGGATAAATACCACGTCAATCAACGAGGCCAGGTTGATCTCGACGTTCTCCCGCGGTTTACGCCGGAATTTCACGCCTTGCCCTCGCCCAGGTCGACATCGCGATCACCCTGCACCATCTCCACCAGCTTGATCGCTTCCTGCTCCATGCCGACCACCAACTCGTCGACGCGTCGCTGCAGGTAGCGGTGGAAAAACAGCGCAGGGATCGCCACCATCAGGCCGGCTGCTGTGGTGATCAGCGCCTTGGAGATACCGCCGGCGAGCATCGGCGCGTTGGCCATGCCAGAGCCCATGAAGGAGCTGAAGATTTCGATCATGCCCAGCACGGTGCCAAGCAGGCCGAGTAACGGGGCGATACCGGCAATGGTGCCAAGCGCATTGAGGTAGCGTTCCAGATCATGGATGACGCGCGCGGCAGCCTCCTCGATGCACTCTTTCATGATCTCGCGGCCATGCTTGGAGTTGGCCAGGCCGGCAGCGAGTATCTGCCCCAGCGGCGAATGCTCGCGCAGCTCCTTGAGCTTCTGGTTGTTGAGTTTCTTGTCCTTGATCCAGCGCCATACCTGGGCCAGCAGATTGGCCGGAGTGACCCGGGCAGGCCGCAGGGTCCACAGGCGCTCGGCAACGATACCGGCAGCAGCGATGGAACAGAGAATGATCGGCAGCATCATCCAGCCGCCAGCTTTGACCAGTTCCCACACGGTAGAGAATCCCCCTCGAAAAAGTCGCGCCACTCTAGCATAGGGCGCCGCCGTTCTCATTTTTCCCGCCAGAAACGTGGCTCGCTTCGCAACCCTCGCGCCGTGCCATGTAGCCCCAGGCGAATATGCAGGGCGCCGTGCAACGCCGTGTCATGCACCTCGACGCCCGCAGCGCGATAGCGTGCAAGCACCTGTGGGTGAGGATGGCCGAAGGCGTTGTGGCGACTGCGGGTGATCAGCACATGCTGCGCTGCGACGGCATCGATGAACGCCTGGCTGGATGACGTGCGGCTACCGTGGTGGGGAGCCAGTAGCCACTGCGAGGCCAGAGGCAAGTCGGCCTGCATCAACGCCTGCTCGGCCTGTGCATCGATATCGCCGGTCAACAGCAGGCGTTCGCCCGCCGCCTCTATCTGCAGTACACAGGACAACTGGTTGCCGGAGCTGGCCTGCTGCCATTGCCATAACCTGAAGGTCACCTCGTTCCATTGCCAGCTCTGCCCTGACGCGCACGCTTCGGCGCCGAGGGCATCGGCCAGCCTTTGCGGTTCACCGCTGACAACCCTCGATACCGGCATCCTGGCCTTGATCGCGGCCGCACCACCGGCATGATCGTTATCGGCATGGCTGAGCAGCAGCAGATCGAGACGTCGCACATTCAGCGCGCGCAACGAAGGCAGGACGATACGCTCACCGGTATCGAAATCGCCGAAACGCGGCCCGGCATCGTAAAGCAGAGCATGCTCCCGGGTGCGCACCAGCACGGCCAGCCCCTGCCCGACATCCAGCACCCAGATGTCGGCACGCCCGTCGTCCAACTGTGGCGCCGGCAGAAACAATGCCGGCAATAGCAGCGCGATGCCGGGCCAGCGCAAGGGCACACCAGCCGGCAGCAGAAGCAGCAACGCGCCAGCCGCAGCCAATAGCCAGGCCCACAGCGGCAGGTTGCTGGGCAGCCAGGCCGGTAGCCAGGCAGCGATGACGCCGAGCAGTTCGAACAACAGGTGCAATGCACCACCGGCCAGCCACAGCACGCCTTCACCCAGCAGCGGGACAGGCAGTAGCAAAGTGCCCAACAACGCCAGAGGCACGACCACCAAGCCAACCCAGGGCACGGCAATCAGATTGGCCAGTGGCCCGCTACTGCTCACCGGCAGACCGAGGATCAACATCATCGGCAACAGGCCGATGGCCATGGTCCACTGCGCGCGCGTCAGGCCACGCCACCACCCCCAGAGACCGAGACGACCAGCGAATACCAGCACCAGAATCGCCACTGCCGAAAACGACAGCCAGAACCCCGGCTGCAAGGATGCCAGTGGTTCCAGCAGCAGAACCACGATCAAGGCCAGCAGCAGCGGCCACCAGGCGCCCAGATGGCGAAAACGCATACGCCATAGCAGCACCAGCGCGACCATCACACAGGCTCGGCGCACCGGCACCTCGAAACCGGCCAGAAAACCGTAGAGCAAGGCTCCACTCAGGGCTAAGGCACAAGCACAGGGCAGCCAGGGCAGGCGCCTGGGCCAGGCACCGAGCTTCGCCAGCAGTGCCACCAGGCCATAGAGAAACCCGGCCAGCAGCGCAATGTGCTGCCCCGAGATGACCATCAGATGCACCGTTCCGGTGTGCTGCAGCAGGCGCCAGTCTGTCGTGCTCAGACCCGAACCATCACCCAGAACCAGCGCCGCAATGGCGCCCTGCCGCTCAAAGGCCGGCACAGCCAGCAATTGCTGACGCAGGCTGTCACGCCAACTGCCCAATCCTGTCGCGGATGACAGGCGCTCACCTGACTTGATCGTACCCGTAGCGCCGATACGCTGCGCCAACAGCCAGGCCTCGTAGTCGAAACGCTGCGGATTGACCAGACCATGCGGGCGCTTGAGATTGACCGCCAGCCGCCAGCGCTCGCCGCCTT
The DNA here is from genome assembly GCF_021029445.1 of Pseudomonas wenzhouensis. Taxonomy (NCBI): domain Bacteria; kingdom Pseudomonadati; phylum Pseudomonadota; class Gammaproteobacteria; order Pseudomonadales; family Pseudomonadaceae; genus Pseudomonas; species Pseudomonas wenzhouensis. The sequence goes on from NZ_CP072610.1 coordinate 3,021,957, forward strand.
GCACCGTCGGCCCGCCATACCAGGCCACGCGCAGCCTTTGCGGCAACTCGGCACGTCGCGAGTGGGCCTCCTCCAGCAAAAAGCGCACGACACCCTCGGAGACTTCGGGTAAGCCCACCACCCGTCCCTCCAGCCATAGGGTACGACCATCGAGTTGCGCAGCGAGGCGATCATCCAGCGCCGATTGCGCCGAACTGCACGCCCAGGCCAGCCCGAGCAGAAAGAAGCCCAGCGGATAAAGGCGCGATAGCAACAGTGCCAGGCCGGCACAGGCTGCAATCGCTAACAGCCAGCCTGGCGGCAAAGCCGGCAAAAAACGCAGCGTGAGCAAGCCCAGGGCCAGCGCCAACATCCCTGTTCGCATCCATCCTCCCTGCTCATCGAGCTACGGCGGGCGCGTCCGACGCTCACCTCCGGTCACAATATGGAAACGCCGCTCATGCGCAAAGCATGCATAATACCGGCGCTTTTGCCAGCTCAGAGACTCTTCATGCCGCGTCGCTTATTCAAACGCTACATGCCCGACCCCGACAGCATCAAGACTAACAAGTCCCTGCGTTTTCTCGGCAAGCTGATTCACGATCCCAACCTGTGGCATCTCAATCGCCACTCGGTAGCGCGCGGCATGGCCATCGGACTGTTCTGGGCGATGATTCCCATGCCCATGCAGATGCTGGCCGCCGCTGCCGTGGCCATTCCACTGCGCGCCAACCTGCCGATTTCCATCGGCCTGGTGTGGCTGACCAACCCCATCACCATGCCACCAGTGTTCTATTGCACCTACAAACTGGGCACATGGATCTTGCAGACGCCACCGGTCAGCATGCCGGAAACGCTCAGCCTGGAATGGATCTCGGCCGAACTGGCAGTGCTGTGGAAACCGCTGTATGTCGGCTCGTTCGTGGCGGCAGTCGGCTTCTCGATCATGGGCTATGCGCTGACCATGCTCTACTGGCGCTGGTGGGTGCAACGTAGCTGGCGAAAGCGCCAGCAAAGCAGGCAGACGCAGCGCTAGGTTCTGTACGAAAAGTCGTCGAGCGAAGGTCAGGCGAGGCAAAAATGGGTGAGGAAGCGGAGTTTACGAGCTGTAAATGAGCATTCCGAACCTATTTTTAACGAAGCATCACCGAGCGCAGGCACTTTTCGTACAGAATCTAGGCTGCACCTCGACTTTATTCGTAACGTAGCGCCTCGGCCGGCTGCACCTGTGCCGCACGCCAGGACGGATAAAGTGTGGCGAGGAAACTGAGAATCAGCGCCGCCGAACAGATCAGCGCCACATCCAGCCATTGCAGGTCAGACGGCAGGCTGCTGATGAAGTACACATCGGCACTCATCACCTGCTGCCCGGCGAACGACTCCAGCCAGGCTACCAGCGCACTGACATTGAGCGCCGCCAGGACGCCAAGTACGGTACCGATCAGCGTGCCGACCAGACCGATCACCGAGCCCTGCACCATGAAAATCGCCATGATCTGCCGTGGCGTTGCGCCCAGGGTACGCAGGATGGCGATATCCCCACCCTTGTCGGCCACCACCATGATCAGCGTGGCGATGATGTTGAACGCCGCCACGGCAACGATCAGCAGCAGCAGCAGCCCGATCATGGTCTTTTCCATCTTCATCGCACTGAACAGGCTGCCCTGGGTGTGCGTCCAGTCGTCGGCGCGATACCCTGCGCCCAGTTCGGCGACCAGCGCCTTGGACACCTGCGGCGCCTGGTAAAGATCCTTCAGCGCCAGACGAATACCCGGCACCGTTCCTTGCGGCAAACGCTGCATGGCAGCCGCATCGGCGACGTTGATCAGGGCCAGTGAGCTGTCCAGCTCGGCACCGACCTTGAACACCGCCGCCACGTTCAGCCGCTGCATGCGCGGGGTGACGCCACCAGGCGCGCTGCTCAGCTCGGGAATGATCAGCGTCAGCTTGTCGCCCACCTGCAGGCCAAAGCGACGCGCGGTGATATCACCGATCACCACGCCGAACTCACCGGGTTGCAGGTTGTTCAGGCTGCCCTGACGGATGTGCTCGGGCAGGATCGACACCTTGCCCTCTTCCGCAGGGTCGATGCCGTGAATCTGAATCGGCTGCATCAGCCCGCGATGCGAGAGCATGCCTTCCAGTTGGGCATAGGGCGCAGCTGCCTGCACCTGCGGATTGGCCATGGCCTTGTCTGCCAGTGCGCGCCAGTCGGCAACCGGCTCGGCGCCATAGAGCATGGCGTGCGGCACCATGCCGAGAATGCGCGAGCTCATTTCCTTCTGGAAACCGTTCATCACCGACAACACCACGATCATCGCCAGCACACCGAGCGCCAGGCCGATCATCGAAGTCAGCGAAATGAAGGAGATGAAATGGTTGCGGCGCTTGGCCCGCGTGTAGCGAGCGCCGATGAAGATACTCAGCGGACGAAACATTAGAGGGTCACCAGCTTGCCGTCCTGCAGGCTCAGCACGCGATCCATCTGGCGCGCCAGCTGCATGTCGTGAGTCACCACCAGAAATGCGGTATTGGAGTCGCGGCTCAGTTCGCGCATCAGCTCCTGAATGCCTTCGGCAGTGTGCTGATCGAGGTTGCCGGTGGGCTCATCGAGCAGCACCAGCCCGGGGCGGTTGACCAGGGCACGGGCAATGGCTACGCGCTGACGCTCACCACCGGACAGTTCAGCCGGCTTGTGGTGCAGGCGATGGCCCAGGCCGACTCGCTCCAGCAGAGCGGTCGCACGCTGGCGCGCTTCGGCAATCGGCGTCTTGCCGATCAGCAGCGGCATGCAGGCATTTTCCAGCGCGGTAAATTCGGCCAGCAGATGATGAAACTGATAAACGAAGCCCAGTGCACGGTTGCGCAACAGGCCGCGGGCGGTTTCACTCAGCGCCGACAGTTGCTCGCCGGCCAGCCACACGCTGCCTGCACTGGGCGTATCAAGGCCACCGAGCATGTTCAACAGGGTGCTCTTGCCGGAGCCGGAGCTGCCGACGATGGCCACGCGCTCACCAGGCAGCAGTTCCAGTTCGAGCCCGTCGAGCACCACCACAGACTCGGGGCCTTCGTCGTAACGCTTGCTCAGGTTGCGGCAGCTGAGCACGGCATTGTGCTGTTTCATGGCGTTCGGGTTCATGGACTCACTCATAACGCAGGGCCTCGGCAGGCTGGGTACGCGAAGCACGCCAGGCAGGGTACAGGGTGGCAAAGAAGCTCAGCAGCAGTGCTGCGCTGCAGACCATGACCACGTCTGCGGTCTGCAATTGCGAGGGCAGGTAATCGATGAAATAGACATCGGCATTGAGAAACTTGATGCCCAGCAGCCGCTCGATGCCGGCGATCAGGCTGCTGATGTTCAGCGCCGCGAGAATCCCCAGGACGGCGCCGATCAAGGTGCCGACTACGCCAATCACCGTGCCCTGTACCATGAAGATGGCCATGATCTGCCGCGGCGTGGCGCCTAGGGTCCGCAGGATGGCGATATCGCCCTTCTTGTCGGTCACCACCATCACCAGGGTGGAGATGATGTTGAAGGCGGCGACGGCGACGATCAGCAACAGCAGCAGGCCGATCATGGTCTTTTCCATGCGAATGGCCTGATACAGATTGCCATGCGTGCGGGTCCAGTCGCGGGCGTAGAAATCGCCGTCGAGGGTCTGGGCGATTTCCCAGGCGCTGCGCGGCGCCTGGAACAGGTCATCGAACTTCAGACGCAGGCCCTGTACCTGATCCGGCTGCCAGCGCTGCAGGCGCGCCAAGTCGCTGATATTGGCCAGAGCCAGGGCACCGTCGATCTCACCGGCGCCGACATGAAAGATACCGGTCACGGTAAAACGTTTGAGGCGCGGAAACATGCCGGCCGGGGTCACGGTGACCTCAGGGGCGACGAAGGTGACCTTGTCTCCGAGCTTGACGCCCAATTTGGCCGCTGCCTTGTCGCCGATGATCATGGCGAAATCACCGGGCTGCAAGCTGTCGAGCCCGCCCTGCTGGAAGAAGCCATCGATGATCGAGACCTTGCGTTCCTGCTCGGGATCGATGGCATTGATCAGCACCTTCTGCACCTTGCCGTCGTGCGTCAGCAAGCCCTGCATCTGGGTGAAGGGGGCCAGCGCCTCGACGCGCGGATGACGCTCGACCTGACGCGCCAGTGCCGGCCAGTCGCTGACCGGGGTGGCCGACTCGACTGTGGCATGCGGAATCATGCCCAGCACACGGGTGCGCATCTCGTGATCGAAGCCATTCATCACCGACAGCACCAGGATCATCACCATCACCCCCAGGGTGAGGCCGAGCATGGACGTCAGGGAAATGAAGGAGACGAAGTGGTTGCGACGCTTGGCCCGCGTGTAGCGCGTACCGATGAATACGAACAGAGGTCTGAACATGTCGGAGAGATTCGGAGGAAAGAAAAACGTCCTTGTGGCAGGGCCGGATCAGCAGCCTTACACTCACAGGCAAGTCAACGCTTGCTGTGCATCGGGCCTGCTGCGTTAAAACACCTGGAAAGCCACCAGTGGCTGACACATTGCAGTGTGACGCCAATGGAGCGGGCGATGCGAGTATTACGCCTTTACCATTCGTAACCGGCGCCTGCCAGGCAGTCATGGCCGGCACGCATGGCGTTCACGAGGCTTTCAACAGGGTCTTCGACCACCACTGCTTTCATGGGTTCGCCATGTCGACTAACGATGTAGATGATCGCCGCGAATACTATCGTATCGAGGATACGATCGCACTGGAATTCAGCCTGCTGTCCGGGGCCGAAGCCTATGCCAGCGACGTGCTTCACGACACCTCGCCGCTGTTCAATCTGCTCAGCGACCTGCACCTGATGGACTTCGAATCGCAGCACTTGCTGCGCCACATCAGCGAGCGTGACCGCACCCTGGCCAACTACCTGAAGGTCATCAACAAGCGCATCGACCTGCTCGGTCAGGCGGTCGCCCAGAGCCTGCTGCGCGATATCGGCGCACCGCGTCAGGTGTCGCTGTCCGAAGGCGGCATCAGCTTCAATAACGCCCAGGCCGTGGCGCCGGGCAGCCATCTGGCGATCAAGATGGTGTTGATGCCCCAGGCGCTCGGTCTGCTGCTACGGGCCAAGGTCGTGCATTGCAGCCAGCGTGCAGATGGCCAATATGAAGTCGGTACCGAGTTCGAAGCGTTGACCGACGCACAGCGCCAGTTGCTGGCTCGGCATATCCTGCAGAAACAGGCTCTGGAACGTCGCCAGGCTCGTGAATGACCTCTACCAAGGAATTGCCATGTATCGACTCGCCCTGCTATTCGCCCTGCTGATGCCCCTGCCCTCGCTTGCCGAGACCCTGAGCATTCCACTCGGCAGCCAGGGCGCGGAACTCGACGCCAGCAACCTGCCGCATAAAGGCCAGTCCAAGCGTTCGGTACTGGAGCGTTTCGGCCTGGCCGATGAAGAGCACAAGCCCGTCGGCCAGCCGCCGATCACACGCTGGGACTACCGCGAATTCAGCGTCTATTTCGAATACGATCACGTGATCAACAGCGTGCGCCATCACCAGCCACGTCACCTCGACACCGCCAAGGAGCAACAGTGACCCTTATCTACGGCCATCGCGGCGCCAAAGGCGAAGCCCCGGAAAACACCCTCGTCAGCTTCCAGCGTTGCCTGGAGCACGGCGTCAATCGCTGCGAGCTGGATCTGCACCTGTCACGCGACGGCGAACTGATGGTCATCCACGACCCAACCCTCAAGCGCACCACCGGCCTGCGCGGCAAGGTGGTCGAGCACGACGCCGCCGAGCTGGCCAAGTACGACGCGCGCAAGGGCGGCCCGGGCTGGGTACGCCCCTGCCCCATTCCACGCCTGGAGGAATTGTTCGAGCAATGCCAGTTCGAGCACTGGCAACTGGAAGTAAAAAGCGCCTCGAAAGTGCGCGCCGCACGTACCGTGCTGGCTATTGCCGAACTGGTCGAGCGCTTCGGTCTGCGCGAGCAGATCACCATCACCTCCAGCTCGCGCGAAGTGCTCAAGGCCGCACGCGAGCTGACCCCGCAATTGCAACTGGGCCTGGTGGCCGAGTACGCCTGGCTCGACCCGTTGAAAGTGGCAGCGCACTACCAGTGCCATCTGCTCGCATTGAACTGGACACTGTGCACCCCGGAGCGTCTGCTCAAGGCGCAGAACCAGAGGCTGCATGTCTCGGTCTGGACGGTCAACGAGCCGGCGCTGATGCGCCGCCTGGCCGACTTTGGTGTCGACAGCCTCATCACCGACTTCCCCGGCATCGCGGAGCAGACGCTGCGCGGCTGAGGCACTCACCTTCCGTAGGAGCGGATTTATCCGCGATCCCGCCGCGTAGCCCGGAAGCAATCCGGGAGCTGGAGCGAGGATGTCCCCGGATTGCATCCGGGCTACGAATACAGCGCCCAACAACGACAAAACCGGCCAATGGCCGGTCTTGTCGTTGCTGCCGCCTGAGACGCTAGAAGCTCTCCCGATTCGGCCAGCGCCACTCGGAAGCCACTACCCAGCCTGCCTCCCCGACCGGCTCAGGCCGCCGGCCGGAGCCGCTCAAAAAAGCCGGTTGAGGCCGTCGAACGCGGCAACCCGATAGGCCTCGGCCATGGTCGGGTAGTTGAAGGTGGTGTTGATGAAGTACTTGATGCTGTTGGCTTCACCCTTCTGGTTCATGATCGCCTGACCGATGTGGACGATCTCCGAAGCCTGATAGCCGAAGCAGTGCACACCCAGCACTTCCAGGGTTTCACGGTGGAAGAGGATCTTCAGCATGCCCACCGGCTCGACCGAGATCTGCGCGCGGGCCATGCCCTTGAAGAAGGCCTTGCCCACTTCGTAAGGCACCTTGGCCTGGGTCAGTTCACGCTCGGTCTTGCCGATCGAGCTGATCTCCGGAATGGTGTAGATGCCGGTCGGCACGTCATCGACGAAGCGCCAGCTGCCGTTGTCGACGATGCTGCCGGCCGCGGAACGACCCTGGTCAGCCGCGGCACTGGCCAGGCTCGGCCAGCCGATCACGTCACCGGCGGCGTAGATATTGCTGACCTCGGTGCGATAGTACTCGTCGACCTGGATCTGGCCACGGCTGTTGACCGCGATGCCGATGTTTTCCAGGCCCAGCTGATCGGTGTTGCCGGTACGACCGTTACACCACAGCAGGGCATCGGCCTTGATCTTCTTGCCCGATTTCAGGTGCAGGACCACACCATTCTCCACCCCTTCGATGCGCTCGTATTCTTCGTTGTGACGAATCAGCACGTTGTTGTTGCGCAGGTGATAGGAAAGCGCGTCGGAGATTTCCGAATCGAGGAAACTCAGCAACTGATCGCGGTTGTCGATCAGGTCGACCAGCACACCCAGACCACTGAAGATCGAGGCGTATTCGCAACCGATCACCCCGGCTCCGTAGATGATCAGGCGACGCGGCGTATGGCCGAGGCTGAGAATGGTGTCGCTGTCATAGATACGCGGGTGGCGAAAATCGACGTCAGCCGGACGATAGGGACGCGAACCGGTGGCGATGACGATTTGCTTGGCCACCAGCTTTTCCACCACGCCATTGAGGCAGACCACTTCGACCGTCTGATCGTCAGCGAAGCTGGCGGTGCCGAAATAGGTGTCGATGCGGTTGCGCGCGTAGTAGCCGGTGCGCGAGGTGACCTGCTTGGCGATCACCTTCTCCGCACTTTTCAGCACGTCGGGAAAGGAGAACCAACGCGGCTCGCCGATCTGGCGAAACATCGGGTTGGTGTTGAACTGCATGATCTGCCGCACCGAGTGGCGCAGCGCCTTGGAGGGAATGGTGCCCAGGTGGGTGCAGTTGCCGCCGACCAGCGGACGGTTGTCCACCACGGCCACCTTGCGCCCGGCCTTGGCCGCGTTCATCGCCGCGCCCTCGCCCGCCGGGCCGGAGCCCAGCACCACCACATCGTAGTTGTAGACCGCCATGTTTACTCCTTCAGATCAGGCCGGAGCGCTTGTGGCGCACCCTCGGCAGGGTCGGCAGCGGATAGTGGCCACCGACTATCAAAGCATGCTGCCTGGCTTAACGCTTGCCCGCGTCGTAGGCCAGGTCAGTGTTCGGCGCCTCGCTCTTGTCGCGATTGACCTCTTCGCACTTCTCACGACTACCGCCGCAGATCGAGCACTCCTTCTCGATGCCCAGGTTGGCGATACCGCCGCAGGAACCGGCGATGGGTTTACGCCCCATGATCACACCGATAGCCATCATGCCGACGACCAGAACCATAACCAGAAATACAACCAGAAACGTCATTGCTCATCTCCTGCAGCGAATAGCTGCTCGAATGCGGCCGTGCCCTGTGTGACGAAACCCTCGCCCTCACGCGTCACGAAAAACGCCGCGATACCGTTGCGCTCGGCGAAAGCCATGCCGGCATCCGGCCCAAGCACCATCAATAGGGTAGACAAGCCATCGGCGCGCAAGGTCGATGGATCCGCCACCGTCACGGCTGCCAGCTTGTGGTTGACCGGTTTACCCGTCAGCGGATCGAGCGTGTGCGAGTAGCGCTGGCCGTTCTCTTCGAAGTAATTGCGGTAATCACCCGAGGTGGAAATACCGTAACCATCGAGTTGCAGGATGCGCTGGGCCACACGCTGATCGTCGCGCGGCGCTTCCAGGCCGATACGCCAGTGGCTGCCGTCAGGCTTGAAGCCAGCCGCCTTGAGCTCGCCGGTAGCCTCCACCAGATAGCTGGTGACACCCAGCTCTGCAAGACGCGCGACGATCTGATCGACAGCGTAGCCTGCCGCGATGCTGTTGAAATCAACCTGTACGTCGGCATCCTTGCACAGCTGCTGGCCTTCGATCCGCAAATGTTGCTGGCCAACCCGCTGGCGCACTTCGGCCAGACGCCCATCGTCCGGCACGGCCTCGCCCTGCCCTTTGGGGCCGAAGCCCCAAAGATCGAGCAACGGCTCCAGCGTCAGGTCGAAATAACCCTGGCTCTCCTGATGCAGGCGATCACCGGCACGCACCAGGTCCAGCACGCCCCTGGGCATGGCCTGGCAGGTACCTGCCGGCGCCCGGTTGAATTGCTCGATCAGCGAATCATCACGATAGGTGGACATCTGCAGATCGATCTCGGCGAGGATCGCCTCGGTCGCGGCCTTGAGTTCGGCTTGCGGCGCGACACCTTCACTGCGGACGTATTTGACCGAATAGGTGCTGCCCATGGTCGGGCCGCCGAACTCTTCGATCCGTTCAGAATGCAAGCAGCCCGTTAGGGCTGCCGCCAGGGCGACAGCGATAACGGGCTGGAGTACAGCAGACCTCATGCTTAGCCGCCGAAGTCGTCGAGGAGGATATTCTCTGGCTCGACGCCCAGGTCGGTGAGCATCTTGATCACGGCGGCGTTCATCATGGGTGGGCCGCACATGTAGAACTCACAATCTTCCGGAGCCGGATGGTCCTTCAGGTAGTTCTCGTACAACACGTTATGGATGAAGCCGGTGAGGCCAGTCCAGTTGTCTTCCGGCTGCGGGTCGGACAGCGCCAGGTGCCATTCGAAGTTCGGGTTCTCCGCTGCCAACTGATCGTACTCTTCGTTGTAGAACGACTCGCGCATGGAGCGCGCGCCGTACCAGAAGCTGATCTTGCGTTTGGACTTCAGGCGCTTGAGCTGGTCGAAGATGTGCGAACGCATCGGCGCCATGCCGGCACCACCGCCGATGAAGACCATCTCGGCGTCGGTGTCCTTGGCGAAGAACTCACCGAACGGCCCGTACACGGTGATCTTGTCACCCGGCTTGAGGCTGAACACGTAGGACGACATCTTGCCCGGCGGCAGATCATCCTTGCCGGGGGGCGGCGAGGCGATTCGGATGTTGAACTTCACCAGACCGCGCTCTTCCGGGTAGTTGGCCATGGAATAGGCACGGATCACGGTCTCGTCGACCTTGGACACGTACTTCCACTGGTTGAACTTGTCCCAGTCGCCGCGATATTCCTCCTGAATGTCGAAGTCCTTGTAGTTGACGGTGTGCGGCGGGCATTCCAGCTGCACGTAACCACCGGCGCGGAAGTCGACGTTCTCGCCTTCCGGCAGCTTCAAGGTCAGTTCCTTGATGAAGGTGGCGACGTTGGGGTTGGACACCACGGTGCATTCCCACTTCTTGACACCAAACACTTCTTCCGGGACTTCGATCTTCATGTCCTGCTTGACTGGCGTCTGGCAGGACAGGCGCCAACCCTCACGGGCCTCGCGCTTGGTGAAGTGCGATTCTTCGGTGGAGAGCATCTCGCCGCCGCCGGACTCGACGACACACTTGCACTGCGCGCAGGTACCGCCGCCGCCGCACGCGGAGGACAGGAAGATGCCATTGTCGGCCAGGGTTTGCAGCAGCTTGCCGCCGGCCGGCACCACGATGGTTTTTTCGCCGTTGATTTCGATGCTCACGTCACCGCTGGAGACCAGCTTGGCGCGTGCCGCGAGGATGACCAGCACCAGCGCAAGCACGATGGCGGTGAACATGCCGATGGCGAGTAGGATTTCGTAATTCATCTGTTCATCCTTTCCTTACAGCTGCACGCCGGAGAAGGACATGAAGCCCAGCGACATCAGACCGATGGTGATGAAGGTGATGCCCAGCCCCTGCAGACCGGCGGGTACGTCGCTGTACTTGAGCTTCTCGCGAATACCGGCCAGCGCGGCAATCGCCAGCGCCCAGGACAGCCCCGAGCCCAGACCGTAAACGGTACTTTCGGCGAGGTTGTAGTCACGCTCGACCATGAACAGGGTGCCGCCCATGATGGCGCAGTTCACCGTGATCAGCGGCAGGAAGATACCGAGCGCGTTGTACAGCGCAGGTACGTACTTATCCAGCAGCATCTCGAGAATCTGCACGATGGCAGCGATCACGCCGATGTAGCTGAGCAGACCGAGGAAGCTCAGATCGACTTCGGGCAGACCGGCCCAGGCCAGTGCGCCATCCTTGAGCAGGTAGGTGTAGATCAGGTTGTTCGCCGGCACGGTGATGACCTGCACCACGACCACCGCGATGCCAAGACCGATGGCGGTCTCGACCTTCTTGGAGATGGCGATGAAGGTACACATGCCAAGGAAGAAGGCCAGCGCCATGTTCTCGACGAACACGGCCTTGGCCAACAGGCTGAGATAGTGCTCCATTAGTAGGCCTCCTTGTTCGACACCTGAGGCGCCATCTTGAAGCTCGGCTGCTCGACCTGATCTTTCTTCCAGCTACGCAGTGCCCAGATGAACAGGCCGATCAGGAAGAAGGCCGAAGGCGGCAGCAGCAGCATGCCGTTGGGCTGATACCAGCCACCGTCATTGATTACCGGGATGATCTCGTAGCCCAGCAGTTTACCGGCGCCGAACAGCTCACGAATGATGCCCAGGGCGACTAACATGGCGCTGTAACCCAGGCCATTGCCGATACCATCGAAGAACGACACCAGCGGTGGGTTCTGCATGGCGAAGGCTTCGGCACGGCCCATCACGATGCAGTTGGTGATGATCAGGCCGACGAACACCGACAACTGCTTGGAGAGCGAGTAGGCATAGGCCTTGAGCACCTGATCGACCACGATCACCAGCGAGGCGATGATCACCATCTGCACGATCATGCGGATGCTGCTCGGAATCTGACTGCGGATCATCGAGATGAACAGGTTGGAGAAGCCGGTCACCAACGTCAGGGCGATCGACATCACCAGCGCGGTCTTCAGGTTCGAGGTCACCGCCAGCGCCGAACAGATGCCAAGGATCTGCAGGCCGATGGGGTTGTTGTTGAAGATCGGGTTGAGCAGGACTTCTTTAATGGTTGGCTGCGACATGATCAGGCCTCCCCTTTCTGCAAGTTGGCGAGGAACTGCGCGAAGCCGTTCTCACCGAGCCAGAAATGCAACAGATTGTTCACGCCATTCTGAGTCAGGGTGGCACCTGCCAGGCCATCGACCTGGTGCTTGGCCTGCGAACTCTGCGCGTCGACGTTGCCCTTGATGATCTGGATGGCCAGTTCACCCTTGTCGTTGAACAGGGTCTTGCCCGGCCACAGGCCTTTCCATTTCGGGTTATCCACCTCACCGCCCAGACCGGGGGTCTCGGCATGCTGGTAGAAGCCAAGGCCGGCGACAGTGTTGAGGTCGCCCTTGAGCGCCATGAAACCGTGCAGGGTCGACCACAGACCATAACCGCGTACTGGCAGAACCAGCGTCTCCAACTCACCGTCACGCTCGACCATGTACACCGTGGTGTAGCGCTCACGGCGCTTGATCGAAGCAATGTCTTCGGCACCGCGCAGGGCCTTGGACAGCTGCGGATCCTTGGAAGCCGCCAGTGGATCGAAGGTCAGGGGATCCTGCACATCGCTGAAGGTGCCACTGTCCAGATCGACGATGCGTGCGCGGATGCGCTCATCGAACAGGCTCTTGACCTGTGCCGCACTCATACCCGCCTCACCCAGGCCGGCAATGGCCAGGATGCTGCGCTGTTTGTCGAGCAGGCGGTTTTCCACCTGGGTTGGCTTCAGTGCGATGGCGGCGCCGGCGACGAACACCGAGCACACCAGACACACCAGCAGGGCCACCGTCAGCGTACGAACGGTGGATTCTTTTTGACTAGACATTACGTGCCAGCCTCCGCTTGATATTGGCCTGAACGACGAAGTGGTCGATCAGCGGTGCAAACAGGTTGGCGAACAGAATCGCCAGCATCATGCCCTCGGGGAAGGCCGGGTTGACCACACGGATCAGCACCACCATCACACCGATCAGGGCACCGAAGATCCACTTGCCGGTATTGGTCATGGAGCTCGACACCGGGTCGGTGGCCATGAAGAACATGCCGAAAGCGAAACCACCGACGACCAGATGCCAGTACCAGGGCATGGCGAACATCGGGTTGGTAGTGGAGCCGATCAGGTTGAACAGCAGGCTCAGGCCGATCATACCCAGCATCACACCGGCCACGATGCGCCACGAGGCGATCTTGGTGATCAGCAGTACCAGGCCACCGATGGCGATGGCCAGGGTGCTGGTCTCACCCATCGAACCATGAATGGTGCCGAAGAAAGCGTCCATCCAGGTGATGCCGTTGTTGATCACGTTCTCGATGCCACCGGAAGCGGCGAGGCTAAGCGAAGTGGCACCGGCAAAGCCGTCCACTGCAGTCCACACCGCATCACCGGACATCTGCGCCGGGTAGGCGAAGAACAGGAAGGCACGGCCGGTCAGCGCCGGGTTGAGGAAGTTCTTGCCGGTACCGCCGAACACTTCCTTGCCGATCACCACACCGAAGCTGATACCCAGCGCGACCTGCCACAGCGGAATGCTCGGCGGCAGGATCAGGGCGAACAGCACGGAGGTGACGAAGAAACCTTCGTTGACTTCATGCTTGCGGATCGAAGCGAACAGCACTTCCCAGAAACCGCCGACGATGAAGGTCACCGCGTAGACCGGCAGGAAGTAGGCCGCGCCCTGGATGAAGTTGTCCCACAGGCTGTTCGGGTCGAAGCCGGCCAGCGAGCCGATCAGGGCGAAACGCCAGCCTTCCTGGCTCGCCAGCAGCTCGGGGCTCTGGGCGAAGATCAGGTTGGCCTGGTAGCCGGTGTTCCACATGCCGAAGAACATAGCCGGAAAGGTGCACAGCCACACGGTGATCATCATGCGCTTGAGGTCGATGCCATCACGCACGTGAGCGGTGGTCTTGGTCACGCTGCCAGGACGGTAGAAGAACGTATCGATGGCTTCATAAAGGGCGTACCACTTTTCGTACTTGCCGCCCTTTTCGAAGTTGTGCTCGACCTTGTCGAGGAATGCACGGATACCCATGAGTCAACCCTCCTTCTCGATGCGGGTGAGGTTATCCCGCAGGATCGGGCCATATTCATACTTGCCGGCACACACGTAGGTGCACAGCGCCAGGTCTTCTTCGTCGAGCTCCAGGCAACCCAGTTTCTGGGCCATCTCGGTGTCACCGACGATCAGGTAGCGCAAAAGTTGAGTCGGCAGGATATCCAGTGGCATCACTGCTTCGTAGTTACCCACCGGCACCATGGCGCGCGGGCTGCCATTGGTGGTGGTGGTGAAATTGAACAGCTTGGCGCTGGCCAGCTTGGAGACGAAGATATTCATGACCGAGTGCTTGTTCACGCCAGCACGCAGGTAATGCATCATCTCGCGCTCATTGCCCTCGCTCAGGCAGGACACCTGATTGTGGTAACGACCGAGGAAGGCGAAAGCGCCCTGCGCGGTACGGCCACCGAATACCGAACCGGAAATCACCCGATTTACGCCGGGCTTGAGCTCACCTGCGGTGAGTTCTTCCAGGTTGGCGCCCAGGCGTGTGCGCAGCAGACGCGGCTGCTCGGCAACCGGGCCGCCCAGAGCGACCACGCGCTCGACGAACAGCTGGCCAGTGGTGAACAGTTTGCCGACGGCAATCACGTCCTGATAACCAATCTGCCACACGCTCCTGCCGATGCTGACCGGGTCGAGGAAGTGGATGTGAGTACCTGGCAGGCCTGCCGGGTGCGGGCCGGCGAAGGCTTCGCTCTGTACCTTGGCCAGTTTCTCGCCAGGCAGGCTGACGCCATCGGCCTTGCACAGGAACACCTTGGCCAGGTTGCCGAGCACCTTCAGACCATTTTCGAAATCAGTGGCATGTTCGCCGATGATCACCGCAGGATCGGCGGCAAGCGGATGCGTGTCGATGGCCGTGACGAAGATCGACCGGGGCACGGCATCGAGCGCCGGCACCTTGCTGAACGGACGCGTACGCAGGGCAGTCCACAGACCGGACTGCTGCAGGTTCTCGCGAACCTGCTCGCTGCTCAGCGCTTCGAGCTGATCGACAGCGTAGTGGGCAAAGGTCTCCTGCTCGTCGCCATCGAGATCGATGACCACGGATTGCAGAACCCGCTTCTCGCCGCGGTGAATGGCGCTGATCACGCCAGCCGCAGGGGCAGTGTAACGCACGCCGGGTGTCTTCTTGTCGGTAAACAGCAACTGCCCGAGCTTGACCCGGTCACCGACCTGCACTTCCATCGTCGGCTTCATCCCGTGATAGTCGAAGCCGATGACGGCGACACTGCGCACGGGCCTGGCGGCCTCGATACGCTGTGCCGGCGCACCCGTTATGGGCAAATCGAGCCCATGCTTTAGTTTGATCATAGGTTTGCCTAACCACTGATTTAGAAAGCTTTTTATAGGACAGGCGACACTACCGAAGGTCTAATAGACCCGACCACACCGATACGATACGGGCGTGGAGGAAGGTGCCAAACCTGGGTAAAAAATCCGCTTGATTATAAAGACCCCCCCCTGCACTGACCACCCAAGCGCTTGCTTTTTTTGGCCTTTCGGTAACAGGACGCAACAATCCCGGCGCTGATTCGCGTCAATTCTTGCGCATAAAAAACGGGAGCCGAGGCTCCCGTTCCTTTTTACGCTATGCGGCCATCAGCGCGGAAAAGCCGGCGGGTTGACCCCGGCCATGTCTTCCATCACGCGCACCACCTGGCAGCTGTAACCGAACTCGTTGTCGTACCAGACGTACAGCACGACGCGGTTATCGTTGGCGATGGTGGCTTCGGCATCGACCACGCCGGCGTGACGCGAACCAACGAAGTCGGTCGATACCACTTCCTGCGAGCTGACGAAATCGATCTGCTTCTGCAGATCCGAGTGCATGGCCATCTGGCGCAGGTACTCGTTGATCTCTTCGCGGGTGGTGGCCTTCTCCAGGTTCAGATTGAGGATGGCCATGGACACGTTCGGCGTCGGCACGCGAATGGCGTTGCCGGTCAGCTTGCCTTTCAGAACCGGCAGCGCCTTGGCGGCTGCGGTGGCGGCACCGGTTTCGGTGATGACCATGTTCAGCGCGGCGCTACGACCACGACGACTGCCCTTGTGGAAGTTGTCGATCAGGTTCTGGTCGTTGGTGTAGGAGTGAACGGTCTCGACGTGACCGTTGACGATGCCGTACTGATCATTGACCGCCTTGAGCACCGGCACGATGGCGTTGGTGGTGCAGGAAGCCGCAGAGATGATCTTGTCCTCGACGGTGATTTCGCTGTGGTTGATGCCATGCACGATGTTCTTCAGCGCACCCTTGCCAGGTGCAGTGAGAACGACGCGATCGACGCCCGGGCAGGCCAGGTGCTGGCCCAGACCCTCGGCGTCACGCCATACACCGGTGTTGTCCACCAGCAGTGCGTTCTTGATGCCGTACTGGGTGTAGTCGACTTCCTTCGGGTCCTTGGCGTAGATCACCTGAATCAGGTTGCCGTTGGCCGTAAGGGTGTTGTTCTCTTCATCGATGGTGATGGTGCCGTTGAACTTGCCATGCACCGAGTCACGACGCAGCAGGCTGGCACGCTTGACCAGATCATTGCTGGCGCCCTTGCGCACGACGATGGCACGCAGACGCAGGCCGTCACCGCCACCGGTCTTCTCGATCAGGATGCGCGCCAGCAGGCGGCCGATACGGCCGAAACCGTAGAGCACCACGTCAGTGCCTTCACGGCCTGCACCGTTCTGCTTGCCGACTACATCGGCCAGCTCGTCCTTGACGAACTGCTCGACAGCGCGACCAGCACCTTCGGCCTTGAACTTGGCAACCAGCTTGCCCAGGTCCACGGAGGCGGCGCCCAGCTTGAGCTCGCTCATGGCCTTGAGCATGGGGAAGGTGTCGTGCACCGACAGCTCGGTTTCTTCAGCCAGGCGGTGACGGGCGAAACGGTGAGCCTTGAGGATGTCGATGACCGAACGGTTGATCAGGCCGCGGCCGTAGATCGAGGTCACCACATTGTTGTTGCGATAGAGCTGACCAATCAGCGGAATCATCGCTTCCGCGAGAGCTTCACGATCTATCCATTCACCGAGACACTGGTCGGGCTTCTGAGTCACGGGCAGTACCTTCCACATGTAGGGGCTGAAAAAAGGGGCTACATTATGACGGCGTGCGCTCGTGGGAGCAATGCGCGCCTGTCGTGACTGACATTGACCAGCAAGCCCCGCTACAATTCCCGGCCCTTCGTAATGATCGTGAGCCGCCCGTGTCCGTACTGCGTCTTCCGTCTCTGCCGGCCAGCGCCGGCAAACAGCAATGGGGCAATCTGCCCGGCGCCGCCCTCTCTCTGGCGATAGCCGAAGCGGCCAGCAATGCCGGGCGCTTCACCCTGGTATTGACCGAGGGCAGCCAGAGCGCCGAGCGCCTGCAGGAAGAACTGGCCTTCTTCGCCCCGGACCTGCCGGTGCTGCATTTCCCCGACTGGGAAACCCTGCCCTACGACGTCTTCTCGCCCCACCAGGACATCATCTCCCAGCGTATCGCCGCGCTGTACCGGCTACCGCAACTGAGCCGCGGCATTCTCGTAGTGCCGATCGCGACTGCCCTACACCGCCTGGCGCCGAAGCGCTTCCTGCTGGGTAGCAGCCTGGTGCTGGACGTGGGCCAGAAACTGGATGTGGAGCAGATGCGCACGCGTCTGGAGGCCGCCGGCTACCGCTGCGTCGATACAGTGTACGAACATGGCGAGTTCGCCGTGCGCGGCGCGCTGATCGACCTCTTCCCCATGGGCAGCGAGGTGCCCTACCGCATCGATCTGTTCGACGACGAGATCGAGACCCTGCGCACCTTCGACCCGGAAAACCAGCGCTCGGTGGACAAGGTCGAGTCGATCCGCCTGTTGCCGGCGCGTGAGTTTCCACTGGAGAAAAAAGCTGTCACCGATTTCCGCGGGCGCTTTCGCGAACGTTTCGACGTCGATTTTCGCCGCTGCCCGATCTATCAGGACCTGTCCTCGGGCATCACCCCAGCCGGCATCGAGTACTACCTGCCGCTGTTCTTCGAGGAAACCGGCACCCTGTTCGACTACCTGCCGGGCGACACCCAGGTGTTCTCCCTGCCCGGCATCGAGAAGGCCGCCGAGCAGTTCTGGCAGGATGCGCGCAACCGCTACGAGGACCGCCGGGTCGACCCCGAGCGCCCGCTGCTGCCACCTGCAGACATTTTCCTGCCGGTGGAGGACTGCTTCGCCCGCCTGAAGAGCTGGCCGCGCGTGGTGGTCAACCAGGACGACATCGAAGCCGGTGTCGGCCAGACCCGCTTCGACGCGCGCGCCCTACCCGACCTGGCAATTCAGGCCAAGGCCGGCGAGCCGCTGGCGGCGCTGCGTCGCTTCATCGAGGAATACCAGGGCCGCGTGCTGTTCTGCGCGGAATCCGCCGGTCGCCGCGAAGTGCTGCTGGAACTGCTCGCCCGCCTCAAGCTCAAGCCGAAGGAAGTCGACGGCTGGCCGGCGTTCGTCGAAAGCGGCGAACGCCTGAATATCTGCGTCGCGCCTCTGGATGAAGGCCTGCTGCTCGACCAACTGGCGCTGATCCCGGAGAACCCGCTGTTCGGCCAGCGCGTGATGCAGCGTCGTCGTCGCGAGAAAGGCCGCGAAGGCGGCGACAACGTGATCAAGAACCTCACCGAACTGCGCGAAGGCGCGCCGGTGGTGCATATCGATCACGGCGTCGGCCGCTACCTGGGCCTGGTGACCATGGAGTTCGACGGCCAGGCCGCTGAATTTCTCGCCTTGCAGTACGCCGACGAGGCCAAGCTCTATGTGCCGGTAGCCAGCCTGCACCTGATCGCCCGCTACAGCGGCAGCGACGACGCCCTGGCCCCACTGCACCGCCTCGGCTCGGAAGTCTGGCAAAAGGCCAAGCGCAAGGCCGCCGAGCAGGTGCGCGACGTCGCCGCCGAACTGCTCGACATCTACGCCCGCCGCGCCGCCCGCGAAGGCTTCGCCTTCCAGGACCCGGCCGTCGACTACGCCACCTTCAGCGCCGGCTTCCCCTTCGAGGAAACCCCGGATCAGCAGGCCGCCATCGACGCCGTGCGCAGCGACATGCTCGCCGGCAAGCCCATGGATCGCCTGGTCTGTGGCGACGTCGGCTTCGGCAAGACCGAGGTGGCCATGCGCGCTGCCTTCATCGCCGTGCACAGCGGCAAGCAGGTGGCGGTGCTGGTGCCCACCACCCTGCTCGCCCAGCAGCACTACAACAGCTTCCGCGACCGCTTCGCCGACTGGCCGGTGAAGGTCGAGGTGATGAGCCGCTTCAAGAGCGCCAAGGAAGTCGAAGGCGCCGTGCAGCAACTGGCTGAAGGCAAGGTGGATATCGTCATCGGCACGCACAAGCTGCTGCAGGAGGATGTGAAATTCCACAACCTGGGCCTGGTGATCATCGACGAGGAACACCGTTTCGGCGTGCGCCAGAAGGAGCAGCTCAAGGCGCTGCGCAGCGAAGTCGACATCCTCACCCTCACCGCCACGCCGATCCCGCGCACCCTGAACATGGCCGTGGCCGGCATGCGTGACCTGTCGATCATCGCCACGCCGCCGGCGCGACGCCTGTCGGTTCGCACCTTCGTCATGGAAGAGAACAAGCCGACCATCAAGGAAGCGCTGCTGCGCGAACTGCTGCGCGGCGGCCAGGTGTACTACCTGCACAACGATGTGAAGACCATCGATAAATGCGCCGCCGACCTGGCCGAACTGGTGCCCGAGGCGCGCATCGGCATTGGCCACGGGCAGATGCGCGAGCGCGATCTCGAACAGGTGATGAGCGACTTCTACCACAAGCGCTTCAACGTGCTGGTAGCCTCGACCATCATCGAAACCGGCATCGACGTACCCAGCGCCAACACCATCATCATCGAGCGCGCCGACAAGTTCGGCCTGGCCCAGCTGCACCAACTGCGCGGCCGTGTCGGTCGTAGCCACCACCAGGCCTACGCCTACCTGCTCACACCGCCGCGCAAGAGCATGACCGAGGATGCGCAGAAGCGCCTGGAAGCCATCGCCGGCGCGCAGGATCTCGGCGCCGGCTTCATTCTCGCCACGCACGATCTGGAAATCCGTGGCGCCGGCGAACTGCTCGGCGACGGCCAGAGCGGGCAAATCCAGGCCGTCGGCTTCACCCTGTACATGGAAATGCTCGAGCGCGCGGTCAAGGCCATCCAGAAAGGCGAACAGCCCAACCTCGACCAGCCACTGGGCGGCGGCCCGGAAATCAACCTGCGCGTGCCGGCGCTGATCCCCGAGGACTACCTGCCCGACGTGCATGCTCGTCTGATTCTCTATAAGCGCATCGCCAACGCCAGCGACGAGGATGGCCTGAAGGAGCTACAGGTGGAGTTGATCGACCGCTTCGGCTTGCTGCCGGAGCCAACCAAGAACCTGATGCGCCTGACCCTGCTCAAACTGCAGGCCGACAAGCTGGGCATCAGCAAGGTCGACGCCGGCCCGCAGGGCGGGCGCATCGAGTTCGCCGCAGAGACCTGCGTCGACCCGCTGACCCTGATCAAGCTGATCCAGGCCCAGCCGAAACGCTACAAGTTCGAAGGCGCCACTGTCTTCAAGATCCAGGTACCGATGGAGCGCGCGGAAGAACGCTTCAACACCCTGGAAGCCCTGTTCGAGCGCCTCGCGCCCACCACCTGAAGGACTCTCCCATGACGCGCCCACTGCACCTGATTGCCCTGCTGCTCTGCCTGCTCGCACCGAGCGCCTTCGCCGAACGCCTGTACCAGGTCGAACTGCTGGTATTCCGCCAGGCCGGGGATGCGGTCATCGCACCGAAAATCGCGCCGGACGACTGGGCCGGCACCGCCCTGCCAATCGCCGGCAGCGAACGCCCCACCAGTCTCGATAATGAAGCCGCCAAACTCAATCCGGGCAACGGCTATCAGGTGCTGCTGCACAAGGCCTGGAGCCAGACACTGAGCAGCACGCCAAGCCGCGTCGCGGTCAGCAGTGGCGAGGCGCACCTGGGCCACTATCCGGTCGAAGGCACCCTCGCCTTCACCCAGGATCGCTTTGCCGATCTGGATCTGGAACTGTGGATCAATCGCTTCAGCGCTGACGGTCTGCTGGAAAGCAGCGAGCACATGAAAGTCGCCCAGCGCCTGAAGGACAACAGCCTGACCTATCTGGATCATGGCAGCCTGGGCGCACTGGTACGCATCAGCCCGCTTTGAGCGAGCCGCTTACGCTTATTGCCTCAGTCAATCAGTTGTGCAGCCCTGAGCGCCGCAACAGCCGCCGACCAGCGCGGTACCTGGCGGTAATCGGTGCAGGCATGCACACGCCCACGCATGCGCTGCAGGCGCTCAGCTGGCCTGACCTGCAGGCGCTGCAGTGCGCTGAGGGCCAGTTCGGCTGAGCCCCGGTCGTTGCATACCAGGCCCATGTCACAGCCGGCTGCGAGGGCCGCCTCGATACGCTTGCCGGCATCGCCGACCACATGCGCTCCAGTCATGGACAGGTCATCGCTGAAGATCACGCCGTCGAAACCCAACTCACCGCGCAGGATGTCCTGCAGCCAGCGACGGGAGAAGCCCGCTGGCTGCTCATCGACCTGCGGATAGATGACATGCGCCGGCATCACCGCATCGAGCGTGCTCGCCAGGTGCTTGAATGGCTGCATGTCGCAGGCACGAATCTCATCGAGACTGCGCTCGTCAACCGGGATTGCAACGTGGGAATCGGCCTCGGCCCAACCATGCCCGGGGAAGTGCTTACCGGTCGCCGCCATACCCGCCTGATGCATGCCACGAATGAACGCGGCAGCCAGCGTGGTGGCCCGCTGCGGATCCCCCTCGAAGGCGCGGCTGCCAACCACCGCACTGCGCTGGTGGTCAAGATCCAGCACCGGGGCGAAACTCAGATCCAGCCCAACCGCCAGCACCTCGGTCGCCATCAGCCAGCCGCACTGCTCGGCCAGCGCTTCGGCGTTGTGGTTATCGGCAATCGCACGCATCGCCGGCAGCCGCAGAAAACCCTGACGCAGCCGCTGAACCCGGCCGCCCTCCTGATCCACCGCCAGCAGCAGATCCGGGCGCACGGCGCGAATGCTCTGGCACAGCTCGCGCACCTGGGGCGACGATTCGATGTTGCGGGCAAAAATGATCAGACCGCCCACTTCGGGCTGGCGCAGCATCTGGCGATCCTCGGCAGTCAGCCAGGTACCGGCGATGTCCATCATCAAAGAGCCTTGCATGAAGCTATTCCTTATTTGAAATCCTGGTTTGCCGCCCACTGCGAACACGGCGCCTCATCGATGCGCACCTTGCAGTGATGCGGGACGCGGTCGAAGAGCATCAGCATGTCCGCGTTACGCAAACGGATGCAGCCATGGGACAACGGCTCGCCCATGGGTTCCGTATCCGGCGTGCCATGCAGATAGATGTAGCGGCGGAAGGTATCGACCTCACCCATACGGTTGCGCCCGGGCTCGAGACCGCTTAGCCAGAGAATGCGGGTGAGAATCCAGTCGCGGCCTGGAAACTGCTCATGCAACTGCGGCGACCAGACCTCGCCCGTCCAGCGACGGCCGCGCAGCACCGCAGCCACAGGCAAACCGGCGCCAATCCTCGCGCGCACCTGATGCAGCCCACGCGGCGTACAGCCCGAGCCGTTACGCTCACCGGGGCCATTGAGTGCAGTGGAAACGGGCAGACGCAACTTCAGTTGCCCGCCAGTGAAACCGTAGAGCGCCTGATCGGCGATGGAGATATGCAGGAGATCGAGTTCGGCCATGGGCCGCTAGCTTAGCCGAAGGCTGCACCCAAGCCCACCGGCTGATCGCTCAGACCTTGGGTGCCGTGCCTGGCGTCTTGCTGCGCGGCTTGAGTTGCGCAGTGGCCAGCGCCGGGTCGTTGACCCCGGTTTCCGAACGCATACCGGCTGCCAGGAACGGCACCATCATGCGCATCACCTGCTCGATCGAGGTGTTGACGCCGAAATCCGTCTCCGCCATGGCGCGCAAGGCCTTGATCCCGGACATGCTGAAGGCTGCCGCCCCCAGCATGAAGTGCACGCGCCAGAACAGTTCCAGCGGCGGAATGCGCGGCGCCGCCTCATGCACCAGCAGCATGTAGCGGCGGAACACCTTGCCGTAAACTTCTTCCAGGTATTTACGCAGATGCCCCTGGCTCTGACTGAACGCCAGACCGAGCAGACGCATGAAGATCGACAGGTCATTGCCACTGCGAGGCTTCACCGCCAGCGCCTGCTCGACCAGCAACTCCAGCAACTCCTCCAGCGAGAACTGCGTGTCGGACTTGGCCTGACGACGATCCAGTTCTTTCTCAAGGCTGGCGCAAAATGGCCCGAGAAAACGCGAGAAGACAGCCTGAATCAGCGCCTTCTTCGAACCGAAGTGGTAATTGACGGCTGCCAGATTGACCCCAGCCTTGCTGGTAATCAGACGCAGCGAGGTCTCTGCGAAGCCTTTTTCCGCGAACAGCTGTTCCGCAGCATCGAGAATGCGTTCAACGGTTTCCGACTGAGCCATGAGTTCTCACCTGACAAACACTCGTTTGAAACATACGTTTCAGCCTGCTTGATTGTCAAGCCGCATGAGCCGTCTTTTGGCTGGCCGGTCACAGCTAACAGCAAGCAAAGACGCCGATTACCCGCAACAGGTAACACAGCAAACGGCATAGGCTTGAAAAATGGTCGTTGCCAAGCACTCTTTACTGTATATAATTCCAGTCACTGTATAAAAAGACAGAGCCCAGCCATGCTGAAACTGACGCCACGCCAAGCCGAGATTCTCGCTTTCATCAAACGCTGCCTGGAAGACAACGGCTACCCTCCCACCCGTGCGGAAATCGCTCAGGAACTGGGGTTCAAGTCACCCAACGCCGCAGAAGAACACCTCAAGGCCCTCGCCCGCAAGGGTGCCATCGAGATGACGCCAGGCGCTTCGCGCGGCATCCGCATTCCCGGCTTCGAAACTGGCGCAGCAAACGAGGACGAAGGCCTGCCGGTGATTGGCCGCGTCGCAGCCGGCGCGCCGATTCTCGCCCAGCAACACGTCGAGGAATCCTGCCAGATCAACCCCGCCTTCTTTCAACCCAAAGCCGACTATCTGTTGCGCGTACGCGGCATGAGCATGAAGGACATCGGTATTTTCGATGGTGATCTGCTCGCCGTACACACCACCCGCGAAGCACGCAACGGCCAGATCGTCGTCGCCCGTATCGATGACGAAGTGACGGTCAAACGTTTCAAACGCGAGGGCAACAAGGTCTGGCTGATTGCCGAAAATCCCGAGTTTGCCCCGATCGAAGTGGACCTGGAACACCAGGATCTGATCATCGAAGGTTTGAGTGTCGGTGTAATCCGCCGCTGAGGAAACGCCATGCACATGCAGCAGTCGTTCGAGCGCCCACAACTCCCACTTTTCGACGCGTTCCTTGGCCGAACGCCTGAAGAGCCGCTGCTAGCCACAAATGATATCCCGCGTGGCGAGGATGATCAGACGTTCAGTGAACTGGCTCTGCGTGGTGCCGCCGGCCACTGCCTGCACCTGCTGGCGCCGATTCTGCGTGAGCTGAGCCAGAATCAGGATGCACGCTGGCTGACCCTGGTGGCGCCACCCGCCAGCCTCACACAAAGCTGGCTACGCGATGCCGGCCTGAATCGTGAACGCATCCTACTGCTGCAGCCGCGACAAGGGCAAAGCGCTCTGGAGCTGGCTGAGGAGGCACTCAAACTGGGCCGCAGCCATACTGTGGTCAGTTGGCTGCATCCGGTCGAGCACAGCACGCGCCAACGCCTGGCGCACGCCGCCAATCTCGGCAGCGCGCAAAGCCTGAATATCAGCCTGGGCTAAAGGTGCATTCTCGCAAATAAAAACGGGGCTCCACTGGAGCCCCGTTTTGCTTTGTGCCGTAGCAACGTCAGTGCAGGACGCGCGGCCCTTCTTCCTCGCTGCTGAAATCACCTTCAGCCATGCGACCGGCCATCTGCACGCCGACATTGAGCATGGCCTTGGCCACTTCAATATGCTGGCCCTGCAGGAACGCCTTGGCATCGGCGGAGAAATCCAGAGTCACCAGTGCCTCTTCATCCTCTGCACGGCGCAGGGCAATACGCCCATCGGGCAGTTCGACGATTTCCAGAAAGGATGTAGGCATGGCTCAGTCTCTGTGCAAAAACACGACATTGTAACAGTCCGCTGAGGTCATCCCCAGCCCACTGGTCCAGTTAAACCCAATCAGCACTCGCTGAGCCCTTCACGGAAGCGCAATACCAGGGCCTTGAGCTGCTGGCGCCAGGCATCGATATCATCGAGGCTCAACTCGACTGGCTCCTCGCCAACACTGACGGCCGTGATCAAGGGCATGGATGGGTCGACCTTGGCCTTGCGCTCCTCACGCGGCGGCTGGAACAGCGCAGCATAGGCGGCCAGCAACTCGGCCAGCCAGGTCTCACGCTGCTGCGCCAACTCGACCAGTTCAGCCAGCTCAGGGCTGGGCGAACCCTCGAGTACCGCCTGCTGCACGAAGGCCTCGACACGCGAAGGCGCGGCATCGCTCATGCGGTAGTAGCCAGCGATCTCGTGACACAACCCGAGCAGGCCGCCGTACAGGTGAAACAGTGCGGCCTCGCGCTCGGCCTGCACCAGCGCCTGAACATTGAACGCGGAGGACGCCTCGGCCTTGCGCCAGTTATCCAGGGCAATACCGGCGAAGAAAATCTTCTGATTGGTACGGGTGTAGATTTCTTTGGCCATTACGGCGACCTCCACAGCAGACCGGGTCATGATACGCGCGTCGCACCAAAGTCAGACGCGCTTCTCGTCAGAGCGCAGAGATCAGCGCTTGTCTTCGACCTTCCACTTGCCGCCATCGTAGAACGCGCGCCAGCCGGTCGGCTTGCCATCGACCTCGGACTGCACGTACTGCTCCTTGGTCTTGCGGCTGTAGCGAATCACGGCCGGACGCCCATCCGGATCCTTCTGCGGGGCATCGCAGAGGAAGTGGTACTTGGGATCGATCTCATGCTTGTGCGGGACGATTTCCAGTACCAGCGGCGCACGCGTCTCACGGTTCTTAGGGAACTGGCTGGCAGCGAGGAACAGGCCCGATGCGCCGTCGCGCAGCACGTAGGTGTCGTCCACCTTCTCGCATCTGAGTTCGGGCATCTCCACCTTGTCCATCTTCGGCGGCGCCGCTTCACCGTTCTTGAGCAACTTGCGGGTGTTCTTGCAACTGGCATTGGTGCAACCGAAGAACTTGCCGAAACGGCCGGTCTTGAGCTGCATCTGGCTGCCGCACTTGTCGCACTCCAGGCTCGGCCCCTCATAGCCCTTGATGCGGTACTGGCCCTGCTCGATCTCGTAGCCGGTGCAATCGGGGTTATTGCCACAGATGTGCAACTTGCGGGTTTCATCCAGCAGGTAGGCATCCATGGCGGTAGCGCAGATCGGGCAGCGATGCTTGCCGAGCAGTACCAGAGACTCGGACTCACCCTCGTCATCGGCGGCGATCTCATCGCCCGGCACCAGGTTGATGGTGGCTTTGCAGCGCTCCTTCGGCGGCAGCGCATAGCCGGAACAGCCGAGGAACACGCCAGTGGAGGCGGTGCGGATCATCATCGGCCGACCGCAGTCACGGCAGGGAATGTCGGTCAGGGTCGGCTGGTTGGCGCGCATGCCGCCCTCGCCTGCTTCGGCGGCCTCAAGCTTCTTCTTGAAGTCACCGTAGAACTCATCGAGCAGGTGCTTCCACTCACGCTCGCCCTGGGCCACATCATCGAGATGCTCTTCCATGGTGGCGGTGAAGCTGTAGTCCATCAGGTTGGCGAAGCTCTCGTCGAGACGCTCGGTGACGATGTCGCCCATCTTCTCGGCATAGAAACGACGGTTGTGCACCGTGACGTAGCCGCGATCCTGGATGGTGGAAATGATCGCCGCGTAGGTGGATGGGCGACCGATACCGCGCTTTTCCAGTTCCTTGACCAGGCTGGCTTCGGAGTAGCGCGCCGGCGGCTTGGTGAAGTGCTGGCTGGGATCGAGCTGGATCAGCTTGAGGCCCTCGCCCTCTTTCATTTCCGGCAGGACATCGTCCTCGCCTGGCTTGCTCTGCTGTGGCAGCACGCGGGTGTAACCGTCGAACTTGAGGATACGCCCCTTGGCACGCAGCTCGAACGAGCCGGCGGCGACAGTCACGCTGGTGGACAGGTATTCGGCCGGCGGCATCTGGCAGGCGACGAACTGGCGCCAGATCAGGTCATACAGGCGCTCGGCGTCACGTTCCATGCCGGACAGCTGGGTCGGACGCAGGTTGACGTCGGACGGACGAATCGCTTCGTGCGCCTCCTGCGCGCCTTCCTTGCTCGAATACTGATTCGGCTTGCCCGGCAGGTACTGGTCGCCGTACTCACTGCCGATGAAGCCACGCACCATCTCCACCGCGTCGTTGGACAGGTTGGTCGAGTCGGTACGCATATAGGTGATGTAGCCGGCCTCGTAGAGACGCTGGGCCATCATCATGGTTTTCTTCACGCCGAAGCCCAGGCGGTTGCTCGCGGCCTGCTGCAGGGTGGAGGTGATGAAAGGCGCCGAAGGCTTGCTGCTGGTCGGACGGTCTTCGCGCTTGACCACGCTGTAGCTGGACGCCTTGAGCTTCTCCAGCGCGGCCATGGCCTGTGCTTCGTTGACCGGCTTGAAGGCAGCACCGCCTTCGCGCACCACCTCGAAGCGCACCTTGGCGTTCTTCGCGGTGCCGAGATCGGCGTGCACTTCCCAGTATTCTTCCGGAACGAAGGCGCGGATTTCTTTCTCGCGCGCCACCACCAGCTTCACCGCCACCGACTGCACGCGACCGGCAGACAGCCCACGGGCAATCTTGGCCCACAGCAGCGGCGAGACCATGTAGCCCACCACGCGGTCGAGGAAGCGCCGCGCCTGCTGGGCGTTGACGCGGTTGATATCCAGCTCGCCCGGCCTGGAGAAGGCTTCCTGAATCGCCTTCTTGGTGATCTCGTTGAACACCACGCGCTTGTAGCGGCTATCATCGCCACCGATGGATTCGCGCAGGTGCCAGGCGATGGCTTCCCCCTCGCGATCCAAGTCGGTTGCGAGATAGATGGTGTCAGCATCCTTGGCCAGGCGGCGCAGTTCTTCGATCACCTTTTCCTTGCCGGGCAGGATCTCGTACTTGGCTTTCCAGCCGTGCTCGGGATCGACACCCATGCGCGCGAATAGCTGACGCTTGGCCTTTTCCTTGGGCGACAGTGCAGGCGCCTCGGCAGCGGCCTTGCCGCGTTTGGCCGGTTCCTTGCTGGCACTTGCCGAGCCGCTGGTAGGCAGGTCACGGATGTGGCCGATGCTCGACTTCACCACGTACTGGCTGCCCAGGTACTTGTTGATGGTCTTGGCCTTGGCCGGGGATTCCACGATGACCAGCGATTTGCCCATGGATCAGAGAATTCCTAAAAATTGCGAAATATAAAAGGCGGGAAGCCTTGAGGCCCCGCTATATATAGTGGTGACCAAGCGAAGGTCAAGCGCAGGGGGCTGCGCAGTCAGGCGTGCGAACCGCCGATAGGGCTGACTTCGGCCTGAATCAAAGCAAAGCGCGGAACGCGCTTGCCGTCCACCTCGACCTCTTCGCAGAACATGCCGAGTGGCCGCACCCACAAGCCAAACTCGCCGTACAACGCCTGGTAGACCACCACCTCTTCCTCATTCTCGGAATGGCGTGCCACACCGAATACACGGTACTGCGGGCCTTTGTAGTGACGATAGAGTCCTGGCTGCAACTGCATGAGCGGTTCCCGATATAAAAAGCCGTAAAAAGCAAAACCGGGGCACTGGGCCCCGGTTTCTATCCGCTGACGCTTAAACGCGTTCGAAGACAGTGGTGATGCCTTGGCCAAGGCCCACGCACATGGTGGAGACACCGAAAGTGCCACCGTTTTGCTTCATGACGTTGAGCAGGGTACCGGAGATACGAGCACCGGAACAACCGAAGGGGTGACCCAGGGCGATCGCGCCGCCGTGCAGGTTGACCTTCTCTTCCATCTTGTCGAGCAGCTTCAGGTCCTTCAGCACCGGCAGAGCCTGGGCCGCAAAGGCTTCGTTGAGTTCGACGAAATCGATGTCAGCCATGCTCAGACCGGCACGCTTGAGCGCCTTCTGCGTGGACGGCACCGGACCGTAGCCCATGATTGCCGGATCGACACCGGCCACCGCCATGGCGCGAACCACGGCCATCGGCTGGATGCCCAGATCCTGAGCACGCTGGGCGCTCATGACGATCATGCAGGAAGCGCCGTCGGTGATCTGCGAGGATGTACCCGCAGTCACGGTGCCACCTTTCGGGTTGAAGGCAGGCTTCAGCGCAGCCAGGCTTTCCAGGGTGGTTTCCGGACGAATGGTTTCGTCGAAATCGAACATCTTCAGGAAGCCGTTCTCGTCGTAGCCTTGCATCGGGATGATTTCATCCTTGAACTTGCCTTCGACGGTGGCCTTGTGCGCCAGACGGTGCGAACGCTCACCGAAGGCGTCCTGCTGCTCGCGGTTGATGCCATGCATCTTGCCCAGCATTTCAGCGGTCAGGCCCATCATGCCGGACGCCTTGGCGGCGTACAGCGACAGGTGCGGGTTCGGGTCGACGCCATGCATCATGCCGACGTGGCCCATGTGCTCCACACCGCCGACAACGAACACATCGCCGTTACCGGTCTGGATCGCCTGCACGGCAGTGTGCAGGGCGCTCATGGACGAACCGCACAGACGGCTGACGGTCTGGCCGGCACTGGTGTGCGGGATCTGGGTCATCAGCGACGCCATGCGCGCGATGTTCCAGCCCTGTTCCAGGGTCTGGTTAACGCAACCCCAGATCACGTCCTCGACTTCGGCCGGGTCGATCTTGGCGTTGCGCTCCAGCACTTTGCTGATCAGGTGCGCGGACATGGTCTCGGCGCGGGTATTGCGGTGCATGCCGCCCTTGGAACGACCCATCGGGGTACGACCGAAGTCGACGATCACTGCATCTCTAGGATTCAGGCTCATATTTCTACTCTCGCTCTGTTCGCTGCACGATTAACCGAAGAACTTCTGGCCCTTGGCGGCCATCTCGCGAAGTTTTGCGGTCGGGTGGTACAGGGCGCCCAGCTCGGCATACTTGTCGGCCAGGGCGACGAATTCAGCCACACCGATGGAGTCGATGTAGCGCAGCGCACCGCCACGGAAGGGAGGGAAGCCGATACCGTAGATCAGGCCCATGTCGGCCTCGGCTGCGGTGTCGACGATGCCGTCTTCCAGGCAACGAACGGTTTCCATGCACAGCGGGATCATCATGAAGTTGATGATGTCCTCGTCGGTGACTTCGCGCTCTTCGACCACGATGGACTTGAGCAGCTCGTAAGCCGCCGGGTCGGAGACCTTCTTCGGCTTGCCGCGCTTGTCGGTTTCGTAGGCGTAGAAGCCTTTGCCATTCTTCTGGCCCAGGCGGTTGGCTTCGTACATCACGTCGACGGCGGTCTTGCCTTCGACAGCCATGCGATCCGGGAAGCCTTCGGCCATCACGTCACGGCCGTGGTGGCCGGTGTCGATGCCGACCACGTCGGACAGATAAGCCGGGCCCATGGGCCAGCCGAACTTCTCCATCACCTTGTCGATACGCACGAAGTCGACGCCGAAGCCCAGCAGCTTGGAGAAGCCGCCGAAGTACGGGAACAGCACGCGGTTGACCAAAAAGCCCGGGCAGTCGTTGACCACGATCGGGTTCTTGCCCATTTTCTTGGCGTAGGCAACGGTGGTGGCCACGGCCACTTCGCTGGACTTCTCGCCACGGATGACTTCCACCAGCGGCATCATGTGCACCGGGTTGAAGAAGTGCATGCCGACGAAGTTTTCCGGACGCTTGAGCGCCTGGGCCAGCAGGGAGATGGAGATGGTCGAGGTGTTGGAGGCCAGGATGGCGTCTTCACGCACGGCAGCTTCCACTTCGGCCAGCACGATCTGCTTGACCTTGGGGTTCTCGACCACGGCTTCGACGACGATGTCAACGTTGCCGAAATCACCGTAGGACATGGTCGGACGGATGGCGTTGAGCGCCTCGGCCATCTTCGCTGGGGTCATGCGGCCTTTCTCGACGCGCTTGCCAAGCAGCTTGGACGCCTCGTTCAGGCCCATCTGGATACCCTCTTCACGGATATCCTTCATCAGGATCGGGGTGCCCTTGGAGGCCGACTGGTAGGCGATACCACCACCCATGATGCCGGCGCCGAGCACGGCAGCCAGTTTCACGTCACGGGCGATTTCGTCGTGGTGCTTGGCCTTCTTCTTCAGTTCCTGATCGTTGAGGAACAGGCCGATCAGGCTCTCGGCAACCGAGGTCTTGGCCAACTTGACGAAGCCGGCGGCCTCGACTTCCAGCGCCTTGTCGCGGCCGAAGTTGGCGGCTTTCTGAATGGTCTTGATCGCCTCGACCGGCGCCGGGTAGTTCGGGCCGGCCTGGCCAGCGACGAAGCCCTTGGCGGTCTCGAAGCACATCATCTGCTCGATGGCGTTGAGCTTGAGCTTTTCCAGCTTGGGCTGACGCTTGGCCTTGTAGTCCAGCTCGCCGGAGATGGCGCGCTTGACCAGATCCAGAGCAGCATCCTTGAGTTTGTCCGGAGCGACCACGGCATCGACGGCGCCCACTTTCAGCGCGTCTTCGGCACGGTTTTCCTTGCCGGAGGCGATCCACTCGACAGCGTTATCGGTACCGATCACACGCGGCAGACGCACGGTACCGCCGAAGCCCGGGTAGATGCCCAGCTTGACTTCCGGCAGACCGATCTTGGCGCTGGCGCTCATGACGCGGTAGTCGGCAGCCAGGCACATCTCGAAACCGCCACCCAGGGCGATGCCGTTGATGGCAACGACGGTCGGCACGGCGAGGTCTTCGAAATCACTGAAGATCTTGTTGGCTTCCAGGTTGCCAGCCACCAGTTCTGCGTCGGGCAGCTTGAAGTTGTCGACGAACTCGGTGATATCGGCGCCGACGATGAACACGTCCTTGCCACTGGTGACAATCACGCCCTTGATCGAACCGTCAGCCTTGATCGCGTCGACGGAGGCGCGCAGCTCGTTGAGGGTAAGACGGTTGAATTTGTTGACGGACTCACCCTTGAGGTCGAAATTCAATTCGACGATGCCGCTCTCAAGAGCCTTAACCGTGATGGCTTTACCTTCGTAAATCATCAACTGATCTCCACGGTATGGAAGCTGAACAGTACACATCGGAGCCAACCGGCAAGCCAGCTCACAGCATAGCCGCGAGCATAACTCCAATCGGTACGACACACCCACCGACGCGATATTCGGGCTGTAGTGGCGCGCCTGACAAGGCAAACGCTCAATTCATACGCCCGTTTGATTTGGGTGTGCACACCTTCAGGGAAAAGCCTGCACTTGTCAATTGGCCTGTTTTCGTCGATTTCGCGACCCTTTCTGCAAGGCGGGTCATTCCTGGCCTCCAGCCCTCCGCAATAAAGCGCGTCAATACCACACCATTGCGCATGCAGCACAGCCTGCCGGCAAACGACCCAAGCGCCTAGTCAAATAACCAGCCTAGCGGTACAGTCGTCTCACTTTCGGCTGGCACTGGGCCATGCGAAAGCATTACAACAACAAATCGAGCCCCACGACGGGCCACACGGAGTCGCCAATGTCGAGCCGCCGTTCGCTTGCATTTCCTCTGAGCACCCTGCTGCTGTTTCTTCTCGTATCGCTCTCTTCCGTCAAGCTCAGCGCCGCCCCGGCCGAGGATCTGCTGCGCCTGCACCAGTTGCGCCTGGCAACGCAGAAGAGCCTGGGCGATTTCTATATGTACAACGGCATGGAAGGCGACCAGCGCTATGCGCGGATGATTGGTGAGTCCCTGCAGGAAGGCCAGGCGCATCTTGATGGTCTTGGCGCAATGCCCGGCGAAGCGAGCAAGGCCCTGCATGCGCAACTGCAGACCAACTGGCAAGGCTATCGCAACAGCTTACTGGCGCTGATGGACGCCATGCGCAGCCAGGGTTACACCGACCTGCAACCGATCGCCGACCTGGCCGAGAGCAACCAGCGCATCATGGCCATCAGTCAGGAGCTATATCAGAAAATCCAGCAGGAGAGCGCGTTCAGCGTCCCGCAACTGACGCAGAAGAGCCGTGAGCAGAGCCTGCTCATGCAGACCATCGCCCTGGACTATGCCTCTCGCAGCGCTTCGGTCGGCGCCAGCTTCTTCGGGGGCGGCGAAGAGCGCGCCATCGACGAGCTGGCCGGTGAATTTGCCAGCCAACTGGACAGCCTCAGCAGCTCCCAACAGAACACACCGGAAATCAGTGCGGCGCTGAACGCCATCGGCACCAAATGGCGCTATATCGAGAAATCCCTGCGTAATTACAACGAGAACACCGTACCGTTCCTGATCAGCAAATATTCCGACAGCATCATTGAAGGCTTGGAAGGCGTTGCTGCCCAGTACGCGGCCAGCCAGTTCTGATATCGCCTGAGCTTGGCCACTGTCCGGTATTCGCACCGGGCCTTTCCTGGCCTGTTAATGACCTGTCGCCCTCGCCCACAGAATGGGGCCATACTTGAGGCAGAGCCATTTGCCCCCTTCAGGAGAAACTCACCATGCCCTACCAGCATATTCTGGTCGCCGTCGACCTGACCGAGGAATGCGACCCTGTCGTGGTTCGCGCACAGAAGCTGGCTCAGGCCAGTGGCGCCAAGATGTCCCTGGTGCATATCGTCGAACCGATGGCCATGGCTTTCGGTGGTGACGTGCCGATGGACCTGTCGATGCTGCAGCAACAGCAATTCGAGCAGGCCCGTGAGCGCCTGGACAGTTTCACTGGCAAATACCCGGAACTCACCGCCGACCAGCGTCATCTGGCTTACGGCCAGCCGCGCCAGGAAATCCACCGCCTGGCCGAGGAGCAGGGTTGCGATCTGATCGTGGTCGGCAGCCATGGTCGCCATGGTCTGGCGCTGCTGCTGGGCTCCACTGCCAATGACGTGCTGCACGGTGCGCCCTGCGATGTGCTCGCAGTACGCCTGAAGAAAGGCGCTTAAAAGCCAAACGCACCGGACAGGGCACGGCCAGCCTGGCGGCTCCGTGGGCAGGTCGCCGTTGCCTTACTCGAAGGAATCGCCCGCGCTCATGACTTGCGGGCGAATCTTCTGCAGCTGGGTCTCCAGCGATACCGTCATGCTCGACGACATCGAAAAGAAGGTAAGAAAGGCCTTGAGATTGGAGTCGCCTTCACAGGTATCGTGAATGCGCTGCCAGAACGCCTGATTGACCAGTTTCAATTGTTGAAACAGGCGCACCAGTCCCTTCAGCTCCCAATCGGCCAGACGCCCCTCGCGCATGTTGAAATACTGCCGCGTGAGGTACAGCGATACGGCACGCAGGATGAACTCCTGATTATTGGCGAAAGGCAGATGTTGCTGCGCCATAGGTTTCAGGCGTGCCAGCACCGGGCAGGCGCTGGTAGCCATGATCACCCCGAGTAGCGCACGCAGCCCTTCCTCCAGACCGACGTGCTTGGTGTACTCACGCTCTGGCGTGCGCACCCAGACGCTGGCTTTCTTGAACGCCGGCAGGCCACGAAAGTCCTCGATCACCCGATGCAGATCCACAGCAGCCGGACAATGGCTGAACTGCTCGCGGCTCAACGGACAATTGCTGCATTGCTGATGCCCGAGGCGCGTCCAGGCCGGAGCCTGTTGCGCCTGCGCGGAGTCATATTCGCGATTCAGCTCGATCCGGTAGCTGAACTGATGATTGTCGTCGAGAGTAATGCGGTACTCGATGGCCATTGCCCGTTCGTTCCTTCGTCAGTCTTCCAGCTCTGCCCAGCGCTCGAGCAACGCGTCCATTTCCTTCTGCAAGCGCTCGAGACGCGCCAATACTTCCGTGGTGACCTGCACCGGCTGCTGATAGAAGGCAGGATCGGACACCTGCTCCTGTACCGCAGCCATTTCCTGCTCCAGCGCATCGATTCGTCCGGGAATCGCTTCCAGCTCACGCTGCAGCTTGTAGCTTAGTTTCTTCTTCGCAGGCTCTGCGCTCTCCTGAACGGGAGCCACTACGGCCGGGGCCGGCACTTCGACGATGGCCGTGGCCAGCTCGGCCTTGCCGGATTTGCTCTCACCCACGCCGAGCAGGCGCGGCGAGCCGCCCTGGCGCAGCCAGTCCTGATAACCGCCGACATACTCGCGCACCTTGCCGTCACCCTCGAAGACCAGCGTGCTGGTGACCACGTTGTCGAGGAAGGCACGGTCGTGGCTGACCATCAGCACGGTGCCAGGGAAACTGAGCAGCACCTCTTCGAGCAATTCCAGGGTTTCTACGTCCAGATCGTTGGTCGGTTCGTCGAGCACCAGCAGGTTGGCCGGCTTACTGAACAATTTGGCGAGCAATAGTCGTGCCCGCTCTCCGCCGGACAGCGCCTTGAGCGGTGTACGCGCACGCTGCGGGCTGAACAGGAAATCGCCCAGATAGCTCAGCACATGGCGATTCTGGCCATCGATAGTGATGAAATCGCGGCCTTCGGCGACGTTGTCGATCACTGTCTTTTCCGGCTCGAGCTGGTGACGTAATTGGTCGAAATACGCCACTTCCAGTTTGGTGCCCACCTCGATGCTGCCGCTGGTGGGCTGCAGGTCGCCGAGCAACAGCTTGAGCAACGTGGTCTTGCCGGTACCGTTGGCGCCAAGCAGGCCGATGCGGTCACCACGCTGCAGGACCATGGAGAAGTCCTTGACCAGGAAGGGGCCACCGGCGTGAGCGAAGCTGACGTTCTCCGCCACCATCACCTGCTTGCCGGACTTGTCTGCGGTTTCCAGGGCAATGGTCGCCTTGCCCTGGCGTTCACGGCGCTCGGCACGTTCGGCGCGCATGGCCTTGAGCGCGCGTACGCGCCCTTCGTTACGGGTGCGACGGGCCTTGATGCCCTGGCGAATCCACACTTCTTCCTGGGCCAGACGCTTGTCGAACAAGGCGTTGGCAGTTTCCTCGGCAGCCAGTTGCTGCTCCTTGTGCACCAGGAAGCTGGCGTAGTCGCCGTTCCAATCGATCAGGCCGCCGCGGTCCAGTTCAAGGATGCGCGTAGCCAGGTTCTGCAGGAAGGAGCGGTCGTGGGTGATGAACAGCACGGCGCCACCAAAGTCCTTCAGCGCCTCTTCCAGCCAGGCGATGGCACCGATGTCAAGGTGGTTGGTGGGCTCATCGAGCAGCAGCAAATCCGGCTCGGAAACCAGCGCCTGAGCCAGCAGCACGCGGCGGCGCCAGCCACCGGAGAGTTCGGCCAGGGTCTTGTCGGCCGGCAACTGCAGGCGACTGAGGGTGCTGTCGACCAGTTGCTGCAGGCGCCAGCCGTCTTTGGCTTCCAGCTCCTGCTGCACATGCATCAGTTGTTCGAGGTCGTCATCGCCGTGGATGTTCTGCGCCAGATGGTGATAGCGCGCCAGCAACTCACCGACGCCTGCCAGGCCCTCGGCCACCACGTCGAATACCGTCCGCTCGTCGGCGCGCGGCAGTTCCTGCGGCAACTCGCCGATCTTCAGCCCCGGCGCACGCCAGATTTCGCCGTCATCGGCCATCTGCTCGCCCTTGACCAGCTTGAGCATGCTCGATTTACCGGTGCCATTACGGCCGATGATGCACACCCGCTCACCCCGTGCGATCTGCCAGGACACTCCATCGAGCAGGGGCATGGCGCCATAGGCGAGGGAAACATCGGCAAACTTGAGCAGGGTCATGGGCATCTCCGGAAACAGGCGGCGCATTCTACCCGAGATGCAAGCCGGCTGTTGCCGTTTCCGCCGAGGCAGCAGGTGCAGCGCCAATACGCCCATCGGCGCAGGCAGGCGCATTTTTGCCGCATGTGTCCATCTGCTCCGACGGCATTCACCGCGCCCTTGTGAAAGGCTAAGCTAGAGGTATGCAACGACACGGATAGTGTTGCCCCTTACCTCTGCTTCTCCTGGAAATGCCATGCGCAGTCGCTTTCTCTCTGTAGTTTCCTGCCTGATTCTTACCGCCACCGGTATCACCAGTGTCGAAGCCGCCAGCCTCGCCCAGCAGCGCCAGTACTACGATGAGGCCAAGCGTGCCCTGGCCAAGGGCGATAGCGGCCCTTACCGCCAGTACGCCAGCGCCCTGCGCGACTATCCGCTGACTCCACATCTGGCCTACGACGAGTTGACCAACCGTCTCAAGTCGGCCAGCAACGCCGAAATCGAAAAGTTTCTTGCCGAGCATGGCGACCTGCCCCAGGCCAGCTGGATGAAACTGCGCTGGCTGCGCTGGCTGGCCGAGCGTGGCGAGTGGAAACCCTTTCTCGACCATTACGACCCGGCGCTCAACTTCACCGAACTGGACTGCCTGTATGGTCAGTATCAGATGAGTCAGGGCCTGACCGCCGAAGGCAACGCCACTGCCGAAAAGCTCTGGCTGGTTGGCAAGTCCCAGCCCAATGCCTGTGATCCGTTGTTCGAACGCTGGGCCGCCAATGGCCAGCTCACCGAGCAGCGCCGCTGGCAACGCACCAAGCTGGCGGTGGAAAGCGGCAACTACGGCCTGGCCAACTTCCTGATCAAGGGCATGCCGACGCTCGGTGAACGCGGCAAGCTGATGGTCGAAGTGGCGCAGAAGCCGCAACTGCTGAAAAACACCGCCCGCTTCGCACCCGCCGACGCGGCCATGAGCGACGTGGTCGGCCTCGGCCTGCGTCGTTTGGCCCGGCAGAACCCGGAAGATGCCCTGGCCCTGCTCGACGGCTATGCCCAGCGCATGAAGTTCTCTGCCGACGAACAGGTCGCCATTGCCCGCCAGATCGGCCTGCGCCTGGCGCAGCGCTTCGACCTGCGCGGCTTGCAGGTCATGGCCAAGTATGACCCGCAGTTGCGTGACAACACCGTCAGCGAGTGGCGTGCGCGTCTGTTGCTGCGCCATGGTCGCTGGGAAGAGGCTTATCAACTGACCCAGAACATGCCTGCCGACCTGGCCAGCAGCAACCGCTGGCGCTACTGGAATGCACGCAGCTTGCAACTGGCGCAACCCAACAGTCAGCAGCCGGCGGTGCTGTTCCAGGCGCTGGCCAAGGAGCGAGACTTCTACGGCTTCATGGCGGCTGACAAGGTCAATGCGCCTTATGCACTGAATAACCAGCCACTGGCCCTCGATTCCAAGGTGGTGCAAAAAGTCCGTAATACCGCCGGCATCAAGCGCGCCATGGAGTTTCATGCGCGCGGCCAGATCGTCGACGGGCGTCGCGAGTGGTATCACGTCAGCCGCCTGTTCAGCCGTGACGAACTGGTCGCCCAGGCGCGCCTGGCTTACGAAATGGAGTGGTACTTCCCGGCCATCCGCACCATCAGCCAGGCCCAGTATTGGGACGACCTGGAAGTGCGCTTCCCCATGGCCCACCGCAACGAGCTGGTGCGCGAAGCCAAGCGCCGAGACCTGCACTCGAGCTGGGTATTCGCCATCACCCGCCAGGAAAGCGCCTTCATGGCCGACGCACGCTCGCATGCCGGCGCCATGGGCCTGATGCAGCTGATGCCGGCCACCGCCAAGGAAACCGCACGCAAGTTCGGTATCCCGCTGGCGTCGCCACAGCAGGCGCTCAACCCGGACACCAACATCCAGCTGGGCGCCGCCTACCTGAGCCAGGTGTACGGCCAGTTCAACGGCAACCGCGTGCTCGCCTCGGCCGCCTATAACGCCGGCCCCGGTCGTGTGCGCCAGTGGCTGCGCGGCGCCAATCACCTGAGTTACGACGTCTGGGTGGAAAACATTCCCTTCGACGAAACCCGCCAGTACGTGCAGAACGTACTGTCCTACTCGGTGATCTACGGCCAGAAGCTGGGCGCCCCCCATCCGCTGGTGGCGTGGAACGAGCGTTTCTTCGACGACCAGTAAAACGAAAGCCCCGATCAGACAGCGTCTGATCGGGGCTTGCCATGAAACCCGCCCCGCTATTCCAGCACTTCCACCGTCATGCCCAGCTGCAACTCACCGACACCACGCGGCAACAGGTTCTGCCCGAAGAACACGTCACCCTCGCGTTCACGATAGGTCTTGAGCGTGGCCAGCGGCTCGCGCTCGGCGTTGCGCTCGCCGGTCTGTGGGTCGATGGTGGTGAGGATGCAGCGCGAGCAGCCCTTGGCCACCTCGAACTCCACGTCACCGATGCGAATGCGCTTCCAGCTGTCTTCGGCGTAGGGCTCGGTGCCGGTGACGACCAGATTGGGGCGGAAACGCAGCATTGAGAGCGGCTGGCCAACACGCTGAGACAGGTCGTCCAGCGAGGCCTGGCTGATCAGCAACAACGGGAAACCATCGGCGAAGGCCACGCGATCCCCCGGCTGGGCATAGGCGGTATCGACCTGGCGGGTACGCCCTTCCGGCACCTGCACCAAGCGACAGGGCTTGCCGAGCAGAGCGCTGAGCCATTCAGCTGCTTCATCACCGGCATCCGGTACGCGCAGGGTGTCGCGCCAGACGATGACGCCACGCAGGTTTTGCTCGGGGTCAGGCAGCGCCACGGACAGATCGTCACGCCCAGGCGCGCTGAGGGTCAGGCCACTACGCGCATCGTACAGCGCGCTCAACTGGCTCATCTGCGGCAACAGGCGCTGGGTGATGAAGCGGCCGCTGTCGGCATCGACCAGCATCCAGCGCCTGTCGCCCTGCAGGCCGAGGCCATCGACGGCGCTGCGCTGCAGAATCTCGCCACGGCCAGACTTGAGCGGATAACGGTACAGCCCCGAGAGACTCGGCATGGGTCAGCTTCCTGTCGGCAAAATGCCGTTATACGAGCTGATGGCGATGCTCACAAGCACTCGGGATGACGGGTTTAGCTGGGTTCGTCCAGAGCCAGACGCTGGCGCACCACATCAACCAGCTTGTCCGGCTGAAACTTGGAGAGAAAGTTGTCGCAACCGACTTTCTTCACCATGGCCTCGTTGAAGCTGCCTGACAGCGAGGTATGCAGGACGACGTGGAGATCCTTGAGGCGCGGGTCGTTGCGAATCTCGCTGGTCAGGCGATAACCGTCCATCTCGGGCATTTCGGCATCGGTGAAGATCATCAACAGCTTGTCGGTCATCACCTCGCCGGTATCAGCCCAGCTTTTCAGCAGGTTGAGTGCCTTCAGGCCGTCACTGGCCATATGCAGACGAATACCCAGTTGCGAGAGGGTGTCGCGTAATTGAGTCAACGCCACGTTGGAGTCGTCCACCAGCAGCACTTCACGGCCGCGCGCCTTCTCCAGCAATGGATCGGCGAGTTTTTCCTCGGAGACCTTGGTGCTCATCGGCACGATCTCGGCCAGGACTTTTTCCACATCGATGACCTCGACGATCTGGTCATCGACCTTGGTGATCGCGGTCAGATAATGCTGACGCCCGGCGCCACCGGGTGGTGGCTGGATCGACTCCCAGTTGAGGTTGAGGATGCGGTCGACGCTGCCGACCAGAAAGGCCTGCACGGAGCGGTTGTACTCGGTGACGATGATGGTGCTGCGCTCATCCGGCACCAGCGGACGCATGCCGATGGCCTGGGACAGATCGATCACTGGCAGAGTCTGGCCACGCAGGTTGACCACACCGCAGACGAAGCGGTGACGCTGCGGCATCAGCGTCAGCTTGGGCATCTGCAGCACTTCCTGCACCTTGAACACGTTGATGGCGAACAACTGCCGGCCGACCAGGCGGAACATGAGAATTTCCAGGCGGTTCTCGCCGACCAGTTGCGTACGTTGATCTACTGAATCGAGGATGCTGGCCATCATGTACTCCAGGGTGTATGTGTTGAGTCTAGGCCATCTATGGGAAGTGCCAGCGCTCGTTGTACGGTGTTGCAAAACGTCAGACAGACTTGGTTCTGCCTGCTCTATCGGCACAGGGTGGGCAAACTGAAGCCTGCCACTATCGCGCCATCATGCATCAGCCCCATGCCCCTGGCCAGCGAGCAAGGGCGAGTGCGCCGGCAGATGCAGGCGCAAGCAAGCCGGCTCGGCGCAAAAACGCAGGCGCGTGCTTGCCATGGGTTCGCCGTCGAGATTCAGATCCAGCCCCTCCAACGCCTCGACTTCCAGCCAGGGCAGCCGTGCAGTGATGGCCACGCTCTGCAAACCCAGCATACCGCCAGACAACAGCGTGCCCAAGGTGCCCACCACATCCTGCGCGGCGGGCACGATACAGACATCGAGCAAGCCATCATTAATGACGGCATTCGGACACAGCACATGCCCGCCCCCGGCCTGGCGGCCATTGCCAATGCCAAGGGCAAGAAATTCGCCCTGCCACTCGAAGCCAGGCCCATGAAAATGACCGGCTGCCGCGCGCACTTCGGCAAAGCGGCTGAGCCCGGTCAGCA
This sequence comes from Pseudomonas wenzhouensis, assembly GCF_021029445.1. NCBI lineage: Bacteria > Pseudomonadati > Pseudomonadota > Gammaproteobacteria > Pseudomonadales > Pseudomonadaceae > Pseudomonas > Pseudomonas wenzhouensis. The sequence continues at coordinate 3,063,141 of NZ_CP072610.1, forward strand.
GATAGGCGGCGCCACCGAGGACTTTCTTGAGGTCTTCCGACGTATTGGCCGTGACGCTGGAACCAAAACCTCCCGTCGCCATATTGAGGAAAGCACGCTCGCCGGCCATGCCGATATCCACCGCCTGCGCTTGCGTCTCGAGCAATGCCAGTGCGGCAGCCGGCGTCAGCGGCACACCTGCCGCGTGCGCAAAGTCATTGGCCGTCCCCAGCGGCAGCAGTGCCAGGCTGGCGTCGCTGCGGGCCTTGACCATGGCCTCAACCACATCGCGCAGGGTGCCATCGCCGCCGCCGGCGATCAGCGTCGGATAACCGGCTGCCAGCCCCTCATGCACCAGCCGTTCGGCATCACCGCCCTCCCAGGTCAAGCGCACGGCCAGCTCCCAGCCGTGCTCGCGCAGGCGGTTCACGGCGGCCCTCACATCAGCGTTCGGCGCCTGCTTGCCATGCAGTATCAGCCAGGCTTTGCGTTCGCGCATTGCAGTGCTCCTTGAAACGAACCCGAGAAAGCCTAGTGCGTGGCCCTCGCAAAAATTAATCAAATAAATAGATATTAAATTCAAAAATATTGCGCTTTTAAATCGATCAAACCACATGGATCATGCGCGCATCGATGCTGCACGGGACTGAGCCCCTGCACGACAGGAGAATTGACCATGATCGATGTACGTCCGTTCGAACAACTCGGCAGTGCCCACCACGGCTGGCTCAACGCGCGCCATCACTTTTCCTTCGCCGAATACTACGACGCCGAGCGGATGAACTGGGGCCGCCTGCGCGTCTGGAACGACGACGAGATCGCCCCGCACTCGGGCTTCCCGCCGCACCCGCACCGCGACATGGAGATCATCACCTACGTTCGCGAAGGTGCCATCAGCCATGAGGACAACCTGGGCAACAAAGGCCGTACCGAGGCCGGCGACGTGCAGGTAATGAGCGCCGGTACCGGCATCGCCCACAGCGAGTACAACCTGGAGGATGAAACCACCAAGATCTTCCAGATCTGGATTCAGCCGAACCAGGCCGGCCTGCCACCCTCCTGGGGCGCCAAACCGTTCCCCAAAGGGGATCGCGCCGGGGCTTTCGTCACCCTGGCCAGTGGTTACGAGGAGGATGTCGACGCCCTGCGCATCCGCACCGATGCACGGCTGGTGGCTGCCACCGTCAAGGCCGGACAGAGCGCCGAATACAGCCTGCAACCGAGGCGCAAGGCCTATCTGGTCGGCGCCACAGGTGCCTTCACGGTCAATGGCGTAGCGGCCAAGGCCCGTGATGGCGTGGCCATTGCCGATGAAGCGCTGATCCGCATCGAGGCAACAGAAGACAGCGAGATCGTGCTGGTAGACGTCGCCTGATGCACAAACCAATCGCCCTCCACTTGGAGGGCGGCCTGTTTCTGTATGAAGTAGCCCGGATGAAATCCGGGAAATCTGGATAAGCCGCCCCGGAGTTCATCCGGGCTACAAATTGACACCCTACGCCGGATAACCGGTGATCTTGCGAATGCGCTGGTACAGCGGCTTGAGCTGGCGGTACATGCGCTGATAGACCTGCGCGTAGAGCTGCTGATACACGCGCTGGGCCTCCGGGTTGGGCTGGAACACCTGGCCGACACGGGTCATGGCGGCGATGGCGCTCGGGTAATCCGGGTGTAAGCCCAGACCCACCGCGCAATTGATCGCCGCCCCCAGCCCGCTGGTTTCGTAGAGGTGCGGTCGCTCAGCCGGCAAGCCGAAGATATCGGCCGTCAGTTGCATTGCCGCATCGCTTTGTGACCCGCCACCGGAAACACGTAGGCGCTCAATGCGCGTACCGGAGCGTTTTTCGATGCGTTCCTTGCCCTGACGCAACGCATACGCCAGGCCTTCGAGAATCGCCCGATACAGATGCGCGCGGGTGTGCACGTCGCCAAAACCGATGATCGAGCCCTTGGCCTCCAGGCCCGGCTCACGGATGCCCGGCGTCCAGTACGGCTGCAGCATCAGCCCCATGGAGCCGGGCGGCACGGCGTTGACCAGCTCGTCGAACAGCGCCTCGGGCGCTACACCCAGCGCCTCGGCACGCTGCATCTCGCGCAGGCCGAACTCGCGCTTGAACCAGCTGACCATCCAGAAACCGCGGTAGATCATCACTTCGGTATTGAAGTGATCCGGCAGCGCCGCCGGGTACGGCGGAATCAGCGGGATGGTTTCCAGGTAACGGCTGCGCGTGGTGTTGATGGTCGCGGTGGTGCCGTACGAGAGGCACGCCGTACCGGGCTCCAGCGCACCAGAACCAAGCACTTCGCAGGCTTTGTCAGCCCCGGCGGCAATCAGCGGCAGGCCCTCTGGAATACCGGTATGGCGGCTGGCGGCGGACGTGATGCTACCCAGACGCTCACCCGGCTTGAACAGCTCTGGCAACTGCTCGGGGCGCACCTTCAGCGCCTGCCATTTCCAGTCGCCCGGCGCCGCCCAGCGCAGGCGCTTGTAGTCGAACGGCAGGTAGGCCACGCAACTGCTGGTGGAATCGACGAAGCGGCCACACAGACGGTGGGTGAGAAACCCCGAGAGCAACAGCACCTTGTGCGTGCGTGCCGCAATGTCCGGTTGGTGCTGGGCAACCCAGTTGACCTCGGCCTGACCACGGAAGTGATCGACCGCCTCTTCGGCGCGCACCAGCTTGAACAGCCAGCCCCACAGGCCCTTGATCCGTCCCTGCACCTCGGCGCGGCGCTGGTCGAGCCAGAGCATCGCCGGGCGCAGCGGCGCGCCCAGCTCGTCGACATGGATGATGCTGCCGCGCTGGGTGGTGACGGCGACGCCCTTGATCAGGCTGCGGTCGATATCAACCTGCTGCCACAGCAGACGGCAGGCTTCGCCGAGGCTGGCCCAGTAATATTCCGGGTCCTGCTCGGCCCAGCCCGGCTGGCTGGAGAAATACGGGTCCAGCTCCACCTTGCCCTTGGCCAGCAGGTTGCCCTGAGTATCGAACAGCAGCGCCCGCACGCTCTGGGTGCCGTTGTCGATGCTCAGCAGGTAGCTTGGTTCGTTCAAGGTTTTGTCCTTTTCGTTATGTCTCCCCTCTCCCATTTATGGGGCGTAAGCGGAAATAGCGAAGCACTGCTTCGCCCGCTGAAGCGCCCTGAGCTCTGCGAAGGGCTGGGGCGCAGAGCGGGAGCCGGGGGAGAGGGTGGTTCGTCTTATGCCAAGCGGCCTGCGGATAAACGTTTTCCCTCTCCCCAACCCTCTCCCGCAAGCGGGAGAGGAACCTAATCGGAGTTGCCGCAATCTAGCTACGTAGCCCGGATGACATCCGGGAGCTGCATCGTCGTTCATCCCCGGATTGCATCCGGGCTACAACCGGGTGGCAGCGGATTGCCGGTGCGCACGGCGCACCCTACGTACATCATTCGCTGTCATCCGGCAGGCTGTAACAACGCTGCCACAGTGCCAGATAATCCGTCTCCTCCTGCTGCCAGCGCGCATCGCTCCAGCCCATGCGCGGCTGGCATAGCACGCGGATACGCGACAGCTCGGCGCGGCCGCCTTCGGCCAGCAGCAGACCCAGGCGGGTGCGGCGCAGCAGCAGGTCGTCCAAGTGCAGCACCAGCTCGCCTTCGGCGGCCCAGGCCAGTTCGGCCCACAAGGTGTCAGTGCCCGCGACACAATCAGCGCCGATGTCATCGATCAAGCGCAGTACCTCATCCAACTGACGACCATGACGCCCAGCCAGACGACGCTGCTGCGCAGGGCTCAATGCCGGCATCGGTGTCGGCTTACTGGAAGCGAAGACCGCGCCGCCCTGATCGTCCACCGGCTTGCCGACGAACCCGGCACAGGCACGCAGCACCTCCAGCGCCAGCAGACGAAAGGTGGTCAGCTTGCCGCCGGCCAGGGTCACGCTGCCCGGCTCGACCCACAGTGCATGCTCACGCTTCTCATCAGAGGGTTTCAGAGCGCTGCCACCATCGCTCACCACCGGACGCACGCCGGCCCAGGTCGACAGCACATCGGCGCGGCTCACCTGCGCAGTAGGAAACTGCTGAGCACAGGCGGCCAGCAAATAGTCGACCTCCTCGGCGCTGATGGCGGCTTCATGATCGAGCTCGTCAGCATGATCGAGATCGGTGGTGCCGATCACCGTCGCGCCCTCCCAGGGGAAGACGAACACCGGCCTACCATCGGCGGCATGCATAAAACTGAAGGCATGCGCCACCGGCAGACGCCAGCTCGGCAGCAGCAGGTGACTGCCACGCAGCGGACGGATACGGCCATTGCCGGGCTGGCGCAGACGATCGGCCCAGGCTCCGGTGGCCTGGGCCACGGCGCGACTACGCAGGCGGTATTGCTCGCCCGTTTCCACATCCTCGGCGAGCACACCGACCACCTGCCCCGCCTCACGCAACAACTCCACCACGCGCATGCCATTGAGCGCCTCGCCGCCATCGGCGCGTGCTTCGCCCAGCACGCGCTGCACCAGACGGGCATCGTCGGTCACTGCATCGAAGAAGCGCGTGCCACCGAGCAGGCCATCCTCGCGAATACCGGGAGCCAGGTAACGCAGTTGCTGCAGCGGGTAGAACAGATGATTACGTTTGCCGGCCAGGGCGTCGTACAGGCTGAGCAGGCCACCGAATACCTTCGGCCCGGGAAAACCGCCGCGGTAATGCGGCATGACGAAGCTCAACGGCTCCACCAACCCCGGTGCCTCGCCGAGGAGGCGCTGACGCTCGCGCACCGAATCGCGGGTCAGCCCCAGTTGGCCCTTGGCAACGTAGCGCAGGCCGCCATGCACCATCTTCGACGAGCGGCTGGAGGTGCCCCAGGCGAAGTCGCGTTGCTCCAGCAACAGGCAGCGCCAACCACGCCGCGCCGCCTCACGCAGGATGCCGGCGCCGCAGATGCCGCCGCCAATCACCAGCAGATCCCAATCGCGCGCGGCCAGTTCAGGCAGCGCGCGCGTGCGCCAGGTGGCGTTCCAGGGCTCCATGCTCAATCCTGCAGCAACACGCCAGGCGCCAGGCGCTGGTCGGGGTCGAAATGCGTGGCCAGGCTGCGCAGCGTGGCCATACCCAGTTCGCCCTTCTCTGCTGCCAGATAAGGGGCGTGGTCACGACCGACGCCGTGCTGGTGGCTGATGGTGCCGCGATTCTCGGCGATGGTGCGGCTGGCCGATGCTTTCAAGCGCTGCCAGCGCGCCATGGCCTCGGCGTAGTCGGTACCGGGGCGGAACACGTAGGTGGTGTAGATGCTCGAACCTTCACCGTAGACATGCGACAGATGGGTGAACACGTGCACCCGCTCGCCGTCACTGGTCAGCTCGTCACGCAGGCTGGCCTCAACCTTGTTCAGCAGGTTGTCGACATTCGACCAGTCGGTGGCGGTTTCCAGGGTATCCACCAGGTAGCCGCGCTCCCACAGGCCATGACGCAGGTAAGGGAAGCGAAAGCGGTTCTGCTCCCACTTCTTGCCCAGCAGGGTGCCGGTGAACACGCCGCCAAAGCCTTTCAGCAGGCGCCGCGCCTGTTTCAGCGAGGCGGCGTTCTGCACCCGGCTGCCGGTGACGCCGAAGGTCAGCATGCATTTCTCGTCACGGGCGCCGCGCAGAGCCAGGTATTTCTCCAGCAAGGCGATCTGCTGCGGGTGGCCGGCCAAGGCCAGTTGGGTGCGGGTTTCGATGGCATTGGACAGGCGCAGCATGGAGAGCGGCACGCGTGCCTGAGCCAGGCTGCGAATGGCACTCAGCGCCTGCTGCCAGTTGGGCAGGAACACCGCGTAAAAACGCTCCTGCTCGGCCAGGCGACTGATGCGCACGCGCACCTCGGAGATCACCCCGAAGCGCCCTTCCGAGCCCATCACCAGCTCGCGCAGATCGGGGCCGGCGGCCGACGCCGGGAAGGTGGGAATCTCCAGAGTACCGGCAAAGGTTTCCAGCTTGCCGCCGGCGAACAGTTGCTCGATGCGCCCGTAGCGCAGCGATTGCTGGCCGCTGGAACGGCTTGCGACCCAGCCGCCGAGGGTCGACAGCTCCCAGGACTGCGGAAAGTGGCCCAGCGTGTAGCCACGGGCGCGCAGCTGGCTTTCCACCTGCGGGCCATTGGCGCCGGGGGCGAAGGTGGCGATCAGGCTGTCCTCGTCGATATCCAGCAGGCGCGTCATGCGCTCCAGCGACAGGGTCAGCACCGGGCGCTGGCCGGCCTGCGGGTTGATGTGGCCAGCCACCGAGGTGCCGCCACCGTAGGGAATCAGGGCCACGTCATGCTGTTGCGCCCAGGCCAGCAGCTCGCGGATCTGCTCGGCACTTTCCGGGCAGGCGACGCCATCGGGAAACAGACCGAACTCGCCGGAGCGCATCGCCAGCCAGTCCGGCAGGCTCTGGCCACGGGCATGGCGCACGCGCACCTCGGCATCAACGCAGATCAGCGGGTTTGGGGCCAGACGCGAGGCCGGCACACGCGCCAGCGCGTCCTGCAGGCTGGCGTCGGCCAGGCGCTGCCCCGGCCCGATCAGCTCGGCGAGAAAGGCCTCGCCATGGGCCGGCAGTTCCACTTCGGTCGCCTCGTCTCCCCATCCGTTCCAGCGTCGCATCGCATCCCCCATTCCGATCAGTACTTATGGCTGCCTATACTAGCCAGCCGCCGATCTCCGTCACTGTCGAATCGGGACAAGCGTTATCGCCAATCAAGACAGGCATCGCAGAACAAGAAGAATCCATGGAAAACCTCGGCTATACCTCGGTTCCCGCCCTGCTCAAGTACCTGCGCCAGGCCGAACAGCTCGGCCTGGACATCGACCGTGCCCTGGCCGCTGCCGGGATTGCCGCGCAGGACCTGGCCGATAATGGCAAGCGCATGCCCAGCGAGGTGCATGAGCGTCTGCTGGCGCATCTGATCGAGGTGTCTGGCGACCCTTTGTTCGGTCTGCACTCGGCGCGTTTCGTCCAGCCCGGCTCGTGGAGCGTACTCGGCTACATCGCCATGAACTGCGCCACCCTGGGTGAGGCCATGGGCCGCATCGTGCCTTACGAGAAACTGGTGGGCGACATGGGCACCAGCCGTATCGAAGCCGCCGAGGATCACGTGCGGCTGATCTGGAGCTGCCGTCATCAGGCACCGGACGTGCGCCGCCATATGGTCGAGAACGTGCTCGCCTCCTGGCTGCTGTACGCCCGCTGGATCGCCGACTCCGAACATTCGCCGCGCGAAGTCTGGTTCGAGCACGCGCAACCGGCCGCCACCGAACTGGCCGAATACCAGCAACTGTTCGGCTGCCCGGTGCGGTTCGAACAGCCCTGCAACGCCCTGCTGGTGCCGCTGGACTACCTCGGCGTGCCGCTGCGCCAGGCCGACGCCAACCTGCTGCGCACGCTGGAAGAACACGCCCTGACCCTGATGGCCGGGCTGGACGACAACGAGCCACTACCGCGCCGAGTGAAGAATGCCCTGCGCCTGCTGCTCAAGGACGGCCTGCCGCGCAAGGAACGGGTGGCGGAAAAGTTCGACATGACCGTGCGCACCCTGCAACGACACCTGCAGCAGGCCGGCACCAGCTACCAGCAAATTCTCGACGAGCTGCGCCAGGAGCTAGCCGAGCATTACCTGCTGCGCAGCGACCTGGCGATCCAGGACATCGCCAGCTACCTGGGTTTCACCGAGTCACGCTCGTTCCACCGCAGTTTCAAGGGCTGGACCGGGCAGACGCCGGGCGAGTTTCGCGAGAGCCGGCGCCGGGACAACGCGCTGGGCTAGCGCGATGGTCGGAAACGCCGCGCCAGCCAGTAATCCAGGCTCAACCAGCGCCCTGCCCCGCTGAAGAACAACGCCACCAGCATCACCAGGTAGGTAGCGGCGAACTCGATGCCATTGTTCAACACCACAAACTTGCCGCTGCCGGTCAGCCAGTCGTAATTGCCGTGCTCACGCAGAATTGCCCGCGCCCGTTCGAGCTTCTCCGCCGCCGCCAGCACGCGCTCATTGGCAAAGGGCGCGGATGGGTCGGCAATCGCCTGCCAGCCGTAGGGCCAGTGCACGGCGAAGATCGCCACCAGCATGGTGACGATCAGCGGGATGCTGATCCAGCGCACGGCAAATCCGAACAGCAGCAGGATGGCGCCACCGGCCTCGGTCAGCGCCGCCGCCCAGGCCAGCAGCTCGGAAAACGGTAGGCCGAGCCCCCAATCCGGATTGCCGAACCAGGCGGCCGTGGCGTCGATGTCCTTGAGCTTCTGCATGCCGGCCATCCAGAACACCGGCACCAGATACAGGCGCAGCAACAGCGGGCCGAGAAAATCCAGGCGCCGGCTAGCCTCCAGTGCATCCTGGAAGCGATTGAGCAAAGTGATCATGGCGGTCAGTCCTCGGAAAACGGAAACCAGATATCGCGCGCCTGCCAGTCATCCAGCAGCGCGCGGGCGTTAGCGAAATAATTGCGATCAGCGGCCAGGCCATGGGCCGTGGCCAACTCCAGCTGCGCCTGCACAGCTGGCTCGCCAGCCTGCAGGCGCAACGCCAGTTGATAGGCGAATGGCGCCAACTGCATGAAGCGCACCTGATCCTGACGATCACGCCAGACCAGCAGGCAGGTCGGCTCGGCCGGTGGCTGCGTCGGGCAATGATCGGCACCGATCCTCTGCACCGGCCAGCAATAGGCCAGCGGCCAGGCCAGTGGCGACCAGCCTTGCGCGGGCAACTGCGCGTCGCTGACATCCAGCGCCAGCTCGACCCACTCGTAGTGCGCCAGCTCCAGCATGAACGCTGGGTCGTCAGGCTCGGCGCGATAACCCTGCTGCAGCCAGGCAATGAACTCCTGGCTGATCTCCAGAAAGTACGGTGTGCTCGCCCGATGCTCGGCGAAGAAGGCGCGCAGCAGCCGCTGCCAGCGCTCGGCTCCGAGAACCCCGCGCAGCACCGGAAAGGCGCCGCCGACCAGGCTGGCGACGTTGTTGAAGAACAGCTCCTCGTAGATCGCCATGCGCTCGCCGCTAATGCCCGGCAACGGCGGCTGCGCCTCGGGCCGGCGAATACGCGCGGCAAAATCGCGCTGCGATTGCACGCCTTTCATGTGCCGTATCTGCTCAGCGGTTGCGCAGCCTGCTGCAGGCTGCGGATATGCGCCAGCTCGGCATACAGCTCGGTCAGCGGCGGGAAGTTGAAGTCGCGCTCCAGCAGCGTCGGGCGTACGCCATGCTGCGCATAAGCGCTGCTCAGCAGTGCCCACACCGGGTCGATCACCGGCGCGCCGTGGGTGTCGATCTTCAGGTCTACCGCCTGGTCGTAATGCCCGGCGACGTGCAGATAGGCGATGCGCTCGCTCGGCATCGCGGCGATGTAGGCCTCAGCATCGAAGCCGAAGTTCAGGCTGTTGACGTAGACGTTGTTGACGTCGAGCAGCAGCTGGCAGTCGGCACGCTCCAGCACCGCGCGAACGAAGTCTGCCTCGTCCAGCTCGCCGGGCAGGCGCGCATAGGCCGAGACGTTCTCGATGATCAGCGGCCGCTCCAGCACGTCCTGAACGACGCGCACGCGCTCGGCGATGCGCAGCACCGACTCTTCGGAAAACGGCAGCGGCATCAGGTCATACAGTTGCCCCTCGTCGGCACAGGCCGACAGGTGCTCGCTGTAGGCCAGCACACCATGCTCGTCGAGAAAGCCCTTGATGGCGTGCAACAACTCCAGATTCAGCGGCGCGAAGCCGCCAAGATTGAGGGACAGACCATGGCACAGCAACGGCCGACGCTCACTCAGAGCACGCAGTTGCTTGCCCAACCGGCCACCGACACCGATCCAGTTCTCCAGCGCCACTTCGAGAAAGTCGGCGCCGCTGGCCTCATCGCCGATCAGCTCAGCGAGCAGTCCGCGACGCAGGCCGAGACCGGCGCCGGTGAGGTTTACGAGGTGCATGATCCGCCCTACCCTCGCCCTTACTCGCTCTTCTCGCCGCCGCACTTGCCTTCGCCGCATTTACCCTCGGCATCGGCCTTCTTCTCGGCACCACACTTGCCCTCGCCGCACTTACCTTCCTTGTCGGCTTTCATCTCGCCACCGCATTTTCCTTCGCCACAAGAACCTTCCTGAGCCTTTTCGGCAGCAGCCAGGCTGTAGCCGCTGGCCAGTTCCTGCGCAGCGAAGGGGTTGCTCGCGGCATGGGCAGTGAACGCCATGGAAGTCAGCAGCGCAGCGCCCAGGGTGGCAGTCAGGGTATTGAGTTGTTTCATGGCATATCTCCATCAGTTTCGAATACGACGCCAGGTTGGCGCCCTCGCAGCAATTGACGAGGCAGAGATGCGGGCGTTACAGCGGGCGAAAAAAGTTTTTCGCAGCCCGGATGAAATCCGGGAGCGCTTTGCCCGCTACTAGTCGCGGCTACGACTGCATGGATGCAGGAGGTAGAGCGAAGCAGGATGCCAGAGCCGAAAGCCCCTCCCACAGGCACAGGAACATTCACCGCACCGTGGGAGGCGCTGAAGGGCACCTCTAGAAACTACCTGCGTTGCCATCGCTGCGTTAAAAACAGGCTCAGAATGCTCATTTACAACACGTAAACCCGAATGCGGGCCCAGCGCCTTCTTCGCCTGTTTGTGCCTTGCGCTGACTGCCTCGCCTACGTTTTTAGAGGCGCCCTTCAGCGGCGAGTCTTTCGATAACCATTAGCCCGAACAGCCAGCGCAAACGGTGGATGAAAAAAGCGTCATCCACCCTATGCGCTGCAGCTCGGTATCGACCGTTGATGTCGACACGTTCCCTCGCGTGCCTTGCACCTTTCCAGTGCCTTTGTGTATACGTATCCAGTAGTAATGAAAGCGTGAAGTTTGAAGGTCAAGCGAATACGCGCTGGCGCATGCTTCACGCTCTAAGTCATTGAAAGGTTTAAATTTCCCTGAGTTTAAAGCTGTCATTTTTCGGAGTTATACCGCCTTCCATACTATTGGATTAGCACGGAAGACTATCTAATCACTGCTATGTTTGAGGAAGAATTTGGGCATCTGACTATGAACTCTCATTTGGTAACGCAGCGGCCAACTATCTATGCTGACATGAACGTTTTTCGGTACGTCGCTTGTGGTGATATTTCCTTTGTCGATCCGGAACGTTTCATTTGGGTTTATTCGCACGTCCACCTCGATGAGATATGTCGAAACGGTAATACCGATGCTCTAGACGGCATGAGAGCGCTGAAAGCCGTTGAAGTTTGTGATGTCCTGAATGAGCATTTCCAGTCTGCAGGGGACATTAGGGAAGGTCTGAAGTAGCCCTGTATTTCCGGTCAACTTCAGCCCTCGCTGCTTTTGAAAGCGGGCCGTCGATCAAAATCGACCAGGTAACCCGCTCAGTTCTCCGTTTTTGGCCGCCGCGAGCACCTCGCAGCAGCCATTTTCCGCATTACAGGCGTACCTCTCCTGCGGTAGTCAGCAAATGTCGGCGCGCCATCCATAGGTTCGACAGCGCGAACAGCGTCACCAGTTGAGCGGTGTTCTTGGCCAGGCCACGGAAGCGCACCTTCACGCAACCGAACTGGCGCTTGATCACTCGAAACGGGTGCTCGACCTTCGCTCGCACTTGTGCCTTGGCCTTCTCGATCTTGCGCTTGGCTTTGTACAGGGCGCTGCGTTTATCGAGCTTCTTGTAGGTGCTGCGGCGTGCTGCGACCTGCCAGATCACTTCGCGGCCAGCATGTTCGGGGCGCTTTTCGACGCCGGTGTAGCCGGCATCGGCGCAGACGACGTTCTCGTCACCGTGCAGCAGTTTGTCGACCTGGGTGATATCCGCCACGTTGGCTGCCGTGCCTACCACGCTGTGTACCAGCCCCGACTCATCATCCACGCCGATGTGCGCCTTCATGCCGAAGTAGTACTGATTGCCCTTCTTGGTCTGGTGCATCTCCGGGTCCCGCTTGCCGTCCTTGTTCTTGGTCGAGCTCGGTGCGTTGATCAGCGTGGCGTCGACGATCGTGCCTTGCCGCAGAAAGAGACCGCGGTCGCCCAGGTAGCCATTGATGACGGCCAAGATTCCTGCCGCCAGCTCGTGTTTTTCCAGCAACCGCCGGAAGTTGAGAATGGTTGTTTCGTCAGGGATGCGCTCCAGGCTCAAGCCCGCAAACTGGCGCAGAATGGTGGTCTCATAAAGCGCCTCTTCCATCGCCGGGTCGCTGTAGCCGAACCAGTTCTGCATCAGATGGACACGCAGCATCGCTATCAGCGGATAGGCTGGCCGGCCACCGTCACCCTTGGGGTAGTGAGGCTCGATCAGCGCAATCAAGCCCTTCCATGGCACCACCCGATCCATCTCGATCAGGAACAGCTCCTTGCGGGTCTGCTTGCGCTTACCTGCGTACTCGGCGTCGGCGAAGGTCATCTGCTTCATCGGGATACTCGGGCAACGGAATCGGCGTATTTCACCAGAAACGGGGAGTCTTCTTCAGGGTTTCCCTAACAATGCAGGAAAAGAGGACAGATTTATTTATGGCACAGCAAGCAACCCGAACAACCACCGCAAACGGTGGATGAAAAAAGCGTCGGCTACGCGCCCCGATCCACCCTACGCCTGAGAACGCAACCAAGCCGTCCAGCAAGCACACGGCTCACCCCTGATTACGCCGATCCTGCGCCAGGCGCTCGGCCAGGGCGTCGAGTTCGGGTAACTCCTCATCCGGCATCTGCCGGATCACCGCCTGGGTCAGTTTCATCTGGCGGATAAAACGCCGGCAGTTGCCGCACATGGCTAGGTGCGCGCGTACGGCCAGGCGCTGGCGCAGGGTCAGTTGGCCGTCGAGATAATCGCTGGAATGAGCGACCAATTCCTTGCAGGTCAGCATTGGCCTGTCTCCTCGAAATGTTCCAGGGTGGCAAAGACTTTCAGGCGTGCCCGGTGCAGCAGCACACGGGCATTGGAGAGCGAGATGTCGAGAAGATTACAGATCGCCTCCAACTCCAGGCCCTGACGCTCGCGCAGTACCAGCACGCTGGCCTGCAACTCGGACAGGCTGGCCAGGGTGTGCTCCAGGCACTCGCGCAATTCGTCTTCGGTGAGCAGGGCTTCGGGGCTGTCCTGATGCCAGGCATGTGGCGCCAGCAGCCAGTGGCCGTCATCGGAGAAACGCTCTTCGCCTACCGTGCCATGGGGCGCGGCCAGGTCGTCGAGCAGTACCTCGCGACGGTTGTGCTTGAGACGGGTCTTGGCGGTGTTGGCGGTGATGGTCAGCAGCCAGGTCTTGAGGCTGGCGCGGCCTTGAAAACCTGCCAGGTTGCGCACCACGGCGAACCAGGCATCCTGCACCACCTCATCGGCATGGCGGCTGCCGACGATGGCGTAGGCCACCGCCCGCATCGCACCCTGATAACGAGCCACCAGCTCGCGGTAGGCCTTTTGCTCGCCGGCGAGCAGGCGGCCCAAGAGATCGGAATCGGACATGGAACTCCCGTAGGTCAAGCCTGCGCACGAAGCCGAACGCCCCGTGCATGTCAGGCATTCCTACAGAGAGTTCAACGCTTGCGCAAAATTACACTGCCGATCGAATAACCGGCACCAAAGGAGCTTAGAACACCCAGGCTGCCCGCCGGCAGATCGTCCTGGTTCTTGTGCAGGGCGATCACCGAGCCGGCCGAGCTGGTGTTGGCGTAGGTGTCGAGAATCACCGGCGCCTCGTGCGGCTCGGCGTCGCGCCCCAGCAGCTTGCGCGCGATCAGCAGGTTCATATTGAGGTTGGCCTGGTGTAGCCAGAAGCGCTTCACATCTGCGACGTTGAGCTGGTTTTCCGCCAGGTGTGCGGCGATCAGCTCAGCGACCATCGGGCAAACGTCCTTGAACACCTTGCGGCCCTCCTGCACGAACAGTTTGTCGCGCGCGCCCACGCCCTCTTCCGCCGCGCGGTTGAGGAAGCCGAAGTTGTTGCGGATGTTGTTGGAGAACTGAGTCAGCAGCTTGGTGCCGACCACGTCGAACTGGTGCTTAGAGGTGGCCTGGTCGGCACGCTCGATGATCACGGCGGTGGCGGCATCACCGAAGATGAAGTGGCTGTCGCGGTCACGGAAGTTGAGATGGCCGGTGCAGATTTCCGGGTTGACCATCAGGATGGCGCGGGCCTGGCCGGTCTGGATTGCGGTGGTCGCGGCCTGGATGCCGAAGGTGGCCGACGAGCAGGCGACGTTCATGTCGTAGCCCCAGCCCTGAATGCCCAGCGCAGCCTGCACTTCGATGGCCACCGCCGGGTAGGCGCGCTGCAGATTCGAGCAAGCGACGATCACCCCGTCGATATCGGCAACGGTCTTGCCGGCCCTCTCCAGCGCCTGCTTGGCAGCGCCCACAGCCATCTCGCAGAGGATGCCCCACTGCTCGTTATCACGTTCGGGAATGCGCGGCACCATGCGCTGCGGGTCGAGAATGCCGTCCTTGTCGATGACGAAGCGGCTCTTGATGCCCGACGCCTTTTCGATGAAGGCCGTGCTCGATTCGCTCAGCGCCTCGACCTCGCCACGGGCGATGGCCTCGGCGTTGTCGGCGTTGAACTGCTGCACGTAGGCATTGAAGGACGCCACCAGCTCGTCGTTGGAAATGCTGTTGGCCGGGGTGTACAGGCCGGTACCACTGATCACGACGTTATGCACGGTCATTCCTCTTCTTGGCCGCTGGCGGCCTCAGGCAGTAGGCCGGCGACAATGGCACCGGCCGAAAATCGGGGGACTAGGGCCAAGCTCTGACGATGGTTGGCTCCGGGCCCCTGAGTGTGCCACAGGGCAAAGGGGTTCGTCCTCAGCCCTCACGAGTGTCTATATGGACAGAACATGACCCGATATAGCCGTTTGGTCTAAAGTCTTATCTCGATCTACCTACCTGGAGCTTGAATGAACCTTTCTCTGCTCAGCCGCTATGCATTTTTTGCGTTCTGCGTGCTGTTCACCCTGGCCAGCCTGCCCTTCCTCGCTCATGAATGGATATGGCCGTTCACCCTGCTCGGCGGCGTGCTCAGCCTGATCGGTATCGGCGATCTGTTGCAGACCCGCCATGCGGTGCGCCGCAACTACCCGATCCTGGGCAATATCCGCTATCTGGTCGAAGGCATCCGCCCGGAGATTCGCCAGTACCTGCTCGAAGGCGATGCCGAACAGCTGCCCTTCTCCCGCGCCCAGCGCTCGCTGGTCTACGCCCGCGCCAAGAACGAAGGTTCGGACAAACCCTTCGGCACTCTGAGCGACGTGTACCAGAACGGCTTCGAGTTCATCAGCCACTCGATGCGCCCGGCGCCGCTCACCGATCCGTGCAGTTTTCGCGTGGAGATCGGCGGGCCGCAATGCAGTCAGCCGTATTCGGCCTCCCTGTTCAACATCTCGGCGATGAGCTTTGGCTCGCTTAGCGCCAATGCGATTCGCGCCCTCAACGAGGGGGCGAAGCTCGGCGAGTTCTACCATGACACCGGCGAGGGCAGCATCAGCCCCTACCATCGGGAGCACGGTGGCGATCTGGTGTGGGAACTGGGCAGCGGCTACTTCGGCTGCCGCGCCTCGGACGGCCGCTTCGACCCCGAGCGTTTCGCCGCGCAGGCAGCCAGCCCGCAGGTGAAGATGATCGAGATCAAGCTCAGCCAGGGCGCCAAGCCGGGCCACGGCGGCATCCTGCCCAAGCACAAGGTCACCGAGGAAATCGCCAACACCCGTGGCGTGCCCATGGGCGAGGACTGCATCTCGCCGTCACGCCATAGCGCCTTCTCCACGCCGACCGAGCTGCTGCAGTTCATCGCCCAGTTGCGTGAGCTTTCAGGCGGCAAGCCGGTGGGGTTCAAGTTCTGCCTGGGTCACCCCTGGGAGTTCATGGGTATCGTCAAGGCCATGCTGGAGACTGGCATCCTGCCCGACTTCATAGTCGTTGATGGCAAGGAAGGCGGTACCGGCGCGGCGCCGCTGGAGTTCACCGATCACCTCGGCGTGCCGCTGCGCGAAGGGCTGCTGTTCGTGCACAACACCCTGGTCGGCAGCAACCTGCGCGACAAGATCAAACTCGGCGCCAGCGGCAAGATCGTCAGTGCCTTCGATATCGCCCGCGTGCTGGCCATCGGCGCCGACTGGGCCAATTCGGCGCGCGGCTTCATGTTCGCCATCGGCTGCATCCAGTCGCAGTCGTGCCACACCAACAAGTGCCCGACCGGTGTGGCGACCCAGGACCCACTGCGCCAGCGCGCACTGGTGGTCGAGGACAAGGCCCAGCGCGTCTATAACTTCCACCGCAACACGCTCAAGGCGCTGGCCGAGATGCTCGCCGCCGCCGGCCTCGACCATCCTTCACAGATCGATGCCAAGCATCTGGTGCAGCGCCTGTCAGCGACCGAGATCAAGCTGTTCGCCCAACAGCACGTATTCCTCGCGCCGGGTGAATTGCTCAGCGGCGAGATCGGCGGTGAGTTCTACCAGCGCATGTGGCGCATGGCCCGCGCCGACAGTTTCGAGCCGGCACCGGCCTGACGGGGCACTGACACAGGTTGCCGGTGCTGACCCGCGCAGCGCGTGGATCAGGGCGTATCGGGGCGAATGTCGAAGCCGCCCTTGTTCTGGCTGACGATGCGCAGGTACTGGGTTTCCCCGGCTTTTACCGGCACCGCGACTTCACGCAGCAGGCGGCCCATACCGCAGAGGGTGTCGTCCATGCGATCCGGGGTGATGCCGACGACGCGCGTGCCAGGCGGCACCTGGAAGGTCGCGACCTCGCCGACACCGATGCGCGCAGCGACCTTGCGATCCACCTCGATGGCCACGTAGCAACCGCCGCCCATCATGCCGAAGTCGCGGTTGACCACGATCTGCGCACCATTGGCCGGCGCCTGCTGAAACGCCAGCAGGCGATCATCCGGCACGGGTTTGACGTGTTCGGGATCCCCGCGATACGACGAGCAAGCCGTCAGCAGCAGCAACGGTAGTGCGATAAGAAGCGAGCGCATGAAGCCCTCCATGGGTAAATGAGTGCCGCCTGAGTATTGGTGCAGGAAAGCCGGCGGGCAAGACAAACCCGCCTGCATCAGCCCTGAGCCGAGCGCTCGGCCAGGGCACACGCGCCTCAGCCCTGCAGGCGTTTGATCAGTCGCGCCTGCAGCGCCTCCAACTCGACCGGGTCGGCCTTGCTGGCGGCGTGAATGCCCAGCCCCTCGCCCTCGAAACGCGGGATCACGTGCATGTGGATATGAAACACTGTCTGCCCGGCAGGCGCGCCGTTGAACTGCGCAACCTGCACGCCAGCCGGCTGCAGTTCGTCGACCACGGCCTGGGCGACCTTCTTCACCACGGCCATGACCTTGGCCAGGCTGGCATCGTCGATCTCGAGAATGTTGCGCGCAGCAGCACGCTTGGGAATGACCAGGCTATGCCCCCTGGACTGCGGGAACAGATCGAGGAAGGCCAATACATCGTCGTCTTCGTACAGCTTGTAGCAGGGCAGATCGCCGCGAATGATCTGGGCGAAGATGTTCTGGGAATCGTAAGTACCATGCAGGCTCATGCCGATGGGCTCCGTGCCGGGTGGAAGAAAACTCGCACCATACCGCCTCGCTCGCACACAGGGAACCAGGCAGGATTGTCCAAGTCGATGACTATTAGCAGTGGCATCGATTTCCCGAGCGCAGTCCACTCGTGCTCTGATTGCCACTTCTTCGGCCCATTCGACCAGGAATCGCCATGACCGACATCCGCTCCTTCCCCATTATCCACAAATGGCCCGCCCAGCATCCCGAGCGTCTGCAGCTGTATTCGCTGCCCACGCCCAATGGCGTCAAGGTGTCGATCATGCTGGAAGAAACCGGCCTGCCCTATGAGGCGCACCTGGTCAGTTTCGAGCGTAACGAGCAGTTCAGCCCCGAGTTTCTCTCGCTGACGCCGAACAACAAGATTCCCGCCATCCTCGACCCGAACGGGCCGGGCGGCCAGCCGCTGGCGTTGTTCGAGTCCGGGGCGATTCTGCTCTATCTGGCGGAGAAGACCGGCCAGCTATTGGCGCAGGATGCCGCTGCCCGCTACGAGACCCTTCAATGGCTGATGTGGCAGATGGGCGGAGTCGGGCCGATGTTTGGTCAGCTCGGCTTCTTCCATAAATTCGCGGGAGCCGAGTACGAGGACAAACGCCCGCGCGACCGCTACGTCGCCGAATCCGCACGGTTGCTCGGCGTGCTCGATCAACGCCTGCAGGGGCGTGACTGGATCATGGGTGAGTACAGCATCGCCGATATTGCCGTGCTGCCCTGGATTCGCTGCCTGGTGGACTTCTACAAGGCCGGTGAGCTGGTGCAATTCGAACGCTTCGGCAACGTACGCCGCGTACTCGATGCCTTCCTCGCGCGGCCGGCAGTGCAGCGCGGCCTGAACATTCCCGCACGCGACTGATTCACCCAGATAACGCCTTCGCCCGAGGCGCCGGAGGCCTATAATTCGGCGCCCGCTCGTCCATTCAGGTTTACCATGAGTCCTCCTTCCTCCAACCCTGCGGCCGCGTTGTCGCCGGGCGCGATCCTTCTCATTCAACTCGCCCTGGCCCTCGGCGGCTTCGCCATCGGCACCGGCGAGTTCGCCATCATGGGCCTGATGCCCAACGTCGCCGCCGATCTTGGCGTCAGCGAGCCGCAGGTCGGCCACGTGATCAGCGCCTATGCCCTCGGCGTGGTGGTCGGTGCACCGCTGCTGGCCCTGCTCGGTGCGCGCCTGCCCAGGCGCATCCTGCTGCTGTTGCTGATGGGCTGCTTCGCCCTCGGCAACTTCGCCAGCGCCCTGGCGCCGAGTTACGAGCCGCTGCTGATCTTCCGTTTCATCGCCGGTCTGCCGCACGGCGCCTACTTCGGCATCGCCATGCTGGTGGCCGCCTCCATGGCGCCGCCGCACAAGCGCGCCAAGGCGGTGAGCCGGGTGCTGGCCGGTCTGACCGTGGCCATTTTGATCGGCAACCCGCTGGCCACCTGGCTCGGCCAGTTCATGAGCTGGCGCTACGCCTTTGCCCTGGTCGGCATCATCGCCATCAGCACCATCGCCATGGTGGCGATCTTCCTCCCGGCTGACCCCAACGAGCAGCGCAGCAGCCCCTTGGGCGAGCTGCGCGCCTTCAACCGTGCACCGATCTGGCTGGCGCTGGGCATCGGCGCCATCGGCTTTGCCGGGATGTTCTGCGTGTTCAGCTACATGGCACCGACCCTGCTCCACGTCACCCAGGTCGGCCCCGGCTGGATTCCGCTGGCCATGGGCGTGTTCGGCGCCGGCTGCATCGTCGGCAACAGCGCTGGCGGCTGGCTGTTCGACCGCCTGCGCCTGCGCGCCGTGGCCTGGATTCTGGCCTGGAGCACGCTGGTGCTGCTGGTCTTCCCGTTCGCCGCGCACAGCCTGTGGACCATCCTGCCAGCGATCTTCGCCCTCGGCACGATGATCGCCCTCGGCCCGGCGCTGCAGACTCACCTGATGGACGTTGCCACTGGCGCGCAGACGCTCGCTGCCGCCTCCAACCACGCCGCGTTCAACGTCGCCAACGCGCTCGGCCCCTGGCTCGGCGGCCTGGCCATCAGCGCCGGTATGGGCTGGACGGTGACCGGGTACATCGGCGCTGCCACAGCCATCGGCGGCCTGATTTTGTTTGTCTGGGCGTGGCAGGTGCAGCAGAAAAACGCAGCGATCTGAACAGGTGCGTGAGGTGTCTCGGGCAAGGTATCTTCTACCTCCCGAGCCACCAACGAACCCGCCCGATGATTGTTCAGCGTTTACGCGTCGCCCTGATCGCCACCACTCTATTCAGCGCTATGACCGTCCAGGCACAGGTAGAGGTCGAAGCCAATGCCGGCCTGCTGGCCGTGAAGATTTCCGAAGAAATCGTGCCGGGCGATTACGAAAAACTACTGCAGGGCTTGCGCGCCAACCCGGGCCAGCACAAGCGCAAGGTCGCCTTGCTCGACAGCATCGGCGGCAGCGCGCCGGAGGCCATCCGCATGGGTCGCCTGCTGCGCGAAACCGGCTTCGAGGTGCTGGTGCCCTCCGGTGGCCTATGCCAGGGCAGTTGCATCTACCTGCTGGCTGCCGGCAAAAAGCGCACCATCAACGGCCATGTCGCCCTGCGCCGCCCGCCCTTCCCGGCCGGAGACTCGGCATTGGCGCAGGCCGCCCATGGCCGCCAACCGTTCAGCCCGGCCACGTACTTTCGCGACATGGGCGTCGACGTGCGCCTGGCCGAAGCGATCTACCAGGCCCCGCCCGGTCGTTTGCATCTGCTGAGCAAAGAGGATCTGGCGCGCTATCGCCTGCGCTAAGGTCACCGCCAAGAAAAACGCCGCAGGCCCTGCAAGGCTTGCGGCGTTCTGGTTTGCCCGTGAGGCATGGGTGGCTAGAACAGCCCCAGCCCCCAGGCTGCGCCGAACAGCACCAGGGAGAAGCCCCACATCCACCACAGCGAGTAACGGATGTGCCGGCCCAGATCCAGCCCGGCCAGGCCCAGCGCCAGCCACAGCGCGGGCGAGAACGGGCTGATAAAGGTGCCGATGATATTGCCGATCATCAGCGCGTAGACCACGCTGGCCGGCTCGACGCCTTGCGCGCCGACCACTTCCAGGGTTACCGGCAGCAGGCCGAAGTAATAGGCGTCGGTGCTCAGCAACAGCTCCATCGGCAAGCCGAACAGGCCCAGCACGATATGCATCTGCCCGACCATCGGCTCAGGCAGTACTTGCGCCAGATCCTGGGCGATGGCGGTGAGCATGCCGGTGCCGGCGAAGATGCCGAGCATCGAACCCGCCGCCAGGATGATCATGCCCATGCTCAAGGCCGCGGGTGCGTGCGCCGAGATGCGCTGCATCTGCACCTTGCCACCGGGGTAGTTGATCAGCAGCGCCAGGCATAGGCCGATCATGAAGATATAGCCGGCCGGCAATACGCCCGAGAACAGCGACACCAATACGGTCAGGAACAACCCGGCA